>JBEBFS010000179.1:0-2931 GCA_040081855.1 Bryobacteraceae bacterium | reverse complement strand
TTTCAAATTTCAGTTTGTACTAATGGCTTATGATCCTCAAGCGGCCTGGAAAATACTTCTGGCGGCTTGGGTTCGCGGGTCGGTTCTGGTTTGGTGGCGGGGTTGGGCCGCCTGTTTTTCACCGCTTCAACCGGTTTGATTCATGGTGGTTCATGGTTTTTTCACGTCGTGGCCGTTCGTGCTCCGATCACCACATTGGCGAGTCCAAAGAGCGTGTAGAGTTGATGCCCGTTCCTGGCCAGTCCGCGATAGCGCACCTTTCGATGCCGGAAAATATTCTTCAGAATGTGGAAGGGGTGTTCCACGAACGCCCGCACTGAGGCTTTGGCTTTCTCGACTGCCTTGAGGGCTTCTTTCTCGGCACCTTCAACCATGGCTTTGAGCTGCCCCCGTTTGCGCGCAACCTGCCAGTCTATCGGACGGTTCAGTGCCACGATCTCCGCGCGCTTCTCCACGCCCGTGTAACCGGCGTCGGCGTGAACTTGTTTCTCCTGGCCGTGCAGCAGTTCCGACGTCTTCGTCACGTCTGCAACATTGGCCGCTGTGACGATCACAGTGTGAACCAGTTTGCTGTCCCGATCCGCGCCGATGTGTGCCTTCATCCCGAAATGCCATTGGTTACCCTTTTTGGTCTGGTGCATCTCCGGGTCGCGTTTCTGTTCCTGGTTCTTGGTGGATGAGGGCGCGGCGATCAGTGTGGCGTCCACCAGTGTGCCTTCGCGCAGCAGCAGGCCGCGGGCGGTCAGGTCGGCGTTGATGGCGGCGAAGATGCCTTTGCACAGGTCGTGCGTTTCGAGCAGGCGGCGGAATTTCAACAGCGTGGTGGCGTCAGGCACGCCCTGGGCCGCCAGATCAATGCGGGCAAATCCCTGGAGGGCCTGACTGTCGTAGAGCGCGTCTTCAAGGGCTTCGTCCGCCAGGCCATACCATTGCTGGAGGAAATAGACCCGCAACATCCGCTCCAACCCGATGGGCGGCCGGCCGCGTTCGCCCTTGGGATAGAACGGTTCGATGACCGCCAGCAGTTTGGCCCACGCAATAAGGGCTTCCATGCGCGCCAGAAACTTCTCCCGGCGGGTGATCTTCTTCTTGTCGGCAAACTCCGCCTGGGAAAAACTCGGCTGATGCGTCATGCCCCCAAGTTTAGAAAAACAAACCCGGCCCGTCTCCAATAAACATCAAAACCAAAACAATTAAATCAGTGTTTCCTTAACCACCGTGCGGTTGGCGAGACTTCTGCCGCCATTACAGGGCTTGGGATTTTTTTTGATGATTAACCCGGGGCTTCACCCCGGGCTGTCATATTCTCGGCTTTCAGCCTTCGTCAAACTACGGCCCGACGAGTCAGCTCTTTTGATCAGCGTGTGCTCGCCAAGCCCGCTCCATTCAAGCATTGAACCCGCCGGATTTTCCCGCACACTGTTGGACATGGGCAAAACTAAAATACCGGCCACAGGCGAAGGTTATCTCGGCGAGATCATGGTCCACCGGCTCACGCGCGCCATCGGCGTGGTGGAAAGTGTGATTGAAGCCAAAGCCGGTTGGGCGCCACAGATCACTTTGAAGTCCAAGGACGGCTCCGTGAAAAAGGGCAGGCTCAGTGATTTCCGCGAGCCGAGCGCAACCGAACGCGAAAAGTATTCCGCCACCTAGTTGTTGAGGCCACCCCGTATCAGAACGAGCCCTTGCAAGATGCCGGGGTGAACAGATGATGCGACTGTCTTCCAATTGTTGATTTCCTCCGCGTGCTGACACGCCGTAATGGCGCACCGCTTTCGATTCCATAAAGACGCACTGCGGCCCGATGTTCAATTACTTCAGGCACGAGTCCCGCCATCCGCCGTCGTGCCGGTGGGAATAATTCATCCGTCGGCGCTTCAGTGATTCATTTTTGGATCCATCGTTCACCAAAACTTTTCTTCTGTTGGGAACAAATTGGAAGGTTCTCCCATCCCATCCATGCGCCGGGCATGGGAAACTGCGCGTCGCTTTAATCGTGATCAAACCAGGTCCGCGACTTTTTGTCGTGGGCACTCGAACAGCTATGCAACTTCAAACCAAATCAATCCTTCGGGCATCGTTGCTCGCACTGACAGTGTTCTCCATGGGCGTATCCGCTCGCGGAGGCACAGTCTGGACCGGGCCGACGACGACATTCATCAATGGGGGTGGTGATCCAACTCTGCCTGCGAATCAGGATCGGCTTACCGCAAATGTCTGGATCACGCGGGGAGGCTTTCAAGGGATTTACAACGCCAAGACCGAACTCGTATTTACATCTCTTCTCAGTCCGGCAGATACCGAATGGGCTGACGGAACAACGGCGAATACGAATCTGACTTACACGAACTGGAACGCATGGGCCAAGTTTACGCACCTCGGCCCGCCAAGCACGGTTGGAGTCAACGCGGTGATGCATCTGAAAACGGATGATATTTACGTGGATGTGACGTTCACCTCGTGGACCTCGATGTCCGGCGGTTTTTCTTATCAACGTTCGACGCCCTCCGTTTCCATCACCAACCCGGTGGATGGAGCCGTCTTCTTTGCCCCTGCGGTCGTCACAATCGCCGCAAGCGCGAGCGACGTGGGCGGCAGCGTCACCAACGTGGAGTTTTTCGACGGAGTGACTTCGCTCGGCAGCGATCCCTCGCGTCCATATTCCGTCACTGTTCCTCTGACAGTGGGCATCCATGCGCTGACGGCTGTCTCTTCAGATATTTTGGGCGCAACCAAAACTTCCCCAATCGTGCAGGTGACGGTCGTCAGCAACACTTTTCCCACCGTGGCGATCACCAGCCCGCCTGACAACACCTCCTTCACCGTGCCAGCCGTTGTTCCCATCATTGCCACCGCCCAGGACTCGGACGGCGTCGTGACGAACGTGGCATTCTTCGACGGCGGCACGTTTCTTGGCGGGACCAACAACAC
>JBEBFS010000036.1:0-39543 GCA_040081855.1 Bryobacteraceae bacterium | reverse complement strand
TTCCGCGAAGCGCGCCGCACACTCGATGCGACGGAAAAGAGTGGCAGCACGCTGTTGACGAATTTCCGCGATTGGCGCACGCGGCTTTCGAATTCCGAATTTAGCGTGGTGCGCGAGCGCGTGCTGCTCCGTAATCCGGCACAGCTAAAGGGCGAACCGGAAACAATCCTGCGTTTGCTTGATTTCATTGGCCGCCACGGCATTCCGGCCGCCGCGGAAACGGAGAGGCGCCTGGAGAACGTTTCCGCGGAATTCCGCGACATGTGCGCGAAGTCGCCGAACTTATGGAAGACGTTGAAAGGCATCCTCGCCAGGCCGAATGCGGTCATGGCGCTCCGCACGCTACAGAATACGGGCTTGCTTGAGGCGATGCTCCCGGAGTGGAAAACGATTGTCAGCCTTGTGGTCCGCGACTTCTATCACCGCTACACGGTAGACGAGCACACGCTGGTGACCATTGAGCTTCTCGGCGAACTGCGGGGCACAAAAGATGCCGCCCGCGGCCGCTTCGCTGGCATTCTCGCGGAAATTGGCGATCCGGCGATTCTCCTGTTCTCGTTGCTCTACCATGACGTCGGCAAGGGCGCGCTCTCCGGCGATCACTCCCGCATATCCGTGGAATGGGCCCATGACGCTCTGCTGCGCATGGGCGCTCCCGCCGACGAAGCCAAGCTGTGCGAGTTCCTGATTGAACACCACCTGGCGCTCTCCGAGGTGATGACCAGCCGCGACCTGGGCGATCCGGCCACCGCGCGCGCCCTTGCCGACCGCGTCGGCACCATCGAGCGGCTGAAGCTGCTAACCGTGCTGACTTACGCCGACATCTCGGCCGTGAATCCGAGTGCGATGACTCCCTGGAGGCTGGAACAGCTTTGGCGGGTCTACCGAGTGGCACAGCTGGAGTTGACGCGTGAGCTCGAAACCGGCCGCATCGAAGAAATCCCCGAGCACCTCGCCACCCACGGCGACTTCGTCCGCGGATTCCCCGTGCGGTACCTGCGCACGCACTCCAGCGGCGACATCGCGGGGCACGTAAAGCTGTATGAAGCCAGCCGCCCGACGGGCGTTGCGGCCCAGATCGACCGCTCCGACGGCTTCTTCCGGCTTACCGTGATCGCGCGAGACATGCCTGCTTTGTTCGCCTCGTTCGCTGGGGCTTTATCGAGTTTTGGCGTCGACATTCTGAAGGCCGAGGCGTTTTCGAATGCGAAAGGACTCGTGCTCGACACCTTCGTCTTTGCGGATCCCAAGCGGAACCTGGAGTTGAACCCGAGTGAAGTGGACCGCCTGACGGACTTGATCAAGAGAGTTGCCGCCGGCAAGGCGGACGTGCCGCGATTGCTCAGCAGCCGGCCGCAGACAACGAAGCGGCGCGGGGGAGAACCCGCCGTGCAATTCGATTCGAACGCCTGTGAGACTGCAACTCTAGTCGAAATCGCAGCCGACGACCGGCCGGGCCTGCTCTATAACCTCGCTACTGTCTTTTCGACGACAGCATGCAATATTGACGTCGTCTTGATCGACACGCAGGGGCACAAAGCCATTGACGTCTTCTACGTGGCGCAAAACGGAGCCAAGCTAACGCCGGAAGCGCAGGAGATGCTGCGCGAGCGATTGCTGGCCGCCTGCTAAGGCCCCGATCCTGCAACTGCGGACCAGGTCTCACTTTCGGCTGAAGAGATTTGCGCGCTCTGCCTGGAGACCACAAGTCGGTAGGTGTTTTCCGTGCTTGCGCATCGGTGTCCGCGCCTGTCAGTCTAAAGACGTGCGCGGACTCCGCTTTCTCGGCGCCTCGGTCGTGCTTGCGCTGCTCGCGGCGTCCCCTCTGCCCGCGCAGTCACCAGCGCGCGAAAAGCAGTTCAATATTGATTCCTTCGAAACCGTCTGGACCACCATTCGGGATAAGCATTGGGACAAAAATCCCGGCGGACTTGACTGGCTGGCGACGCACGCTGAGTTCCGGCCCAAGATCGAAGCCGCCGCAACGATTGACGAGACCCGGGCCGTAATCCGCGAGATGCTGTCCCGCCTCCACCAGACCCACTTCGCCATCGTTGCCTCCGACATCTACGACAACGTTGCCGCGGAAGGCGGCGAAGCTTGGCCGGGCTTCGAGGTGCGCGTTCTGGAGGGCGCCGTTCTCGTCTCCAGCCTCAGCCCCGAAACACCCGGCGTTAATCCTGGATGGGAGGTGCTTTCCGTCGATGGCATTGACCTGCGAGAGCTTGTCAGGAAACTCCACCAGAATCCCGGCATTCAGGAAGCCGCTATTCAACGCGCCGTGCTGGTACAAATGCGCGGGCCCACCGGCAAGCGGCGGCGGTTTGAGTTCCGGACGTCGGCCGAGGAATCCGCACCGCCCGTGATCCGGGAAATTGCACTGCTACCGCCGCGCGGAAATGCCACCACCTTCGGCAACCTGCCCACCCAATACGTCTGGTTCGAATCGCGGAAGATCGGCAATACCGGCTACGTTGCGTTCAATGAATTCCTGGATCTGGTCCGCGTCATGGGCCAATTCGGCTCTGCCGTGCAGAGCTGTGGAAAGTGCGACGGCCTGATCATCGACCTTCGCGGCAACCCCGGAGGTATCGGCGGTATGGCGATGGGCATGGCTGGATGGCTTGTCGATCGGCAAAACCTCCGCCTCGGCACCATGTATATGCGCGGGGCTACGCTCAACTTCGTCATCAATCCCCGCGCGGATGCCTACCTGGGGCCCGTGGCCATACTTGTGGACGGCGCATCCGCCTCCACTTCGGAAATTTTCGCCGGTGGCCTCAAAGACATTGGCCGCGCCCGCGTCTTCGGAACCCGAACCGCGGCGGCGGCACTGCCGTCCGTTTTCATGCGGCTCCCCAACGGCGACGGCTTTCAATATGCGATTGCCAACTACATCTCCCAGGGTGGCAAGGCTCTGGAGGGAATCGGCGTGACGCCGGATGAGGAAGTGAAGCTTTCGCGCGAAGGTCTTTTGGCCGGCCATGACGCCGTCCTCGATGCGGCTTTCGAATGGATCCGCCAGCAGCGTGGAAAATAGGAAAAGAGGGCACGGCATGAATCTTTCGAGGTGGTCTATAATCCCGGTGGTCACGGCGCTCGCCGCCGGGTTGTCGGCGCAAAACGCCAAACCGCAGCCGCTTCCGAAAGCGGATTCTATCCTCGACCGCTACGTGCAAGTCACCGGCGGCAAAGGCGCTTACGAAAAGCACAAGAACCAGGTGCTCACCGGCACCATCGAGTTTCCAGCCATGGGCCTCAAGGGCAAGGTCACACGTTATACCGCCCCGCCTGACAAAGAGTACTCCATCATTGAACTGGACGCCATCGGCAACATTGAATCCGGCATTTATCTGGGAGCCGCGTGGGAGAAGAGCGTCCTGTTGGGGCCCCGCATTAAGAATCCAGACGAGCGCGATCAATCCATCCGCGAAGCCCGATTCAATGCGCCGGTCGATTGGAAGAAAGTTTATCCGAAAGTGGAAACGCTCGGCACCAAGGATCTTGATGGCGATGAATGTTACGAGGTGCTTCTCACGCCGCCCAACGGCAAACCGGTCCACCAATTTTTCTCGAAAAAGACCGGGTTGCTGGTGCGCACCACGATGGTTGCCGCAAGCCAGATGGGAGAGGTGGACGTGGAAGTGAACGTCTCGGAATACAAAACCTTTGGCGGCGTTCGCGTTCCCACCGTTTCCCGGCAGCGAGCCGGCAATCAGGAACTGCGCATCACCGTGGACGACGTCCGCGTCAATGAAAACCTTCCCGATTCCCGCTTCGAACCGCCGCCCGACGTCAGCGCCATGATCCGCAAAGCAAAGGCTTCCGAAGAAGGACGCCTGCCCTAGGCGGATAAGGCTTAATCGAGATCCTCCGGAGGGTCCGCAGGCCTGTAAAACTTTGCGCGGCAACTGCGGCAGCGGAACGGCCAGCGCCCAATGCTGCGCTGGACGCCAGCCCAAAGGCCCTCGCTTTTCGATCGCCGGACATCATTCGACCCGCACTTCGGGCAGCCGGTGATCTTCGGCTCTTCGTAATTTGGCTCTAGCTGCTCCAGTTCTTCGCTCACGGCGAATCACCCAAATTCAAAGATTAGCACTGGAGCGCACCTCCTCGCGGAACGAACGGATCAAGAAACGAAGCTGAAGAGCACTGTTGGAGAGAAATCACTAGATATTTTTGGGAATACACGCTATAAACAAAATTGGGCTTGCGTGTTGCATCTGCGGCAAGCTTCCGCTCAGCGAGAAAAATGACACGGCGCACCGCATACACAGTCCTGTTCTCTGTGATCGCTATCTATGGCGCCTTTGCCCTGCGCGGACCGCAAGGCATTCCCGCGCTTTTTGAGAAGCACCGCCAGATCCGGCAACTCGAAGAACAAAACGCGACGACGGCCCTCGAAAACCAGCGCCGCCGCGAACGGATTGAGCGCCTGCAGACCAGCACCACCGAGCAGGAGATGGAAATCCGGAAGCAGTTGAAGCTGCTCCGTCCGGGCGAAACCACATTTATCCTGCCGGAAGGCGCCAAAGCTAAACCCGCCGACGGTGCCCAAAAGCCGTAGGAGAGGGCCGCAGCCTCCCCCTGCTCTATTCTTCTATCCGACCCGGTCTTACCAGACTCGGCAGGCCGGACCCTTGGTCATCGATTTACCCGCTCCGCAGGCGAACGCCTGTTGGAACTCCGGCATATTCGATACGGTCCCGTTGACGCGGAAGCGGCCGGGCGAGTGCGGATCGGTTTGCGCGCGCATGCGATCCATCTCGGGCGTCCGGGTCTCGCACCAGACTTGAGCAAATCCCAGGAAGAAACGCTGCTGTGCGGTGAAACCGTCGCGCTTTTCGGGTTCTTTGCCGGCAAGCTTCGACAGCAGCGCCATGTACGCGATGCGCAGGCCGCCGTTGTCCGCCGTGTTTTCGCCAAGCGTCAGCTTCCCGTTCAGCTTCACATCCGGCACCGGGCTGTAGCCGCTGTACTGGTCTACCAAGCAGCTGGCCCGCTGCTCAAAAGCCTTGGCGTCTTCCGCCGTCCACCAATCGCGAAGATTGCCTTTGGCATCGAACTGCCGGCCCTGGTCGTCGAAGCCATGCGTTAGCTCGTGCCCGATCACGGCGCCGATGGCTCCATAATTCACCGGATCATCGATCTTGTTGTCGTAAAACGGAGGCTGCAGGATCCCAGCCGGGAAGTTGATGTCGTTTTGCGACGGCTCGTAGTAAGCATTCACCGTCGGCTGGCTCATCTCCCATTCTTTTTTATCAACAGGCTTGTTGATCCTTGCCAGTTGGCGCGAAACTTCGTGGATGCTGGTGCGTTCGGCATTACCGTAGGCGTCACCCTTTACGATCTTTACCTTCGCGTAGTCCTGCCATTTTTCGTTGGTGCCGATCTTGTTCAGGATCCCGTGGAGCTTCGTCAGCGCCTGATCCTTGGTGGCGGGCGTCATCCAATCCAGGCTCTGGACGTCCGCGGCAAAAGCCTTTTCGATCTCCGCCACCATCTCACCCGTGCGGCGGATGCCTTCCTGTCCCAGCGTCTTTTCCACGAACGTGCGGCCCAGAGCATCGGGCAACTGGTTATCCGTCTGATCCACACACCGCTTCCAGCGCGGACGCAACTCCTTCGCACCGCTCAGCGTCTTGCCATAGAAGTTAAACGCCTCTTGTTCGAACGTAGCCGGCAGAACCGAGCTCGCACCATGCACGGCGTGCCAGGTGAGATACGATTTCAAATCGTCCAGGGTGCTGTCCTTGATCACCGTCTCAATCGACTTCAAGTAATCGGGCACATCCACATTCAGCGTCTGGAACTTCGGGGTACCAACTGATTTAAAGAACGCCTCCCAGCCGAAGCTGGGCGCGACCTCGGAAAGATCCTTCAGCTTGCGGATGTTGTACATTTTCTCCGGATCGCGGCGTGACACGCGGTCGAGCGATCCCTGCGCAAGCTTCGTTTCGATTGCCAGCACCGCCTGTGCCTTCTTCGCCGCTTCCGCTGGGGCCACACCAATCAGCTCGAACATCTTTTGGACGTGCGCCACGTATTTATTGCGCAGATCGATATCCTTCTCGCCGGTCTTCAAGTAATAATCGCGGTCCGGCAGCCCGAGACCGCCTTGATCGAGATCGGCAATGTTCAAGGAAGAATTCTTCGAATCCGGGCCTGCGCCAAAGCGGAAGAAGGGAGTCGTCCCGCTCCGAAACAACCGCGCCACGGCTTTCGTGATGTCTGCTTTATTCTTCACCGCCGAGATCGCGTCCAGATCGCCCCTGAGTGGCGCGGTGCCGCGTGCGTTGATCGCGCCCTCATCCATGCAGGTGGCGTAATAGTCGCCGATCTTCTGGTCAATCGCACTCCGGTTCGACGCTTTCGCCGCGGCTTCCAAAATTTCGCGCAGAACGATTCGGTTGTTGTCCTGCAGCGCGTCGAAGCGCCCCCAGCGCGATTGATCCGCTGGCAGCGGATTGGCCGTCATCCACCCGCCGCATGCGTACTGGAAGAAATCCTCGCAGGGGTCCACCGAACGGTTCAACGAGGCGGGATCGAAGCTTAACTTCTTTGGTTCCTGTGCCGGAATCGACGAAACCACTAGAAAGGAAAGTGCGGACAAAGAGGCAAGGCGTCGCATGACCATATTGTATCGACGTCCGGCCCGCGCGTTGGTGGCAAAAGTTCCTTAGGGAAACGGCCTGCAGCCCATCCGAATCCTTGAATCTGCAGGACCCTGGTACGGAAGTACGTCAGGCGATACCGTGAAACCAACTAAGGACTCTCACTGATTGGGTCTGCGTCAACCCTGACCTACACTCGGAGAGAAGATGCCCGTAGCAAGAGCCATTAAGTCGCAATACTCAGAAACCGAAGCCGCGGAAGAGCTGGGGATCTCCGTCGAGCAGTTCCGGGTGATGATTCGCAGTCACGTCGTCGACCGGGACGAAGACTTGAACAACGTCCCCGTGACCACCTTTCAGCCCTCAGATCTGCTGATACTGCGGCTGTTATCCGGAATGCCGCCTAGCGAATAGCGTCGCGGTTACGCATGTCGCCTTACTTCGACGGCTGGTTGCCGCGCAAATCCTGCTCCAACTCATCGAAATACGGCTTGTCCTTGAGACTCGCCCGCGAGCCCGGGAAGTAGGAGAGCGCCAACTCCGCATGACCCTGGGATAAGCTGGTCACCGTCACCGAACACCGTTCCCCCTGGCTGAGGCGGGTGTTGTCTACAATCGGAAAGTCAAAAAGGCCCACCCAAAACTTACTGTCGATCTCGGCCACGCCCTTGAGATCCAGGTCGTGCTGATGGCAGGTCTTTTCGTCCAACAGTTTGGACACGTACAAGCGCACCTGCAGTTCGTGCGAAACCGGATTCAAGTCTGTAACTTCCAGCTTGAACCGCCGGTAATGAGGCAGCTGGTCGCGGGAGGCCATCGCCAAGCATGCCTGGGTGATGCTGTCGTCCGGCTTGGCGTCCATCGAAACCGCGGTGGGGCCGAAGAACCGCATGAACGCCATGGAGTCGGTGATATGGCCAAGATCGTCCACGCCTGCCCGCACTACCGATCCGCTATCGCCCAGTACACGTAGCTGGCGTTCGTTCGTTTCTACCGCAATGGTTTCCAGGCGGCTCCGCAGACCTTCAAACGTCTTGCGCCTTTCTGCAGTTAAGCCTTCCAACTGATCCGGGATCATTCTGCGCACGTGTTTGAATAGCGGTCCCAGATCCATCGATTCGTTGAAGTTGCTCGCCAGCAGCTCCAGGTTCAATACTTCCTGCTCCAGATAATCCGGCGCCTTCGGATCGGTCTGTGGCGTCGTGAACTTGTCAAGGATCGAATTGAACATGTCCTTGCGCAGGTCGCTGTCGCTTTGCTCGCGGCGCGTCATCATATCGGCGTAGAGACGGAGATTGTTTTCCCGCTGCTGTCTCGCGTTGAGCGACGCGTTCAACGTGAAGCCCACCGTAGCGGTCACCAGAGGCATGGCCACCACGGCCATGATATCCATCCAAAATTTTCTGCGATCAGGATTTTGTTCGCCGGCCAAGGGACACCTTTTGCGGAAGGAGAAGAGATGACTTACCGAATACGAAGTTCGCCGGACCCATCGGACTTACGCGCTACTTCCAGGTCGTAAAGCGTCGGCTTGTCGTAAGAAAAAACGAGCACGGCAGGAGAGCCTGGCTTGCCCGGCAGCGCAAACGTGCAGCGCCCTTGCTGCATCACCGTGATGCGGTACGTGCCGTCCGCGTTGGTGGATCCTTTGGTCTGTTCGCCCGAACAGGTAATGATCACCGGCACGCTTGCAACCGGCTTGCCGTTCTCCGAAACCGATCCATAGAGTTGCCCGGCGTACAAGGAGCCGGCAAACGCTAACGCTGCTGGGATTGCCGCAAGAATTTGGGAAGAGCGCATAGACACCGACCTGCAAGTAGGATGCAGCCGGGCGATATTGCGTTTCAGGCGATGTTGCGTTTCAGGCGATGTTGCGTTTCAGCGATGTCGCGTGTCAGGCGATGTTGAATGCCAGTGGTACAGCAATGGGTTGCCTGATTCCAATCAGTTCACCAAATTCGGCGGCCTCTTTCCGTGCAGGAAGGCGATCGCATTTTCCGCCGCCATAGTGGTCATCCGCGTGCGCGTAGCCACCGTAGCCGAGCCCACATGCGGAGCCAGCACGGCGTTCGGACACTCCAGCAAACCGGGATGCACCTCGGGCTCGCGCTCAAATACATCGATGCCCGCTCCCCAAATCCATCCTTCTTTTAAGGCACGCACCAGTGCGGCTTCATCCACTACCGGACCGCGGGCGGTGTTCACTAAAATCGCACCTTTCTTCATCATCCGGAGTTCCGCTTCGCCAATCGTGTGCCGCGTTTCGGCGCTCAACGGAACGTGGACGCTGAGGAAGTCAGACTCACGAAGAAGCTCACCTTTGGGAACCCACTCGGCATGCAACTCGTGTTCCAGTTCCTCGTCCAATCGGTGCCGGTTGTTGTACAGCACCTTCATTCCAAAGCCACGCCCGCGGCGTGCCACGGCTTGACCGATACGGCCCATGCCCAAAATTCCGAGCGTCCGGTGATGAACGTCCACGCCCAGCATGAAATCGATCGCCCAACGTTTCCACTGGCCCGAGTGCACAAACTGATGCCCTTCGGCGACGCGGCGCGCCGCAGCCAGCATCAAGGCAAACGCCAGATCCGCTGTCGTGTCCGTCAACACGTCCGGCGTGTTGCTGACCATGATTCCCGCATTCGTCGCGGCAATCACGTCGACGTTGTCGTAGCCCACGCCGATGTGCGCGATCATGCGGATATCTTTCAATTGCGCAATGGTCCCGGCATTCAGGCGGTCGGTGATTTGGCTGACGAGCACGGTCTTCCCCACCGCACGCTCCACGATCTGCTCGGGCGTTAAGCCCTCGCTGGTTGCCACGTAGTCCAGCTCGGCATGTTGCTCCAGTAGAGCGATCGCCTCCGGAAAGATTTTCTTCGTCACAAGGATCTTCAGTCGATTGGCCGTTTCCATTGGTAAGATTCTCTCATGGCACAAATCGGCTTTCTTGGACTCGGCATCATGGGCCTCCCAATGGCTCGTCACTTATTGAAGGCGGGACACGAGGTCGCGCTGTGGACGCACTCGGCCAGCAAAGCCGCCGAGCTTGCAAAGGAGGGCAACGGCACAGCATGCGCCACGCCCACGGAAGTAGCCGAACGCTCGGACTACATCTTCTATTGCGTCGGTGATTCGCGCATGGTGCGCTCGCTCGCCACCGGCGCAAACGGCTTGATCCATGGCATCCGCAAAGGAGCGATCGTCGCCGATTGCAGCACCATTTCTCCCGCGGTCAGCACGGAGATCGGCGCGCAGTTCGCCGCAAAAGGAGCCGAGTTTCTGGATTCCCCCTGCACCGGCTCGAAAAAAGGCGCCGAGACCGCCACGCTCACCTTCATGATTGGCGGCGCGGCCGAGGCCTACGAAAATATGAAGCCCTACTTCGAGATCTTGGGCAAGCGCCTCTACTACTGCGGCACGGCCGGTAAGGGCCTGCACGCGAAGCTGACGCAAAATCTGATCCTCGGCAACCTGTTGACTGCCTTCTCCGAAGGCATGGTCCTCGCCGTCAAGAACGGTATCGCGCCGGAACAGATGATCGACATCCTTGATAACAGCGCCGCCAAAAGCGGACTGGTCAGCGCCAAAGCACCGGCAATCCTGGCCCGCGACTTCACCACCAACTTCTCTACAAAGTGGCTCCATAAAGATGTTGGCTTGGCACTGGAATCCGCCAGGTCCAGCGGCATCCCCATGCCGGTCACCGCCGCCACAGAGCAGCTGCTGCGAGTGGCCATCGCCCGTGGTTTCGGCGACGACGACATCTGTTCCACCATCCGGGTCCTGGAAGAGTGGGGTGGGGTTGTCGTCAAAATGTAACAAAATTCCATATATGGAATTTGCCGCCCCGCCGATCGGCATAGCCTACGATAAGGGGGACGTCAGGCTAACCGGTTATATGTCAAGGGTATAAATGATTTGGATGACCCCCAGTTGAAAATATTTTGAGGTCCCCTACGAAAAACTATTGCATTCGGTCTCTGGTTATTCTAATATTGGAATCAAGCCGGGGAGGTAACTCCCACCAAAGCGAGACTAACCTCACTAAAGACCCCTGAAGCACTCCCCGGCGCCCCTAAAAAAACCCAAGAAAAAAGTAAGTAGCGAAGACAGCGCGGTGCTGTGTCTGCCCCCGGACCGCTCCCTGCCGTGTCGAACTGTGGTAAACGATCGCCGAACCCGACGCGGACGGTGATATGATCGAGACGAGTGACCTACCTGACTCTGCTTGGCTCGACCGGGTCCATTGGAACCAGCACTTTGGATGTTCTGCGGAGGTGGCCTGATCGCTATGGCGTTTACGCCTTGGCTGCCGGTCGCAACACCCGCCTTCTCGCCGCGCAAATCGCTGAATTTAAACCTAGAGTTGCAATTGTTGCCGATGAAGCCACCTTGGCGGAGCTACGGGCGGAATTAAAGACGCTGGGCGTGCGCGAGCCAGAGCTTGCTTATGGCAACAACGCCCGCGTGGCCGCCGCGACGTCGCCTGATTGCGGATTTGTGATGTCGGCTATTGTTGGCGTTGAGGGCCTGGAGGCCACCTACGAGGCGATCCGCCTGGGCAAGCGAGTTGGCCTTGCAAACAAAGAGGTTCTGGTCGCCGCGGGGGATCTGGTAACGCGGGCGCAGAAGGAATCCGGCGCCGAATTGTTACCCGTCGATAGCGAACATAACGCGGCGCATCAATGCTTTAGAGCCGGCCGGCGCAATGAGGTTTCGAAACTGATCCTGACCGCATCGGGCGGTCCGTTCCGCGAAACGCCCGCTTCTGCGCTCGAATCTGTGACTCCCGAGCAGGCTTTGAATCATCCAACTTGGAAGATGGGCCCCCGCATTACCATCGATTCGGCCACCTTGATGAACAAAGGCTTTGAAGTCATCGAGGCCTGTTGGTTATTCGATCTGGGGCCGAAGGAAGTACAGGTGGTGGTGCATCCTCAATCCAAGGTCCACGCGATGGTGGAATATGCTGACGGCAGCGTGATCGCGCAAGTCTCCGCCACCGATATGCGGATGCCGATTCAGTACGCGCTGACGTACCCCGAGCGCGCCGACGCACCGGTGCCGCGTCTCGATTGGACGCAGGCTGCCCGCTGGACGTTCGATCCCCCCGATTTTCGAAAATTTCCGCTGCTCGGCAAGGCCTACGAAGCCCTGGAAACGGGCGGCACTGCCGCGTGTACATTGAATGCGGCCGATGAGATAGCCGTTGAGGCTTTCCTCGCTGGGAAAATAGCGTATCCTGCAATTGCCGAGACGGTCTCGGCGACGCTTGAGGCTGTGCCCGCACGGGTGGCGCAGTCCATCGGCGAAGTCTTGGAAGTGGACTTGGAATCGCGAGCCGCCGCGAGACAGATTGTTTCCAAGCTTAGTGGAGTAAAAAGCGGCGCCGCGTTGGGTGTGTAACTGGCTGGGTGAGTTAGTTATGGGACGCGGAGATCGCGGGGATTTATATGGCGATATTACAAAATCTTTGGTGGTACCTGGTTCTGATCGGTGTGATGATCATGATCCACGAACTGGGCCACTACTGGGCCGCGCGTTTGTTCGACGTGAAAGTGGAAACCTTCAGCTTCGGCTTCGGCCCTCGCCTGTTTGGCTTCCGTCGCGGCGAAACCGATTTCCGCTTTTCTGCGATTCTATTCGGTGGCTATGTAAAAATGCTCGGCGAACAACCCGGTGAAGAGGCTCGCGATCCGCGCAGCCTGCTCGCCAAGCCGCGCTGGCAGCGAATGGTCATCGCTTTCGCTGGCCCCGGCATCAACGTCGTTCTCGCCATTGCACTTCTCACCGGCCTCTACATGGTTGTGTATGAGAAATCGCCCAACCCGACCTCGCCGGTGATTGGCTTCCTGACGCCCGATGGCGCGGCTGCCAAGTCGGGCATCCAAGAGGGCGACCAGATCGTTCAAATCGATAACACCGTGGATCCAAGCTGGGAGGACATCGAGTTAAAGGTTGCCGCCAGCGCAAAGCATCCTCTGGAAGTTTGGGTGAAGCGCAACGGCGAACGGCTGCACATCCCCGTGACCCCCTCGGTGGAGGAACAGCAAGGGATCGGCATGGCGGGCTGGCTGTATCAAATGCCCGTGAAAGTAGGCGGTTATTCGGATCGAGTCCACGCGGCTGAGCGCGCAGGCATTCAACGCGGCGACATCCTGGTCAGCATCGACGGCAAGCCGATGCGCGCCATTCCGGCCGTAAACGAAGCGATTCACGGCGCTGGCGGCAAGCAGGTGGAAGTGATCGTGCGGCGCGGTGACAAGGAAATCCCCATTCAAGTGCAGCCCGAGAAAGGCGAAGTGGCCGGGCGCGAGCGTTGGATGATCGGCATTTCGCTGGATCCGAACATCGTCGTTACGAAACTGCCCTTCAATGAAGCCCTTTCGGCTTCCGTAAAGCGCAACGGCCAGTTCGCGGGCCTGATCTTCAAGTTCCTCGGTGGCATTGCACAACGCCGCGTTTCACCCAAATCAATCGAGGGCCCCTTCCGCATCGCCCAGATGTCCGGGGAGGCCGCGCGCGAAGGCGCAGTCCCGTTCCTGGGCCTGATGGCCGCGGTCAGCCTGAACCTGGCCATATTCAACCTGCTTCCCGTACCAATTCTGGACGGCGGAGTGATGCTGATGCTGTTTCTCGAAATGCTGATGCGCCGCGATCTGGATCTCAGAGTGAAGGAAACGGCCTTAAAGGTTGGGTTCCTCTTCCTGATGTTCATCGTGGTCTTCGTGATCTATAACGATCTTTCGAAGATGCTCGGCTAAACTAACGCACTAAATCACGCGATAGAAGCCGATCTCAGCGGTCGCGGGAGGCAACCCGTCCGTGCCCCATTGCGCCGCGCGATCGCTTAAAGATCGATGCCGCAGAACCAGCACAGACCTGTCGCCAAGAAATAACTCCAGGCAATCGGTGCTGCTGGACGGGATTGGGCCGTTTCCGTACCGGCGCACTTCGTAGACCGCATCGGACGGAAGCAACGCGCCATGAATGACGATCAATTCCGGCACGTGCGGCGCCGCAATTGCATCCAGCAAAACTGCGTCCGGAAAACGCGCTCGAACAATGGCGGAGGTTTTGTCAAAATCCTCACGCGATACGAAGCGCTTTGCTTCCATGCTTAGCCGGCTCGAAGTGAAAGCGTCCGCGCAGGCCGATGCCGCACCCAATGCCAGGCAGGCCGCCGCGAATTGGCGGCGGGATTGCCCTTGTCTTTCTTTGCTTTCGCGTCGGGTGATCATCGGCCTCTCAATTGTAGAATGAGAGCACATGCCGAAAATCCTGGTCACGGGAGGAGCAGGCTACATCGGCTCCATCACCACTCGCCATTTGCTCAACCGCGGGTTTGAAGTTGTTGTCGTGGATGATCTTTCCCGTGGCCATCGTGAAAACGCGGCCCCCGAACGTCTGCACGTCCATCGTTTGCAGGACACGGACGCGGTAGCGAAGCTGCTGGAAGGTGTCGATGCCGTCGTTCACTTTGCGGCGTATATTGCCGTGGGAGAATCCGCGCGTGAACCGGAGCTTTACTATTCCAACAACGTAGGCGGCTCGGTTTCCCTGTTCGAGGCAATGGCGCGTGCGGGCGTGAAAAGACTGGTGTTCTCTTCCACCGCCGCCGTTTACGGAAACCCCATCCGCGTGCCGATTCCCGAAGATGCCGTGTTTGCCCCCGTGAGTCCGTACGGCGAATCGAAAGCCATGGTGGAAAAAATCCTCGGCGAAATGGATCGCTACAAAGGCGTGAGAAGTATCGCACTGCGCTACTTCAACGCTTGCGGTGGTGAACCAGAAGCCGGGCTCGGTGAGATGCATCATCCCGAGACGCACTTGATCCCGTTGCTCCTCAATGCTGCGGTGAGCGGCAGGCCCATCCAGATTTTTGGCAACGATTACCCGACGCAGGACGGCACCTGCGTACGCGACTACATTCATGTGAGCGACCTGGCGGAGGCGCACGTCGCCGCGCTCGATCATTTGCTTGCCGGAGGCGGATCGGCGCAATTCAACGTCGGCACGGGCACCGGTTTCACGGTAATGGACGTTCTGCGCGCCGTCGAACGCGTGACCGGAAAGAAGGTCCCCTACAACATTGCAGGCCGCCGCGAAGGCGATCCGGCGGAGTTGGTGGCGGATTCCACCCGCCTGCGCAAAACGCTCGACTGGAAACCCCTGCGCAGCGATCTCGACACAATTGTTCGCGACGCCTGGGCCTTTCATCAACGCTAAACCGCGGCACACAAGAGTGCGCTCGCCACATCGAACCTAGTGCCGGAAGTGACGCACCCCAGTGAACACCATCGCGAGGCCCAATTTATCCGCTGCCGCGATCACATCGGCGTCGCGCACGGAGCCGCCGGGTTGAATCACCGCAGTAATCCCGTGTTTCGCGGCCTCTTCCACGCCATCCGGGAACGGGAAGAACGCGTCAGACGCAACCACGGAACCCGCTAAGGACAACACGGCTTTGGATGCGCCGAACTTCACCGAATCCACGCGGCTCATCTGGCCGGCACCCGCGCTAATCGACTGGCCGCAGCCATCGATCAAACGCGCGTACACAATCGCGTTGCTCTTGACGTGTTTGGCCACTTTCCAGCCGAACTCGAGCGCGGTCCATTCGGCATCCGTGGGAACTCGCTGCGTTTTCACCTGCAACCCGGCGCGAACCAGGCGGTGGACATCAGGCGTTTGCGCGAGGAACCCGCCGCTGATCGATTTCACCACCAGTTCTTCCGGCGCCGCGTTCACCTTCAGCAGGCGCAGATTCTTTTTCTCTTTCAAAATAGCCAGCGCCCCGGCGTCATAATCCGGGGCCGCAATCGCTTCGATAAAAGTCTTGGCGATTTCCGTTGCCGTCTCTGCATCCACCTTGCGGTTGAACGCGAGCACACCGCCGAAAGCGGAGATCGGGTCTGCTTCAAATGCGCGGCGGTAGCTTTCGACCAGCGTCAGCGCCTCCGAGCAGCCGCACGGATTCGTGTGCTTGATGATGGCCGATGCCGGTGCATCGAACTCGGCGATCAACTGCCAGGCGGCGTCCAGATCCACCAGGTTGTTGTAGGAAAGCTCTTTTCCGTGCAACTGTTCGGCGCCCGCGATTCCTTTGCCGCCAATGGAATAGAGTGCGGCGTGCTGGTGCGGATTTTCGCCGTAGCGCAAGGAAAGCGTACGCGGCACGCGAACATCGAGCGTCGCGGGTAAGATATCGCCCGTCGGCGGAACCTCTGCCAGTCGATTCGTCACAGCACGATCATAAGCAGCGGTGCGAGCGAAGGCTTGTTTCGCCAAGCGCCAATGCGTTTCTTCAGACAGCGTGCCGTTATTCGCTTGCAATTCCGCGATGATGACGTCGTAATCGCCGGCCGACGTCACTACGGCCACGTCCTGCCAGTTCTTCGCGGCGGCCCGGATCATGGTGGGGCCGCCGATGTCGATATTCTCGATCAGCTCTTCGAGCGGCGCGTCTTTCTTCGCCGCGATTTTTTCGAACTCGTATAGATTGACGCAAACCAGATCGATTGCCGGAATGCCGTGCTTGGCGATCGCCGCCATGTGTTCGGGCTTGGAGCGCATCGCCAAAATGCCGCCCGCCACGCGCGGGTGGAGCGTCTTCACGCGGCCGTCGAGCATCTCCGGAAACTCGGTGACATCGGAAACCTCGCGCAGCGGAGCAATACCCGCGTCTTTTAAAGCGCGGAACGTACCACCGGTGGAAAGAATCTCGACACCCAGACCAGTGAGCGAACGGGCAAAATCGACGATTCCAGACTTGTCGGTGACACTAATCAGTGCGCGCGCAATGCGGGATTTAGGATGGGACATGAAGTATCTATTTTGCCATGGGCACCGGAGAAGGCCTAGTGGCCCCGCGGCAGTGCTTCCCTCGCCCCGGCCGTCCCCAAGCGGCTGCAGGACGTGAGTAAGTCGCTTATCAACAGTGATTTCCCGGCGTCTTGATCGAATGGTTGGGGGATTGGAACGCCCTCGATCCCATTCGTGTTTTCAGAAAACTTTTTTCCAAACTAACGCTCAGGCTTGCGCGTCTGTTAAAATATGAACTTAGTTGGGAGGTCGTCTAACGGTAAGACTGCAGACTCTGGATCTGCGTATCGGGGTTCGAATCCCTGCCTCCCAGCCACTCCCCGCCGTCGAAGGTTTCTCCCCATGCCATTGCGAGCAGCCCTTTTCCTCATTCCAGTTGTTCTTCTGGCGCAGTCCCCTGCGGCGGAGGCTCCGAAACCCCCGGCCGATGTCGACCAAGCCCTGCGCGCCCGCGCCACCGAGTTCCTGCAGTACAACGTAGACGCAAACTACCGCAAAGCCTACGATATGGTGGCGGAGGACTCCAAAGACTTTTACTTTGGAATGTCCAAACCCCAGTACAAGACATTCGAATTATCGGGCATCGACTATACCGACAATTTCACGAAAGCCATGGTTCGGGGCAGTGTCAAGCGTCCCGTGTCCTTCATGGGCAAGGAAATTGAAATGCCCATGCCGGTTGTGGATGCCTGGAGGCTCGAAAACGGCAAATGGATGTGGGTGCAACCGCAAACAAAGACGATGTTGACACCCTTGGGTGAAGTGCCCGTCCCCATTGCAAACGGATCCGGCGCAAACAACAGTGGCGGCGGTTCCGGTGCCGCGCCCGTCCTTCCGAAGGATTTTACGCCGGAGGCCGCACAGGCTGCCGCAAGAGAATTGAAAGTGCAAGCCACGATTGACAAGAAAGAGCTGAAGTTCACCAAGGGCGAAGCAAGTACGCAGGAAGTGACCTTCCACAATGGGCTAAACGGATCTGTACGGATTATCGCCACGCCGCTTTTGGACGGCGGAATCTTCAAAGCAGATCCGCCAACGGCGATGGTGGAAGCCAACAAAGACGCGAAGTTTACGGTTCATTACGACCCTGCCGCCGGGACGCCCGTGGGCGGCCCCGTTCTACGCCTGACTGTAGAGCCGTTTCAGCAACTGCTCTTTATTCCGCTGATTGTTGCGGAACCCGGCCAGTAACCGGAACGCTCCGTCGCACGTTCGCCGCGCGACGAACTCCAAGCCGCTCAGCAAGATCCAGTAAAACCTAGAACCTTGCGCCGTCCAAGGCAAGCATCATTATTCCAAGATCAACCCGATCTAAGGAAGGCTTGCCATGAATTCTCCAACCAGTATTGCCGCGGCGTTGCCGCAGCCGGCGTCCGCACGGTATTCCGTCGACGCTTTGGCGTTGTTCAAGACGTACAACCGAGACTCCTACTTCGCCGAATTCGGCGTGCAGGCCCCTGCATGGGACCCGGCCCGGCCGCCCAAAGCATGGTTCGATTCGCCTGCAGACGGGAACGGGAGCCAGGCGCTCAAAACCTATTCGATCGTCGCCCAGCAAGCGGACGCAACCTGGGCTTTGCAGAGCATGACGCTTTCAGCAAGGGAAGCCGCAACCGTCAATTTGCCGGGCGCGGTGCAGTATCCGCAATATCGACCGGCGTCCACGAAAACAACACGAGCCGGCCAATCGATCAATCCGATTTACATGGTGCTTGAGGCAGACGCACGTGCGGTGATGGCGGAGGTTGGTGGCACGGGATTGTTCGATGAAGGCTCCATTTCGCTCAACGCCATGAGCTATCCGATAGCGAATTATCCGTTCGATGAGCAGCGCCGCATCTGGGCGTTTCAAGTAAACGGGCAGCAGTATTTCGCTGGATTGCTGATTGCTTCCAAGTACGGCCTGGGCGTCGGCTGGCCGGGCCATTGGGATTTCTCCCGCGGCTATCCGCTGTGGGTTTCCGATCCGCCCGCGGCCGCCGGTATTTCGGACGCACGCCCTCCGGTGCCGTTGCCCGTGCGTGCGCTGCTGCCGAATGAGCGCCTGCAGGCCGGCCCAATGGGCATTGGCGTCGTGGTGGTGAGAAGCGATATAGAAGACACCGCCGCCAGCAACGGCTTCACGGCAGCGGATCGTGCGATGTTGCAAAAGATTTTGGAAGTGGTGCAGAGCAAATAGCGCGCGATTTTGCACAACCCCAGTGCCCCGGACTAGGGTTGCCGAAGCGGTTGGTCGAGATACGCGGGACCGGGGTCCCCGCCTCATTGCATTTTCCGTTCTATACTGAAGTTGGTTGCACCGCACTGCCAACGAGGCATCGGCGGCGTAACCAATTAGTCTCTGAACTCCACTATGGATTCACGAATCCGTGTGCTGGTTGCGAAACCAGGCTTGGACGGACATGATCGCGGCGCTAAGGTCATCGCCAGAGCGCTGCGCGATGCGGGAATGGAGGTTGTCTATACCGGACTCCGCCAGACCCCGGAAATGATTGTCCATGCGGCGCTCGAAGAAGATGTGCAGGTGATCGGCCTGTCGATTCTTTCGGGCGCGCACAACGCCATCGTGCCTCGCGTGATGGAGTTATTAAAAGAAAAGGGGATGACCGACGTACTGGTCATCGTAGGTGGCATCGTTCCGGATGAAGATGCCGCTGAGCTCAAACGACAGGGAGTGGCTGCCGTGTTCCAACCCGGCGCTTCGCTTGAGGAAATTGTGAATTTCATCCGCAGCTCGGTGAAACAGGCGGCGTAAGGCTGAACGCCCGGCCGGCCCGTTTTCCCGGAAAACACGCGATGCACGATTGCACGCGTCAGGAGCAAGAATGCAGGAAAAATTGAACATCGCGGTGTTCGTCGACTACGACAACATCGAGATTGGATTGAAATCGACGCTGCGCCGCGAATTTGACGTTTCGCTCGCGCTAGAGGCGTTGAAGGAACGCGGCGACATCGTCGCAAAATTCGCTTACGCGAATTGGGGACGCCAGGACGGAGCCACGCGCCAGATGGCGGAAAACGCCGTGCAGATGGTGCAGCGGATTCCCTCGCCGCGCGGCGACAAAAACGGAGCCGATATCAACCTGGCTCTGGACGCCCTGGAAATGGCCTTCACCCACACGCATGTCAACGCGTTCGCGATTGTCAGCGGCGACAGCGATTTCATTCCGCTGGTCAACAAACTGAAGGAATACGGCAAAACGGTGTTCGTGGTGGGAGGCAAAGCCTTCACCTCGACCATCCTGCAGCAGAACTGTCACGAATTCATCAGCTTTGAATCGCTGTTGAGCGATCTGCCGGCGCCGTCGCAGGATCTGCCCGGTGAAGTCCGGCAGCAGCGTCCGCGGAATGAACGGGGCGACCGGCCGGAACGCGCGGGAGACCGGCCCGAACGCGCGGGAGACCGTGGGGACCGAGGAGAGCGCGGGGACCGCGGCGATCGTGGAGATCGTGGCGAGCGCCGCCAGCGCCCGGCTCCTCTGGATCTGGGACAGGCCATGCCCCTGGTGGAACGCGCGTTGCAGGTTTTGGAACGCCGCGCGGTGCAGCCACAACTGGGCTTGTTAAAGTCCACGATGCTACAGCTTGATTCGGCCTTCAACGAACGCGCCTATGGTGCGTCGAGCTTCTCGGATTTCGTCGAGAAGTTGAAGAAAGCCGAAATGGTGAACGTCTCCGGCTCGGGAGGCCGCTACATCATCGAACGCAAGGGCACTTCGCAGCCCGAGCATGCTTCTCTGAAGCATGAGGACCTGCTGCCGCCGCTGCGCGACGTGTTGGAGAACCACCGTCTCGAGTTAGAGAACGGGTGCCCTCTGGAAGACTTAGCTGCGTGGTTTACGCAGGAACAGCCGAACATGAACGTGGCGGCCTACGGTTTCCAGCAATTCGCCGAATTCCTGAACTACGCGCAGGACAAGACTGTGGTTCGCCTGGATCCGAGCGAAGAACAAGGCATGCTGGTTTACCTTGGCGCAGAATTTTATCCGCCCGCAGTGCCGCCGGCTCTCGAGCCGGAAGCGGCTCCCGAAGAAGAGTTGGAGATCGACGAGCCTCAGCCTTACGTCGAAGGCCAGCCGACCATCTTCGAGCCGAATCCTCCGCCGGCCAAGTCGAAGAAGGCACCGGTGCGCAAACGCACGCCGCGCCCGTCGGGTCCCGGCTCTACCACACGCCGTCCGCGGCGCAAGAAGACCGATTAACACGCACCATCGCAACGCGTAAAGACGCCGCACGGGAACACTCCGTGCGGCGTATTCACGTGTCGTATTCACGTTGACATCCCACCCCCAACCCCGTATGCTTGGGGACGTCTGAGCAATTCAGCCCACTCGCAATTCGCCTGAAACTAAGTAAGGCGCCTTGATACTACCTCTCTTAGCCAACCCATCAACCAAGGGGGGTTGCTATGTTTGAATCCAACCATAAGACTGAAGACAGCAGCAATACGTTCACTGCTTTCTTGCTCGCCGTAGCGTTTGTGATGATTCCAGCCGCGATGATGTTCCTTCGCCCGCTGGGTCTTCTGTCACTTGCCGTAGGTATGACGGCCAGCCTGGTGTGCGTGGGCATTGCGTGGGCAAACCGGAAACACGCCACCCCGGCCGCTGCGCCAGCGGTCATCACCATCGATAAGAAGCGCAACTGAAACGCTTTTGCCTCGCCGGTTTTGCGTACGAACTTCCTGCCGCCGCTACGTTAGCGGGAACTATTGAAACGTGCCTCTGCGGCGCGGCGCAGGTAGCAAAAACAGCGTATTGGAAGCGTGCCGGACTAGTTCGTCGCGCTCGGGAGACAGAGGAGCCGTTGTGCCATTCATAGAAATTATTACGCGTCCATTCAATCCGTCCGGAGTGCAAACCTTTGCGCCTTCTTCTTCGGGAGTTTACGGGATATCGAATGCAGACGAATGGGTATTTATAGGCGAGTCGGACGATATCCGGGGCGCTTTGCTTCTCCACGCAACGGAAATGGACACCGCGCTCCTGCAACGGCAGCCGACCGGATTCGTATTTGAAGTTTGTGATCGGCTGGAGCGTTCGGCGCGCCAGAACCGCCTGATTCAGGAATACGAGCCGAGGTGCAATCGCCGCTTGTCGCGATACCCCGATTCGAAATTCGCAGCCGGTCTCCGATAGCCACGAAGTTGCGCACAGAATCGAGCGGGGAACGCCCGCCTATTCGAGCGAACCCTGAATCCCCACGCGACCCACCTTGTGCAGCTTGATGAGGTTTGCGCTTCCCGCCACGCCGAACGGCGCGCCCGCAACCGCAATCACGCTATCGCCGATGCTTGACCAGCCCTCCAGCAACAGCTGCTGATCGCTCATTTCCAACATTTGCTCGGTGGATTTCACGCGTATGGGCGCAACCGTGTGTACGCCGAAGATAACCGCCAGCTTGCGCGCCACTTCTTCCGATTCGCAAAACGCGAAGATCGGCACGCGCGGACGGAAGCGTGCGATCAGCCGCGCGGTTTCGCCCGATGACGTGAAGACCACGATCGCACGCACGCTCGCCGAAAGCGCGCAGTGATACGCGGCTTCGGTGATAATCTCCGAGTGCGCGGGCTGCGAACTCAATGGCGGCTCCGGGAAAGGCCGCTTGGCGAGGTACGCTTCCGCCTCGACCGCGATAGAGGCCATCATGCGCACAGCCTGCACTGGATGCTTGCCGCTCGCGGTCTCAGCCGAAAGCATCACGGCGTCGGTGCCATCGAAGATCGCATTCGCCACATCGTTCACTTCGGCTCGCGTGGGCGATGCGTTTTCGATCATCGATTCCAGCATCTGTGTCGCCGTGATAACGAACTTGCCGCGCATGCGGGCGTGCTCGATGATCGTCTTTTGGGCCACCGGCACGCGCTGCAAGGCCAGTTCGACACCCAGATCGCCGCGGGCCACCATCACGCCGTCGGCAAGATGCAGGATATCGTCCAGATGATCCAGCGCCTCGGGCTTTTCAATTTTCGCGACGATGGGAACCATCTTGCCGCGTTGCTCCAGAAAATGCCGCAGGCCAATTACGTCGGCCGGTCCTCGCACGAACGAGAGCGCAACCAGATCGATTCCCTGCGAGAGTCCAAACTCAAGATCGGCGCAGTCTTTCTCCGTCATCGACGGCAGGCTAACGCGCACCCCTGGCAAGTTGATGCCCTGACGGTTCTTGATGGTGCCGCCGGAGACAACCTCAAACTCCACCGACGCGCCATTCACCTTCGCGGCGCGAAGCTCCACCGCTCCATCGGCAAGCAAGACGCGATTGCCGGGAACTACATCGCGCGGCAATGAGGCGTAGGTCGCTGAGGCAAGCGACGCATTGCCCATCGTGGGCTGAATCGTCAGCGTGAACGAATCGCCGGTCTTTAACGTGGCTGCGCCCCCGTCAAAATCGCCCAGGCGAATCTTCGGACCTTGCAAATCCATTAAAATCGCAGGTTTTTTGCTCTTTTGCGCCGCCAGAGTGCGGATCAGGCGAATGGCCGTACCATGCTCACCGTGCGCACCGTGTGAGGCGTTGATCCGGAAAACATTCACGCCGGCGTCGAGCAACGCCGCCAGCATCTCCGGCGAACGGGATGCGGGACCAACGGTAGCGACAATTTTCGTACTGCGCATAAGCCTCCAGAAATACTGGCAGACACCTGTAGCAGTCTTATCGGACGGGGAAGACTCGCAGTGAGAAACCACCTCCACTCCCGGTAAGCAAGCGGCTGGCGGCAAGGCTGCACTTTGAGTTTAACGCACCGCATGGGCGCGACCCGGTTTATACTACCGACGAATGAGCATTGAACGAATTCTGCACGAAGGCGCGCCCAGCCCACGAGGCCCCTATTCCTCCGCGGTCCGCGCCGGCGACTTCATTTTCGTCAGCGCACTGGGTCCAATCGGAGAGGACGATAAGCTCTCCCCCGGCGACATTCAGCATCAAACGCGGCTCGTTTTGAACAACCTGGTGAAAATTCTCGCCGGTTGTGGAGCGACGATCGAAGCCGTTGTGAAGTGCACCGTCTACCTGGCGGATGCCAGCGAATTCCTCGCGATGAACGAAATCTACACCGAATACTTCGGCTCCATCAAACCCGCGCGCACCACGGTGGAAGCCAAGTTCTTCCAATCCGCCCAGCGCGTCGGCATTGACTGCGTCGCCTTTCAGCCGCAAACGCCGCAGGGAACACCTGCATAGCCGCAGCTCCAGCTCGATTTTCAGCGGCTCCAAGTCAATTTCCTGCCGCCAGCGCGTGCGCCGAGACGCGATCCACGTTCAGCACCATGTTTCCGTCGGCGTCAATTTCGAACGCGGGATGGAAGCGTGCAGACCACACCAGCTCGTCGTATCGGTAAGAGTACCGCGCATGCACGGTTTGGCTGAAGGTGTCATCGAAGCCGCGCACGACAATGAGAAACTCCGCCTGCAACCGATCCAATTCTTCCTGCGATTTTCCAAAGAGCGGACTGCTTTCATCGATTGGATGAACGATGGTCCACGTCAGCGGCAGGAAATAGATGTTTGGGCGTTCCAGATTCAGTTGTTGAAAGTTGCGGGTTTTCGCTTCCGCCGGGCCATCCACCGTCATGAGAATCAACGTCGCATCCAGATCCATCAACACGTTAGTGCGCTGATTCGCGATGCGGAACTGCAGCGTCGGCGTACCGCGGAGGTTTGTGACCAGCATCTTCTCGCTGAACGCCAGTTTGGCGGAAGGCCGGGAGAAGCGCCCAAACAAGACGCCGGTTCCGAGAGCCGCGCCTAGCAATCCCGTTAGGGCTTCGATCGCAGTGACGATGTTGGCGCCCATCGAGGCAGGCGAGATGTTGCCGTAGCCCACCGTCGTCAGCGTATGGGCGCTGAAAAAGAAATCGTTCCAGAATCTGCCCATCGCCGTGGCTGCATCAGCGCCCGCCAGCGCGCCCGGCCCCAATAGAAAATACCCAAACGCGAACAGCAGATTCACGGATATGTAAACCGCCAACACCACCAGGAAGAAGTGCGGCCATGTCATGTTCAAGGCAATCAGGTAAGGATGAAAGTCGCGCCAGTTGCCGCCACGCCTGCGGACGTTGAAACTGCCGTCCTTATTGATGCTGCGCCGCAGTACGCCTGTGAACTGCTGCGTTAATCCGGGGTCAAACCTGGGCTGGCTCATTTCCCGATCTTAGTGCATCGAAGGGACCCGGCCGGCTCCTCCAGATAGCCTTCCGCGAATACACTTGCAAGTTATCGGGGAAGCGGCGTCGGTGCAAAATCGAAAATTGTGATGGGTCCGATATAGGCGCATCGTCGTAACCCATAGGGCGATGGAGTCCGAAGGGTTTGCGGGGCAAGCAAAATCGCGCACCCCGGGCGATCTGTCGTACCCTTAAAAATACACTTCCTATGGCTGAATCACCTATCACCGCACGCGCCAAAGACTTCGCCGCGTGGTATCAAGACGTCGTCCTGGCCGGCGATATGGCGGAGCCCGCTGAGATCGTCAAAGGCTGCATGGTCATCCGCGCCAACGGCTACGCCGTTTGGGAGGTTCTACAGCGCGAACTCGATCAGCGCTTCAAGGCCACCGGACATCAGAACATGTACTTCCCGCTTCTGATTCCGCAAAGCTTCCTGCAAAAAGAGGCCGAGCACGTAGAAGGATTTTCTCCGGAGCTCGCCGTTGTCACCATCGCTGGCGGTAAGCCGCTTGAAGAGCCATACGTCATCCGGCCGA
Organism: Bryobacteraceae bacterium; assembly: GCA_040081855.1. Classification (GTDB taxonomy): domain Bacteria; phylum Acidobacteriota; class Terriglobia; order Bryobacterales; family Bryobacteraceae; genus Palsa-187. The sequence goes on along the minus strand of JBEBFS010000036.1, from coordinate 14,394 downwards.
CGTCGGAAACCATCATCGGCCACTTCTTCGGTAAATGGATTCAAAGCTGGCGCGATCTGCCCATGCTTGTGAACCAATGGGCGAACGTCATACGTTGGGAACTGCGCACGCGAATGTTCCTGCGCACGACGGAATTCCTCTGGCAGGAGGGCCACACCGCGCACTCGACACACGAAGAGGCGGTGGAGGAAGTGCTCCGCATGCTGGACGTCTACGCTGAAGTAGCTGAAAACGTCATGGCGATGCCCGTGATCAAAGGCGTCAAAACGAAATCCGAAAAATTTGCCGGCGCTCTACGCAGCTATTGCATCGAATCCATGATGCAGAATGGACTCGCGCTGCAGGCCGGCACCTCGCACGACCTCGGGCAAAACTTCGGCAAAGCGTTCGATGTCCAGTTCCAGAACAAAGAAGGCCAGCTCGATTACGTCTGGCAAACCAGTTGGGGCGTCTCAACCCGCCTGATCGGCGGCCTGATCATGTCGCACTCCGATGACAAGGGCCTGGTGCTGCCGCCAAAGCTTGCTCCGAACAAGAGCGTGCTGGTTCCCATCTACCGCAAAGAAGAAGAGCGTGCCGCAGTGCTTGAAGTGGCATCGAAGATTGCTCAAGACATCGGCGCGAAACTCGACGAGCGCGAGGGCCAAACACCGGGCGCCAAGTTCTATCACTGGGAGCGCCGCGGCGTTCCGGTAGTGCTTGAACTGGGCCCCCGCGACGTCGCCTCCGGCAATATCGTGGTGAAGCGCCGTGATACCGGCACGAAGGAAATCATCCCGCAAGCCGAAGTCGCCGCCAAGGTGCCGGCTGTGCTCGACCAGATGCAGTTGGATCTCTTCACCGCCGCCAAGCAGCGCTTGAAAGACAACACCCTGGTTGCGAACTCCATCGGCGAAGTGGAAGAAATCCTAAGCAAGGTGACTGCCGAAAAAGGCGGCGGCAAATTCGTCATGGCCCACGTGGCCGACGACCCTGCCTGCGACGCCCGCATGAAGGAATTCAAGGCCACCATCCGCTGCATTCCTCTGGTGGATGAATATGACGGCCCCGGCAAGTGCATCGTCACCGGCCAGCCAGTGGACCGCCGCGTGGTGATCGCGAAGTCGTATTAGGGCATTCGAGCAATTTGACGCGTGGCACTGTGCCGGATAGATTGGGCAAGCAGGCCGAAGAAGAACCAAAAGGAGTGTCAACAATGAAGAAACTTGCGATGGTGTTGCTGCTGACGGGTTCCATGCATCTTTATGGGCAGGCGCCGCTCGCCGTGCCTGGTGCGCCGGTTGCCAAAGACGTGCCGGGAGCCAAGCAACTACCGAATCCCAACACGATTTACAAGGTACTGTTTTCCACCGGGAAACCCGCTCCCGACGCAAAGACCGCGAATCCGGCGCTGACCGCCGTTGCCAACTACGTGAACACCCTGGCCAAACATGGCGTGCCGGTGGAACACCGCAAGATTGTCGTGATGATTCATCACCGCGGCGAAGGCTGGCAGATGATCCTGAACAACGACGCGCACCGTCGTTCCACCGAAGGACTCGACAACCCGAACATCGAGATGATTCAGAAATTGCAGGCAGCCGGCGTGCAGTTCCGCGTCTGCGGCCAACTGCTTCTGGCGCGAAAGGTCAACCAGTCTGAACTCCTTCCAGGAATCCAAACCGACCTCTGGGCGATGACGAGCTTGGTGGACTTGCAACTCGACGGTTACGTTCACATCGCGCTGTAAGCTTCCCGCATCGGACCCTGGCTGGAGCCGACAGGCAGACAGAAAAATCCCTCTAGCATCTGGCTTCTGCTGGCCGTCGCAAAGTTCAGCCCAGCCGCGCTCCTCTGCTATGATCGATAAGGAAGGAGGGCATCTATGGGACCGATTGGCATGCAGGAAATGGTCGTCATTTTCCTGGTTGCTCTCGTTCTGTTTGGACCCAAGAAACTGCCCGAACTTGGCAAGACCATTGCCAAGGCAGTCACCGAGTTTCGCCGCGCGCAGAGCGACCTGAAAGCGACGCTCGAACGCGAAATGCATTCCCTGGAGCGGGAAAACGAGGCTTTGAAGGAAGCCACCCGCACCGCGGCCGCCGAAATGAGTTCCTTTAGCGATGACCTCTCGGCATCGGCCAATAACATTTTTGATCCGGGACCAAGCACGCTCCCGCCCTCATCCACCGTAAGCGCTTCAGAAGTTCCGGGCGCCGAATCACCGGCAGCGGCTGATGCCGCAGCTCAAGTCGCCAAGTTGCTGGACACTCCTTCGGGAGCCGCTTTGGAACCGGGAACCGATTTCGGTCAGCCCATCGAAGCGGCGGCAGCACATGAAGCGGCAAGGGCTAAGGCGATTGACGCCGCAATTGATGCTGCCATTGCTGAAGCGCAAGGCCACACGGAGACCTCCGTCGCCTCCAACGCTCCGGCGAATCCCGCGCCGCAAACTCCGGAAACTCCGGTTGCGGCACCCGAGGCGGCGCAGCACAGCTAACGGAAGCGCGAATTTCGTTCATGGCATACGATCCCACCGGGGATGGCTCCTCGGAACAGTCGTTGGTACCTGCAACAGCCGGCTCGCCTAATTGGCCCGGCGGCGGGTCCGCGCCTCCGCGTAAGCCCCTTGTGGCCGGCGATCCAGAGGACGAAGAAGACTCAGGCATGCTCCGCATGTCGTTCATGGAACACCTGGAGGAGCTGCGTTCCCGCATCATCCAGGCGCTGATGGGCTTCGCCGTCGCCTTCGGCGTTTGCGTCATTTTCTGCTATCAGCTCTGGGATTTCGTCCGCGCCCCTGCCACCGACGCTCTGCGTAAAATCGGCGCCGATCCCGAGCTCTACATCAATGAGCCCATGGAGGGGTTCTCCATCATCTGGGTGAAAGTCCCGATGGTCTTCGCCCTGTTCCTCGGTTCGCCGTGGGTGGTCTATCAGATCTGGGCGTTCATCGCGCCCGGCCTCTATCAACGCGAAAAGAGGATGGCCGCTCCGTTTGTGCTCAGTACCGCGGGCTTGTTCATTCTAGGCGGCGCCTTCGCCTACTTCATCGCGTTCCGCTATGGACTCGCGTTCCTGCTGGGAATTGGCCTCACCGGTGGCGTCAAGCCGCTGGTGACCATCACACATTACTTCGATCTCTTCGTCAACGTGATCCTCGGGGTGGCGCTGGTGTTTGAGTTGCCCGTCGCCATTTTTTTCATGACGCTGCTGCATCTGGCCTCGCCGCGCTTCCTGCTTCGCCACTCGCGTTACGCGATCCTGTGCATCGTCATGTTGGCGGCCATTATCACGCCCACGCCAGACTTCTTCAACCTCACACTCTTCGCCATTCCCATGTGCCTGCTTTATTTCGTGGGAGTGTTTGCCAGCTTCTTGTTGGTGCTGAAACGCGAGGGCAAGAAATTCCCGTGGGGCGCAACACTGGCGGCAGTTGTCGTAGGCCTAGGAATCCTGGGCGGAATCGCTTACTTCGCGCTCACTAAGATCGGCTATCACTGGGTGAACCAGTGGCCGTTCATGCTGAAATAAGCGAATTTAGAAACAAGCGAATCGGGAAGACAGAAACGAGTTCGCTAGAACTCCAACCCGATCTCCACCTTCACCGCACGAGGCGAAATGAAGTGCGTGCCGTTGAACGTCGAGAGAAAATTATACAGCGCCACTTTCCCTGTTAGATTCGTCGCCGTCACCGAAAGCTTCACCTTGTACCGCTCGCCGCGGAACAGGTTGTTCGCGCCCACGCCTAAATCAAAGAGATTCCGGGGAGCAATGCGTGGCGGATTGTGATCGGAATTGGCGGTGCCCTCCGCCGGTATATCGATGAGCGCCGCGCCATAGTTACCCGATGCGCACGACGTAATCGGATGGCCAAGCGAAGCGAACTGATTGCCGCAGAAGAAACCAATCGCCGCCTGCTGCGCCGCGGTCAGACCAAGCGCATCGTCCAAAGTCTCCACCGCACCGGCAACCATACCGCTGTCGTAGCGCCACGTGAATGCCGCCCACGGCTGCGTCTGGAACGGGGCCTGATAGCGCACGAACGTTGTCTGCTGGAAGGCTTGATCGTGATCGATCCGGAACACACTTTCCGTTTCCAGCGGTTCATCGAAAATGAGTCCTCCATTCGATGGCCCAAAATAGCGTGCCCGCGAATGTCCGAACGCCGTGTATGCCGTCAGTCCGTGGTAGTTCGTCAGCGTCACACGCGCCGACACCCCGTCGATCTTCGACTTCCTCCAGCTAATCGGAAACACAATCGGCGAATTCAGCAGCGCGGCAAAGTCATACGCGTTCGTCGTGTACTTCCAGAAGTAGTCGCTACTGATGAGGAACTTTTTCAGGAATGCCTGCTCAAAGCCGGCGTTGTATTGATTGCGGCGTCCCGGACGCAGCGGCGTCGCGGCAAACGCTCCCAGTGCATTCACCGCCAGCCCGCCCGCGCCCGTTGAACTCGCCAGAATTAGATTCTCGTTATACGGCGTCTCAAATGTGTGCGAGTAGCCCGCGCGAAGCACCGTGCCCGTGGCTGTGATGTGATACGCCCCGCCCACGCGCGGCTGCACCGAAGTATCGCGGGCGATTCCACTGTACCAGTCAAAGCGTAATCCGCCCGTCAGCGTGAAATTGCCGAACGTCAACGAATCCTGCGCATACCACGCAAACTGATCCACGTTCGCATTGGCATGGAAGTTCAGCCGGCTCCCTCCACGCGTCAGATCGTAAGGGACCAGACCCGGCTGCGCTTCAGGGTCAACGAATTGCGGGTCCGTCACGCCGAAAGCGAACGTCTCATTCAGATGCGTCCGCGAAATCTGTACGCCAGTCTTGATGTTGTGATGATTCCTGACAATGGAGACATCCGCGCGGCTGCCGTAGTTCTTTAAGCTGCGGCGCGAGAAGATCGTCACCGGCTGATCGGCAAATGGATTGCGGCTCGGGTCATAGTTAATGAAATCCGTGCGCGCATAAGGATTCCATGTCAGCACCATTGACGAATGGAATGTACGCACATAACCCGGCGCGATACTCACCGTGCGCGACATCTGCCGCTGGTCTTGCCCCGCCGCCTGCTGATCGTAAGTATTCGGCGTCTGGAACCAGTTGCGAGCCAAAAACAAATTCAAATGCATGGCATCTCTGCCGCCCGGTTGATAATCGAGCCGGTTGAAAATCGTCTGGCTATTGCCGATGTCATGCAGCGGACGAAACTCTGGCGAATCTAAAAACCGTCCGCTGCGGGACGCGTTCGCCGCCAGGAAATACCCAAACTTTGGACGCCCCCCGCCAATGGCGAAATCTTCCCCGTAGCTGCCAAACGACCCGTAGTTCGCTTCAAAGCTCCCAAACGGCCGCGCCGCTCCCAGGCCCGAGCGTGTCACTGCATTCGCCACCAGGCTCGTTTTGTCCCCATACTGGGCATCGGGAGTCGACGTGATCAACTCCATCGATTGAATCGCATTCAACGGAATCTGCGTGGAAAACTGCTTACTCTGCTGATCCGTGATGGGCTGGCCATCCAGATACAGCGAGCTCTGCGCGTGATCCCCCAAAGGATGAAACAAGCCGTTCGAATCCGCCGCAACGCCTGGACTGGAAAGCGTGATGGCATCGCTTAAACCATTCGACGCCGAGGTGATCGGCAAGCTCGAAAACACGCTGCGATCCACGTCGGTGTGTGCGGAAGGCACCGTTTCCAACAGGTCGGCATTCTCGGCCTCCACCGTCACCGACGTTGTGGAACCCGCCAACTGCAGCGTGATCTTCAACGCAATGGGAACCGTTGTCCGCACCGGCACATCCTGTTCGGCTTGCTGGAAGCCGCTTGCCGATACCTGCAGGTGATACTGATTCTGCGGAACATTGCGAAAGTGGAACATACCGGTCGCGTCGGTTCGCACACCCTGCGTGTAACCCGTGACCATGTTGTTCAACGTGGCCACAGCTCCTGGCACCACCGCTCCGGTTGGATCAACCACCGTGCCGTCGATCGTTCCGCCGGAACCTGCCGATTGTGCAAACACGCCTGACGCCAACAGCAGGCCCAGTGCCAAGACCCGCGGGCCGCGAACTGCGAATGGAATTCTCACACCATTAGTATTGGCCGGGCTCCACTCGCCCGCAAACCTAATTCGGGTGGGCGGGCACAAAAATCCCATGAGCGGGCCCTATCGGGAAATGAGCGGGTTACCAGCGCCCCTGTTCGCGGATGGAACCGGCCATGCGCTTACTCACCACGGCTTCCAATCCATTGGACATCTTCAGCAGCCATCGCTTGCTGGTCAGCGCGGATATCTTGCGGATGTGGTCCGTGTTGATGATCGTGCTGCGATGAATTCTGCGGAACCGCGGGCGCTCCAACTGCTGTTCGAGTGCCTTCAGCGTCTGGTCGGCAAGATACTGCTGACTCGCGGTGACAACGTGCACCAGTTCGCCTTCCGCGCGAAATGCGATCACTTCCGCCGGATCCAAAAGATACAAGTCTCCGCCGCGCTTGCCCACAATCTTGCGTAGCGTCTCTTCGGCGGGCTGCATCGCGGAAAATTGCTTGCGCGCCTTCTCGATGGCTCTTTCAAACCGCTCCCGCCGCACCGGTTTCAGTAGATAATCCACCGCGCCCACTTCGAACGCTTCCAGCGCGTGCCGGTCATAGGCCGTTACAAAAATGACCAGTGGAGCCAAGCCCCCGCGTAACGAGCGAACCACATTCAACCCATTGCGCTCCGGCATTTCGAGATCCAGCAAAACCAGATCCGGTGCCAGTTCCACAATACGCTCCAACGCTTCGTTGCCCGTTGCCGCTTCGCCCACCAGCTTCAGCCCCGGCGTCGACTCCACATGTTCGCGAAGAATATCACGAGCAACAGGCTCGTCGTCGGCGATTAGAACTCTCATCGAATCACACTCGCCATCGTCGTCTCCGCAATCTTCGCAGGGATACGGAACGACACGGCAAAGCCGCCTTCCCGTGGCCCCATCGCCAGCCGGGCCGCCGATCCGTAGCAAAGCTCCAGCCGGCGGCGGACGTTATCCAGACCCACTCCCGGCTTCACAGCGCCCTCCGCAAACCCGGCGCCTGTGTCTTGCACCGAAACCAGCACCTGCCCCGGAGCCTCGCCCGTTGCGCCTTCCATTCGAATTTCCACACGGACCGTGCCACCATCGGGATTAGGCGCAATTCCATGCTTCACCGCGTTTTCCACCAACGGCTGTAGCGCGAGCACGGGAATCTCCACGCCCAGCGTCTCCGGGTCCACATCAATTTCCACGTTCAACTTCGCGCCCAGCCGGAGCCCTTCCACCGCAAGATACGCTCGAACAATGTGCAGCTCTTCTTCGAGCGGCAAATACGATTTCCTTGTCTCCAAAAAATAGCGAAAGATGTCCGCCAGATTCAACACCGTCTCGCGCGCGCCTTTTGCTTCGCGGGGAATGATGCCGTAGAGCGCATTCAGTGCGTTGAACAAAAAGTGCGGATGAATTTGCGACTGTAGCGCGCGCAATTCCGCTTGCGCCACCAGACGCCGCGTCTCCGATTCGCGAAACCGCTCCACCTGTTCCACCACGATCGCCGCCGCGCGCGAAAGCGCTCGCAGGTCTTCGCTCAAATACCGCTTGCCGCCAAACCGCCGTCCAAGAAAAAGATAGAACGTGTTGCCCGCAGGCAAACGAAACGGCACAATCGCTTCGGCGTCGCGTAGCACGGCGTGAATCTGTTCCAGCGCACGTGGATTCCGCGGCAGTTCGGAAAGAATTAACGGCTGCCGCAAATCCAACTCCGCCAGCACGCGGGTTTCCCCAACCACCGCTTGCGCTCCCATCGCCTGGCCGATCGCCTGTGCGGCATTCCGCAGATACTCCGTTTCCTCTTGCAGCGGATACTTCAACGTCCGCAGTTGCTTTTCCAGGTCCGGCGTGCGGAAGATCGCCTTCGTTAGCAGCACTTGCAATCGTCCGCGCAGCAGCGCAAACAGAATGAAGGCCAAGCTCACCAGCACCAACTCCAATGCATCGCCCGAAGTTCCCGTTGGCCACACCTGCAAGCGGCGAATCTGGAAGAGCGCGGCCGTGAACAACGCGGCTAATGCGACGTTCGCCAGAAACCGCAAGAAGGCGTCCAACAATACGAAGCGGTAATCCTGCAACAGGATCAACAACGCCAGCGGAATCGCCGCATGATGGAATGCCAGTTCCTGCGACCAGAACTGTGTCGGATGCCCTTCTCCAAAATGCACAAAGGAGATCGCAAGCAGAAACAGCGACATCGTCGCCACCAGCCTGGACGTCCCCGCTCGATCCGCTTCGCCGCGCCGCAGCATCGGAAGAATTGCCGCGGCCGCAGTCAGTCCCCCAAAGCCAATGCTGATCAGCATCAGCCCCCACGAATGAAAACGCTCGCCGCCTTGGAGCGCGTCGACCCGAAGCAATTCCAGCAGGTGCAGCCCAATCGCCGTTGCGCTCAACCCGTACCCCATACCCACCAACATGCGGTATCGCCGCGAAACGCTCAGGTCAAACAATACAGCCGGCAGCAAGCTCAAAACCGAGAACGCGGCGGCAGCCATCAGGCCGCCGAAGACGTTTTGCTCCGTCCCCAACCCTAGTACGAAGAGCGAAACGACGTTCCAGGCCAGCGCCAGCGTGGCAGCTAAAATCGACTTCCAACTGCCCGTCAACCGCCGCGCGGCGCGGTCCTGCACCAGCAGATACAGAAAAATCCCAAACAGGACGACGCCCGCCGAGTGGCCCAAGCTATTGACCAGAAATGCGTTGTCGGGAAAGGCCTCGCGCACGCCTCCATCATAGAGCAAAAATTTCGCGCCGGGTACTTGACACGATACGACGCAGATTATATACTTTTATTGAAATCACCTTTTGTGGAGGTTACTTACTATGTCTATGATCAAATATTCCCCGTTTGCTGATTTCGAGACGTTCCCGGCCGGACTCCGGCTCTTCCAGGACTCCGTCAACCGGATGTTCGCCGAGTCCAACGGCCGTCCCTGGGTTCCTCCCGTGGACATTCACGAGACCGAGAATGAACTGGTCGTCAAGGCTGACATTCCTGACATGGAGATGAAGGATATCGACGTCCGCCTCGAAAACGGCACCCTTACCCTCCGTGGCGAACGCAAGTTCGAAGCGAAGAAGACCGAGGGCGGCTGGCACCGTGTCGAGCGCGCCTATGGAACCTTCGAGCGCGCGTTCACCCTGCCCGATACCGTGAATCCGGAAGGCGTGAAGGCCGACTACAAAAACGGCGTGCTCACGGTGACGCTGCCCAAGAAGGAGCTCTCCAAGCCACGCCAAATCAAGGTGGAAGTCCACCAGTAAGCCGTTTAAAACGATGAGAAAGCCGCGCGTAGGCAAACACGCGACGCGGCGAGCCGAAAAGCACCAGAGGGAACAAATTTTCCAGGCAGGCGGGCAGAGATCCGAAAAAAGGATCGAAATGCCCTCCTGCCTCGTCTATTTATGTAAGCGCGCAAAACGGCTTCGCCTTTGCGCTTGGTTTATGTGAGCGCGCAAAACGGCTTCGCCTTTGCGCTTGGTTTATGTGAGCGCGCAAAACGGCTCTGCCTTTGCGCTTAGTTATGTGAGCGCGCAAAACGGCCTCCGGCCTTTGCGCTTAGTTATGTTGAGGAAAGGTTGGAAATGGGGACTGACCATTCTGTCCCCACCTGTAAACCCTTGAAGTTATGCAAGCGCCGGGGCGTGGACAGAGCGGTCTGTCCCCATTTCTTCCCCACCGCGAAAACTGTGAGAACTTGAGATAGGTATCGACATGAACTCGTTGAAGACGGTTTTACTGCTTGGCTTGATGAGCGCTCTCCTCCTGGTGGGAGGCGAAGCGATCGGCGGGCGCTCGGGGCTGCAAATGGGCCTCCTGCTGGCCGTCGGCATGAACTTCTTCGGCTACTTTTTCTCCGATAAGCTCGCGCTCATGTCGAATGGCGCCCGCGCGGTCACGCCGGAGGAGAATCCGGAAGTGTATGCCCGCCTCGCTCCCATGGTGGAACGCCTCAGCAAGAAGATGGAACTGCCCATGCCGAAGTTGTGGCTGATCCCCGAGGATTCGCCCAACGCCTTCGCCACCGGCCGCAATCCGGAGCACGCCTCCGTCGCGTGCACCGAAGGCATTCTGCGTTTGATGAATGACCGCGAACTCGAAGGCGTGATTGCGCACGAGCTCGGCCACGTCCTGCATCGCGACATCCTGATCAGCTCCATCGCCGCCACGCTTGCCTCGGCGATCACGTTCCTCGCCCGCATGGCCTTCTGGTTCGGCCCGCGCAGCGATGAAGACGACGAACGCGGCAGCCCGTGGGCCGGTTTGATGATGATGATTCTCGCGCCCATCGCCGCCATGCTGATTCAAATGGCGATCTCGCGCACCCGCGAATTCAGCGCCGACGCCGCAGCCGCCAAATACACCGGCACGCCCGACGGCCTGATCAATGCCCTGCAAAAACTCGAAATGGGCGTCGAGCGCATCCCCATGACCGACGCCAACCCCGCCACCGCCCACATGTTCATCCTGAACCCCTTCGGCGGCGCCAGCGGCTTCTCGCGCCTGTTCTCGACGCACCCGTCCACCGAAGACCGCATCGCCCACCTGGAAGCCCTGCGCGGCGTGACAGCAAGCGTCTAACATCACCCGTGGGGCGGATTGGAAATCCGCGCGTGATTGGCAATCCCGCCAATGCACTCGGCTCTTAACTTGAAAATCTGGCGATGGTAGAATCATTGCCTCATGGCGACACACGACAAGGCTACGCTCGCTAGCCAATCTCTATGCGATCTTCTTCTTTCATCGGTCGAGCGAGAGATTAGCGGTACCACTCGAAACAAAGCCAGAGCGTGTTGCTCCCTCGGAGTGACGACGCGATTCGGTTACGCATTTCATCGGCGAAACGGCCTCCGTGTTTACCTATATGGGGAGGTGGCGGACGGGCCGCATCTAAAGGAACTTGCGAAGCATGGTCTTGAAGTATCAACACGCAAAACTATGACAAGTCCTTGGGCGCAGATTTCGCCGTACTACTTTGATCTCGACAGCGAGCGCGAAGTAGCTGCAGCAGTCCCGTTGCTTTGCTATGCGGCCGGCAGAGTAACGAGCAAAGATCGCAAAACTCGAAACTACTTATCGCCATCGGAGGAGAGCGCGCGGACGATGACGGAAGGCGCTCGAATCACAGTGCAAGTGAGTCGCATTGAGCGCGACTCATCGGCGAGAAAGAGGTGCATCCAATATTTCGGAGCTATATGCATTGTGTGTGGATTTGACTTTGGACGTACTTACGGAGATATCGGTTCAGGATTCATCCACGTGCATCATTTGAATCCTCTAGCGTCTGCGAAAGGAAGGCGCACAGTAAACCCTGAAACTGACATGCGCCCAGTATGCCCGAACTGCCATGAAATGCTCCATCGGCGAAATCCTCCTTTTACGATTGAGGAACTGAAGTCGAAAATCAGTTAATGAGGGATAGCCCAAAAGATGGAGCGTTTGCTATTTGCGGCCAGCTTTGGACGAACCCGCTAAACTGATCTCTTGACCACCGTTCGCGTAAACCGCAAAGCCGCCGACCGTTTCCTCAGCGGACATCCTTGGCTTTTTTCATCCGACATCATCGACCGCGACGAGGCGCAGCCGGGGGACGCCGTCCGCGTAGTCGTCGACCGCCGTGGCAGCGAAGGCCAGCCGCTCGGTACCGCCCACTTCAGCAGCACTTCACAAATCACGCTGCGGATGCTTTCGAACCGCGCGGAAGCCATCGACCGCGCCTTCTTTCTCCAGCGCCTGAAACAAGCCGTCACGCATCGCGACCGCATCGTCGAAAACTCCGAAGCCTGCCGCCTGGTTTTCTCGGAGGCCGATCTCCTCCCCGGCCTCATTGTCGATCGCTACGGCCCGCACCTTGTCCTGCAAACACTCACGCAAGGCATGGACCGCGCGAAAGACGTCATTGTCGATTGCCTGAACGAGCTGCTCCAACCCAAAGGCATCCTCGCCCGCAACGACGCTACGGTCCGCAATCTGGAAGATCTACCCCGCGAAGTCACCACCGTCGCGGGCGTCATCCCCGACCGCGCCGAGATCCGCATGAACGGTCTCACCCTCCACGCCGACCTCCTGCGCGGCCAGAAAACCGGCGTCTATCTGGACCAGCGCGAAAACTATGTTGCCGCCGCCCGTTGGGCCCAACATATAAAAGGTAGCGGCCGCATCCTCGATTGCTTTTCTTCCACCGGAGGCTTCGCTCTGCACGTCGCCCCCCACGCGGAAACCGTCGATGCCATCGAGTCTTCCGAATCCGCCATCGCCGCCGCCGAAGAAAACGCCCACGCCAATGGCATCGGCAACATTCAGTTCCGTCAGGCCGACGTCTTCGACTTCCTCTCCGGCGTTTCACCGAATGCCGGCTCCATGAAGGGCGCGGATCGCTACTCGATGATCATTCTCGATCCCCCGGCGTTCGCCAAATCCCGCCGAGCCGTGGAAGGAGCCGCGCGCGGATACAAGGACATCAACTTCCGCGCCCTGCGTCTGCTCGAACCCGGCGGAGTGCTGGTCACCTGCTCGTGCTCGCACCACATGAGCGAAGCCGACCTCCTCGCGAGCGTCGCCGAAGCCTCGCTGGACGCCGGCAAAACCCTACGCGTGCTCGAACGCAGAACACAGGCAAGCGATCACCCCATCCTCTTAACCGTGCCCGAGACTCTCTATTTGAAGTGCCTCATCCTGCAGGTGATCTAGGAAGTCATGGCCTCTGTTGGCATTGGAATCGCGTTACGTTTGTACCTGCCTGCCATACAGAGCTACCACAGATATCCGTCAAACATATGAACTTTGCGCTTTTGGAGCCGGGGATAGAGAGCGACGCTTTGGGTGACGCACTGCTGTGTAGTTCTGATGCTAGCAAACACCCGATGATCCAAGTACCAGGATTTCCTGTAGTGACTCAACTTCTTTTCGATTAAGAAGCAATTGGCTAGGGCCCAGCTAGAAGCCTCAATAATTGTAATCTTCGCCCCGAGAGCCGTCTGAGGCGCTCTAGAATCCGAAGATGGAAAACTCTTCCCACGTACTGAAATCGCGTAGGATTCTCCAATGTCGTCATCGATGCGCCGTTTAATCTCCTCCGCGCTTTTGATAGCGTGTTCAACACCGCTCCGACGCACACGTGCTAAGAGAATCAGAGAATCATTCCACGAATAAATATGATCCGTACCGGCGGTTGTGAGTTCGTCGAGCGTCGCCACGAGTCTACGAAGTCCGCGCATCTTTTCAGACGCTCTTCCGTTGGCGGCCGATGCTCCAATGCCGATCAAGTCAATGTAGGTGACTACACAATCCGGCCAAGTCGTGGTGGGTATTGTTTTTTCTCCAAACTATTTCTTTGGATTGACCGATAGGTACGCGTTGATGAATTGATCGACCATATCATTCACTGTATCCCGCACGCTGCGAAGGTTTGATCTCTGAGCTCTCCCTATCCGATAAACGCCCCATGTTTCACCGTACGAAAAAATCGATGCGTCTCGGTCCAAACGCACTACTTGCAACACCCCAACTTGCACCGAGACTGGCCAGTTTCCGTCATTCGTGGGGAAGGCATTTATAGAGATATTGAGGATCACGCCGGACCCGGCGCCATTACCAACTTCGGCGGCGGACAATACCTTGATGCCTGCCAATCGAAGCTTGAGTTCGGCAGCAGTCTGGATGTCAGTTTCGAGAGCGGGTTCGTATTGCCGTAGTTCAGTTGGGACCCGTACGAAGCCGACAGTAATGTCCTTCAGCCCCCGCAACGACTTTCGCTCAAGGTCAGTGTCATTCGCCTCTGCCGTTGGCATGGAGACTAACAACAGTGCAAACAGTGCAATTGCCAGCCGCATGGTGCCCCTGATTTTATCACTTTGCCGTCGCCGAAGCCGCGCTCGATGCCGGCAAAACCCTGCGAGTCCTCGAACGCCGTACACAAGCCAGCGATCACCCGATCCTATTAACAGTGCCCGAGACGCTGTATTTGAAGTGCCTCATCCTGCAAGTCCTGTAACACGAGCATCCAGCGCCAATCCGTCGAACTACCGACGCATTAATACGGTAAGAGCACGCTTTCCGCACATCGCGCCTCTAGTCCATTCAGGCACCCAACCCAAGTCCCGCCGCTTCAATCTCTTACGGCCACTCAAGTTGCAAAACGGGCTATTCTTGCGCTATTGTTACTTGAGCAAGTTTTCCCGGCTCCCCTGCACGTGTGTCTACGGTCAGATTTGCAGCGGCGCCTCACACTTTACCAACGTTAAACTTTTGGAGGATTTTCCCCAGATGCAAACGACCTCGTTGTCGCGCCTTACCAGACGCGCATGGTCCCTTTTCGTGCTGGCCCTGATCCTGGCTGCCGG
>JBEBFS010000035.1:0-39604 GCA_040081855.1 Bryobacteraceae bacterium | reverse complement strand
CTTCTTCATGGCTGGTCTCCTTTGCACCCCTCAGAGTGCGTCTCACAGCTTATCGCTGTCTTAGGTGACCAGCCGTCTCATCCTATCTGTCCCGCGTTTGCCGCACCGCGTCGCCGCTGCCTCCACCCTTAAAGGTGAACCAGCCGTTCAAAGGTGCCGATCATCCTGGCGTAGATTATGCGGCTCCGCTTGGAACTCGAACCTCCGCCGCAGAGGCAGGTACTGTGGGCTATGCAGGTTGGTTGGGAAAGAATCCGAACAGCTCCGCGGGAAATACTGTCATTGTGCAGAGCCAAAGTCCTTACGTGAATAGCTTTTATTATCATCTTTCGCGGATTAGCGTTGCAGCTGGACAGAATGTAGCCGCTGGCTCGCTAGTTGGCCTTAGCGGGAACACCGGCACAGTGAAAGGGCAGAACGGCGGGTATCATCTCCATTTTGAACAACGCCCAGGTGGGCCGATCTTTGGGCCTAACGGGTTTCCAGCAGGACAGCCGATGGCACCATGCCGCTAATAGGTATGAGTCATCGGTATTTAGCAGGCGTCTTTGCGCTTGGGATACTCCTCGCCGGTTCAGTCCGGGCCGAAGTACTCGTGAAAGGAATCGCACGAATCTGCTCAGACGGCAGGCAGTACCCAGCGCCCCTTGACGTCTACGTTTTCGATGCCGCCAAAGTTCCGCGGCTGGTTAATTCCCTCAAGATGATCGACAGCGGTGGACCTCTGAATGACCAGAAAAGCATTGAGCGGTTTGATGCCCGATTTGCTGCACTATTGAGACTTGTTAAGTCCATCAAACCCTTGGCTCACATCATGTCAGACCGCAGCGGTGCTTTCAGTGTGGGTGTTCCCACAGTGGCTAATCTGATTATATTTGGATACGCGGAACGGGAAGATTACCCTTTTTTTTGGGCTCACAAGGAGGTCGTCGTGTCCAAGGAGCGGAGCGTTGACGTTCTCCTGGACGTCGGCAATTCTTGTTCTGCTGTTCGTTCGCCTACGACGCCGAAAACCGGCCGGTGAGTGCCACGATCAACTCCGTGAAGCAGGTGGGACCAAAGGGGACCAAAGGGGACGGACGAGACGTTCCCTAGGGGAAACGCGGGACAGTACACTCAAATACCATTCCAAATCCGTCACTCACACCAATTCGGCAAACTTAATCTCCCCGCTTTTCAACCACATCGCACTTCACCTCGCGCAAAAATGAGCCGCGTACCCCTTACAACATAGGCAAGGAGTTTGAGCGCTCTTCCAGCAGAGGGCCAAATCGACCAAGAGTGACGTCCCGGGTAACTCACAGCGGGTCTGCGTGTGTTGGAAGGATGACTGTCTTTATAGTTCCTGTGCCGTGTGCAGGTAATAAGCACGGACCGGTTCGCCGTACCGGAACCTTCGGTCTCTTGGCCACTGAGTGTGTGTCAGTGGTTGCTTTACCGTTGAGCAAGTATTCAACGGTCTCTTCGTCGTCTGAGTGTATGTCAGCGGCAACAAAGAGCGCTCTTTTGTTTTGGAAAAAAGAAGAAACGGAGCAGGACTCAAAATTCGCGATCGCCGGCCGTGAGGCTGGGAATTCCCCACCTTTCGCCCACGCGCACGAACCCGCTGGAAGCCAAAATCGAGCGAGTTGAAGGCACCTCCGCCTAAATCGGCGTCGGGAATGTTTTCGATATATGATCGTGCCAGGTGAGTCCCTCTTCGTCCACCAGGGACCAAAGTAGACCCACGCCGATGGAGAGCAAGCTCAACAGGTACGCCGCCTGGCGGATTCCTCTTTGCTTGCGTCCCGGAAGCTGTCCGTCGAAGTTGACCAGACGCAATCCAGCGAACCGCATGCCTGGTGTCTCGCCATTGCCGAAGCTCCATAGCGACCGGTAGAAAATTCCCAGCGCCACGATAATCCCCAGCGCCAGCATTGCCGTCTGTTTGTTCATGGCAAAGCGGCTTCCCGAGAAAAGGAAAACTCCCAGAAACAGTCCGAGCGCAATCGCGATCATACTGGCATCCACAGCCGCGGCCATCAGCCGGTGTGTTGCCGTGGCTACGGGTGCGTCGCAAAGGATGACGGTCTCCGCATGAGACGCAATTTCCATTTGCTCTTCGTGGAAGTTCAGGGTTTGCTGTGAATCGTCGGCCGCGCCGCGGCGATGAGCCGCACCAGTGCGAACCGGCTGCCCGCGGAGGGGCGTCTTTCGCGGTCCTGCTTGGCCGCGCACAGGAGTTAACGTTGGAATCGGAACAACTTTGGGCCGCGGAGCTGGATCGAAAAACAGCGACGGCTGCACCGCCGGTTCCTGCACCGTGCGAACTTCCGGGGCGGCTTGCGCCACGGTTTCGCCACGGAGGGCCGGGGCGGTTTGCCTGCCTTGAATCAATTCGAGCGCCGGGGCTGTGGCACCCATTACGGGTGGCATGCTTGCCAGCGGATACGCGTCGGGCGCGGGACGGGGATTGGCTAAGTGCAGCCTTCGGCCACACCGTAGACAGCGCCGGTCGTCTTCCTCATTCCGGGCGCCACAATATCGGCATTCCATCGCTTCTCACTTTTTGGCTGCTCCGGCCCACTGTCCGCTTTGCGGATCTCTTGACGGGCTGGCTGTTGCTCTGGTACGGTGCTCGATTGGGACATTCAAACCAAGCCGGTACTGGGTCCGGTCCTAGGTCTAAGTACCTACGTAACATAGTTCAGTACATTTGTCACGCTTTTTGTTTGATTCTCCTGGTAGTTACACTGCAGTCCGAATCCCCCGCGTTCGCGCAGGGCTATCGTCCGCCACTGCCTGCACCACCCCAGGCAGCTCAGTTAAGTCCGGTAAGTCCGAACGTCAATCAGCCCGTGCGCCCGCCCCGCGCCGGCGCGCCCGACGCGGAGCACGTTTTCATCGAAGCGGTCACGCAAGAAGTAGACGGGTCTCTCCGCCATCTGCGAGGCAACGTCCGCATCGAGACTAGCGAGATGCAATTGAAGGCGGATGAGGTGGATTACAACGCCGATACCGGTGGCGTCGAGGCGCGAGGCCACGTGCACTTCGAGCATTTTGAGCGCGGCGAGAAACTGGATTGTGACCGCGCCGAGTACAACGTGGAGACGGAGACTGGAAAGTTCTATGAAGTGAGCGGCAGCGCGACGGCCCGCGTGAACGCGCGGCCGGGTCTGCTCACAACGCAGAACCCATTTTATTTTCAAGGGAATTGGGCCGAACGTCTCAAGGATCACTATATATTGCACGATGGCTTCCTGACCGATTGTCTCCTGCCTCGTCCGTGGTGGCGCCTGCGTGCGCAAAACTTCGATGTGGTGCCGGGTGAGCGAGCGATTGCGCACCACGCCAAGTTCTATGTGGGGCGAATGCCCATCTTCTATTTCCCGCTGTTTTACAAGTCGCTGGAAAAGGAACCCCGTCGTAGCGGTTTTCTCGTTCCGAATGTAGGCAATAGCTCGAACCGCGGCCGCGTGATCGGCGTCGGTTATTACTGGGCCATCAATCGAAGTTTTGATCTCACCTACCGTGCCCGCTACTTCTCGATTGCGGGTTTATCGCACCACGTCGACTTCCGGGGAGACATTGATAGAAACTCGGGTTTTAACGTTTTGGTGGATGGAATTAAAGATGCGCGCGACCTTCAGCCCTCGGCTACCGGCTTCTCTGTCGCTGTCCGGGCGAAGCAGGAACTGGGACACGGATGGCGAGGACGTGGTGAATTAAATTATTTGTCTTCTTTCGCTTTCCGGCAAAACTTCACGGAATCGTTTAATGAAGCCGTGTCGTCGGAAACGCATTCGGTGGGCTTTGTGGAAAAGCACTTCCGCGACTTTGACACCTTCATCGTGGCCCAGCGCAACGTGAATTTTCAGAGCACGGCTCCGGGTGATGACATCACGATCCGCAAACTGCCTGAGGTGCAATTCTCCGAGCGAGAGCATGAACTGCACATCGGCTCCCTGCCATTTTGGGTTTCCTTCCAGTCGAGCGCGGGATTGCTGCGCCGTAGCCAGAGTCTGTTCCAGACCCGGCAGTTTGTCAGCCGGATCGATTTCGAGCCGACGGTGACCACCGCGTTCCACTGGGGCGGGTTG
This sequence comes from Bryobacteraceae bacterium, assembly GCA_040081855.1. GTDB lineage: Bacteria > Acidobacteriota > Terriglobia > Bryobacterales > Bryobacteraceae > Palsa-187. The sequence continues at coordinate 35,525 of JBEBFS010000035.1, read as the reverse complement.
CAACTGGTTCCGAGTTTCGGTATTCGCGAGACGGCCTATGGTTCGAGTGTCGTCTCGACCGGCGGCTTTAGCGGTCAAAACATCGTACGCAGTTCCAGGGAGTTTTCCGCTGACCTGATCCTGCCGTCAATCGAGCGCATTTTCGACGCGCCGAAGTGGCTGGGAGCAAAAGTAAAGCACGTAGTCGAGCCCCGAGTGACGTACAAAAACGTTGCCGGCATCAGCGACTTCGCCAAAGTGATTCGCTTTGATGAGAACGATATTCTGGCGAACACGCATCAGGTGGAATTTTCACTGACCAACCGGCTGTTCGCGAAGGACAAGAACGGCGTCGTGACGGATTTCATGAGCTGGCAGTTGCTCTATGACCGTTACTTCGACCCTACCTTTGGCGGTGCCATCATTCAAGGGCAGCGAAACGTGCTGCAGAATGCCCTGGACATGACGGGATTCAGCTTTTTGGATGGAGCGCGGCGCTCGTCTCCGGTTTCGAGCGTGCTGCGGGTGCAATCGAGGGTTGGTTTGGAGTGGAGAACCGACTACGATCCTGTGCGGCATCACATCGTCAATAGCAGCGTGACGGTAGACGGACGGATTCAGCAGGTGTTCTTTTCGGTGGGACACACGGATTTGAAGACGTCCCCGGTCCTGGCGCCTTCGGCGAACCAGTTCCGCGGAACGATCGGTTATGGTGCGGATAATCGGAAGGGATGGAGCTCCGCGTTTACCTCTATCTACGATTTCCGGACTTCCATCCTGCAGTACGCGCAAACACAGTTCACCTACAACACGGACTGCTGCGGCTTCAGTGTCCAGTACCGCCGGCTGGCGTTTGGCTCACGCAATGAGAATCAGTTTCGCGTGGCCTTTGCGATCTCGAACATCGGCAGCTTCGGAACCCTTAAGCGCCAGGAACGCATTTTCTAAGCGTGGATGGAGTGCCGAAGTTCTTCGGCCGGCGTGGCGAGCATTTTCTTCACCCAACACTCGATGTAGGGTGGGCATTCCTCGAGGACAATGCCGTGCCGCATCAAGCTGGCCAGGTACTGAAGGCTTGTACGATCCGCAAGCGTCAGCTCCGCCAAGTTCACAATGGGGGTGTGGCCTTCCCGTTTGGCTCGCTCGACCGCGCGCCGCAACTCGCCGATTGACGCGTTGTTTAACGAGTCCCGAACGTGGATGGTGGCACTGCCCGCGACGTTGTAGTCTACGGTGACCCTCATGCCACCCATTGTCCACGGTTTACGGGCAAAACTGCTAGACCATAATCCAGGTAGACAGGTGTCCTGGACAAATAATTTACCCTGGGTCCTGGGCAAAGGGTAGACGGCTAGTTCTCGAGGTAAATGATGCCCCGGCGGACTGCGATGGTTACGGCGTGGGTCCGGTCCGAGGCGCCCAGTTTGCAGAGGATGTTCTGCAGGTGCATCTTTACGGTGCCTGCGGCGGTGCCCAACTTGACGCCGATCTCTTTATTTCCCAGTCCTTTAGCGACACATTCCAGAACTTCTACTTCACGCGGAGTCAGGGCAACTTGCGGAAAGTACTCGCCGAGCCGTTCGGCCACCTCCGGCGGCATCAGGCGTTTGCCGGATTCCACCACTCGGATGGCGCGGACGACCTCAGAGTGAACCATCTCCTTGAGCATGTAACCGCGGACGCCAGCTTCGAGCGCGCGGTAGATTTCCTGATCGCCGTCATAGCTGGTGAGGGCGATGATCTTGGCTTCCGGATCGACTTTGCGGATCTGGCGGGTGGCCTCGATGCCATCCATTTCGGGCATCCGAAGGTCCATCAAAACGATGGTGGGGCGCAGGGTGCGGAACACCTCCACCGCCTGGCGGCCGTTGGAAGCCTCGCCAACCAATTCCATATCCGGCTCGTTGGCAATAATCGAGGCCAGACCTTTGCGGACCAAACTGTGATCGTCCACGCAAAGAATTCTGATGCTTTGACTCATAATACTGTCTCCTCAACTTCCTCCGGCTGTGTTTTGCTCGAAGTAGGCACCATTACTCGGATCGTGGTCCCTCGTCCTGGCGCCGAACTCATTTGGAACTGAGCCCGAATCTGGTTGGCCCGTTCCCTCATCCCGACAATCCCGTAGTGAAGGGGCTCGGCGCGGCTTTCCCCATCGCGGGTAAAGCCTCTGCCGTCATCACTAATAGTTAGATGAACGCCACGCCCGTTCTGATCCAAGGCCAAGTCAATGGTGCGCGCGCCGGAGTGTTTCACTGCATTCGTGACCGCTTCCTGGGCGATCCGTACCAGATTGTATTTCACTTCAGGGGGCATTTCATACGCCCGATCGGCCAATTGGAGACGGAGCCGGACGTCCTGTTGTTCTGTAATTTGGCGGGCTGCCTCGGCGAGTGCGGCGGCAAGTCCTGTGCCTCCAGACACCTGGGCTCGCAGGCCGGCGACCGAGCGGCGGGTTTCCTGCAAACAGGTTCCGGCATCGCGAATAATTTCCTGCAGAGTATCGCGTTCTTCTTTGTTCTTTAGGCGCCCGTTCAGCGCCTGCAGCTGCATGGTGATGCCCGAAAAGCCCTGGATCAGCGTATCGTGCAGCTCGCGCGCGATACGGTTCCGCTCGCCGACGACAAGCAGCACTTGATTGCGGAGGGTGCGCATGCGCAGCCGGTAGGCGCCCAGAATCATCAGGCCTACCGCGAGGACGCAGCCGGGCACAAACCACACCCGCTGATACCAATACGGTGCCAGCGCAAAGCTAACGAATGTGCTGGCGTCTTTGCAATCGCCATGTGTTTCGCACGCCAAAACTTCGAAGCGGTAGGCACCTGGAGGGAGGTTCGTGTAGTAGGAGTCGCGGCGGGTGCCCGCATTTACCCAATCCGCGTCATAGCCAAAGAGCCTGTAGCGAAAATTCCAATCCTCTGGATGCAGAAAGCTCAGCGCGGTGTAGTGGAGCGTGATGTTCTTCGCGCCGGGCGGCAGTTGTTCGATGTCGCCTGGCCTGACGCTTTCACCGCTCACCTCGATCTCGTCGACGACTGGCAACGAGGATTGCGCCTCGCGATTCCGGCGAGCTGGATCGAAACTCAGAAGGCCCTGCGTGGTAGCGAACCAGAATATGCCATTACTCGACTTCCACGCTGTCGGATGCACGTCGGCTTGCGATTCGATTCCAGTACGGCGAACCGTTGAGGCGAGGGCGACGCCCGAGACCTTGGGCGCTTTGCCCTCCACGAAATCAAGCAGGTTGCGGCGGCTGAGGCTGTGGTAACCGTTGCTGCAGGCTACCCAAAGGCGATCCGGACCGTCGGGGAGAATGTCAAATATCTGGCTGTCCGGCAATCCATCCTGGAGGGCGATGCGGAATGGTTTTGCGTCCTTCCACACCACCAGGCCGCCACCGAACAGGCCCATCCAAACGTATCCATCCTGGTCGGTATAGAAGACCTGGAGATCGCGCAGGAAGTCGCGCTCCGCGCGTTTTTCGAGGCCATTTGCCCCCCGAAGATAAAGAACGCCAGATACCGTGCTGAACAGCAGCTCGCCTTCTTTGCGTTCGCCCAAGGCTGAGATGGGCACCTGCAGTTCCGGGCTATTGGACAACGGAACAAACCTTCCATTGACGAACTGGGCAACACCACGGGCGGTTCCCACCCACAGAACATTGTTGTGATCGAAGCGCAAGGCTCGAATCTGGCTTGATGGCAACCCATCGGGCTCTCGAAACGTTGCCTCGATTCGACCGTCGCGTAAGCGGTTTAGGCCGCGGTCCGTTCCCACCCACAGCACATTGGGCTCATCCGGCCGGCGCGCCAGCGCCTTGACAGTATTCGATGCGAGCCCGTCTTTTTCGAGGAGCGTCGTAAACTTATGACCATCGTACCGGAACAACCCGCCGCCTAACGTGCCCCCCCACAATTGCCCCTTGCTGTCCTCAATGACGGGGCCCATGTTATTGCTGGGCAATCCATCAGAGGTCCGATACAACACCGCTTCGCCATCGAGGAACTGGTTCAACCCGCTCTTGGTAGCCACCCATACGCTGCCCTCCCGGTCTTCGAACATCGCATAGACCGTACTGTGCGAGAGTCCGTCACGGATACCGTAATTCAAGAATTCGCCGTTATGGAAGCGGCCGATGCCTTTTCGCGTTCCAACCCAAAGATCTGGTCCCTTTGTCTCGCCGAGGCTGACGATGAATTCGTCGGGGACACCGTCCGCGACGGAATAGTGTTTCTCTTTTTTATCTCGAATTTCGAGGAGTCCATCGTCCGTTCCCACCCAGAGGCGGTCATCCGTGCAAGCGATGGACCGGACGCCGATGTAAGGCGAAATGGACCGCAGTTTTTGCGTGAGGAAGTTCTTCCCGTCCCAACCGTAGATTTCGGCAACTTCCGTGCCGCCCATCCACAGCACGTGATCTTTGGTTTCACAAGCTCGGGCCGGTTCGGCGGCGAACCTGCCTCCGGGAGCGGGATGGAACTCGGATTTGTCGCCGTCAAAGTGCAGAAGCCCGGTGGGCGTACAAACCCAAACGCCGCCGTCCAGGGCTGCTTGTAAGCAAGATGCTTTGCCGTCTGGGAGGCCGTCGGCGGCGGTAAATACCTTCGCAACATCGCCGCTGACGCGCGTCAATGAACCGTCGTTGGTACGAATCCAAATTCGATTGGCTGAGTCCACTGCCAGATTCCAGACCCACGCGTCGGGCAATGGGTGCTTTTTGAGCACTGGCAGGCCGGAAAACCGCACGCCGTCAAAACGCACGACGCCATTTGATGTTGCGAGCAGAATAAATCCGTCGCGATCCTGCGCAATTGCGAGAATGGGACCTTGGGAGAGACCGGGTTGGGACAGCCAAACCCGGTGGACATACTGAGAGGTGTTGCGACTGGGATCAATCGCAAAAAGCGAGGGTGCCCATAGGAGCAAACAGGCGAACAGGAACCCAACGAACTGTCCGCTATGCGAAAACCGCCGCATGATCAATGCCTCGACTTCCGTATTGTCGCTCTTTCTTCGCCGTAAATTTCGAAGAACGTCTTGCATGGCACGATATCATCCCCTTAGACGAGTGTGCCGGCGTGGAGACGCGTTTCCCCAAATCAGCGCCAGAACTTCTTATCATATCGCCTTTCCAGAGCGCCAATTGGACGGGGATGAAGTACAATATCAGACGGCATCCAGTTCGCGGACACCGGTAGCATACTGGCACACGTTCTTGCGGTGAGGATGTTCTCGCGCGACACTATGGCCCGCGCGAGTGCGGTCAGAGCATAGTTCGTTTTGGTGGGGGGAAGTTTGCAGAAAACCAATACGGACGACCCGAACTTTTTTCACAAGGTCGTCGATTGTCAATGGGCCTGCCCGGCTCACACAAACGTGCCCGAATACATAAGATTGATCGCGCAGGGGCGCTTCGCCGATGCGTATATGCTCAATCGGGAGTCGAACGTATTCCCTGGAATACTTGGCCGCACGTGCGACCGACCGTGTGAACCCGCGTGCCGCCGCGGGCGCCTGGACGGAAAGCCTGTCGCGATCTGCCGCTTGAAGCGCGTGGCCGCGGATCACAAGGGCGATGTGCAGGACCGCCTGCCGAAAGCTCCCTCGCAAAAGAACGGGAAGCGCGTGGCGTGCATTGGGGCGGGTCCATCGTCTCTGACGGTGGCGAACGATTTGATGCAGGTGGGCTACGACGTCACCATCTTTGAGAAGTTCGCAAAGCCCGGCGGCTTGATGCGCTCCAACATTCCGTCTTTCCGGCTCCCGGATAGTGTGCTGGATTTCGAAATCGACGCGATTTTGGGCATGGGCGTGGATATTCGCTACAACACGCCGGTAGACAGCCTGAAGAGCCTGCTGGATCAAAAGTTCGACGCGATTTTTGTCGGCAGCGGGGCGCCACGCGGCAAGGATCTGGAGATCCCGGGGCGTCAAGAGAGTGACCGCATTCATATTGGTATCGACTGGCTGGAATCGGTGACGTTTGGCCATACCGAAAAGATCGGTGAGAAAGTGCTGATCATCGGCGTGGGGAATACGGCGATGGATTGCTGCCGGACGTCCGCTCGGCTTGGCGGGAAAGACATTAAAGTGATGGCGCGCCGACCGCGCGCATACTTTAAGGCGTCGCCGTGGGAGTTGGAAGACGCCGAAGAAGAGAACGTCGAGATTGTGATCAACCATGCGCCCAAGCGCTTCGTTTTGGAGAATGGCGTCCTGAAGGGCATGGAGTTTGAACGCCTGCAGTGGGACGCGGACGCGAAGAAATCGACTGTGATCGACACGGTATTCCTGCCGGCGGATGACGTAATTTTGGCCATCGGCCAGGACAACGCCTTTCCGTGGATCGAGCGCGACCTGGGCATTGAGTTCAACAAATGGGACATGCCGGTGGTGGATGAAAAGACGCTGATGGCGACGCGTCCCGGCATCTTCTTCGGTGGCGATGCGGCGTTCGGTCCGAAGAACATTATTTGGGCCGTGGCTCATGGGCACGAAGCGGCCATTTCGATCGACAACTATTGCCACGGAACGCCGGTGACCGAGCGTCCGCCGCAAGGCATGAAGCTGACCACCCAGAAGATGGGGCTCAGCGAGTGGAGCTATCACAACGATTACAACCCCGCGACGCGCCAGAAGATGGTGCACGTGGATCTTGCGCAGCGCTTCAAGCAACTGAGCGTGGAAGTGGAGCTTGGGTTCGACGCCGAGCAGACCGCGCGCGAAGTGCAGCGTTGCCTTAACTGCGACGTGGAAACCGTGTTCACTCCGAAGTTGTGCATCGAGTGCGACGCCTGCATCGATATCTGCCCGTTGCTGTGCCTGACCATTACTCCGGATGGCGAGGAGCAAGGGGTTCGGCAGAAACTTTCGGCTCCGGCGGTGAATCCGGATCAGGCGCTCTATGCGTCGGCCGCGCTGCCGCAGACCGGACGGTTGATGCTGAAAGATGAAGATCTCTGCGTGCACTGCGGGTTGTGCGCCGAGCGCTGTCCCACGGCCGCGTGGGACATGCAGAAATTCGAACTCCTCACTACATACGCAGGGAGAGAAGCTTGCACCAGCTCTTACGTACACGCGTAAACGACTTCGCCATCAAGCTTGCGAACGTCAACGGAACGGGCTCCGCCAGCGCGAATAGCTTGCTGATGCAGGCGATCTTCCGCATGGGGATTCCGGTTTCCGGCAAGAATCTGTTTCCGTCGAACATTCAGGGGCTGCCGACCTGGTATGAAATCCGCGTCAATAAGGATGGGCACACGGCGCGGGCGCTCGATTACGATCTCATGATCGCGATGAACTCGCAGACTTACGCGCGCGACGTGAAAGAAGTGCGCGAGGGCGGGTATCTGCTTTACGATGCAACCTGGCCGCTGGACCCAAGCCTGCATCGCGACGACATTACGTTTTTGGGTATTCCGTTCTCGCACATGTGCAACGAGACGTTCTCCAGTTCCCGCGAGCGGATTCTGATGAAGAACATCTCCTACGCGGGCGCGCTGGTGGCGCTGCTCGATGTAGACATGGGCGTGGTGGAGCAACTGCTGGACGAAAAGTTCGCAGCGAAAAAAGCGTTGCGCGAATCAAACCTCAAGGCACTGAAGCTGGGCTACGACTTCGCGAAAGAACATTACCCGTGCCCGCTGCCGTTCTATCTGGAAAAGATGGATGCCAATGGCGACAAGATTCTGATCGATGGCAACACGGCGGCGGCGCTGGGATGCGTTTATGCGGGTGCGACGGTGGCTGCGTGGTATCCGATTACGCCGTCGACGTCGGTAATGGACGCGTTCAAGGAATTCTGCGAGATGTATCGCAAGGATCCCGAAACCGGCAAGAACAACTACTGCATCCTGCAGGCGGAAGACGAACTGGGCGCGATCGGCATGGTGATTGGCGCGTCGTGGAACGGCGCTCGCGCGTTCACTTCTACTTCGGGGCCGGGCGTATCGCTGATGAATGAGTTGCTAGGCCTCGCGTATTACGCGGAAATTCCGACTGTATTGATCGATGTGCAGCGCGTGGGTCCGTCGACGGGTATGCCGACGCGGACGCAGCAGGGCGATTTGATGGAAGCAGCGTATGCGTCGCACGGCGATACGAAGCACATTGTGCTACTGCCGTCCGATCCGGCGGAATGCTTTGACATGGCTCGCAAGGCGTTCGATCTTGCAGAGCAGTTCCAGACGCCGGTGTTCATGCTGACGGATCTGGATATCGGCATGAACGATTGGGTGGTGCCGCGCTTCCAGTGGGACGGGAGCTATCGTCCGAATCGCGGCAAGGTGTTGACCGCCGAGGAACTGGAGAAGATCCAGAAATATCAGCGCTACAATCCAGCGGACGAAAATCACGTCGCTGCGCGAACGCTGCCGGGCGTGCACTCCAAGGGAGCGTTCTTCACGCGCGGTTCCGGGCACAACAAGTTTGGCGGGTACACGGAGACACCGGACGAATATCAGGAAGTTGTGGACCGGTTGCTGAAAAAGCATAAGTCCGCCGCGAAGTTTGTGCCGGAGCCGGTGATTGAACATCGAGAAGGCGCGCAGATCGGTATCATTACCATTGGTGGCTGCGACCGCGCGGTGCGTGAGGCCGTGGAAATTCTGGCTTCGAAGGGCATCATCGCGGACTACATGCGCATTCGTGCGTTCCCGTTCACGCAATCGGTGAAGACATTCTTGAACGAGCACGATTTGTGTTTCATTGTGGAGCAGAATCGCGATGCGCAGTTGCGGTCTCTGCTAGTGCTGGAAACGCCGGTGGCTAAGGCGCAATTGCGATCCGTGTTAGTCTACGGGGGCTTCCCGTTGAGCGCCAAACATGTGGTGGAACCTGTTTTCCATCAGACGCAACATTTATTGAATGGCGGCGGTTTGGCCCCGGATCAGCCGCGCACTGTGGTTTCGGATATGTGGGAGTAACGTCAGATGCCATCGATAGCCAAACCTGTAGCGATCCACCCGAGCTTGCACCGCAACAAGTTAGGGCTGACTCTGCGCGACTACGAAGGCGCGATGTCCACGTTGTGCGCCGGATGCGGGCACGATTCGGTAACCGCGGCGATCACCAAGGCGTTATGGGAACTTTCGACGCCTCCGCACATGATCGCGAAGTTGAGCGGCATTGGATGCTCTTCGAAGACGCCGACGTATTTTGTGAACGGGGCGCATGGGTTTAACTCGGCGCACGGCCGCATGGCAGCGATTGCGACGGGCGCTTCGGCGGCAAATCCGGAACTGACGTATATCGGCATCTCGGGCGACGGAGATTCGCTCTCGATTGGCCTTGGCCACATGTGCCACGCGATCCGCCGGAATGTGAAGATGCTGTACGTCATCGAAAACAATGGCGTTTACGGATTGACCAAGGGGCAGTTTTCGGCGTCGGCGGATGTGGGTTCCAAGAGCAAACGCGGCGAAGCGAACCGCATGGCGCCGATCGATCCTGCGACGCTTGCGATGAGCATCGGCGCGACGTTTGTGGCGCGGAGTTTTTCGGGCGACAAGGAACAGTTGGTGCCGATTCTGAAAGCCGCCATCGCGCATCGCGGATTCGCTTTGGTCGACGTCATTTCGCCGTGCGTAACGTTCAACGATCACAGTGGCTCGACGAAGAGCTATTTGTACACGCGTCAGCATTCGAAGAAGGCGACGCAGACGGATTTCGTTCCTCCGGCGGAGGAAATTGTCGCGACGATCGGTAATCAGGGTACAACTACGGTGACGATGCATGACGGCAGCACGCTGCGCTTTACCGCGGTTCCTCCAGATTACGATCCACGGGACCGCCGGAAGGTTTTGGATTATTTGCAGCAGAGCAAGGGCGAGATCGCCACTGGTATTTTGTTCGTGGATGAGAACATTCCGGACATGCACGAAATGAACAACACCCCGGCCGTGCCGCTGGGGGGAGTGCCGTTTGAAAAATTGTGTCCCGGCGCAGGCGCCTTGGACGCGCTGCTTGAAGAATATCGTTAGTGTCAGCAGCCCAAAGGGCCGTTGTTTTTGTTATCAAAGAAGTTTAGGCGCTGAGCGCGACACCGCGTTTGCGTCTTCGACAGAATTTTAGGAGGGGAGCAGTACATTGGGCCTTTCGGTAGGGGTTCTCAAAGAAACGCAGCCCGGCGAACGCCGTGTTGCCCTGACGCCCAAGGTTATGGACGTCCTCAGCAAAGTAAACGCTGAGGTTTGGTTGGAACGCGACTCCGGTGTGGAGTCCGGCTTGCCAGATGAAGCCTTTTCCTCAAGGGGCGTGAAGGTGGCCACTCGCGCCGAGGTATTGCAAAACGCAAGCGTGTTATTTACCGTGGTGCCTCCGGAGCCGGAAGCGCTGCGCAAAGGGCAAGTCGTGATCGGCTTGTGCGACCCGTTGGGTAATCCGCAGCTTGCCGAGCGTTACGCGAAAGCGGGCGTGACTTTGTTTGCGATGGAACTGGTGCCGCGCACTACACGCGCGCAGAGCATGGACGTGCTCTCGTCTATGGCGTCCATCGCTGGATACAAAGCCGTTTTGCTTGCGGCCTCGTCGCTGCCTCGATTGTTCCCAATGATGACGACGGCTGCGGGCACGATTGCTCCGGCCCGAGTGCTGGTGATCGGTGCGGGCGTTGCCGGACTGCAAGCGATTGCCACCGCGCGCCGCTTGGGTGCGGTTGTCAGCGGCTATGACGTCCGCTCAGCCGTGAAGGAGCAGATCGAAAGCTTGGGCGCCAAGTTCGTCAACATCAATATTGGTTCCGGCGGTGAAGGGCAGGGCGGTTATGCCCGCCAATTGACGCCGGAAGAAATTCAGAGCCAGCGCGACCAGATGGCGGCTGTGCTGACGGAGCAGGACGTGGTGATCACCACTGCGGCCGTTCCGGGAAAGCGGGCACCGCTTTTGATCACGCGCCAGATGATGCACGGCATGCAGCCCGGCACGGTGATCCTCGACATGGCGGCGCAATATGGCGGCAACTGTGAAGTGACCAAGGCAGGGGAAACGGTCCTCGAAAATGGAGTCTCCGTCATCGGCCCGGTGAATCTACCGGCCACGGTTCCAGGCCACGCCAGCCAGATGTATTCGCGGAACCTCGTAACGTTCCTCAAGAACATGATGACGAAGGAAGGCGAGTTTAAGATCGACACCAACGACGACATTGTGCGCGATACGCTTGTGGCGCAAAACGGCGAAGTGGTGAATCCGCGCGTCAAAGAACTGCTGGCCGCCAAATCTTAACCGGTAATCAAGGTATATATTCATGACTACGGAAATTGAAGTTAGTCTCTACATCCTTATCCTGGCGGTCCCGCTAGGACTGGAACTCGTCAAACGCGTATCACCGCTGCTGCATACGCCGCTGATGTCGCTGACCAACGCGATCTCGGCGATCTCAGTGGTGGGCGCGATTTTGGTCACCGGTGACGGTGGATCGCCCACGCTGAGCAAGATCCTCGGTACCGTCGCCGTGATGTTCGCGACGATTAACATCGTGGCCGGCTTCCTGATCACGGACCGCATGCTAAAGATGTTCAAGAAGAAGGAGGGCAGCAAGTGACCCAGTCCTTCTATCAGATGGCGTATATCGTCGCCGCACTTTGCGTCATTCTCTCGATTAAGTGGCTGAGTTCTCCGGTCACTGCCCGCCGTGGCGTGATTGCGGGCGAGTTCGGCATGTTGTTGGCCATCATCGGCACACTGCTCCGCATTGGGGCGGTGAATATTGAATGGATCGTCGGGGCGATGGTCGTCGGTGCTGCGATCGGCGCGCCGCTGGCGTACATGATGCCGATGACCTCCGTTCCGCAGTTGACCGCTATCTCCCACGCGTTCGGTGCATTCGCAGCGGCCCTTGTGGGGACTGCGGAGTATTACAAGGACGTAGCCGCGGGCGAGCCGACCACCGGATTCAAGATGGTGGCGCTGGTGATCGAGATTCTGCTCGGATATCTGACTACCACGGCCAGCGTCATGGCGTTCGGCAAGCTGCAGGAAATTGTGCCGACGAGGCCCATCACGTACAAGGGCCAGAACGTCGTCAACCTGCTGCTGTTTGCGTTTGCCGCCGCGCTGGGTATTTGGATGATTCTCATGCCGACGCCCGGTTGGGTGTTTCCGGCGTTCATGGGATTGTCGCTCCTATTCGGCGTGTTGCTGATCCTTCCCATCGGCGGCGGCGACATGCCGACGGTGATCGCGCTGTTGAACTCCTATGCGGGCGCTGCGGCGGCTGCCATGGGATTCGCGCTTGAAAACCGGCTGCTGATCATCGCTGGATCGGTGAATGCGGCCTCAGGCTTTGTCCTTTCCGTAATCATGTGTAAGGCGATGAACCGTTCGTTCACCAACGTTCTGTTCGGCGCGTTCGGTCAGGCGCAAGCGACCACTGCCGCGGCGGGTGAGCAGAAACCCGTGCGCTCAGCAAGCCCCGAAGACGCAGCATCAATTCTTGAAAGCGCACGCCGCGTGATCGTGGTGCCGGGTTACGGTATGGCCGTCGCGCAGGCACAGCACAAATTACGTGAGCTGACGGACATTCTCAATAAGCGAGGCGTGCAGGTGGATTTCGCCATCCACCCGGTGGCCGGACGTATGCCTGGCCACATGAACGTGCTGCTGGCCGAGGCGGACATCCCCTACGACCGCATGCACGAAATGGAAGACATCAACCAGGACTTCGCCGAAGCCGACGTCGCTCTGGTAATTGGCGCGAACGACGTGGTGAACCCTGCCGCGCGTCACGACGAAGCCAGTCCGATTTATGGCATGCCGATTCTGGATGTCGACAAAGCGCATACCGTTATGGTGATCAAGCGGAGTATGAATCCGGGCTTCGCCGGTATCGACAATGAGCTGTACTATCTCGACAAAACTCTGATGCTCTTCGGCGACGCCAAGGGCTTCACGGGCGAAATCGTGAAGGCGCTCAGCGCACACAAGTAAGCGTTGGAAGCAGAAAAGGCCTGAGGGTTAACCCTCAGGCCTTTTCTGCTTCGATGAACTATTCCGGCTTCGTTAGTTTCTTTGCCGCATCCACATAGGGTTGCGCGGCGGGGTAGTTGTTGTTCCACTTTGGGGCGGTGTAAGCATTCGCCAGATTCAGGATCGCGATGCCGACGGCTTGATCGATCTTCGCCATGTTGTCATAGTCGATCTTCTGCCACTCGTCTCCCACGGCGTGATAATCAGGAAAATTGTAGGCGACGCTCAATGTGTGCGCGGGAAGACCCATGCGCGCGGTAGAGCCGTTATCGCTGCGCCCGAAGTAGGCATCGCTGGAGGCTTCGTCTTTCAGGATCTTCACGTTCACTCGGCGTCCTGCATCTACTAACACGGGGACCATGCTTGAAAAATCGAAGCCCGTGACGTTCGCGATGCCTACCTTCATTCCTTCCGTGGCGTCCGTGCGGCCGACTTGCTCCAAATTCAAATGCGCAATGGTCTTGGCCAGCGGGACGAGGGGATGCGCCACGTAGTAGCGCGAGCCGCGCAGTCCTTTTTCTTCGCCGCAGAAAAGAATGAAGATAACGCTGCGCTTCGGACGCGGATGGAGCGAGGCTAGTGCGGTGGCCACTTCCATCACCGAAGCGGTGCCGCTGCCGTCATCGTTTGCGCCATTGTAGATGCGGTCGTCGCCCGTCTCCGCTATGCCGCGGTGATCGTAGTGCGAGGAGAGCATCACATACGTGTCCTTCAGCTTGGGATCCGAGCCGCGCAGAATGCCAATGACATTACGCGATGTGGGCGAATCGGCGCGTTCCGGGTAAACGGTTACGGATTGGAAGTAGCCGTCGTCTCCCGCAGGCTCCAGATCCAGGCGGCGGAACTGCGCGGCGATATATTCTCCAGCGATGTCGAGTCCGCTCGACGGTGTATCTCGGCCTTCGAGCAAATCCGACGCGAGAAACGAAAGGTTGCCGCGTAGCGAGTTCGCCGTGATGTGCGCTGTGACAATGCGCATCTGCGGAGTGAGGAACGGCGATTGCGCGTGCACCAGCCACGCTCCGGCGGTGAGAACAACAGTCGTGGCGCAGGCGATGCGCCACCCATGGGAACGCTTCGTTTGGGCCGCCATCCGATCTACTGGTTGTCCTTGTATTCTTCCAGCCAGGCCATTTGAATGGCTTCGAGCTTCGCTTCATTCGACTTCAATGGATCGTCGGAGAACCCTTCAAGCTCCGTCACCCATTTGTGCAGGTCGGTGAAGCGAATGTAGGACGGGTCCTGGTCGGGGAACTTATCGTATAAGGCCAAAGCAATGTCTTCGAGATCAGACCACGTGAGATCGGGCATGGGTGCCTCCTGGGGGCGCTGCGCCATTTTTATACTACTGCGATACGTCCGAGATCGTGCCGGGCGAAACCCAGCGAGTGGAGGCGAAGCCCCCGTTACAGCTTGGTCCCTTTGAGCATGCCGCGCACGGCCGTGTTCATGATATTTTCTGCCAGCTTCTGAGTGGCTTCGTTCAGCGTGTCGATTTTGGTGCGAATCAGAATATGATCGTCGGAGTGATAGACGACCAGCAGTTCATTCACCGATTGGTCGATGGCTGCGCGCTCATCATCGCTGAGGTCCGAGTAAACATCATTGCGGCGGGCCTTTTCGGTGGCGGCCAGAATCGCATCGGCTTCAACGCGCGCTTCGCGCACCTGTCGCTCCTGGAAATCGCGCTCGGCCTCGTTGAACGATTCGAGGATCATCGCCTCAACCTGTTCATCGCTTAGGCCGTAGGACGGTTTCACCTCAATGCTTTGTTCCTTGCCTGTGCGCATGTCGCGCGCAGTGACGCTAAGGATGCCGTTGGCGTCAATCAGGAACTTCACTTCAATGCGGGCCATGCCGGCCTGCATCGGAGGCAGGTCTTTTAAGTCGAAGCGCGCGAGGCTGCGGCTGTCTTTTACCAGTTCGCGTTCACCTTGGACGACGTGGATGAGGACGTTCTTCTGGCCGTCGACGGCGGTTGTGAATTGTTCGGTTGCCGATGCGGGAATCGTCGAGTTGCGATGGATCAGCTTCGAAACAAGACCGCCCATCGTTTCAATGCCAAGCGACAGCGGCGTCACGTCGAGAAGGAGTTGGTCTTCCACCTCGCCGCCCAGGATACCCGCCTGCACGGCAGCGCCGAGCGCGACCACTTCGTCGGGATTCAGTTCCGTATGCGGACGCGTGCGGAACAGGCGTTCGACGGCCGAGCGCACCAGAGGAATACGTGTGGAGCCTCCCACCATCACGACTTCGTCGATTTCTTCCACCGGCACTGCGGAATCTTTGAGGCACTCGCGGCAGGAGTTTAGAGTCTTCTCGACAATGGGTTCGATCAGCTTATCGAACAGCGCGACGTTGATCTCGCGCTGGTAGCGCTTACCGCCGTAAGCCATCTCGATGACGGCGGTGGGCACGAAAGAGAGTTTTTCCTTTGCATCAATCACGGCGCGCCGCAGAAGCTGCACGGCGTCGTTCTTGCCGGAGATATCCTCGCCCCACTCGGACTGAATGTCTTCGAGCGCAATGCGGAGCAACAGGTTGTCGATGTCGTCGCCGCCCAGGTGGGTGTCGCCGTTGGTGGCCAGCACTTCAAAGATGCCATCGTGCAAACGGAGTATTGAAATATCGAACGTTCCGCCGCCAAAATCGTAAACCGCGATGATGCCTTGATTGCGCTTGTCGAGTCCGTAGGCAAGCGCTGCGGCGGTTGGCTCATTCACCAGACGCAGAACTTCAAGACCGGCGATGCGGCCGGCGTCTTTGGTGGCCTGGCGCTGGGCGTCGTTGAAATAGGCGGGAACGGTGATGACGGCCTGTGTAACGGGCACGCCGAGTTCGGCTTCGGCGTCCTCCTTCAACTTGCGGAGAATGTGCGCGGAAACCTGGGGCGGCGTCATCACTTTGCCGCCAATGTCCAATCGCAGAACCGTTTCGCTGCTCTTGGCCAGGTGGAAAGGGAAGAGCTTCAGTTCTTCCTGAATGTCGCTGAGTCCGCGGCCCATCAGGCGCTTGACGGAGTAGACGGAGCGCTCAGGATGCGTCAGCAGCATTTCGCGGGCTTCGGTGCCCACTATTACTTCGCCCGATTCAGCAACGGAAACCACGCTGGGCACGATGCCGCCAAGAATGCGCGGGCCGGTGAGGTCCATGACGGCAACCAGGCTGTTGGTGGTGCCCAGATCGATGCCAACGATCTTCTCGCCCGCGTTGCCGAAATCAATTTGAAAGGTGGACATGTCGTTATTTGTTCAGTTCTTTGTCGACGTCGCGGACCAAATTCGAAATGTACCGCCGGCGGTCGAGCGCTGATCGGATCTGACCCAACGTTTCTTTGGAAGGCGCCTCGTCGTATTTGGCAGACGTGGCCGCGAGGTTTTGGTCGATCTCGTCGCGCATGGCTATGAATCGCGCGCGGGCGCCGGTCAGTTGTCCGCGAACGGATTCATCGCCGTCGCGCAATTCGTCGAGCGCCATGTTCAGCTCGAACACTTCTTCAAGCAACTCCGGCGGAGCGCTCTTGGCAGGCCCCATCCCGTTTTCTTCCAAGAGGTATTCGGTGCGGGTGATGGGATCTTTAAGTGTGCGGAAGGCGTCGTTCAATAACGAAGTCATGTCCAACGCCTTCCGCTTTTCGGCCTCTCCTGATCTCGCGAAGCGGTCGGGGTGCCACTGGCGGCTTAGCCCGTAGAAACGCTGCTTCAAATCCTCAGCGTCCAGGGCCAGCTTCTGCTCGATGCCGAGCGCTTCATAATAACGCATAGATACGGTGGGGATGGACCCTCGGCCCGGGCCCGGGACCCGCCTTCCTTACGCCGCGAAAGACGTGCCGCAGCCGCAGCTCTTTTTTGCGTGCGGGTTATCGAACACGAAGCCC
The DNA here is from genome assembly GCA_040081855.1 of Bryobacteraceae bacterium. Taxonomy (GTDB): domain Bacteria; phylum Acidobacteriota; class Terriglobia; order Bryobacterales; family Bryobacteraceae; genus Palsa-187. The sequence continues at coordinate 18,706 of JBEBFS010000035.1, read as the reverse complement.
GAGTGGATCAGCGAATCTTTCCAATCGAGCGTCATGCCGTCAAGGAACACCAGGCTTTTTGGATCGATATAGACCTGCACCTCGTCGCCGCTTGTGGTGGAAAACATCAGCACCTGATCGGTGGTGCGCGGCTTCGGATCGAACTTGAACTGATAGCTTAAGCCGGAGCAGCCTCCGCCGAGCACGCCCAGGCGCAGGCCACCCTTGACCTTTTCGCGCTGGAAGGCCGAGTGGATCTTTTCTACGGCTTTAGGAGTGACGTTGACCATTGCCCTGACTTACGCCTTGGCCTCCGCGGGTACATTCGCGGCCGAGCCGGCTTTCTCCTTATAGTTCTGAATCGCGGCCTTGATGGCGTCTTCGGCCAGCACCGAGCAGTGAATCTTCACCGGCGGCAGAGCCAGCTCGTTGACGATGTCGGTGTTCTTGATTTCGAGCGCTTCATCGACGGTCTTGCCGCGCAGCCATTCTGTGGCGAGCGACGAACTCGCGATGGCGCTGCCGCAGCCGAACGTCTTGAATCGGGCGTCTTCGATGACACCCGTTTCCGGGTTCACCTTCACCTGGAGCTTCATCACGTCGCCGCACTCCGGCGCGCCCACCATGCCGGTGCCGACGTTCGGATCGTTCTTGTCCATGGAACCCACGTTGCGCGGATTGTTGTAGTGATCGATGACTTTATCGGAATACATGCTTGCTCCTTATTGCAAACCCTTTAGTGCGCCGTCCACTCGACCTTCGTCAAGTCGATGCCTTCTTTGAACATTTCGTAGAGCGGGGAAAGCTCACGCAGCTTTCTCACCACGTCGATGACTTTATCCGCGACGTAATCCACTTCCTCTTCCGTGTTGAAGCGGCCGATGCCGAAACGGATGGAGGAGTGCGCCAGATCGTCGCCCGCACCGAGCGCTTTCAAAACGTAACTCGGTTCCAGCGTGGCCGAGGTGCAAGCCGAACCGCTGGATACGGCGACGTCGTTGATACCCATCAGCAGCGATTCGCCTTCGACGTACGCAAAGCTAATGTTCAGGTTGTTCGGCAAGCGGTGCTCTTCGGTGCCGTTGACGTAGACTTCGTCGAGCGCATTCATCAGTTTGTTGCGCAGCTTGTCGCGGAGGAACGAGAGGCGCTTGCCTTCTTGCGCCATTTCCTTCTGCGCGATGGCGCAGGCTTCGCCGAGGCCAACGATGCCGGGAATGTTCAAGGTGCCCGAACGCATGCCGCGCTCATGACCACCGCCATCCATCTGCGCAGTCAACTGCACGCGAGGATTACGACGGCGAACATAAAGTGCCCCGACGCCCTTCGGTCCATACATTTTGTGCGCACTGATCGAAAGCAGGTCGATGTTATCCGCGTTCACGTCCACCGGAACCTTACCCGCGGCCTGCGTGCCATCCGTATGGAACAACACGCCGTGTTCGCGGGCGATCTTGCCGATCTCGCGAATGGGCTGCAGCACGCCGATTTCGTTGTTGGCGTGCATGATACTGATCAAAATCGTTTTGTCGGTGATGGCTGCCTTCAGCTGATCCAGATCCACCAGGCCGTTGGTCTGCACCGGCAGATACGTCACACGGCAGCCTTCTTTTTCCAGGCGCTTGCACGTATCGAGAATCGCTTTGTGCTCGGTCGCGGCCGTGATAATGTGGTTGCCCTTTTCGGCGTACATCTGGGCCACGCCCTTCAGCGCCAGGTTGTTGGACTCAGTAGCGCCGCTGGTGAACACAATTTCCTTCGACGTGGCGCCGATGAGGTCCGCCACCTGTTTGCGGCCTTTATCCACGGCCTCTTCGGCCTGCCAGCCAAAGCTGTGGTTGCGGCTGGCCGAGTTGCCGAAGATCTCCGTCAAATACGGGCGCATCGCTTCGAAGACTCGCGGATCCACCGGGGTGGTCGCGTGATTATCCATGTAGATAGGCAGTTTCATTACGAACTCGCAATTTCCATGCCCGCGGCTTCCACGCTGGGCATTGTGATCTTGGTGAGACTGGGCCGGAAGACAGGAACCGGCATATCGTCGTTGGCCAGGTCCGCTAGTGTGATGCTCGAAAGCAAACCCAGGATTCCTTCATGTACCTTCCGCAGCGGCTCGCGCACCGGGCACAGCTCCGTACGGGAGCATCCGGAGTGCTCGGTGAAACACTGCGTCAAAATGATGGGACCATCGATGGCGCGAATCACTTCCAGCGTCGAAATCTGCGAAGCGTCTTTCGCCAGACGGTAGCCGCCGTTCGTTCCTTGCTCCGAGGCGAGCATGCCACTTTTGGCAAGCCGCTGCAGAACCTTCGAAAGCAGGGGAAGGGGAATGCCGTAGGCATCGGCGATATCCTTGGCCGAAGCGCTGGTCCACACACCCGTTTCCGGCCGCCGCCCCGTCTGCGCCAAGTGCCGCAGGGCGATCAATCCGTAATCCGCTTTTTTGGTTAACTTCAACATTGAGGATTCGATCTACGACTGATTTGGTCTAGTCAGACCAATTTAGTCCTGAATCGATTATGGCAAGCCCGAGGTGGGTTGTCAAGAAGGTTGTAAGGTGTTGATTAGAAGTTTGTTAACGACGATCAATAGCTATATGCGATAGAAATGGTCTTGATTTTAGCCGGACGATGAGAAGGGAGAGCCCAATCTCCCCATTTACGAAGGGGCCGCCGCTATTGAACACGTTCTTTGATGCGTTCGCGAACGACCAGTTCGTCGAAGATCGCGAGGACTTGCTTGCGGTATTGGTACACCCGCTGCAGTTTTTCGCGGGTGGCGGATTCGTTGCGGTGCCGCAGCATCATCTTATTGAGGAGCTTGGTGGGGACGTCAATATCCTTGCGCAGGTCGTCGGCCGAGTGTCCGCGCAGAAAGAGGCCGTAGAACAGCGCGGCTTCCCTTTGTGGGGCCAGCGGATCGAATTCATCGAGGATGCGGGCGGGTGACGCCATGGCCTCTTGCGTATTGGTCACCAAAAACGCAAGTATAAACGGGCAGCCAAGGGCGTGCAATAGGCCTCCTGAAGACGCCTCCTCAAGACGTGGCCGCCCGTGCGTCGCGTCGGCGGCGCAGGCGATACTAAAGCCTATGCAAATGAAACCTTGCCTGACTTTCGATGACGCGCGGCGTGTGATGGCGGCTGCGCAGGACGAGGCCGCGAAGAATCAGTGGGCCGTGAGCATTGCAATTGTGGATGACCACGGCTCGGTCATTCTTTTGGAGCGGCGCGATCGCGCCAATCCGCAATCGCCGGAAATCGCCACACTCAAGGCGAAGACCGCAGCATTGAGCGGCAAACCGACGCGCGATGCGGAGGCAATGGTGAAGGATCGTCCGGTGATGGTGAGCTTTCCGGGACGACTGATGATCACCGGCGGACTCCCGGTGATGCACGAGGGCGTCTGCATCGGTGGCATTGGCGTCTCCGGTGTGAAATCGGACGAAGACGAGCAAATTGCAGCGGCGGGACTGAAAGCGCTGTAGTTTGACCGGGCCGAACAAGGCCCCATGCTACGCTCGAATTATGAGCTTTCAGGATTCGTTTTTCGCCGAGCGGTTCGGCATCACGGAGCACGATTTGGAATCGTACTTGAGTGAAGCCCTCTCGGCCGGCGGCGACTACGCCGACCTGTATTTCGAATACCTGGCGACCAACTCGATTGGCATCGATGAGGGCATTGTCAAAAGCGCCACCGGCGGCGTAACGCTGGGCGTAGGTGTGCGCGTACTGGCGGGCGAGCGGACCGGATACGCATATAGCGACGATTTAAGCTCTGACAAAATCCGTAAGGCCGCGCGCACGGCGGCCTGTATCGCTCGCGGGCCCGCCACCATCGTCAAGACAGGCTTCGAGGTTGCCCGCCAGCACGATCTATATCCGATGCTGCAGACCCCGAATGAAGTGGATCTGGCGGAGCGCGTCGAGTTGATCAAGCGTGCGGACCGCGCCGCGCGCGCCTATGATTCCCGCATTTTCCAGGTGCAGGCGAGCTACGCCGACAACGTGCGGCACGTGATGGTGGCGACCAGCGAAGGCCGTCTGAGTTTTGACCGCCAGCCGATGGCTCGCTTGAACGTGGTTGCGTTCGCGCGCGAAGGCGATGGGTCTCCGCAGCATGGACATGCGGGCGGCGGCGGGCGTGTGACGCTCGATTTTTTCATCAACGAAAAGACGCCGGAGCATTTTGCCAAAGAAGCCGCCCGGCAGGCGATTGTGCAGTTGAGCGCGAAGGACGCGCCCAGCGGTGAGATGACTGTGGTGCTTGGCCCCGGCTGGCCGGGCATCTTGCTGCACGAAGCGGTGGGGCATGGTTTGGAGGCGGATTTCAATCGCAAAGGAACATCCGCATTCAGCGGCCGCATAGGGCAGCAGGTGGCAAGCCCTCTTTGCACGGTGATCGACGATGGCACCATCGGCAGCCGGCGCGGTTCGCTCAACGTGGACGACGAAGGGATGCCGACGCAGAAAAACGTGCTGATTGAAAATGGAGTTCTGCGTGGCTATTTGCAGGACAAGCTTTCGAGCAAGCTGATGCGCGCAGCGTCCACGGGCAGCGGGCGTCGCGAGAGTTATCAACACATTCCGATGCCTCGCATGACGAATACGTACATGCTCGCCGGCGATGCCGATCCTGAAGAGATCATTCGCTCGGTTCCCAAAGGTCTTTACTGCGCGACGTTCGCGGGCGGGCAGGTGGATATTACCAGCGGCAACTTTGTTTTTTCGGCGACGGAAAGTTATTTGATTGAAGGCGGACGCATCACGGCTCCGGTTCGCGGCGCGTCGCTCGTCGGCAATGGGCCGGAAGCGCTGAAACACGTGAGCATGGTGGGGCATGATCTGAAGCTTGATGAAGGCATCGGCACCTGCGGCAAGGAAGGGCAGAGCGTGCCCGTGGGCGTCGGCATTCCGACGGTGAAGATCGATCGCATGACAGTGGGTGGGACGGCGGCATGAACGCAGCATCCTTGAGTGTAAATCTCGAACAGATTGCCGCTGGCGCGGTGGAGCAGGCGCGTGCCGCGGGTGCGACGGGCGCAGAGTGCACCATCACCCAGGGCGATGAATTCTCCGTCTCCGTGCGCATGCGCGAGATTGAAAGCTTGAAAGAAGCGGGCTCGCGCGCCGCGGGCATCCGCGTGTTGGTAGGGCAGCGCACCGGATCGTCGTACACTTCCGATCTTTCGCCCGATGGCATCGCGAAGATGGTTCACGCGGCGATGGATCTCGCAAAGGTGACCACTGAAGATCCGCACGCCGGACTTCCGGAGCCGGAGCGATTGGGGAAGCTGGCCCAAGACCTGCAGCTGTTCGATGAAAACGTCGAGAAGTTGGAAGCTGCCAAGCGCATCGCCATGGCCGAAGAAGCCGAGCGCGCGGCGCTCGATTTTGACCCGCGCATTTCGAACTCCGAAGGAGCCGGGTTCAGTTCCTACTCGGGCCGCCGCGTGTTTGCGAATTCGCTTGGATTTGTTGGTGGCTATCGCCTGTCGAGCTGCGGCTTGAGCGTGTCTCCCGTAGCCAAAGAAGGCGATTCGATGGAGCGCGATTACTGGTACTCCGCCGCGCGCGCGTTTGCGAAGCTCGATAGCCCGGAAACGGTCGGTAGAAAAGCGGCAGAGCGTGCGCTGCGGCGGTTGAATCCGCGCAAGCCCTTCACGCAAAAGGCTCCGGTGATCTTTGAGCCGCGCACGGCGCAGGCGTTGTTGGGAGATCTGTTCGACGCAGTGAACGGCTCGGCGATTTACAAGCACGCGTCATTTTTGACTGGCAAGCTGGGCGAAAAAATTGCAGCCGATTGCATCACGATCGTCGATGACGCCACCATTCCCGGCCTGTTCGGCAGCACTCCCTTTGACGATGAAGGCGTAGTTTCGCAGCGCACGGTGGTCGTCGAAAACGGCGTCTTGAAAAACTACCTGTTGAATTCCTACACGGCGCGGAAGCTGGGCATGAAATCGACGGGCAACGCGTCGCGCGGCATCACAGGCAACGCTGGTGTGGGTCCGGGGAACTTTTTCCTGGAGGCGGGTTCCAAGAGTGCAGCGGATATTTTGAAGTCCATTCCCAACGGATTGTATGTGACCGAGTTGATCGGGGGCGGGGGCGACACCGTTACCGGCGACTTTTCGTCGGGTGCTGCGGGGTTGTGGATTGAGAACGGTGAGCTGGCGTATCCTGTTTCGGAGATTACCATCGCGGGCAACCTGAAGCAGATGCTGATGGAGATCGAAGAAGTTGGCAGCGACCTCGAATTCCGCACTTCGATCGCCGCGCCTACCCTGCTCATTCGGGAGATGACCATCAGTGGCCAGTGACGAAAAAGTCCAGAAGAAACAGGACTCCTCTCTATCTCCGGTTTTTTATATCCTCATCGCATTCACGCTGCTCGGCGGGGCGCTGCTCGGTTACTTCAAGTGGCAGGACGCGCATCCGGCGCAGCAAGTTGGCCTGACGCCGGACGCCAAGGCCTACGCGCCTAATCTGAAACTGTCCGATGTAGAGATCAAAGCCAGCGAAAGCTACATGCATCAGACAGTGGTGGAGATTAACGGAAAGATCGGTAACGCGGGTAACCGGCCGCTGGAAGTAGTGGAAATTTATTGCATCTTTCACGATCCATACGGCCAGATGGTGCTGCGCAAGCGCGTGTCGATCGTCGGCGGCCGAACGGGCGGATTGAAGCCTGGTGAAACAAAAACGTTCCGACTGCCGTTCGATGAAATCCCGGAAAGCTGGAACCAGGCGCTGCCGCAGTTGGTAATCGCGGGCGTGAAGTTTTCCTGAGAAATTCGCGACGAGCACAACAAGGAGCACAACGAAGATGGCTCGCATAATGCTGGTGGATGACGATCCCACTAGCCTCGAAATGCGCCGCATGATTCTAGGCCGCGCCGGACACACTGTGTTTCTGGCCCCCAGCGCCGATAAAGCGCGCCAACTGGCGCGCATGATGGAGATGGAAGTGGCGGTGCTGGACGTGCGCATTCCAAAGCCTGAGGATGGCCTCGCGCTGATCCGCGACCTGCGCACGGCGCACCCGCACCTGCGGCTGATCGCGCTGCTCGCGATTCCGCAGGATCTGGAAGGGAGGCCCGAATCGAAGATGCTGCAGGATATTTTGGAAAAACCCATTCGCTCAGAGCGCTTGATTGAAGCGATCGCGAATGTGCTCAAGATAAACGTCTAGGCTTGCCGTCATCCCGGCTTGCGGCCCGGGTTCGATCGCCGTCGTTTGGCTGTCCAATACTTCTACAAAAGCAAAACGCGCCCGTTTCCAGGCGCGTTCCCACTTAAAAAAGCAGTCGTGGAAGTGGCTTAGGCACTTCCGCCCGTGCGGAGTTCTTCCATGATCGTAGTGAGCACTTCCTGCGAAGGACGCACGCGCGATTCCGGTAGCGTTCCCAGCGGCTGGTCAACAACGTTGAGCTGCTCGATGAAGGTCGGCTTGCCCGTGTGAACGTACAGCAGACCGGTCAGCAGTTCACCCTTCGTTTCCGCGTCATCCAGCGCGGTCAGAGCGTGGCCGCGTTCGAACGGGTTGTAATCGCGCTCCACCTTGCGGATGCGGAGGCGGGAACCGTCGTGCAGCGAAACATCCTGCACGGCTCCGTCTTCAATTTCCACCGCGATGTCCTCGTAGGAGGGCACGTAATCGATCTCATGGAGCGATTCTTCGTGATCCTTCACGTAGGTGTAGCTCTTGGTGGAGCCTTCGTGATCGTTGAATGTGACGCACGGCGAAATGATGTCGATCACCGCCAGGCCCTTGTGGGAGATGGCGCCCTTGATCAGAGCCATCAATTGCTTCTTGTCGCCGCTGAAGGAGCGGGCCACGTAGGTGGCGCCCCACTTGATGGCGAGCGAGCAGCAATCGAACGGAGGCAGTGAATTGATGCTGCCCGTCTTCTGCGTGGAGCCAATATCGGCGGTGGCCGAGAACTGGCCCTTGGTTAACCCGTAAACGCCGTTGTTTTCGATGATGTACACCATCGGCACGTTGCGGCGCAGCATGTGCATGTATTGGCCCAGACCGATGGATGCCGTATCGCCGTCGCCGCTGACGCCCAGCGCCGTCAGCGTGTGGTTGGCAAGCAGCGCACCCGTCGCCACGGCTGGCATGCGCCCGTGAACGCTATTGAAGCCGTGCGCCTGGTTCAGGAAGTATGCGGGCGACTTCGAAGAGCAGCCGATGCCGGAGAACTTCGCCACGCTCCAGGGCTCCAGGCCCAGTTCGTAAGCGCATTCCACGATACGTTCGGAGATGGCATTGTGTCCGCAACCGGCGCACAAAGTTGTCTTGCCGCCTCTATAGTTCAGGATTTCCAGTCCGAGGCGATTTACTTTCTTCGGAGGAGGAGGTGTGGTTGCCGTGCTCATTACGCATTCTCCTGTTTCAAGATCTCTTCAGTAACGGTGCGGGCATCCAGCGGCAGACCGCCATAGTAGCGGACGCTGCGGAGCTTCGCGGTGAGCGCCGGATCCAGTTCCAGGCGCATCAGGCCCAGCAACTGCGCGTCGCGGTTCTGATCCACCACGTAAACGCGGTCATGGCCCTTGATGAAGTCTTCCAACTGCTGATTGAACGGATAGGCGCGCAAACGCAGGTAGCTGGTTTCCAGATTCTGCTCATCACGCAGTTGATCGCGGCTTTCGGCTACTGCGAAGTCTGAGGTGCCAATGGCGATGATGCCCACCTTGGCGCCTGCGCGGATATCCACCACCGGAGTCGGAACATGAGAACGCATGGTGTCGAATTTCTTCAACAGACGATCCATGTTGTTGATGTAGTCGTCTTCGCGCTCAGAGTATTGCGCCTTCGCGTTGTGGCCGCTACCGCGTGTGAAGTAGGCGGCGCCCTTGTGCGCGGTGCCCGGCAGCGTGCGGTACGGGATACCGTCGCCGTCAACGTCGGTGTAGCGGCCGAAGCCGCCCAGGCGGTCCAGATCTTCCGCGCTCAAAACCTTGCCGCGGGCCATCGGTTTTTCCGGGTAGGCGAACGCATCCGTCATCCAGGTGTTCATGCCCAGGTCGAGATCCGTCAGCACAAATATCGTCGTCTGGAACAATTCCGACAAGTTGAACGCTTCGCAGGACATCTCAAAGCATTCCTTCGGAGAGCCAGGGAACAGCATCGGGTGCTTAGTGTCGCCATGCGAGAGCAGGGCGTTTTTCAGCACGTCGCCTTGCTGGGTACGGGTCGGCATACCGGTGGACGGGCCCACGCGGGCAACGTCGAACACAACGGTTGGCAGTTCCGCGTAGTAGCTGAGGCCAATGAATTCGGCCATGAGCGAGATGCCCGGACCAGCCGTTGCCGTCATCGAACGGGCACCAGCCCAACCGGCCGCAAGAGCCATGCCGATGGAGGCCAATTCGTCTTCGGCCTGCACCACCGCGTAGGTGGCCTTGCCGTCCGCCTCGTGGCGGAAGCGCTTCAGGTAACCGATCAGGCTTTCCACCAGTGACGAGGACGGCGTAATCGGATACCAGCTGACTACCGTCACACCAGCGAACAGAGCACCCAGCGCGCAAGCCGAATTGCCGTCGACGATGATCTTTCCGGCGGTTTCGTTCATGCGCTCCACTCGGAACGGATGATTCTTTTCAAAGGTCGATTTCGCGTAGTCGAAGCCGGCCTGCGCCGCGCCCCAATTGAGGTCGGCGGCCTTCGCTTTGCGCTTGCCGAACTGGCGGATCAGCGCCTTGTGGATCTCCTCCATATCGATATCAAGGAGATACGCCACGACGCCGTCATAGATCATATTCTTGACGAGCTTGCGGAGCTTGGCTTCGTGGCAGGTAGCGGCAACGATCTTATCGAACGGCACCGGATAGAAGTGGACGTCATCCCGCAGGCTCTTGAGGTTCAGCGGTTCGTCGTAGACGGCAACCGAGCCCGGGGCCAGCTTCATCACGTCTTCCTGTGCGGTTTCTGCGTTCATCGCCACCAGGAAGTCCACTTCCCTACGGCGGCCCAGATAACCCTTCTTGCTGGCACGAATGGTGAACCAGGTGGGGAGGCCGGCGATGTTCGACGGGAACATATTCTTTCCCGAAACCGGAATGCCCATCTGGAAGAGCGAACGCATCAATACGGTGTTGGCCGTCTGGCTTCCCGATCCGTTGACCGTGGCCACCTGAATGCTGAAATCATTAACGACGGATCGTGCGGGCGAGCCCGTGACCGCGTCGGCTGTTAGTAGTGCGGCGTCTGACATTTTTGTTCCTTTGCTGAGGTTACCTCAGGACGGGCCTACCGCGACGGTGCCCGCTCGTCGGACCGGCCCAAACCTTCATCAAGAAAGGCCGTGACATTATTGTCGATTATTGATAATCTATTGTCAAGGTGATTATGGCCAATCAAGGCGACATGGTTCGCGACTGTATGAGCGACCGCATCCGGCGCCTTTTGTCCGAGCGAATTCTGACCGGAGTTTACGAACCTGGGCACAGATTAGTCGAATTAAAGATCGCCAAGGAACTGAACACCAGTCAGGGGCCAGTGCGCGAAGCGTTCCGTGAACTGGAAGCTCTGGGCTTGGTCGAAGTGGAGCCTTACAAAGGGACGCGGGTTCGCCGTCTGAGCGAGCGTGACCTGCAGGAGGCGTTTGAAGCTCGCGCAGTGATTGAGCAATACGCTGCGGAACTTGCCGCACCCCGCCTGCGGGGAAATACCGCAGAACTCCGCCGCCAGGTCGCCGCGATCTACAAAGCGGCCAACTCGGGCGACATCGATTACTATGCAACGGAAGACCTTCCTTTCCACAGGCGCATCGTCGAACTCAGCGGAAACTCTATTTTGGTCCGTTTTTGGGACGCTTTGCAGTTCGAAGTGCGCACGCGCATCCTTCTTTCCCGCAATAAAGTAAACCTGCACGAGTCCCATCAATTCCATCAGAGGATTGTCGACGCACTCGATGAGGGCAATGGAAAGTTGGCAGGTGAATTGCTGAGGGAACATATTACGAATTTCGCCGAGGTGTTGGGTGCGGAAGCGGATGCCCGTGACGCAGCGAGCAAGTCGGTGATTGGTAAAGCGGCGGTCGAGGCGCATTTGACGTAGGTTCGCCCCGTCTATCGCAAGTGGCGATTTACGTAGGCTTGAGCGGGCGTACAGGAACTTGAACGGGTGTACATGAAAATGTTGTCCCCTAGAAGGTGGCTCTACAGATATGCCAACGGGGGGATTACGTTTTGGGAAAAACGGAGCTAGGATATAGCTGTGTTAAAAGCCGGAAATTCATTTTGCCGGCAGGGAAAGGAAACTCTCTTCTATGAATCATAAGAAAATCGCGATGTTCGTCCTGGTAGCGGCCATGACGGCTCTTTTCGTCGTCACTGCGCCTGTGTTCGCGCACCATGGCACGGCGGCGTTCAACACCGATAAGGAAGTGGTCGTGAAGGGCGAGATCACGGATTTTGTCTTCAGCAACCCGCACGTTCAGGTCTTCTTCAAAGCCAAGAACGAAAAGGGTGAGTGGGAGCAGTGGCAGGGCGAACTGACTGCACCGAACAAGTTGATCCGCGCCGGCTGGAATAAGCGTAGCTTGAAGCCGGGCGATCAGGTGACCATCACCGGCCTGCAGGTGAAGAGCGGCGAAAAGACGCTCTGGATCGGCAAGATCATTGGTCCGGACGGCCAGCCGATGAATTTGCGAGAAGACTAAACGTCTTTTTCCCACCCACCGTTGGTTGATGGGAGTAGAGCATTCGCGAGAGACTTTCATCCAAGGGCCGCAGTTCATGCGGCCCTAAGATGTATGTATTTCAATGGGTTCCCTCCTGCGGCGACCCGTGCGGGTGTGATTTCAATTTTGACAACGTAATCGAAAATGATGGCGGGTGCAGTCGCAAGCCCGCGAAGAGATTCCACTGTCCGCGTGTTGAGGGCAGGGGAGAAAGGTGATATGAAGTTTCCAGCTAAGTTTACGACTTATAGCGTTTTCATCCTTGCTTTCTTATTTTTGTTGTCTATCCCCGCTATGTACGGACAGGCCGCGGAAAAGCAGCCCATGGCGGAGGAGGTGTTCAAGAACATCACGGCACTGAAGGGGCTCACCGCCAGCGAGTTCATGGAGACGATGAGCTTTTATTCGGCTTCGCTCGGCGCAAATTGCAACTACTGCCACATCACCGCCAGCGCCGGCGATTGGAAGCTGTATGCCGACGACACCGTAAAGACGAAGCGCACCACGCGCGCGATGATCGCGATGGTGAACGCCATGAATAAGCAGTTCTTCGCCGGCCGCAAGATGCTCACCTGCTATTCTTGCCACCGCGGCTCCGACAAACCGAAAGTCATTCCGAACCTCGACGATTTGTACGCCGAACCGCCGATTGAGCCAAATGACGATTTCCTCGTCAGCGAGCTCAAGACTCCGACCGCCGATCAGGTCCTCGACAAGTTCATCAATGCCCTGGGCGGCGCCCAAAAACTCGGCGCCGTAAACAGCTACATGGGCAAGGGCACCTACAAGGGCTACGACACACCGAAGGTTCCGTTTGAAATCTGGGCGAAGACTCCCAACCAGAGAGCACTTCTTGTTCAGTCTCCCAACGGACTCGCCAGCACGATTTTTGACGGCCGCAACGGCTGGACGGCAACTCCGGGAACGGATCGTCCGATCGCACTGCAGAATGCAGCCGAACGCGAAGGTGCTGCTCTGAAGTTGGATGCGGAAATGATGTTCCCGGCCAACATCAAGAAGTCGTTCGCCACATGGAAAGTCGGCCTGCCGTACTTCATCAACGACCGCGACATCGTTGTCCTCGAAGGCAGTTCGCCGGGCAAATCCCCGGCCCGCTTCTACTTCGACAAGGAAACCGGTCTACTGGTTCGCTACGTCCGCTACTACAACTCGGTCGCCGGCCTCAGCCCCACACGGTTGGAGTTTGACGATTACCGTGAGGTGAGTGGAGTCAAGCTGCCGTTCAAGTTCAATATCATTTGGCTTGGGGGCCGCGGATTCCTGGAAGTTTCCGACTACCAGGTGAATGTTCCGGTGGATGCGGCGAAGTTCAACAAGCCGGCCGATCCGGCGAAGAAGTAGTTTTTGGGAAAGTAGTTCATAGCGAGGGGCTGGGTGAAAACCTAGCCCTTTTGCTTTTCCTTTTGCTTTTCAAGGTCGGACAACCTTAACCACTTCCAGGATTTACGGCCCAAGGCGTCCCGTGGACCCCCAACCGCCTGTTATCCTGGGAAAACAGTTTTAGAATTCGCCGAGGTACTGGCATTGCATCATCGCAGTTTGTTTCCCGTTGTTGTTCTACTGTTTACCCTCTCCGTTTCCGGGAGTGAGTCGATCCCTCCGGTCTCCAGTCTTCCCGAGGCCAATGTGGCCCCTTCGGAAGAGGGACACTTGCGGCTCTACCACACCCACACAGGTCAACGCCTTGATTTGACGTATCGCGAAGGCTCCCGCTACATCCCTGAGGCGCTTTCGCAGTTGGATTATTTCTTGCGCGATCATCGCACCGGAGCCATCCATCACTTCGACCCCCGCCTGTTCGATCTTCTTTCCACCTTAATGACGACCAGCGGTAATAACGGCGCGGAGTTGCACGTGGTCTGCGGCTACCGTTCGCCGTGGAGTAACGAATACCTACGCACCCACACGCAGGGCGTAGCGAAGAAAAGCCTGCATATGGAGGCTGAGGCCATCGACATCCGCTTGCCCGGATTCCAAACGGCAAAGCTTCGCGACGTGGCGTTATCGCTGGGGAAAGGTGGCGTGGGCTACTATTCCGGGTCCAACTTTATTCACGTGGACGTGGGCCGGGTTCGCCGCTGGTAGCGGGCCGGTCCGCATACGGTGGACCCAAGCTCAGGATCTTCGCCAGCCGCGCGTCCTCGCCGTAGATATCGTTAAAAAAGAGCACTTCACCCGTGCTCGGCACCACTGCAGTCGCATAGACGATCAGTACGGGGATCGGTTGCTTGATGGCAACCTCCACGCGCTTGGGATCCTCCATCTGTGCTGCGATCTGCTCCGCTGTCCACTTTGCATCGCCGCGCAGCACCCATTCCGCGAGCTGTGCTGGTTTCTCTAAGCGAATGCAGCCGTGGCTGAAGTCGCGCCGGGATTGAGAGAAGAGTACACGGGCCGGTGTATCGTGCATGTAGACATCGTATTCATTGGGAAAATTGAACTTGATTAATCCCAGTGAATTCGTAGGTCCTGGTCGTTGGCGCAGCCGTAGCTTGGCCGAACGAAGCTGCGCGAGAATCGCATCATCAACCGTTCCGTCGCTGATGACGACATCCTGCGGTGTCACCACTTCGTAGTCGTTCTTGCGCAGGTACTCCCGGTCTTTGACCGCCTTCGGCACCAATTCTTTTCTTTGGATGCTCACCGGCACGTTCCAATAAGGCCGGAAGACAACGCTCTTCATCTCTGCGGCGAAGACAGGCGTCTGGGTGCGGTACGCTTTGCCGACCACCACTTTCATTTCGAGTTCGGTGGTGTATTTGTCATTCAACGCGCGCAAGTCGAACTCAGGAATATTCACGACAATCGGGGGACGCGAGAAATGGTGCGGCACCCAGCGCCACCGCTCCAGCGTCCGCTGTAGTTGCCCTACTCGTTCCTCGATCGGCATATTCAACGCCGCGAACGTACCTTTGCCAATCCGGCCATCGGTGTCCAAGCCATGGCGAGCTTGAAAATGCTTCACCGCATCGACCAATGCGCCACCGTAAATGTCGCCGGAAACCTGCACCGATTCCGGCAGATCGCCGAGCTTGCGGAGCTTCGCGGCCATGCGATCCAACGCCGGATACGGCTTCTTCGGGTCCAGCGGCTTGTCCGTGACGGGCAGCGGATCATCATGACCTTCCTTCGTGAGCGCAACGTACTTTTGCAGAGCCTTCTGCGTCTGACGATAACTCTCAAAGGGCGGCTCAATTGCATCTAACGTCGTGCGCGCATTCACTCCCGGCAGCATCATTTCATGGACGATCGAGGGAATGTCCGCGTCTTCGTGCTGAAACTTTCGGCCATGAAACCAGCCCGGATTTGCGCGCCCGAAGTGAAGGTGCGAGACGAGGCGGAGCGCGTTGACTGTCATTTCCAGATCGAACTCGGCCAGTTCGGATGGCCGGGGAGATGATGCCGATGCCTGCAGCGCTCCAATCCTTGCCTCCCATCGCGATGCGTCGTAATCATCCGGATTCAATCCTTTTTGATCCGCATCGGTGAGGAACTGGATCATTCTGTACGCTGCTTCGGTGGGGCGGCCATTTTGTGTCCAGGCGAATGCGAATCCGGTGGGCGCGTAGAAGCGCTCAACCGATTCGCGTTGATCGGAGAAGTCAGGCCAGCGGAGGGAGGGCAGCGTCCTCGCTGCGGCCAGTTTGCAGAGTTCCGATTCGCAGGAGGTACCGAGTTGTGCTGAGGCCGTTGCCTGCCACGCAGCCACCATCAGGACGAGGAGGCGGGCGGTACGCATCTATTTGCCTCATTTCTCAATCGCTAGCGCGGAGTTCCGTCCCTTCCTATTGGAAGAGACGCCTGCCGCCTGCGGCGCCGTGCTAACGCCCGGACAGCCGGTTCCAACGTCAGTACGGGTTCGCCTGTTGAGAAGAGCACGCGGACTTCCATTGGCCCCACGATCTTCGCATATCCTGTGGAGGAAGCGAATATGCCCTACGCACTGTGAGAAAATTTGGCCTTCCGGCGTCGCCGCTAGCGGATCTTTTCCTCTAGTTCGGCCCAGCGCGCGTAGAGTCCATCCACTTCCTGCTGCGCGGCTTCGATGTCTTTATAGAGTTGCTCCAGCTTCAACGGCTCTTTCATCGCGATTTCGTTCACCGAGCCGCGCAGTTGTTCCACAGCGGCTTCGCGCCCGGCGATTGTTTGCTCTATCGTTTCGTACTCGCGGCTCTCCATGTAGGAAAGCTTTTTCTTCTGCGCAACTGGTGGGGTTACCGAGGAGGGTGCCGTTGCGGCGGCCTTTGGTTTTGCCTGCTTCAATGCGGCTTGCTCAGCGGCCCATTGCGAATAATCGGCGAAGCGCTCGGTCTTGCCGTTTTCATTGATGCCGAGCACTACCGTCGACACGCGGTCCAGCAAGTAGCGGTCGTGCGTGACCAGGACCAGCGCGCCTTCGAACTCCAACAGGCTTTCCTCTAGAATTTCCAGGGTCGGAATATCCAGGTCGTTCGTGGGCTCGTCGAGAAGGAGCAGGTCGGCCGGTTCCAGCATCAGATTGGCGATCAGCACCCGGGCGCGTTCGCCTCCGGAGAGTTTGCTGACGGGCTGATCCAGTTGTTCATTCGTGAACAGGAACCGGGAGGCCCAGGAAGCCACATGGATGACGCGGTCGCGGTAGATGACGGAATCGCTGTCGGGCGCAAGCGCGCGCCGTAACGTTAAGTCCGGATTGATCTGCCGGCGCTGGTCGAAGTACACGATGCGCAGGCCTTCGGCGCGTTGCACCTCTCCCTTTTGCGGGTGCAGTTCGTCGCGGAGCAGATGAAGCAATGTTGTCTTGCCGCTACCATTGGCTCCGACAAGTCCCACGCGCATGCCGGAGGTAATCGTGAAGTGCAAATCATCGAACAGTGGCTTCTCGTCAAATCCGAAGGACACATGATCCAGGTGCACCAGCCTCTTCGTCTTGCGGCCTGACGCAACGAAATCAATTCCCGCCTCACCCGTCTGCGTGCGGGATCGAAGATCAGCCAACTCGGCCATCAGTTCGCCCGCGTTATCGATGCGAGCCTTCGACTTCGTGGTGCGCGCTTTCGGTCCACGGCGCAGCCATTCCATCTCGATACGGACGCGGTTCTCGAGCGCCTCCTGGTGCTTGGTTTGCGCATGCAGGAAAGCCGCCTTCTCTTCGAGAAACGCGCTGTAATTTCCGGAGACGAAGTACAGTCCGCCGGGATACACCCGGTTTAGCTCGGCCATTTTGTTCGGCACATTTTCGAGGAAATAACGGTCATGGCTGACAACCACGCACGAAAACGGGGCGGCTAGCAGGGCTTTCTCCAGCCACTCGATGCCGGCGAGATCCAGATGGTTGGTCGGCTCGTCGAGGAGAACGATATCCGGACTCTGGACCATTGCCGCGGCAATGGATAGCCGCTTGCGCCAGCCGCCGGAGAGCAAGTGCGCCTCGGCATCGAAATCGCGGAAGCCGGCGCGGCCCAGCGTTTCTGCTTCTCTGGCCGCCCATTCGCTTTGGTGGAGCCCGGAAGAGCGCAGCGCCCGCTGTACGATGTCGCGAACCGTTTCGCCCGGGGTAAATTCGGAATCCTGCGGAACGTACACCAATCGCGTTCCCTTGCGGACCACAAGATCGCCGTCGTCAGGGTCGATGCGTCCTGCAAAAATCTGCAGGAGCGTGGATTTCCCGGAGCCATTGGGGCCGATCAATCCCAGCCGGTCGCCCTCATGCACCGTCACCGAGACGCCGCGGAAAAGCGGCAGCACGCCGAACGCTTTCGAGATCTTATTTGTATTGAGTAAAAGGGCCACGGAGGAGCTTTAAACGCCGCAAAATCTGAACGAACGGCAGTTTCTGTTTCTATTTTCCAATCAATGTCAGTCCGGCAAGGGGGTCAGTCCGGCACGGTCGGAAGGAGGGAACTTTGGGGAAGGGAGCGCGGTCCAGCCGCGCTCACCTTGGTTAATGAATTCTTTTTCTTGGAATTCTGTTACGCGATCGGGCTGACCTGTTCAGCCTGCAGACCCTTCGGTCCAGACTTCACCACGAACGAGACGCGAGCGCCTTCGTCCAGGGTGCGATAACCCGAAGCTTCAATAGCCGAGAAGTGCACGAAAACATCTTCGCCGTTTTCACGCGCGATGAATCCGAAGCCTTTCGAGGCGTTAAACCATTTCACTGTTCCTGTTTCTTTCATGTTTCTCTCTGTTCTAGCGATGGACTTACTGAAGATCGTATGAGGGAGCCGCGGTCACGGCATGCTGGGCAGGTTCAAACGATGTTACAGAATTCAAAGCTATAAGGAGAGTAACACGATCCAGGAGTGGGGAGCAATCGGGTGTCAAGCGCAAGTGTTTGAGGAAACGCCGGTTCGGCTTCTTGGAATGCCGTGATTGTCTGTTTCGCCCTTCGGCACGGCAATTGCACTGCTATTGGCGTAAGGAGGGCAAAATGCCACCGACCGGATTGCTTCCTCCGAATATAGATGTTGATTCTAAACGTGCCGCAGAGTTGCCTCCAGCCGCAGAGGCCCTGGCGCCAGTGATTCCGGACCCACCGAAAGCGCGGGTTCCCGCTCACTCCAACCGCAAAAAGTGGTGGTTAGCGGTCACCCTGGTGGTGGTTGCCGCTGCTATGGGCGTCTATTATTTCCGAGGGTCCGCAGAACCCGCGTATCAAACCGCCGTCATCGACCGTGGCGATATCCAAGCAGCCATAACTGCGACTGGCGCCGTGAATGCCGTGAAAACGGTGCAAGTGGGTAGCCAGGTGTCGGGTAACATCATTGCGCTTTATGCCGACTTCAACACTAAGGTTAAGAAGGGACAGTTGGTCGCTCGCATTGATCCGGCCATCTTTCAAGCCCGCGTCGATCAATCGAATGCGGTCCTCGAAAGCGCCAAGGCCTCCGTGGTCAGCGCCCGCGCCTCCATCGCTCGCGCTGCGGCCGATATCGCAGCCGCACAGGCGAACGTCGCCAGCCAAAAAGCGAATTTGGTCCGCGCGCAAAGCGCCGTGACCGACGCGAAGCTGAAGAACGAACGCCGCATT
>JBEBFS010000034.1:0-39664 GCA_040081855.1 Bryobacteraceae bacterium | reverse complement strand
TCGCCCTCGTCGGCTACACACACGCAGGTAAATCCACCTTATTCAACCAGCTGACCGGCGCGGGCGTGATTGCCGATGCCAAGATGTTCGCGACGCTCGACCCCACCGTGCGCCACGTGACATTGCCTTCGCGGCGCAAAGTGCTGATGAGCGATACCGTCGGCTTCATTCGCAACTTGCCGACCACCCTGGTGAAGGCGTTCCGCGCAACGCTCGAAGAGGTGACGGAAGCGCAGTTGCTTTTGCACGTGGTGGATGCCAGTTCCCCGCAAGCGCCCGAGCATACCGCGCACGTGATGGCCACGCTTGCCGAGATCGGCGCCGACACGACTTCGCAGATTCTGGTTCTCAATAAAGTGGATGCGATCGAAGGCGAAACCGATCCGGCGGCCCTGGCGCGCAGAATTTTGTCGGACCCCGAGTACCAGCCCGCAGGAGCCTGCGCCATCTCGGCGCGAACGGGAGTTGGGGTGCTGGAATTGCTCGCGAAAATCGATCAGGAACTCACGCTCGATCCTGTCATCCACTGCACCCTGCGCATCCCCGCGGCGGACGGCGCTGCGATTCACCTGGTGCATGAGCGCGGCAAAGTGCTTAAAGCTCGCTACGTCCGCGACAAATGCGTGCTCGAAGCAGAAGTGCCGGAGTCCATACACAGGCGTCTGCTCAAGTACGTGTCGAAATCCTAAGAAACACCACCCGGTTTGCTCTCCGGGAACAGTGATTGTACCCTTAGAGTTATCGATGAACGGGCCGAACCTGCTCACCCTGTCTCGTATCTTCTTAGTGCCGTTGCTTGTTGCGGCACTTTTGAGCGATTCCCCGTGGCTCAACGTCGGCATTTCCCACCAAATTCTTGCGCTGCTCATCTTCCTGGCCGCAGCCGCCACAGATCTGCTCGACGGATATCTGGCACGCCGCTGGAGCCAGATCACAACGCTCGGCATGTTGCTCGATCCGATAGCCGACAAACTGTTGATCTCCGCCGCCTTGGTTTCCTTGGTGGATATTCACCGCGTGCCTTCGTGGATGGTGATTCTCATCATCAGCCGGGAGTTCGCCGTGACGGGCTTGCGCTCCATCGCGGCTTCGGCAGGCTTCACCATTGCGGCAAGCGAACTCGGAAAGACGAAGATGGTGGCGCAGGTGCTCGCAATTGCGCTGGTGATTGCAGGCATCGAATGGCCTGTGTTTACGACGCCCGGAATTCTGGCGATGTGGGCCGTGATGGCCTTCGCGCTGCTTTCTGCCGCCGATTATCTCCGCAAGTTCTGGCACGGCGTGGATCAGCACGTGACGCTGCGCCGCCGCAAGCAGTTGCTCGAAATGCAGCGCCAACAGCGTCGGGCCAAGCGCGCGGCCATGAATGTTGAGGCAGAGAAAGCCCCGAGCGAGACCGTCGCGCCGCGCTAACCCAGCAGCGAATTAACTCGTCACGGGCAGCCCAAACGCCTGCCATGCGTCCAGCCCGCCCATCAGATTCGTGACGTTTTCAAATCCTGCGCGCTGAATCAGGCTGCACGCCACTGCGCTGCGATATCCACCCTTGCAGTGCACAACAATCGGCCTTTTGCGATCCAGATCGCCCAGCAACGTTTCCAGCTTGTCCAACGGCTTGTGCATCGCGCTGGCTATGTGTCCCGAATCCCATTCGCCCTTGCGGCGAACATCCACTACCTGCACACCTGCGGAGTCGGCTTCCAGTTCGCGCTTCAGTTCATCGGCCGGAATCTGCACAATCTGCGCGGCGGTCTTCTGTGCCGCGGCCCAGGCCGTCATTCCACCGCCCAGACACGCGGCCGTGCGTTCCATGCCAACGCGGGCCAGACGTATGCGCGATTCCTCCAGCGCTGCTTCATCTTCCGCCACAAGGATGATGTCCTGATTCAGGCCGATGAGCGATGCCGCCGTTCCCGCATATTGCCCGCTCAGCGGAATATTCAGCGCGCCCGGTACATGCCCCGCGCCAAACTGGATCGCTGGACGAGTATCCAGCACCACGGCGCCCGCAGTCGCCCTGGCCTCCACTTCATCGGGAGTGAGCTGCACGATAGGCTGCAGTTCGGCAAGCGCGTGCGCGCCGTGGCGATTGATCTCCGCGTCCGACGCAAAATAGCTGGGACGTTCCGGTAATTCCGCCGTCAGCAGCTTCACAAACTCTTCCTTCGAGGGCGCCCGCAAAGCATAATTCCACTCGCGCTCTTTGCCGATGGTCGATTGTTTCTCCGCCCGCATCTGTTTGCCGCACAGCGATCCCGCCCCATGCGCCGGATAAACCTCCACATCGTCGTCCAGCTTCAGCAGCTTATCGTGCAAGCTGTCGTAGAGCATCGCGGCCAGTTCCTGCGGCGTCTTATCCTTCGAAAGATCGGGCCGCCCGACGTCGCCGATGAACAGCGTGTCGCCGGTGAGCACTGCCCACGGCTTGTCACTTTTTTCCAAGTCCGTCAGTGTGATGGAGATGCTCTCCACCGTGTGCCCGGGCGTTTCGAGGAAGCGGAGAACCGCCTTACCAAAGCGAATTTCATCGCCATCGTGAACATCGACATGGGGAAAATCGGCGCCCGAGGCCGCGCCCAAATAAATCTGCGCTCCCGTGCGCTCGGCCAGCTCCAGGTGCCCGCTGACGAAATCGGCATGAAGATGCGTCTCAATCACATACCGGATCTCGAAGCCTTGGGCTTTCGCTTCGTCGATGTAGAGGTTTACATCTCTCTGCGGATCCACCACGCAAGCGATGCCCTCGGAAGCAAGCAGGTAGGATGCGTGCGAAAGGCACGTCAGATAGAACTGCTGGAAATACATAGGCTGGCCTCGATTCGAAACGTCGAGCTGTCTATTCGGGGAGATGCAGCCGCAGTGGCTTATAAAGGGCGCGGACAAAATCGGAAGCAGTACGCGTCGCGGCCTCTTCGTCGCGCTCCACTACCGGAACCACGATGCGAACCAAAGCCGTATCGGTCCGGTTCAATCTCATCGCGTCCATCACCACCCAAAATTTTGCTTTGTACTCGTCGGCAATCACCCGTTCGCGCGATTGATACCAGTAGAGCACCACGCTGCGCTGGTCGCCGAAAGCCACTACGTACTTATTCACCGAGATGGGAGCCGCTTCGCCGACGTCGATCGAATATTCGCCGGAATTCAACGGGGTCCAGCCGCTGCCAGGCAGGCAATTCTTGGGAGAGTGGGGCGCTTTCCCGTTGCGCTGGGATCGGAAGGCGGCCACGAACAAGTTGGCTCCACTGCTTCCTGCCGCGTAGGTCCGGTTCAAAACATCGTCGGCTCGCAACACGCGCATCGTATCGTCGTCCACAACGCCTTCTTGCAGAAATTGCCACTTGCCGAGGGCCAATGGCAGAGCCGACAATGGCGCCGACGATGGAATCGATTCCGGCCGCACCGCACTGCGCAACAACACGCCTTGCAGCAGGATAAGGACACTGGCGGCCACAAGCGCCGAAGATTTCAGAAATTTAGGCACCCGCTGGCTCCGTTTCATCCTGCGGATAGAAGCGCCGGATGGCGGCGTGCGTTCCCACCAGCATCACCAACGCGATCAAAAAAATGATCCAGCCTTCCAGGCTATGGAAGAAACCCTGCGCCAGCTCTGGATTGATCTCGCTCAAAATACCGGTAATGGCGACACGGCCTGAGTTCGCGATGATGGCGATCGGTATCGTCAGCACCAGTAAAACCCACCGCATCCATACCTTGGAGTCGAAGAAATAAGCGTAGACAAGGGAGAGAAACGTCAGCGAAAGTAGGCTACGGATACCGCTGCACGCCTCCACCACCGAGAGTTTTTGGCTCGCCAGTTCCAGAATATTTCCGTCGCGAAGAACCGGAATTCCCAGCAGCCCCAAGGCGAACTCGGCCACCCGGCTGGCAAACAACTGCAGCGGAAATGTGATTTGGTTGTAGATCACCGCCGGAATCGGAATCATGAACGGCAGCAGCAGCAGCGGCAACATCAGTTCCTTCACCAAAGACACGCCGCCGGCAACCAGCAGCAGGCCAACCAGCGTGATCAGGAACGACGTCCTCTGCATGAACAGCTCCGCGCCCAGCATGCCCGCGTAGCCCTGGATGCCGCCCCAAACCATAACGGCCAACCCCCACCAGGCAGGCTCCCACTTGAGCGCCAGGATGCGATCACGGCGCTGCCAGGCAATGTAAAGCGCGACCAGGGGAACAAAGAAACCATGCCCCACGTCTTCGTCCGTGCTCCACTGCTCGACCAGATATCTAAGAATAGGGAAGTAAGCGCCAACCAGCAGCAACGTGAACCAGCCGATCGCAGGCCAGGAAATTGCCCGCGAAGAGTTGTTCGACTGCTCGGAAATGGGTTCCGCCACCGACGCCATAAAAGTTCTTTTCTAAGTATAGGAGATTGAATCCGCCAAACTGTACCGTTACTTCCAACCCGGCCGCCTACTTTAAGGGAGAATGTGAACATGAAAACCTTGCGGACGTGGATGGCGGTTGCCTTCGGCGCACTGTGGATTCCGGCCGCTTCGGCGCAGACGCCTTCCGTCGATTGGGAAAAGACCAAAGCGGAAACGCTGCGGCACTACCGCGAGCTGGTGCAGATCGATACCAGCGCTAATAACGAAGGCCCGGTGGTCGAATACCTTCGCAAGGTTCTCGACGCCGAAGGCGTGCCCACGAAAATCTTTGCCTCCAACCCCGCCCGCCCGAATCTTGTCGCACGCCTCAAAGGCAGCGGAGCAAAGCGCCCCGTCCTGCTGATGGCCCACACCGACACCGTCGGCATCCAGCGGCAGAAGTGGCCGGTGGACCCCTTCGGTGCCGTCATGCAAGACGGTTACATCTGGGGCCGCGGCACCACCGACGATAAGGACAAACTCACCGCCGCCATGATGGTGATGATTCTGCTCAAACGAGCCAACACCAGGCTCGACCGCGACGTGATCTTCCTCGCCGAAGCGGGCGAAGAAACCACCAGCCTCGGCATCGACTTCATGGTGAAAGAGCACTTCGACGAAATCGACGCTGAATTTGCGCTCAACGAAGGCGGGCGCACTCGCATTGAGAATGGCAAAGTGACTGCCGTGCAGATCGCCACGGCCGAGAAAGTCCCGTTCTGGATTCGCCTGGTCGCCAACGGCACGTCGGGGCACGGGTCGATTCCACGGGTAGATAACCCGGTGGTTCACATTTCCACCGCCGTCGGCAAACTCGGCATGTGGCAGACGCCGATGCGCCTCAACGACACCACCCGCGAATACTTCGAGCGCCTCGCGGCCATCAGCACCCCCGAAAAGCGCGCCCGGTACAACGGCTTAACCGATGCCGCACGCTCGGCCGAAATTCAGCGCTACCTTGCCGAAAATGAGCCGGATCACTATTCGATGCTGCGCACCTCCGTGACGCCAACCGTGATCAAAGCCGGCTTCCAGACCAACGTGATTCCTTCGGAAGCCGAAGCCTCCATCGATATCCGGGTGCTGCCCGACGAAGATTTGGCGAAATTTTACGAAGATATCCAGCGCGTCATCGGCGACCCCGCCATTCGCATCGAGCGCATTTCTACCGGTAGCCGAAAACCCACGCCACCTTCGACTCTCGATAGCGAAATGTTCCGCGCGTTCGAAACCGTGGGCAAGCGCATCTACACCGGCTCCGTTACCATGCCGACGATGCTGACCGCCGCCACCGACTGCGCACAGCTTCGCGCCAAAGGCGTGCAGTGCTACGGCATCGACCCGCCCACCACCGACGAAAACCGCATCAACTACGGCTGGCACAGCGACGTCGAGCGCCTCTCCGAGCCCACGCTCTATCAATTTTTCGAATACGTTTGGAATGTAGTGAACGAAGTGGCAGCCGCAAAGCCTGCCGCGACCAGGTAAACAATATGCGCAAAGCCTTCGCACTCTCTCTATTTCTGATAGCCCCTGCCCTCGTGGCCCAGGTTCCCGCAATCAATTGGGAACAACAGAAGCCCGACATCCTGCGCCACTACCGGGCGTTGCTGCAGATCAACACCGCGTCGCCTCCCGGCAACGAAACCCGCGCGCTCGAATACTTGAAAAAGGTCCTCGAAGACGAAGGCATTCCCACCAAGACCTTCGCGCAAGACCCCAATCGAGCGAATCTTGTCGCGCGCATTAAAGGGAATGGCTCAAAGCGCCCGCTGCTCATTCTTGCGCACACTGACGTAGTCGGCGTGCAGCGCGACAAGTGGCCGGTGGACCCGTTCGGCGCGGTACTCAAAGACGGTTACGTCTGGGGCCGCGGCGCTTCCGATGACCGCCCGGTGATCGTCGCGAATCTGATGGCCATGCTCTGGCTCAAGCAAAACGCAACCAAGCTCGATCGCGACATCATCTTCCTCGCCGAATCCGGCGAAGAAGCCGACATTACCGGCGTTGGCATCAACTTCATGGTGAACAAACACTTCGATGAAATTGAAGCCGAGTACGCCCTCACCGAAGGCGGCAACGCGACCATTGAGAAACAAGGCGACAAAGACGGCGCGGGCGAGCGCGTCACCATGGTCAACATCGGCACCGCGGAAAAAGTGCCCGCGCGCGTCCGACTGGTCGCCAACGGAACTTCCGGACACGGCTCCGTGCCCCGCTTAGACAACGCCCTCACGCATCTGGGCGGCGCCGTGGAACGCGTGGGCCGCTGGCAAACTCCCATGCGCCTGAATGACACCACCCGCACCTACTTCGAAAAGCTGGCCACCATGAGCACACCGGACATCGCGTCGCGCTACAACGGCCTGCTCGATCCCAAGCGCAGCGTGGCCTCCCAACGCTATCTCGCCGAAAATGAGCCGGACCGCTATTCCATGTTACGGACCTCCGTCGTCCCCACCATGCTCAAAGCCGGCACCGGACCCAACGTTATTCCCTCAGAAGCCGAAGCGACCCTCGACATCCGCGCGCTGCCCGATGAAAACATCACGACATTTTACGCGGAGATGCAGAAAGTGGTGAACGATCCTGCCGTCAAAATCGTTCCACTCCCTATGACGCGCCCCTTTTCTCCCGCGTCCCGATTGGACACCGAGATGTACCGGATCCTCGAACGCACAGCGCAAAAGATGTATCCGAAAGTTACCGTTCTACCCACTATGTCCACCGGGGCCAGCGACATGGCGCAACTTCGCGCCAAGGGAATCCAGAGCTATGGCCTGGGCCCCGCGACCACGCGCGAAGACCGCATCAACTATGGACCGCACAGCGACGTCGAGCGAATGCCCGAAGCATCCGTCTACAAGTTTGTGGAGTTTGTCTGGACTGCGGTAACGGAAGTCGCCGTGTCGAAATAGGAAGGAACGAAGATCAGCTGGCGGCTTCGGTGGACGCTTCCGTCGAAGCCGCGTTTTTGGTGGCGCGATTGACCAGTTTACGGGGATCTAAAAGATGCTGCGGCTTGTAGCTGCGCTGCGACCAGCGATTGCCCGGTTCAAATTCCACACCCAGGAAATAACCGATCTCGCGGAACACACAGTAACGGACCTTGCCCATCAGCACACCGTTCGGATAAGTGATGCGGAAAGGCGTTCCCAGCGCCACCGGCCTCTCCACCTGCAGGCAGGCTCCGGACAAGGAAATATCTTCGAGATTCGCTACACCGCGGCGAATCCGCCCCGTCTGGTCCTTCCACTGCACATCAACGAGGTCCGCACAAAGTAATCGAGGTTCAACGCGCCTGTCCATCATATTCAAGAGTGTAATCGTCGCCGTGGGGCTTTTTGATTAGCGTTCGCGCCTTAGACAATTATCCCTTATTTTCGGGTAAGGCACTGGCTTAAACGCCAGATGCCAAAGGGGATACAAACTTCGCATGCGTTGGTACTATGTGGGGAAATGCTTCTTCATCTCATCCTGATCGCCTTCTTCGGCGTCTATCTCCCCTGGATGAAAGGCCTTGAGTTCCTGGACCCGCCCATGATCTCCGCCTACGCCTGCCTGGGCGCACTGTTCGCGGGACCCTCCGCGGGACAGGCTTTCTCCGGCGGCGGCCCGCGTCGTGACGGCACGCCTTCCACACGTCCGCAAACCATGAACGAAGCGGGGAAACGTATTGTGCGGGCGCTCTCTTACGGCGAGGCTCTGATCGCTATCTTCCTTGCGGCTGGTATCCTGACAGTGAATTTCCAGCGTCCCGGGCACTGGCTTTTACCTCAACTGGACACGCTCGCCGAGGTTGTGATCCTCGGCTTGGCGGCATCCGTGACTGTGGTGACCGCCGTGGCGTGGCTTTCCCTCCGCTATTCGGAAAAAGCGGCGCGGTTCGGGATGCGATTCTTGTTCTTGGTCATGCTGCTCTCTTATTATTACGGATCTCTTCGAATCGCCGAGTACGCGCTACC
The DNA here is from genome assembly GCA_040081855.1 of Bryobacteraceae bacterium. Taxonomy (GTDB): domain Bacteria; phylum Acidobacteriota; class Terriglobia; order Bryobacterales; family Bryobacteraceae; genus Palsa-187. The sequence goes on along the minus strand of JBEBFS010000034.1, from coordinate 31,311 downwards.
GGGCACGCTCTTGTGCTCAATGGCTGCCGTCGGATTCTTCTATTTGCTGCGGCGTGAGGTGATTCCGCAATGAATGGTCCCGGAATGAATGGTCCCGCAATGACCGGTCTCTCCCCCAACAACAACGGCGCGAAAATCCTCGCGCTGGCGCCGAAGCTTGCCTTGTTCATCGCTATCGCCGGGGCCGCACACGTCCTGCTTCCGGAGCGGATCACGCCGATTGCCGGGCTGCTGGTCTCCTCGGCGCTCACGGTTTTTGCCGCCGGTGCGATTGCCAATGAGCTCTCCGTATACCTTTGGGAGCAAGGAAAGCTCAGTGACTTCGGCCTCGGCTGGAATGCGAAATCCGCGCGCAACACTTTTCTCGGCATCGCTTGTGGATTGGGGGCCGCGGCCGCAATTGTTCTGTTCTCGCTCGCCGCGCGCTTTGCCGTCTACGAAGCGCTTCCCGATCAACCCGCCAACCTGCCCAACATGGCCTTTGTTGCGTTCGTGCTGATTTTCGGTGCTGCCGGCGAGGAAATGCTCTTCCACGGTTACGCGTTTCAAGCGCAGCGCAAAGCGATGGGCGATTTCGCTGCCATCCTCCCCGTCGCCGTCATTTTCGGTGTGGTGCACATGGGCAACGCCAACGTTTCCATCCTCGGAATCGTCAACACGGTGCTGTGGGGAGTGCTGCTCGGCTGGTCCTACGTGCTGACTGAAGGACTGTGGCTGCCCATCGGCCTGCACTTCGGCTGGAACCTGGGCCTGATGATCTTCGGCGTCAATTTAAGCGGGTTTACAATAGGGGTGGTTGGATACGAGCTGCACTGGAACCGGGGCGATCTCTATAGTGGAGGCGCTTACGGGCTCGAAGGCAGTTTCCTGACGACCATCGCGGTTGCGGCGTTGTTTTATGCAGTGTTTTACGCCGTCAAGCGCGCAAATCCTGAGGAAGTCCCGGGCGAGACCGGAGGCGTTTAGGACCGAGAGGTGCGCGATGCGTTTTGTTCCTCGATCTGTTGTCGCTCTCGCGGCTGCCGCGGCGCTGCTGCCTCTCTCGCTTCGCGCCGATTCGAAGAAACTCAAGGAAGACCAGCGCATTGAGATCCTGCGCGGCGTCACCGCGGAGTACGCCAAAGTAAAAACGTTGTTGCCCATATCGAAGAAGCCCTTGGAGTTTCACGCCGATGGCACCTGGGATCAGGATAAATGGAAGGAATCGGCCAAGGAGTTTGGACCGGCAGGCCGCATCGGCGATCTCATCCAGGTCACTCACATCAGCATTGAGAAGGACCGCATTATCCTTGAGCTGAACGGGGGCGGCAAAGCCCGCGGCAAGTGGACGGATCACATTCAAGTGGGCATGGGCAACCGAACCACACCGATCTCGGGCGGCCAGACCAACGCTCCGGGCGGAACCGTGGTCACTCTGCTGTACGACGGGCCCATCGGCGAAACCAACTCCGAGGAGGTGAAGAAACTGCTGCTCCCGATCCTCGATTTTGAGAAAAGCAGCGTCACCACCGATTACGTCGAGTCGCTTCCCGAGCCTATAAAGGAAGCCGTACGCTCCAAGAAAGTCATCGAAGGCATGAACCGCGATCAGGTCATCCTTGCCGTCGGTAAACCGGTCCGCAAGGTCCGTGACAACAAAGAGGGAACCGAATACGAAGATTGGATTTACGGCGAACCCCCCGGTCGCGTCAGCTTCGTGACTTTTACAGGCGATAAGGTTGTCCGCGTCAAGGAAACCTATGCTGGACTCGGCGGTTCTATTTCGCAAGGCCCTGTAATTCAATAACTTCGCTGCTCTATTCCACCCGCCGGTACCAAGCGTAGTACTATGCCGATTCCACCTCGGGTACCTTGTCCCCGTGGGTCCCAAAACCGCAGACTAAGGACCGAGGGATTGTCCAATGGAGCGCAGCGAGTTCGAACAGTGGAAAGGCCGGGAAGTCGCCCGGCTGCTGTCGCTCGTTGAAACAGAACGCCGCTACTACCAGGAGATGGTTGCAGGGCTCCCGATAGCGCTCGCCGTCTTAAGCCCCGACCGTTCCGTCGCCTCCGCCAATCGCGCCTTCCGCCAGTTGTTTGGCCTGAGCATCGACGACGTCCGCAAGAAAACCATCGAACAGGTGCTGCCCTCCGATTTGCTGATCGAAAAGATCCGCGACTTGAACGTTCATGGCCTTGGGCGAACTCCTTTCCTGATCGACGCAAACGAGAAATCGTACCGCGTAGGCCTGGTTCCCATCCGCAATTGGAGCGACGACATGGAGCCCGAAACGCTTCTGGTCGTGGAAGATATCAGCGATCTGCGAGTCGCGGCGGAGCCTCGTCCGGAGCTGCAGGTTCCCGGCCGTATTCCGGTTGCCGATTTGGACAACCTGCCTGCGATCATCTGGCAGGCGAATGCAGCAACGCTTGAATTTTCTGCGGTGGGTGGCGGCGCCGAAGCACTGCTGGGATACACGCACAACCATTGGACCCAAGCACCCAGCTTCTTCGCCAACCGCATTTCTCCAGAGGACCGCGAAGGCGTGTTGGCCCTTTATCGATCGGCACTGGAGCGGGGCGGGGAGGCGAGCGCCGAGTTCCGCGCCATCTCCGCATCCGGGCAAATTCTTTGGTGCCGCGAGACGATTCTTGCGCCGGAGCCCGGTACCGGCAACGGCCTCTGCGGCGTGCTCACAGCGATCTCGCAGCGTAAGCGTGCCGAGGATTTGCGGATTGTGGCCGAACGTCACGCGGCGCTCACGCATGTCTCGGGACGCCTGGCGCACGATCTGAACAACCCTTTGATGATCGTCACCGGCTACACCGAAGAAATGCAGCACAGCTTCGAAGCCGGCGACCCCCGCCGCGCCGACATGGAACAGATCATGACGGCCACGCAGCGGATCTCCGATTTAACCAATCAGTTGCTGCATTTCACGCGTAGCAGCGCCTCGCCCGCCTCGATAATCGACCTGCCGAAGGTGCTTACGGCCATTGAAAAAAGGCTGGCCTTGGCCGCGGACGCGCCGATTGCGATCTTCCGTTCGGAAAACGTTGTGGCACGGGCAAACGCGGAGCAACTGGAACAAGCGCTAACGGCCTTGCTGTCGGCGAATCGGGAAAACCGCACGCGCGTGCGCATTAAGTGCGACACCGCCACTGTGGCTGAGGCTATCGAAGGCGCGACACTCGAACCCGGCGATTACGCGCGAATCACTCTGGATGACAACGGCACGCAGTTGACTCCCGCGAAACAGGCGACGCTGTTCGAATCGTTCTTCAACAAGGATCCGCAGAAAACCGAGGGCGTGGCGCTTGCTTACGCCTACAGCAACATTCGCGAGTGGGGCGGCGACATTGCGGTGGAATGCCCCGCCGATAGCGGCGTTCGCTTCACCATCTATCTCCCCTGCGCCGGACCAGCGGCGGTCGCCGCAATGGATTCCGCGTCCTCTGCGACAGTCGAGGAGGAACCTCCCGCCGAATTGGTGGCCATGGAAACCGAAGTTGCCCTCGCATCGATCCTTGTCGTTGATGACGAACCCGGAATCCGCGCCCTGGTAGCCAAGATCCTGCGGCGCGAAAAGTTTCATGTAGTAGAGGCAGGCAGCGTCGAAGAAGCCCTGACGACATTGCGCGAAACCAAAAAGCCCGCGGATTTGCTGGTCACCGACGTCATGCTGGCCGATCAAAGCGGCCGGGAACTTGCCGAACAGGCGTCGCAACTGGTGCCCGGAATCAAAGTTCTCTACATTTCCGGATTCACCGACGACGAATCGGTCCGCACCGGCGATTTCCCGCCCGGCTCAAAGTTCCTGCAGAAACCGTTCACACTGGGCGCGCTGGTGGGCCGGGTGCGCGAAGCGCTGGAAAGCTGATCCGTTACGCCGCCATTGCGGGCGATTCCACGGGTGACCCGGAAACTTGAATTTCCATCTTTGGCGGATGCAGCAGGGTGTTGTGGATCAGACATTTGCGGACTGCATCCAACAGTGCGGCGTGGTGTTTCGCGGTCAATTCGCCGGCATATTGCACGTCGATCTGAAACTCCCCTAAGCGCATTGGTTTCGAGGCTTTTTCGGCCCGCACACGCACTTTCAATCCCTCGCCAGCCAGGCGATTCGCCTTCAGGTACTGTGCGGCATAATAGCCCGCGCAGGTTCCCAGGGAGGCGAGCAGGAATTCCGGCGGCGTCATCCCTTCGTCAGATCCGCCGTTTTCAACGGGCTGATCACAATAAATGCGGTGACCGCGCGCTGTCACTTCGAATTGGACGTCACCCAGATGATCCACAACCACTTCCAACATATTCGCCTCCACTGAGAACGATGCACGCCGGGAAGCCCGGTGACGGATTTTGTCACCGTTTTTCGCAGGCGGCATCTTTCTCCATGTGTTTGTGGAACGGCACGGTATTGGGTGCCTGGCCACTCGCGCGGTGCCGCTTGTGTAGGATTGATATGTGGACGCGGAACAGGACTTGGCCCTCCGTTTGATCTCGGGTGCGCCGTCGGCATTCGATGAGTTCGTCGATCTCTATCACGGCAAGATCTTTCGCTATAGCTACGCCATGTGCGGGCAGCGTGAGGACGCCGAGGAGGTCGCTCAGGAAGCTCTATTTAAGGTATTCGAAAATCTGACTCAGCTTCGCGATCCAAAGCTTTTGAAGGCTTGGGTATTCCGTATCGCGCGCAACGCGTGCCTGATGAAGCGTCGCAAAAGCGTCTTCGCGCCGGAAAAGGAAATTTCGCTGGACGAGTTGCGGCCGTCCAAAGACGGGGATACGCAAAAGATTGAAATCGCCGATTGGTCGGGTCTGCCCGAAGATCTGGCAAGCGATGCCGAGCTGCGGCGGGCCCTGGATGCCGGGGTTGCGCAATTGCCCGAAATGTACCGGGCCGTATTTTTGCTGCGGGATGTGGAAGGAATGCCGACCACGGATTCCGCGGAAATTTTGGGAGTCACCGAGGACGTCGTGAAAACGCGCTTGCACCGCGCGCGCCTAATGCTGCGCAAGCATCTGGACGGCTTCCTGATGGCTCGCGGTGGCGCCGTCGCCAAAGGAAGTACCCGCTAATGCCAAAGAGCGATTGCAAGAACGTTTTCGCCATGCTCTCCGAACACCTGGACGGAGAACTGCCGGCCGCAACCTGCGATGAACTGGAAAAGCACATTCAGGATTGCGCGCCGTGTGTGGAGTTTGTCGAAAGCCTGAAGAAGAGCATCGCGCTCGGCCGCAAATACCAGCCGGGCAGCGAACCGCCGCAGCTTGCGCCGGACGTAAAGCGCTCCCTGCAGGAAGCCTATCAGCGAATGCTCGACCAGCGCGCGGCGAACAGCAAATAGCTTTAACCGAATCAAGCTTTACCGGGTCAAGCTTTACTGAATTGACCCGGGCGCCTTGGGTTCCAGGCGAATTTCGCCAAACGTCGATTCGTATTGCGAAACATTTTGCTGGAGCAGGTTCGCCAGTGCCTTCGCCTGCTGCGGGCTCAAAATGATTCCCTGGAAATTCTGGATGTTCACGGCATCGGGCGCCGTCTGGTTCAAAACGCCAAACTGCAGAACAAAATCCCACAAGCTGGCGCGCACCTGCACACTATTGGCGTAGTTCTCGCGATAGTCGGCGGTGTTCGAAAGCTGAATCTTCGTCGGCGGCTGCTGTGGATGCATGCTTTTAGGATAGCTTGCGGGGCCAAGGGAGCTGACGTGGAGTGGCCGCGAGGAACACGTGCTTGCGCGGACGCCGGGCGTGAGAATTTGCGTGAAAAAGCGTATTGGGGACCCCGCTCTCACGAGCGGGGCTATGATTGCGCCGAGGAAAACCGGGGAATCGCCTCCGTTACCGCGGGGCTCGTCATTCTGTCTCCTGCCTTCTGGTTTCTATCTCCTGCTTTTCGTTCAGGAACGCGTTCCCTTGTCGCCACTATCGGTAGACGACGACCGGCTATTGTTTCGAAACAGCTCACGACTTGAATCTTCCAGTCCTCCTTGCGGGAGGTTTTCACACTGCAACGAGCAGGGTCGCGAATGCTCGTGCTTTGGTGGCCCCGTACTGTGCAAGACCAACACCGGGGCTTCTTGCCTACACTCTAGCGGCGGGTGGAGCGGCCGTACGCAGGTTCAGGCGGGATGTGGTGGATAGCGTGGCAAATTTTGCTTGGTAGTGGCTTGTGATGGAGCGATTCGCAGGAATGCGCCCGCTACGTTTTCATCACGTCCAGCAAAAACGCGTACTCCAGCGCCGTTTCTTTTAAGTGTTCATAACGTCCGGACGCACCGAAGTGGCCGCTGCCCATGTTGATTTTGAGCAGCAACAGTCTCTCGCCCGTCTTCATGCGCCTGAGCTTCGCCGTCCACTTGGCCGGCTCCCAGTACGAAACGCGCGGGTCGTTTAAGCCCGCCGTGATAAGTATCGACGGATACTCTTTCGCCTCAACGTTTTCATACGGCGCGTACGATTTCATGTAGTGATAAAACTTGGCATCTGCTGGATTTCCGAACTCTTCGTATTCGCCAATAGTCAAAGGCAGCGTTGCGTCCAGCGACGTGTTGAGCGAATCGACAAACGGCACGCCGGCCACAACCGCGCCGAAAAGATCGGGCCGCATGTTGGTCACCGCGCCCATCAGCAACCCACCCGCGCTGCGGCCGTTGATCGCCAAACTCCTCGACGACGTGTATTTGTTGTCGATCAAATACTCGGCACAGGCAATGAAATCGGTGAACGTTTGCCGTTTCTTGAGCATTTTGCCATCGTCCTGCCACGGCCGGCCCAGGTCGCTGCCTCCGCGAATGTGCGCGATCGCGAACGCCCAGCCCCGGTCGAGCAGACTTAAGCGTTCCGGCGCGAACACCGCATCGATGCTGATTCCGTAGGAGCCATAACCATACAGCAAAAGTGGCGCGTTGCCGTCGCGCGCAAAACCTTTTTTATAGACGATCGAGACAGGCACCTGCACGGGCGGTGCGGGCGCGCCGTCTTCCTTGGGCTGCGATGGGGCCGTCACATAAAGCCGCTCCGATTGATAAAGGGACGGATCATAGCCGCCGAGCACGGCCTGCTGTTTCTTCAACTCTGCCGAGCGCGTTTCCATGTTGTAGTCGAACACGGACATGGGAGTCACCAGCGACGTATATCGGTAGCGCAACCGCTTCGTCTCGAACTCCGCCACCGGCCCGATTTCGAGCGAATACACGGGCTCGGGGAACGCGATCATGTGCTCGGCTCCGCTGGCCAGGTGCCGCACTCGAACTTCGATGAGTCCCCGGTTGCGCTCCTCGGTGACCATGTATTCGCGGAATGCCGTCACGGATTCGATGGTCACGCTCTCGCGCGCGGGCAGCACTTCCTTCCAGTTTTCCTTCGATGGGTTCGCAACGGGCGCGGTCACCACGCGGAATGTTTTCGCGCCGTCATTGGTGCGAATGAACCATGTACCGGGGCCGCTGCCATCGCTATGGTGCGTGACTTCGTATTCGATATCCTGCACGCGCGGAAGGATGGGAAGGAACTCGCCGCGGGCGTTGTTGGCGTCCAGCGCACGCACTTCCGACGTCACCGGGCTCTCGCTGCAAATCAATACGAACGCCTGGCTGCGGGAGCGGTTGATCTCGACGCTGAAACGCTCATCCGTCTCGTGATAGACCAGCGTGTTTTCGCCCGCACCCAGATGATGGCGCCACACCTGATAGGGACGCAGCGCGGTATCGAGAATCGTATAAAAGAACGTCGCGTTATCGTTCGCCCACTCCAGCGTGTAGTAGGTGTTCGGAATCTCGTCCGCTAGAAGCGCACCTGTTTCGAGGTTCTTCACGCGGATGGTGTAAGTTTCATCGCCCGTGAAATCGACCGAATACGCTAGCAGCTTGTGATTCGGGCTGACGGAAAACGCGCCGATACGAAAATACTTTTGGCCCTCCGCAAGCGCATTGCCATCCAGCAAAAGTTCTTCCGGCCCCTGCTCCGATCCATGACGGCGGCAGAAGATGGGATACTGCTTCCCTTCCTCGGTCCGCGCGTAGTAGTAGTAATCGTCGCGCTTTAATGGAACTTCGTTGTCGGTCTGCTGAATCCGGCCCAGCATCTCGTCGTACAACTGCTTCTGCAGCGGCTCTGTGTGTTTCAGCTTTTCTTCGGTGTATTTGTTCTCGGCGTTGAGATAGGCAATAGTATCGGGGTCGTTGCGATCGCGCAGCCAAAAATAATCGTCCACGCGGGTGTCGCCGTGAACGGTCATGGGCTTGGGGACAACTTTCGCGATCGGTGGGGGCATGGGAACCCCCATTCTAGCGGCTCGGCAAGCAACGCGATTCGCTAGACTTCGCTGGCCAGCACGGGAAGGCTGGCGGGCGCGGGCGAGCGCAGCGATTCCGAGGCGATCAACAGAAACACCAGAAGCAAAGACGCCGAAGACGCGATGGCGTAGGGCTTTCCCGCCCAAGCCAACAGATAGGGCACGGGCGTGGAGAACAACGTGGCCGCGATTTTCGTGGAGGGCCGCGACGCGTTTTGAATGGTCAACAGAATCGGAACCAGGACCAGCGCGGCATCGTAAACATAGACGTGCGGCGTGATGAAAAGCGAAGCGAGCGCCGTGAGCGCAAACATCCTCCACAACGGGGCGTTTCTCACCGAGAAGACGAACACGGCGATTACGCTGCCGAGCAGCAGTGCTGTCGCGAGCGTTGAACTGACTCCGGCGTTTTCAGTGAACCCCTGAAAACTCAGCATGAGTTCCGGCGCAGGCGAAAGCCGCTCCAGACTTTTGTTTTGCAGCAGAGAGATGTACTCGCGAGCCCCGTTGATTCCACCGAGCCAAAGCGTGACCGCACCTTCCAAGGCCGCTGCGGCAACATAACCACCCAGCATTTTCCAGCGTTTCTGGAGCACAAGAGCCACAGGCCACAACAGCACCAGATGGAACTTGATCAACATCAACGCCAGCGCGGCACCACTGGCGAAGTATTTTTCGCGCGCGCTGAATTCATAGGCCAACGCCAGCAACGCCAGCATCAGCGTGCAATCCTGTCCGGTGGCGATGCCCACGGGGCCGGGCAAAAATAGCGCTGCAAAAACGAGCGCGTTCGCCCCGAATCGCCACCATGCCCATATCCATGTCCCGATCAACAGTGCGGAATGAACGGCCACCCAGACAATAAAGGCGCTCGAAAAGGAGAACAGCCGCAAGGGAGAGAGCATCCACGCGTAAAATACGGGCCGGACAAACGGCACAAGCACGATATGGTCCGGGTAAAACTGCTGTTCGCTCTGGAGCTGAACGTCCACGTTGTGCAGTTCTGCGTAGCGCCCTTCCGCGGCGAGAGACGCTCCGGTGTACATGTTCAGGAAGTCATGCGCCCGCGCCCCGGGAAGAATGAGGAACGCCTGCAAAATCCAAAATACGCACATCCCCACGATGATGGCCCAGTGCGTTCCAGGAATGCGGCGGTCCGTGCTCATTTGGGGTATGTGGAATGCGGTACCCGCACCAGCAGCCGGGACGCTTCTCGTATACACGTCCATCGGCAAAATCCTGATTCTTCTTGAGAGTTGGGAATTGGGCGCATGGTCCGCAGACCTAAAGGAGCGTCCGCCAGCCACCGATGGTTCGTTCATGGGCTACTATCTCTCCGGGCGCCGATTCTGGACCACCACTCTGCCCATGGCCCTGTTGTTTTTGGCGGGACTGTCGGTGCTGGGGATGCTCGCCTACGCCGGGAGGGAACGCGCGCTCAGCGGGTGGAACGATTTCCTGCCCTTCTATGCCGGGGGCCGGCTGGCTTTTTCGGGGCATCTCTATGATCAGGCACGCATCATGGAAGAGGAGCGGCGGGTCACCGGAGTGTTTGGCGAGAACCTGCACTTCATCCGTCCCCCGTGGTTCGCCGCCGCACTTTGGCCGATTGCGCAGATGAACTTTTCAGCGGCGCATGTTGTTTGGGAGTTGCTCGCGGTGGGGGCGCTCGTCGTCTTTTGCTTTTACTGGCTGCCCGATAAGAGGGTCGCCTCGATTGCCGCCACGTGCTGTTCGGTTCCTGCTCTCACCAGTCTGATGAGCGGCCAGGACACGCCGTTGCTGCTGCTCTGGATGGTGCTGGGCGCTGTGCTCATCCGTAGGAATCTGCTGTTCAGCGCGGGTTTGGTCCTGGCGCTGTGCCAAACCAAGTTTCATATCTTCCTGCCGCTGTGGGTGATTCTGATGGCCGGCGGCCACTGGAGGCTGTTGCGGGGTATGGCGGCCGGTCATGCCGGATTGGCTCTTTGGGGAGCCGCGGTGGCTGGCTGGCGATGGCCGCTCGACTATCTTGCGTCCATCCGCAATGACGCGGTGACGCCGGGCACCGAGCATATGCCCACAATCTATTGGGCCGCCTACGATCTTGGCTTTCGCGGCACCGCTTACGTCGCATTCGCGGTGATCGCCATCGCGGTGGCAGCGTGGTTCATCGGCAAGCGTTGCGATCTGCTGACAGGCTTGGCGGCAGCTCCGGCGCTGGCAATGCCCTTCCTGCAACACACCTATATCTACGATGCAGTGCTCTTGCTGCCGCTGTTAACGCTGGCGATGCAGCTACCTTCGCCGCGCCTGTGCGCGATGGTGTTTCCTCTGCTGACACCGATTCCGTGGGTCGCCTGCCTGGTGGGACAGCCGTGGTCCCTGGTGGCGCCGGGCTTTGTGATTGCGCTGATCGCCCTTCGGTTGACGTTCAAGGGTTCTCCGGCGGAAAGCGCTCCGGCGCCGATGCCGGAACTGGCGCAGGCTTCGTAGCAAGGCATAGGCCTCATGCGAGTCCTTGGACGCAGAGGCGTGGGAACAGAGGGGAACTACGCCTCGTTGGGCACCGTTGCAAGCGCGGGCGCTTCCGCTTCGGCCATTGAATCGCTGGCGACAAAGAGCCACAAAACCAGCACGCCTAGCGACCCGACAATCGAATACGGTTTCCCGGCCAGTGCGAATCCAAAAGTAAACGGCATTGAGAACACCGCGGCAGCGATGCGCGTAGCTTTTTGCGTGGATTGGTAGATGGTCAGCATCACCGGCACCAACAACAGCGCGGCATCGTAGGCGTAGACGTGCGGTGCGATGAACAGCGAGGCCAGTGCCGTCAGCGTGAACATACGCCACAACGGGGCGTTTCTGACCGCCAGAATATAGACAGCAACCACGCTTGCCAGCAGTGCGCCGATTGCCCAGCTTCCGCTGATGTTCAGATTGTCCATCAGCCCTTGCCAGCTCACCATCAACTCGGGCGAGGGCGAAAGTCGTTCCAGCCTTTTGTCCTGTAGTAATGCCAGGTATTGTTTCGCGCCCGCGATGCCACCCAGGCCGACGCTGACAGCCACCTCCACCGCCGCAGCCGCGCAATAGCCGGCCAGCATCTTCCAGCGTTTTTGCAGCAACAGCGCCAAAGGCCACAGAAGAACGAGGTGAAATTTGATCAGCATCAGCGCCAACACAGCGCCGCTGGCGAAGTATTTCTTCCGCTCGCTCAACTCATAGGCGGTCGCGAAGATGGCGAGGATCAGTGCACAATCCTGTCCTGCGCCGATGCCCAATGGACCCGGCAGGAAAAGCGCGGCAAACGCCAGTGCGTCGGGTCCGAATCGCCGCTTCACCCATACCCACACACCGATTAGCAGCGCCGTTTGCAACGCGACCCATGCGACGAAGGCCGCTTGATACGGCAGCAGCGCCAGCGGCGAAAGGATCGCCGCATAGAACGATGGCCGAACGAAGGGAACCAGCACATCCCGGCCCGGGTAAAACTGTTGCTCGCGAGCCAACTGCACGGTCGTGCTATGCAAATCGGCGAAGCGGCCGTCCAGGGCCAGCGAAGCGCCTGTGTAGATGTTCAGAAAATCGTGCCCGCGCGAGCCGGGCAGCATGGCCGAAGCCAGCAGTGCCCAAAAAAGGCACATGCCGGCGACGAATCCCCAGATGGTAAGCGGTATGCGGCGGCTCTTGCTCATGGACGCACGGGAGCGCGGGTCTCCCTAACAGGTCCATCGGCAAGAGCCTGGGTTTTCTTCAGAGCGCCCCGAGGCGCTGGAACTACTGCTCCAGGTAGGTGTATCCGTTCAAGCCTTCTTCGTAGAAGCGCAACAAAAGGCCGGACTCTTCGTAGCCAATGCGCCCTTCGCGGACGGCCGCTTCCACATCGCGGCGGAACTGTTCGGCGAGTTCGGTGGAGCGGAACTGAACGTAATCGAGAACCTCGCGAACGGTGTCCCCGCGAATCAGCGCCTCAACGACAACTTGCCCATTTTCATCAAGCTGGACGTGGACGGCGTTGGTGTCGCCAAACAGGTTGTGCATGTCGCCCAGGATCTCCTGATAGGCGCCGACCAGGAACGTGCCCAGAAAATAGGGCTGGCCGTTGAACGTATGCAGAGGCAAAGTCTTCTTGACGTCGCGGCGGTCGATGAACTGGTCCACCTTGCCGTCGGAATCGCACGATATATCGCCTAAAATCCCGTGGTGCGAAGGCTCCTGCTCCAGCCGGTGTATGGGCATGATGGGGAACAACTGTTTCACGGCCCAGCTATCGGGCATGCTCTGGAAGAGCGAAAAGTTACAGAAGTACGTATCGGAAAGCAGCGAATCCAGACCTTCCAGTTCTTCGGGAAAGTAGTCCAGTTCCTTCGCCATCTTTTGGATACGGCGGCAGATCACCCAGTAAGTGCTTTCCGCCCAACTGCGCTGCTGCAGCGGCAGGTAGCCGAGGCCGAACAGGTTCAGCGCGGAATCGAGCGCCTGCTGCGCGTCGTGAAAACTTTCGAGCAGATTCTTCGAACTGAGTCCGCGCAGCGTGTCTTTCAAGTCGGTGAGCGGCTGTTCCACATCATCCGGAATTTCCGGCAGCGTCTCTTCATCGCCGAAACCGCTTACGCCCAGAACATTAAACACCAGCACGCTGTGATAGGCCGCGACAGCGCGTCCGCTTTCGGAAATGATCACCGGGTGCGGCACTTCGGCTTCGTCGCAAACGCTTTGGATGTGATAGACGACGTCGTTCGCGTATTCCTGCAGCGTGTAATTGACGCTCGATTCGAAATCCGTCTGCGAACCGTCATAGTCAACACCCAAACCGCCGCCGACGTCCAGGTAATTCAGGCCCGCGCCCGAGCGGCGCATTTCGACGTAGACGCGCGCGGCCTCAATCACGGCGCCCTTGATCTGGCGGATGTTCGTGATCTGGCTGCCAAGGTGGAAGTGCATCAAGTGCAGGCAATCTTCCATGCCTACGGCTTTCAACTGCTCGAGCGCCTGCAGCGCTTCGGTGACGGTGAGGCCGAACTTGGAACGGAATCCGCCCGACGATTTCCAGCGTCCTGAACCGCGGCTGGCAAGCTTGATGCGCACGCCGATCGAAGGCCGCACGCCGACGCGAGCCGAGTGCTTCAGAATCAGGTCGAGTTCCGTATATTTTTCGACGACGGGAATAATCTGGCGGCCGATCTTCTTGGCCAGCATAACCATCTCAATGTATTCGTCATCTTTGAACCCGTTGCAGATGATCGGGGTTTCGTTATCGGCAATGGCGAGCACGGCCAGCAGTTCCGGCTTCGACCCGGCTTCCAGCCCGAACTTGTACGGGCGGCCATATTCGAAAACTTCTTCGACCACCTGCCGCTGCTGGTTCACCTTGATCGGATAGACGCAGCAGTAATTCGATTTGTAGCCGTTTTCGGCGATGGCCGTCGAAAACGCCTGGTTCATTTCGCCGAGGCGCTGCTTCAGAATCTGGCCGAAGCGAATCAGGATGGGCAGCGGGATGCCGCGGAGTTGTAGATTGTCCACCAACTCCTTCAAGTCCAGCCCACGCAGCGGATCCTTCTCGGGATGCACCCAGAGATGGCCGTTACTGCCGACGGAAAAGTAGCCCTTGCCCCAACTGGAGACGTCGTAAAGCTCGGCGGCCTCTGCGATGGTCCACCGGTCCGCCGGCTCGCGTACCGGCGTCGTGTCGTTGGCTCGTACGGTTGCCATGAATTTTTAGTTTCCTTCTATCTAGCTCGCACCGCAAGCGAAATTTTGCGAATGGGGATGGCCCGTGACTGCGGCTGTTGAAGGAAACGCAACAGTAATCGATTTGTCTCGAGGCATACACATTCAATGGCGAATGTCTGCGATCGCCAAAAAATCGGCACACTACGAATTTTCCCTTCAGAATCCGTCGCCGCTTTCTCGGGCATGGTATTCTGAAACGGTAGTCCTCGCGGGGGCGGCTAGCTCAGTTGGGAGAGCACCACGTTCGCATCGTGGGGGTCGTGGGTTCGAATCCCACGCCGTCCACCAGCCCAGATTCCGAGGACCTCCGGCAGCCTCGTTCCATGCCAGGCGAGACCACTTCTACACCGCAAATGACGCTCGAGCAGCAGCTCGAGAAGATGCGCAAGGATTGGGACGAACGCGCCCGCGAAAACGCCCGCTATTACGTCGCCACCGGCAAGGAAGATTGGACCGACGACGAGTTCTTTGCATCCGGCGAAGAATCCATCAAAAACTACATTCGCAACGACCTGGGCAACATCTGCCAAGGCAAGGACCCCAAGCAGATGCGAGTGCTTGAGATCGGCTGCGGCGCAGGACGCCTGACGCGCGCGCTCTCGAATCTGTTCGGCGAGGTCCATTCGGTGGACGTGAGCGGTGAGATGGTGGCGCAGGCAAAGGCCGCGCTAAAAGATCGCCCGAACGCGCACATTTATCACAATAACGGCTTCGACCTGAGCGTGGTTCCGCCCCTGGAATTCGACTTCGCGTTTACCGAGATTGTTTTTCAACACATCCCGAGCCGCGAGGTCATCGAAAGCTACGTCCGTGAAGTAAACCGCCTGCTGCGGCCCGGTGCGCTGTTCAAATTCCAGATCCAGGGATACATGGAACTGGAGACTGCGCCCGATGATACGTGGCACGGCGCGCCTTACTCTGTTGAAATGGCGACCGCCATGGCCTACCGCTGCAACTTCGAGCCCCGTTATCATCACGGCGCAGGCGAGCAGTACTTCTGGCTGTGGTTCTTCAAGAAACAATAGACGAAAACACTGCCATTTCCCCGCCGGATAGATTGCGATAGGATGGGCTCATGAAGAGCTTAACGGTCGAGATCATTCCCGACCCGGAGCAAGGCGGATTCACAGCCCGAGTCCCCGACATTCCTGCTTACGGTGAAGGGGAGACCGAAGAAGCCGCCATGGCGGATCTTCGCGAAGCGCTTACCGCTTACGTTGAGGCGTTTGGCGTTGACGATGCAGTAGCGCGGATCAATGCGCCCAGTTCCTTACGCCGCTTGGACATGGAACTGGAAAATCTGGTAGGTGCCTAAACTGCCGCGCCTTACGGGGCGCGAAATGATACGGTTCCTCGAACGGCAGGGCTTTTCCGTCCTTCGAGTACGAGGCAGCCATCACATCCTGCAAAGAGGAACGCTCCACACAACCGTTCCCGTCCACGGCAGTGAATTCCTCAAGATTGGAAACAGCGTGGCATTCTTCGAGACGTAGAGATGAGTCCTGCGGACTTCATGGATTTGTGGAGCCGCTAATCGATAGCGTGCCGCTACGACTCTCCCACACGGCTTGTCACCGCTTATCATGGAAGCGTGAAGTTCGTTCTCCTGCTCGTGCTCGCGCTTTTCCCTGTTGTGGGCGCCGAGCCGCAGATCCTCGAGTTTGAATCCGGCGGGTTGAAGTACCAGGCGATGACGCGCAATGGCGTCACCGTGATGTTTTCGCCGCTGCCCCTGCGCATCCAGAACTACACCATCATTCAGGTGGCAATCTCCAATGGAGCGCCCATCACGTGGACGGTAAAGCCCGAGGATTTTCGTTTTGAGAAATCGAGCGGCGGCGCGGTGCAGGCGTCGGCCGCGCGCACCGTGGTGGACAACATCTTCGAAAAAGCGGGACGCGGGGACGTGATCAAACTGGTGGCGGCGTACGAGGCGACGCTTTATAACAACGCGCAAATCCATTCGACGAACGGCTATGAGGCTCGCCGGCAAAACGCGTTTGCCGATCTTGGTTCGAACCGTTTGAAAGCCGCGGCGGCCGCATCAGCCATCACCATGGTGACAACGAAGCTCGCGCCGGGACAATCCACCGATGGCGCGGTCTTCTTTGTGAGCCAGGGAAAAGCACTGGGCGCGGCGCGCCTGGTGGTGAACACCGCAGGGGAAACGTTCGTTTTCCCTGTGGATAGCGAAAAACCCTTGACCACGAAGTAGGTCTTTAGAGCACGCGGGCTTTCCACGGGCCCGAAATAATCTCCGTTCCCGGTTCGGCAAACTGCGTGCGGACGTAAGCAAGAGCGATGACCTTGCCGGTCGCCGGTGATTGGACAGCGCTTGCAATTTCCGCGGCTTCCGCTTCGCCCACCTTCAGTTTCGCGCCGTGTTCCGGCAAACTTCCGGATGACGATTCGATCTCCAGCCGCCGCAACACGCGGTGAATCTGCGCGCGGCTGCGAACGCGTTCGACAATCTCCTGGCCCAGGTAGCATCCCTTGGTGAAGTGGATGCCGTGCATCTGACCGGTTTCCTGCACCAGGAAGCGGTCGGAGATTTCCTCGCCGCAGCGCGGGTGCCCGTTTTCAATACGCACGATGCGCGCTTCTTCAGCCGATGCCTGGGGCAAAGGACCTCCGGGTAGCGAAGCAAGCCGTGTCAGAAAATCCTGTTTCGCATCCGCGGCAAGAAACACCCGGAAACCAGACGCGCCGGTGGCGCTGACGCGGGCGAGCCACGCTTCGCCCCACTTCTCCATGGCTCCGTCGTTCGATGGCAACGTCGCTCCCAGGGATTCGAGAACGGCGCCCGCGTCGGGTCCTTCAATGGCGAGGGTGACGATCTGCGCAGTGGCGTCTTCAAGCGCAACATCGTCGGCAATGATATAGCGGTCCAGGTGCTCGTAAATCCGGGCGCGCGTCTCGGGCTCGGTGTCGAGCAGGATATGATCTTCAAAACAGAACACATAGGCGTCCGCAAGAATTCTGCCCTGGGCGTTGAGGAAAAACGCATAGGCGCCGTCGCCCGGACTCATCTGTTGAATGTGCTGCGTGGTCATCGCGTGCAGCAGCCGCACCCGGTCGTCTCCGGTCAAGCGGATTTTGCCGCGCGTCGAAAGATCGATCCAAGCCGCGTGTTCGTGGAGTGCCGAATATCCCGTCATCTGCAATTCACTCATCTCAAAAAGCCGTAGCTGACGCCATTGCGGTTCTTGGGTTTCCGCCAGAATTGCGCGGAACCGTTCATCCCATTCCGGCGGACGGTGCCCGCGCACCGAATGCCGGCGTTCCCCGCCAACCGTTTTCCGGCTGGCTTCCCGGCGGGGCCGGCAATGCGCCGGACGCACTTTCGAGAGCGGCTGATTCACACAATTGTAGTGTCCCAGGCCCGCCGGTTAGCTCAAGAAATCCGCATGGTATCGCTACCGGAAATGCCCCGCCGGGGGATTAGGCCAAAGCCTTATCCCGTTACCTCTACCCTGCAACCCCCAGTGTACAATCCCGCTGGACACTTTCCAGCGCCGAAGAGCATTTTGCCGCCCTCGTACAATCAAGTCATGGGATCCCCTTTGATCCACGTCGTCCTGCCGGTGGGCATGCTGCAATGCAACTGTTCGATTTTCGGCGACCCTGCCTCGAAAGAAGCTATCGTCATCGATCCGGGCGACGAGATTGATCAGATCCTGGACATCCTTGCGGAACACAGTTTGAAGCTGAAGACGATCCTCATCACGCACGCGCACATCGATCACATCGGCGGGGCGGCCAAACTGAAAGCCGCCACCGGCGCGCCGGTTCTGATGAATGAGAACGACCAGGAACTCTACGACCATCTCGACTGGCAGGCCAATTGGCTGCAAGTGGCCGCGCCGGACAAAACGAAGATCGATGCGTCGTTGAAGGATGGAGACGTGGTGGAACTAGGCGGCCTTCCCGGCGATGTGCAAAATCCTGCACGGCGGTTTGAGGTTCTTTTTACACCGGGGCACACGCAGGGTAGCTCGTCGATCTGGATTCCTTCGGAAAACAAAGTGATCGCCGGAGACACACTGTTCCGCGATAGCATCGGCCGCACCGATTTGCCAGGCGGCGATTCACGGAAGATTTTGCGGTCGATCGAAAACAAGCTGCTGACGCTGCCGGAAGACGCGATTGTGATCGCCGGGCACGGTCCGAACACAACCATCGGCCGCGAACGCGACCGCAATCCGTTCCTGCAAGGGATGTAAAGACTCGGCCGTTACGCTTGCGCCTTTTTTTGGCGCTGCAGTTCTTCCATGACGCTGCCCACCAGTTCCTTGGCTCCCGTGATGCACTGGCTGATGATCTGAATATCCATGGCGGGTTTACCGGGCTGGCGGGCGCTTTGGCAATAGACGCCGTGTTGTCCGACCAAAACGAGAGCATCGGTCAGCAGATCGAGCGTCACTGCGAGCCGGCCTCGCTCCACTCCCATGCGAAATTCAAACTCTTCGAGCTCGCGCTTGCGATCCTGATAAACGGACATGCTTCCACGATAGCGGACCAACGCGGTGGCCTTTGTCTTGGACGCACCAGGAGGGCGTCGCCGCGGGCAGCGTTTATTGCACGGTCCATGATCCCCGCAGCACCCAGCCAGAGTTGATGGATGGCTCATTCGCCTGCAAATAAACGGACTTCGCTCCATTGAACGCGGGCTTGAAGGCAAGGTTGATGGTGAAGAGCACGGAGTTTCCCGACGTCGTCATTACCGTGTAGCCGACAGCGCACCGGCTGTTCTGGAGTGTCGCGGAGGAGCCAATGCCTTTGCTCGAGATCGCCGAAGCGGCGTCGTTGTAAAGACCAATGGTGGAGGCCGCGCGATCGTAAACCAGGTAGCACGCGTTCGCGAGGTTCCCTGGTGAGCCGCTGGTAAAGAGCATCGATAGGCCGCTGATGTTGGCTTGGGATACCGAGTCACTGACGGAAAACGTGAAGGACGGCGACGAACCCGCACCGGAAGCGGGCGTAACGGAGTCCGCCGTGGGCGCGCCTCCGGTGACGGCCCAGGAGCCAACGGTACTCCAGCCGGAATTGGCGGTGGATTCGGCTGCGTAGAGGTAAATGTTCTTCGTGCCAAAGAAGGTAGCGTTGAAGCTGAGATCCATCGTCACTATCATTTGCGTGGCGGTGTAGGTGACCGTGGTGTTCGCACCTCGCAAAGTGCACTGGCTGTTGGCGACCGCCGTGTTTGAGCCGGGGGCCACCGGACTGGAACCATTCGCAGCATTATCGTAGGAGAGCGAGACCACGTTGGTGGCGCGGTCATAAACCAGACTGCAGGCATTGTTCGTGTTGAAGGTGGATGAGATCAACGCCGCCATGCCGGTGAGGAATCCGGAGCCGCCTGGATCGGACACGGTAAAGGTGAACCGCTGCGCGGGCCCCGAGCCAGAGCCAGGAACCACGGAGCCTACCACCGGCACGCCGCCCGCAAGCACGGAGAACGTGCCGCGTTGTACCCAGCCTGTGTTGAGCGCCCCTTCCGACGCATACATGTAAATGTTCTTGGTGCCGGTAAAAGGCCCCGTAAAGGTGAGAGAGACGGTCAGGATCAGCGAGAGTCCGGAGATTTGGGCGGATGCCGCCCCCAGCGTGCACTGGCTGTTCGAGATGGGCGTGGTCGAATTGATGGAGCGGGAACTGGAGCCGAGGCCGCTATCCCAAATCAGCGCGACGGTGCCCTGGTTGCGGTCATACACCACATAGCACGCGTTCGGTGTGGTAACGCTGGTTTGGAAGAGAACCGCCATGCCCGTCAGATTCGCGGCGCTCTGTATATCCGAGTAAACCAGGGTGAACGTTTGACTGGACCCGCTCCCGCCGTTGGGCGAAACGGTATCGGCGGATGGCTGTGCCGGAGGAATGGTGACGGTCCAGGTGCCTTTGGAGACCCAGCCGGTGTTGGCTCCGGAATCCGCGGCGTTCAGGAAAACGCCTTTCGATCCGGCGAAGCCGGGGAGAAACGTGATGGGCACGGTGAGCGTCAATGTGGAACCGGAAACAGTAGCCGAGGCTCCCGTTCCACTGATGACACACTGGCTGTTCTGCTGCGTTCCACCGCCGAAAGCGATGGCGAGCGAACCGGAGGCTGGATCGTCATTGGCAAGAGAAAGCGTTTGCGTGGAGGGAACGTAGGTCAGGTAACACGCAAAGCCGGTGGATGCCCCCGTATTCACCAGGAGCGACGCCGAAGTGAGCGCCCCCGCGCCGCCGGTATCGGAAAATTGCGCTGTCAACGTTACGGTGTTCCCGGAGCCGGAAGTAGGCGTCACGGAAACGGCCGAAGGCGTCTGCGTGGGAGGTGCAGTCACACCCAGACGCGCTGCCCAACCGATGTTGCCTCCGTTGTTTGCCGATTGGATCGCGCTCTGCAGAGGGAAATTCAACGAGGTCGTTTGCCCCGCGACAAACATGTTGCCACTGCCATCCACCGCAATCGCGTTGGCAGTATCCGAGCCGCTGCCGCCGAAATACGTCGACAACAGCAGCGTGGACCCCGAAGCGCTCAGCTTGGTGACGAAGGCGTCGTACATTCCGCCGAATCCCGCTTGAACACCGCCTGAGATGGCGAAGTCGAACGAGGACGTGTATCCGGCGATGTACGCGTTGCCACTGGAATCGACACGGATGCCATTGGCCCAGTCGAAGGAGGTGCCGCCTAAATAGGTGGAATACGTAAGAGCGTTGCCCGCCGCATTGATCTTCGCGACAAACGCGTCCTGAAAGCCGTTGTAGGTGACCTGGTAAGCGCCCGCAGTGGTTGGAAAATTCGTGGAATTCGTCACGCCGGCAATGTAGGCGTTGCCGCTGCCGTCGATAGTGATCGCGTTTGCCTGCTCCCCGGTAACGGTGCCGGCACCGCCCAAATACGTGGAGTAGAGAATTTGTGCGCCGCTTGCGGCGAGCTTGGTGAGAAAAGCGTCCTGATTGCCGCCGTTGGCCGATTGAATGGAGCCAAGTGTGGGGAAATTTGTGGAGTAAGTTCCACCGGCGACGTAAACATTGCTGCTCGCGTCGATGGCGATGCCTCCGGCGTGTTCGTTGCCTGCGCCGCCCAGATAGGTGCTGAACACAATCGCACCAGCGGAGTTGATCTTGGTGACGAAGGCGTCGAAGCCGCCCGCGTTTGACGATTGCACAGCACCTGAGACCGGGAAGTTCACCGATTGCGTGTCGCCGGTCACATAATCATTGGCCGAACTATCCAGCGCGATCGCGGTGCCGGCTTCATAGGCTGTACCGCCCAGATAGGTGCTATAGGTGAGCGCGTTACCGACCGAATTCAGGCGCAGCACGAAGGCTTTCCTCGAACCTACCAGTGTCGCGCTCAGTGAATTGACCAGAGGAAAGTTGGCGGATGCAGTGGATCCAGTGACGTGCGCTTGGCCGCTGGAATCGACGGCGATGGCCGAGCCGCGGTCGTCCCCTCTTCCGCCAATGTAGGTGGCGTAGAGAAGCGCGGTACCGGCAGGATTGAACTTTGCGACAAACGCGTCCACGCTGCCCGCGTTGGCGGCCTGTGCGGCGCCAACGATGGGAAGGTTCAGCGCTTCCGTCCAGCCAGTGACGTAGGCGTTGCCGCCGGAATCGATGGCGATACCCGTGACGGCGCCCATGCCTGAGCCGCCCAGGTACGTTGAGTAGCTGATGACGGGATCGATGACGAGCTCACGCGAAGGGTCGTAGGCATCGATCTCGAAGCCCACCGTGTGATCGTCGATCAGGCGGTAGCGGCCTGGAACTTCGTGGCGCTCGCCGTTGATAAGTTGATAGATTTCAGGGCGGCGTTCGATCAGTTCCCTTGACGCGTCCCATGACTCGCCCGGTGAGCCTTGCCGCAGGTGGAGTGATCCATCGGAGGCGATGGAAGCAATCGCGGAGTATGCGAGGCGAATCGCGCGTGAATCGGCTCCGGCGTTCACGGTCCATTCGGATTTGAGCGTGCCATCGATTGCCGAGTAACGCAGCGTGATACCGGGATAGAGATCGCGGTAGACAAGCGTGCCAAAGGCAGGGATGTCTCTGCGCCAATTGTGCTCGTCGCGGCCCACCAGAAAATTCACGTGCGCGTGCGATGGCTGCGTGGCTTCAGGAATCGACTGCGGGCTGGAATCGAGGTAGCGGACTTGAAACTCTCCGCCCTGCAGGCGGAATCGAGCGCGACTGGGCGAGAAGGCCGCCGTCATTGCCGGGGTCTTGGCGAGATATGTCGAATCGTCACCACTCCGCGCAAAGACGTTGGGAAGGAAAAATGCCGGCAGAGATCTTGGCGATTCCGCCGGCCACAGTGGCGCCGCAACAATGAACAGCGCCATCCAACACTTCGAGAGAGGGAAACAATCCAAATGCATCAACCGTAAATTCGACCAGAGGCGATGGAGAAGTGAGAGGCTTTTGAACAGGTCTACTCCGGCGCGGCTATCAGAAAAGCCCAGGTCGGGATACCCCAGCCGTTGCTGAACTTAACTGCGACTTCGTCCGGGTGGGCAGCATCCAAACAAACATAGAACTTCCTGCCGAGAACCCTCGTATAAGGAATCAAGAGACGCGAAGAGATGAAAATAACAAAAACATATCGCACAGGACTTTGGGAAGCCTACCGGACTTCCTTTAAAACGTTCACTTTAGCCACCGAAAAGCTACAGACAGTACCCGGAGCCGATCCCATTGCGCAGGAAATGGCGCTAGCGGAAGTGGAGCACGCGCGCGCTGCCCACAGCCGCTCGCGCGACGCGTTGGTGCCGGAGTTGCTCGGCAAGGTTGAGAATCCCTCCGATACCGAAGGCCAGCAGCAGGCGTATATCTGTTGCGCGTAAACCCGTAAAAATACAGAAACGGGCGACTAACGCCTGAGCAAGCTCTTCAGCAAGTGCTGCTTCATCCTGTGCCAGTTCGGGAAACTCAGCCACTCTTTGAAGTAACGCGCCCGGGCACGGGAATTGGCGGCCAAGCCAATGGATAAAGCCTCCATATAACGCGCCAGAGTCGGCTGTGCCGGCTCGAAGAACTGGTCGCGGCCATCCTTGCGGTGGCACGCCTCGGCAATCACCCAACGGAAGGGCACGTAACCATAGTGTTTGCGCAGGATGGAGAACGTCTCCGCGAAAACCTCGCCGCGCTTGCCCAGCGATTTGTTCGAGCGGTGCATGCGCGAATAGGCAAGCTCATCGGGAATTCGCAGTAGTTTTTGATTATGTGCGAGGCGCATCCAGAACTCGTAGTCGAAGGTGAGATCGAAATCGGCGTTTAAGCAACCCGCTGCTTCGAAAGCGCTTCGGCGCAGGAGACTGCCGGGCTGACAGATATAACACTCCGAAGCGAAGAGCCGCGGGTCGAAGTCCTGAATGGGATAAGCGCCGATGCGCTTGCCGGCTTCGTCAATCCACGTTCCACCGCCATACACTCCGGCGTACTCGGGCCCTTCTTCTAAAGCTGTGACCATCGCGCGGATGGCTCCGGGGAGAAGCACGTCGTCCGAATTCAGATAGTTAAAGTATTTCCCATGGGATTCGCGAAAGCCGCGGTTGATGGCATCGGCCGCGCCGCGATCTTTACCGGTGATCACGCGGACGTTTGGATACCGGGCAGCAATTTCCAGCGTGCCATCGGTGGAGCCGCCATCCACCACGATGTGCTCAATGTTCGGATAATTCTGGGCGACAACGCTTGCGAGTGTCTCTTCAATAAAAGCAGCAGAGTTCAGGGTCGGAGTGACGAGCGAAACGAGCGGCGTGTTGGCTTGCACGTTAGGCGCCGACATACCGTGCGTAGATGCTGCGCGCAATGCCGACGTCCGTGGTGCCTTTGATGATGGCGCGGCCGTCGGGGAAAACCGTCAATTCGTAGGGGTCCAGGGAGACGCGCAGTGCAAACTCATTCGAGCGAACCGGAGCGATAGCTTTCAAGCTCTCCGCGAGCGCCGCGAGTTCAATGGGGCGCGTACGCTCATGAATCTGAACGGCGTTGCGCCCGCAAAGGCTGATGGGGGTGCGCTTGGTGCCGTCGAGGTAGGGGAAACGGCGCTGCGCGCAACAGGGGCACTCGGCGTCTTTTTCGGGAGCGGCCACCTGGCGAATGCCCCCGGTCCAGACATCGACGGTTGTGATCTTGGTATCCACCTCCGCGCGGCCCGCGGCCAGAATCTTCAACGCGTCACCCACTTGCAGTGCCGCAATGGTTGCTGTGACAGCGGCCAGAACACCCGCGGTTTCACAGGTGGGCTGGGCTCCTTGGGGCGGTTCGGGATACACACAGCGGAAACAAGCGGTACGGCCGGGGTCGATGGTGAACTTAATGCCGTAGCTTCCCACCGCAGCGCCGTAAATCCACGGAATGTTCGCTGAAACCGCGGCATCGTTCATAAGAAAGCGCGTTTCGAAGTTGTCGGTGCCATCGACGATCAGGTCAACATCTTCGAACAGTTCTTCGATGTTGCCGGGGGTGAGATCGGCAACCATCGGTTCCACCTCGACTTCGGCATTGACGCGCGCCAAGCGCCGGGCGGCGGCGATGGCTTTGGGCAGCGCTTCGGCGGCATCGGCTTCCTCGAAGAGAAATTGGCGCTGGAGGTTGGAAAGTTCGACAAAATCGCGGTCGATGATTCGCAGGCGCCCTAAACCGGCGCGGGTAAGTGCTTCGGCCTGCACGGTTCCGAGCGCGCCGCAGCCAACGATGGCGACGGTCGCCGAGCGGATTTTTTGCTGCCCCTCTTCACCCAAAGGAGCGAACCGGATTTGTCTGGAATAACGGGATTCCGCTGGCGGCATGGGGTTCGCAAGCGCCGTGGCGGCCGCGGCGCGGGACACTTCACCCCGATGGTAGCAAACACCCACAGGCACGAACCAAGACCTTGCCCGGCCGATGGAGAGCGGATTTAGTCAGGATCTCAGATACTCAGCACGGGACAGGGAGCTTCGCGCACAATGTCGTACAGCCGCGACCAGATGCGGCTGACGCCGCCTTGCGAACGCCCACGGCCGACCACGATGAGATCGGCGTTTTGGGCTGCAGCCGCATCGCGGACGCCGGCGGCGGTCAGGCTGGTGACCAGCGCTGTGTGGGGGATATCCGCGTTCAGCCTGGCTTTCAAATCACGAAGCCCAAAGTTGGCGGCTTCTTCCAGGTCCTGCTTGAAGCTGGTGAAATCGACATCCAGATTGGGCGGAGGGATTTCGATGACATGCAGGAGGGAGAGACTGGCACCGAAACTCGCCGCAACGCACATCGCCCCGCGCGCGATCACTTCGGATTCTTCGCCCAAATCGACGGAGCAAACGATGTTTTTGTACGCGTGATTGGCAGGTTTGATCTGGTATTCTCCCCCAGTCCAAACGGCGGCGCTGATATCGTGCAGGATCTTGGCGGTGACTGAGCCGAGCAGCAGTTTCCGCATGGGGCCGCGCCCGTGGGTGGGCATCATCACCAGATCCGTACCGTGGTGACGCACCACGTCGGTAATGACATGATCCGGCTCACCCATTTCAAGAAAAGGCTGAACCGTCTTGTTTGGAAATGCTTCTTCGATAAAACCCTTGAGGCGCTGCTGTTCCAGGCGCAGGACAGCCTTTGGCCATCCGGGGTCGGCCACATCCAAGTCGGAAAAGCGGGGCGCGCCGACGCCGTGGGCATGCACCACGCTCAGCGCGGCGGAGAAATGCTCCGCCATGTCGTTTACATAAGGAACCACGGACCGGCAGCGGTCCGAATAATCGACGGGAAAAAGAATTCGCTGAAAGGGGAGCATACGGACCTCCTTCGCTTAGTCCGGAGCACTTCGGGGGCCAACAATATTCCGCTAAGTGAGGGTTTTCGAATGGCTTGCGCCTCGCGGGAGGGCCGACTCTGCGTAATTTTCCCCACGCAGGCAGAACGGTTTGGCGAAGCTGACCTCTACTCGGGATCGGGACCTGCCGCGAGGACGATTTGTCGATGCGCGATTCTTTATCCGTCGACGAAAGCCTCGTGCGGTGGCGCCCATCTGCGGCTTAGCGCGCCACAAGCACGCGTTTTTCGTTGGCAGAGGCGATGCGGGCATTCAACCACGCCCGCCATTCGTCCAGGCCCGCGCCCGTGGTGCAAGACGTCCGGAAGATCGTGATATCCGGGTGAATGCGGCGGGCATTCTCACAGGCGAGATCGGCATCGAAGGGCACGTAGGGGAGCAGGTCGATTTTGTTCAGCACCATGGCCCTCGATTTGAAAAACGCTCCGGGGTACTTCAGGGGCTTATCTTCGCCTTCGGTGACGGAGAGAAGCACCACCTTGCACTCTTCCCCGAGATCGTAACTGGTGGGGCAAACCAGATTGCCGACGTTTTCGATGAGCAGGACATCGAAATGTTCGTTGGGCCAATTTTGGAGAGCGCGATCGATCATGCGTGCGTCGAGATGGCAGCAGCCCGCCGTAGTGATTTGCTGCACAGGGAAACCAACGCGTGCGAGCCTGCGGGCGTCGTTATCGGTTTGGATATCGCCAGTCAGCACGGCGACGCGGAGATCTTTGGGCAGAGCTTCGAGCGTACGTTCCAGGAATAAAGTTTTGCCGGAGCCGGGGGAGCTGATGAAGTTCAACACCAACGTGGCGTCGTCAGCGAAGCGCTGCCGCAGTTCGGCCGCAATGCGATCGTTCTCACTCAGGACCTTTTTCTCCACGGGAACACGTTCCATTTAGTCCTCCAGTTCCAGGTATGCGATGTCGAGCTCAGTGCCGCTCACTTGTTTCGTCTTGTCGCTGCGGCATTGCGGGCAAGTAATCTCGAAGCCGCTAACGGCGAACTGGGCGCCGCATTGCTCGCAGCGGTTCTGGCGCGTGCGGTATTCGAGATCGAGTTGCAGGCCGTCGAGATCTGAGCCCATGACCAGTGCTTCGAAGCAGAAGCGCAGCGATTCGGTATCCACCCCGGACCATTCGCCGATGCGCAGGCCGACGCGCGAGGGTTTTGAGCCGGGATGGCGAAGAGCTTCGGTCCTCACGGCGTCCAACACGGAACTCGCAATGCCCATTTCGTGCATAGGTCCTCGGTTAAGCAACGCTCAGCAAATGCGCGGCAGTTGATCCCCGGAGAGCATATCGACGATGCGTGTGGTTCCAAATGCCGTTCGCGCGGTCACAAGCCCCGGGTGTCTTTCCGTCACGGAGCCGATGACCCAGGCGTCGGTACCGAGCGGATGTTCGTTCATCGCCGCGAGCACGGCGTCGACCGTTTCGGGCGAGACGATCGCTATGAGTTTGCCTTCGTTGGCGACATAGAGTGGATCAAGCCCCAGCATCTCGCAGGCGCCGCGAACTTCTTCTCGGATCGGAATGGCGGCTTCGTTCAGCTCCATTCCGACCTTCGCGCGGGCGGCGATTTCATTCAGGGAACTGGCAAGGCCCCCGCGCGTGGGATCGCGCATGCAGCGAATTCCACCTGTGTTGTCGGCGTCAAGCATGGCGCGAACCAACGTATGCAAGGGCGCGGAATCGCTGGCGATAGCGCCATCAAAGCCGATGCCTTCGCGTTCGGACAAGATGGCGATGCCGTGATCGCCGAGCGTTCCGGAGACAATGATGCGGTCGCCTGGCCGCGCGTTTGCCGCCGAAAGCCGAACGCCTTCGCGGACAATGCCGAGGCCGGTGGTGTTGATGAAGAGGCCATCGCCGCTGCCTTTTTCAACAACCTTTGTGTCGCCGGTGACGATTTCCACTCCAGCGGATTGTGCGGCGATTGCCATGGATTCGGTGACGCGCTGCAGGGTCTCCATCTCCAGGCCTTCTTCGAGAAT
Source organism: Bryobacteraceae bacterium (assembly GCA_040081855.1). Lineage (GTDB taxonomy): Bacteria > Acidobacteriota > Terriglobia > Bryobacterales > Bryobacteraceae > Palsa-187. The sequence goes on along the minus strand of JBEBFS010000034.1, from coordinate 3,536 downwards.
GAAGCCGGTGCTGAGAAAGAGAGGCTCCGCGCCGCCCATGGCCAGGTCGTTCACGGTGCCGTGGACGGCGAGCGAGCCGATATCGCCTCCGCGGAAGAAGAGCGGCTTCACAACGAAGGAGTCCGTGGTGAATGCGACGCGCGCGCCACCGATGTGGACGATGGCCTGGTCTTCGAGGCGTTCCAGCAGGGGGTTGCGGAAGAAGCGCAGAAAGACGTCGTTGATCAGATTCGCGCTGAGCTTTCCACCGGAGCCATGGCCGAGCAGGACGCGCGAGGAAGTGGCGAGCGGCGCGGGACAAGTGGCAGGAAATGCAGCGCTCATACGAGGACCTCCATATTCACGTCGATGTCATGCCGGCGGTAACGATAATACGCCGCGCAGGCGCCTTCGCTGGAAACCATGGGCGCGCCCATCGGCTTTTCCGGCGTGCAACGCGTGCCGAACATGGGGCAATCCACCGGTTTCTGCAAGCCCTGCAAAACCTGTGCGGCAACGCATTCGGGAGGTTCCTCGGCATGCGTTTCGGTGACGCCGAAACTTTTCTCGGCGTCGTATTCGGCGTACTCATCGCGGACACGGTAGCCCGATTGGTGTATTTCGCCGATGCCGCGCCATTTGCGGTCGGCAATTTCGAAAATTTCAGACATTCGCTGCCGCGCGAGCTCGTTTCCAATGCGGGTCACGCTGCGGACATATTGATTCTCCACCTCCGCGCGGCCCCCTTCGAGTTGCGCCACCAGCATACGGATGGCTTCGAGAAGGTCCAAAGGCTCGAAGCCGCCGACCACGAAAGGAATTTTGTATTGCTCGGCGAGCTCTTCGTATTCCGTGTAGCCCATGATGCTGCAGACGTGGCCGGGGGCAATGAAGCCCTGCACGCGATTGGTGGGCGATTCGAGCAGCAGGCGGATGGCGGGCGGCACCAACACGTGCGAAGCGAGAATGGAATAGTTCTTCAGTCCTTCGTGCCTGGCTTGCCACACCGACATTGCATTGGCGGGCGCGGTTGTCTCAAAGCCTACGGCGAAGAAGACAACCTGTTTGTCAGGATTCCGGCGCGCGAGATCGACGGCTTCCATGGGGGAATAGGCGATGCGCACATCGCCTCCCGCGGCTCTTACCTGGAACAGATCTTTCTCCGAACCCGGCACGCGCAGCATATCGCCATAGGAAACGAAAATGACATCGGGCCGCGAGGCGATCTCAACGGCTTTGTCGAGCACTTCGAGCGGCGTGACGCAGACGGGGCAGCCGGGTCCGTGCACCAGTTCCACTTCAGGCGGCAACAGATTATCGATGCCGTAGCGCATCAGCGTGTGCGTTTGTCCCCCGCAGATTTCCATCAGCACCCAATGGCGGGTGACGCGGCGGCGGATGTCGGCGACGATGGCTTGCGCAAGCTTCGGGTCACGGTATTCGTCGAGGAACCTCACGGTGTTCCTCCTGCCTTCTGCTGCGTGTGGGCGGCGCCCGCTGCTGCGCCGAATTCTTCCTCAAGCAAGCCCATCTGCTGCATCAATTGATAGGTGCGGTGGGCTTCTTCTTCGTCCACCTTGCTGATGGCGAAGCCGACGTGCACCATCACGTAATCGCCGGGTTCGGCGTCGGGGACATAGTCGAGATAAGCCTTGCGCGTAACGCCGCCGAACTGGATGCGGCCAATGCGCAATCCACCGATCTCTTCGGTGTCCAGAATCTTACCGGGTATTGCAAGACACATGTTCCACCATCCCGCTTAAGATCGTGCGAGCCTGAGCGACAGCCTCATCTACGGCGGCCTCCACTTCCGGGCTCAGCCCAATGCCGGTGCGCACAACAGAAGGCTCCACGCCCACAACGGCGATGTCCTCGAAATCATAGCCCAGCATGCGCGCAATTTCGAGTATCTCCAGGCAGTTGCCTTCATGGGCCGTGGAGGCGCGGCGGGCGCGGAGTTCGGCGATTTGCGGGCCGCGCAGCACGTGTATGGTTCCAGGGTTTCCCCCCAGGCCGATGGCATCGAGCACCAATACGGTGGACCGGTCCGCAAGGTAAGGTAATAGCGCCAGTCCTTGCGTGCCGCCATCCATAAACTCAGCGGCCTCGTGGCCAAAGCCACATTCTTCTTCCAATGTCTCGAGCAGGCGTAAACCGACTCCATCGTCGGTTAGCAATAGATTCCCCAGGCCCAAGACGAGCACAGGTGCAGTGGCGTTAACTGACCCAGTCATCGGTATCGACGTCGCCTTCCTTATAGAATTTGCTGCCAGTGATGATGGAGCCGATCAGGCCGTTCTTATAGCGAATGGCGTCAAAGATCACGATGTACAGGTGCATGATCACGAAAACCACAAAGCCCCAGGCGAACAGGTGGTGCCACATATGCGTGCGGAACGAGCCGCCGAAGACCGGAATCACCCAGCCGAAGGTGCGGTCCCAAAATCCGCCGGGATTCGTTTCACCGTAAAGCGCAAAGCCCGTGGCGAGCTGCAGGCAGCCGAGACCGCCGATGAAGACGACGTACGACAAGCCCGCAAGCGAGTTGTGACCCAGGCGCAGCGGTCCGGGAACCAGGCCGGCGTATTCAGCGAGCTGCTCGCGCAGGTTCTTCCACCAACTGAGGCGCCAGATCAGCGGCACACCGGACCGCGAGTACTTGTTCCCGCGCAGGAACCAGTAGCCGCGCAAGATGAAGCTGAACAGCAGCGCGTACCCTGCAACGAAGTGCACCTGACGGAAGCGGCCCATGACGAAGTGTTGATAGGGCTCGCCGCTTGAAGAAAAGACCGGAGAGGCGATGAACAGGCCGGTGGTGAATAACACCGCTACGGACGCAGCCGTAACCCAGTGCGTCAGTCGGACGGGCCATTCCCATACGAAGCGCAGAGCGTATTTCGTTTCTTTCTCCGATAGTTTTAGTGGATAGGTGGCCATGGCAACCTCCCCGTTTTAACGAACGATAACCTCGGCGAGCTGTTCACCGTTGGGGCCGAACACGTGCGAGGCACAGGCCAGGCACGGATCGAACGAGTGAATGGTGCGCAGGATCTCGACAGGCCGCTTCGGATCGGCCATCGGAGTCCCAATCAGCGCGGCCTCGTAGGCGCCGTGCTGGCCCTTCCCGTCTTTGGGCGAAGCGTTCCAGGTGCTGGGCACCACGATCTGGTAATTGGCGATCTTCGTGTCTTTGATGTGGATCCAGTGGCACAGCGATCCACGCGGAGCTTCCGTGAATCCCAAGCCTTTCGATTCGGCCTTCCAGCTTTCCGGCTTCCAGAAACGAGTGTCGGCAGTGGTGGAGTCGCCCGCTTTCAGGTTGGCGATGAGGTTGTTGTACTCCTCGCGCAGCCAGTTCACGCACAACTGCGTTTCCAGTCCACGGGCGGCGGTTCGGCCGAGTGTGGAGAACAGCGCCTCAGGGCCCACCTTCAACTTTCCGAGCGCTGCCGTCACCACTTCCTTGTATTCGGGCTTGCCACTGGCGAAACCCACCAACATCCGCGCGAGCGGACCCACTTCCATCGCATGCCCTTTCCAACGCGGAGCCTTCAGCC
>JBEBFS010000178.1:0-3000 GCA_040081855.1 Bryobacteraceae bacterium | reverse complement strand
CTGAAGAGCGGCACTGACACTTTGGCATATTTCCTCTACCAACCGGACAACTCCACGGTCTGGGGCAACACCACCGGGACGGGCGTGACGGCCACGGCCGATGGCGCCTCACATAATTACACCGTCTATGGCACGATTCCCTCCGGACAGAACGTCCCAGCGCATAACGATTATGCCGACACCGTCGTTGCGACGATCGACTTCTAGTTCGCCAGGATGTTGAGTGGAACTGTACTCGCGAATGCGTATCTCTTCCAATACTATGTCCATCTATAGCAACGCACTGATTCTCGGTTGTCTCGCGTGCACTTCGCTATTGGCCGGCTCGTTTAATGTGAGTCCGGTCCGGGTGGAGCTGTCCGCGCGGCAACCGAGCGCCAGTATCGCCGTGCGCAATGTGACCGACGAGCCGAGCGTTGTTCAAGTCAGCGCGCTGCGTTGGACTCCGAAGGGCAATGGCGAGGAATATCGCGATACCGATGACATTCTGCTCAACCCTCCGATCTTCTCCCTGGCTCCCGGACAGGTGCAGTATGTGCGGCTTGGGTTGCGGCGCCCATCGGCCACAGCGGTTGAGGTCAGTTACCGGCTTGTGCTCGAGGAGGTTCCTCCTCCGGCAAAGGCCGGTTTCTCGGGAGTGACACCTTTGCTGCAAATTCGAATTCCCGCATTTGTCGCACCCGCCGGTAAGACCGCTCCGGAACTCAACTGGAGCTTTAACGGGAGTGAAGCGAAATGGAAACTGACTGTTTCCAATCGCGGGAATATTCACGTACAAATCAAACGCCTCATCCTCACGGGCGAATCCCACGACGGCGGTGGGGCGCAGCGAACGTCGGAGATGAATGTCTATGTGCTCTCCGGCGGCACCCATGAATGGGATTTAGACACCCATGCGTTCGCGGCAGGTCCCGTTTCCCTGAGCGCTCTTACGGATCACGGAGAAATCCATGTCCAATTGGAAAAGGATGTCCCCTAAACCTTGCGCCCTCATAAACGCAACCCTGCGAACAGGACGGCAACGGCGCATGATCTGGCCCGCCCTACTGTTCGGTCTGTTGCCAGGGGTGGCGATGGCGCAAGCATCCTATGACGGAATGCTGTTCAGCCTGCTCGGCATCCGCGTTAACGGCGCCATGGTTTCCGAATTCGAGCCGGTCTATAACGATCCCTCATCCGGATACGCAGTAACCGCCGCACTGCTCGACAAGGCGCACATCCGGCTACCGTCAACACTGCCCGTCCACGCCGGCAACAGGGATTACTATCCGCTCGCTGGTCTCCGGGGAGTTGTGGTTCGGCTGAACCAGTCCGAACAAATGCTCGAGATCGAAGTCCCGCCGGAAGACATGACCGATACAATTCTGCAGGTATCGCACCTCCGCGTCGGCCGCCCGGAGGCTTCCGAGCCGGGTTTGTTTCTCAATCACGATTTCCAATACTCGCGCAGCTCGCAAGCCTCGGGACTCTCCGGACTAATGGAAGCCGGCATGTTCAGTTCGCTCGGCGTGCTGACCACGCGCGTTGCCAGTTCCAACCTGCTCAACCAGGGCGGCATGCGGCGGCTCGACACACAATTTTTTCGGGACTTCCCCGAACGCAGAGCAACGCTCTCCATCGGCGACGCCATCAGCGGCGGCAACCCTTGGGCGCGGCAGGTCTACTTCGCGGGCGTGCGGTGGGCCAGCAAGTTCACCACGCAAAGAGGCTTCGTGCCCTATGCGCTGCCCAGCCTGTCCGGTACCGCCGTCTCTCCATCCGTCGTCGACGTTTTTGTGAATAACGTCAAACTCTACAGCAAGCCCGTCGACATGGGGCCCTTCACCATCAACAACGTCCCCATCCTCTCCAGCCAAGGTCAGATTCAAATGGTGGTGACCGACGCCCTCGGCCGGCAGCAGGTCATTTCACAGCAATACATCGCCACAGTGCAAGTACTGCAGCGCGGAGTCAGCGAGTACACCTACGAACTCGGCACGCTGCGGCGAAACTATGGCTTCTCCAGTTTTGGGTACGGCTCCTTCTTTGCGGAAGCAACCCACCGCTACGGTTTAACCGATCATCTGACGATTGAGGGCCGCGGTGAAGCGGCACTCACAAGCCGCACTATCGGTGGAGGTCTTTCCTACGCTTGGACGCCGGTCGGTATCCTGTCAGGCGGCGTGGCGGGCAGCAATGATTCCGCACGCTCCGGCTATCTTCTGTACGGCAGCTTTTCCCATCCCGCGCGATTTCTCAGCTACGCGGCGCAGTTGCAAGTCGCCTCACGGGATTTCCGGCAACTGGGCCTCTTGGAATATCAACGTGCGCCCGTCCGAGTGGCCCAGGCCTCCGTGAACAGGGCCCTTGGATCACGGGTATCCGCAACACTCGGCTACTTGCAGCGCGACGGCCGTACAGAAATTAGCGCACGAAGCGTGTTTGCTTCGCTCACGCTTCGCATGGGACGAGGAGTGCTTTCGCTCGGCGGAAACTATGCGACGTTGAGCGAAGCGATGCTTACTGGCCAGCGGTACGGCGCAACCATGTCGCTTATCATTCCGCTGGGTGGACGCACCATCGCCTCATCCACGGCTGATGTGCAACCCTCGGGTACAACGGTGTATTCGGAACTGCAGAAATCACCGCCGCTGGGCCCTGGTTACGGATACCGCCTACGGACGGCCTCGTTCAACAGCAACCGCATCGATGCCGGCTTGTCTTACCAAAACAACTCGGGTGCTTACTTAATCGAAACCAGTCAGACCGCGCAAGGCAGCGGCTACCGCATTGGAAGAACCGGTTCCATCGTGCTGATGCATGGCCATGTCCTTCCCTCGCGCTGGCTGCTCAATAGCTTCGCGGTGGTTGAGGTCCCAGGACAAAAGAACGCAGATGTCATCGTCAACAACCAGGTGCAGGCGCACACGAATTCGCGCGGCGTGGCTATGGTGCCGGTCATGGTTGCTTACGACAACAACACGGTGCGGATCGATGACAAGAGCGTTCCGCTCGATTCGT
>JBEBFS010000177.1:0-3074 GCA_040081855.1 Bryobacteraceae bacterium | reverse complement strand
GATCATTGCCACGAGCAGAAGGAGAGCGCTCAGCAGCCCCGAGATTTGTCCGGCCACCAGATTTAGGAATGTGGTCGATGAACTGCCCTGAACGTAAATATCGTTGGCCCAGGCTTTGAAAACGTCCGTGGGCCCAACTCCTGCCATTGTGTGAGAGATCTGATTGAAGACGCCCAGAACGTCGCGAAACACTCGCTCGTACACAGCGCCGTCATTCATGAACAAGGCACCAAGCGCCAGATACTTTACCCCGGATATGCCCAGAGCCCGCACATCTCCCCCTCTCGTCCACGCCTCGTAGGCGCTAAATAGCAACGACGCGAGTAGAATGCCGTAAGCCACCGTCAGGATCGTGCTCATGAGACCCGCGGTCATGATGCCGTTTAGGGCCGTGTTGAACATCTGCTCGTAATAGAACATGTGCGCCCTTCCTATCGGCTCATCTGCATCAGTTTGTTTCTGGTTTCCCGCGTGAATCGAGCGGACTCTTTCATCTGCGCTCCTTGTCCAGCGAGTTCGATGGCCCGAAGCCGCATCATTTCCGCCAGCGCCTGTTGCGTATAGGCCTGGGATCGGACAACCCACGCCCCAGCCTGAGCGCCGATCATCTCGGCAGTTCCCGGCGCGGTACTCCCAAGCGCCGACATCATCTGGTCCGCCGCCGCTAGCTCGCGGTCTGCGATGTCATCAATCGCCATCGAACGTTTCATGGCCGCTTGAGATGCGGCGTCAGAGCTATCAATCACGTCCCTGGTTGACGGATGAACTTCTGTGGCGGCAGGCAGCGGTGTATAGACCGCCGAGAATCGCGCCGCGACGGCTCCGATCTGAGCGGCATCCTTCGACAGAATCACGTTCTCAAGGCCCTGAGGATTGGCAAGCGTTGCGCTCCGCACGACCGTGCTCCAGATACCCCGAATCGAGTTGTAGATCCCCTGGACCTGTCCAACCAGCGCCCGGGCCGAATTGATGGCGGCGAGCGGATAGACAGTATTCTGCTGGAAGTCGAGTATTCCCTGCGTAACGCTTTGAATCGCGGACATCGCGCCGCTGATGCTGCTGAGCAATGGGCCGATGACGTTTTGCAAAGTAGAATTGACGGCGGCAAGGACGCCGCTCACTGCGCTCAGGCCGTTCGACACGATTCCGATGAGACCCGTGATGAATCCGATCTGAGCGTGGACCGGTGTCGGGATCAGCAGCGCTATGACTACCAGCACCGCAATGATCTGCATTCGCCGGCTGGAAATTGCTTTCCATCCTCGGCTCAAGAAGGCACAGACTGTGGCAAGTATCGGCATGTTCTCACCCTCCCTACCGGTTCATTTCCGTCGCCTTCGAGCGCGATTCTCGCGTGAAAGCTGCGCTGCGCTTGGTAGACATAGTGCTGTGGCCGAGTCGCGCGGCCTCCTGACGGAGCGCGCTGGCGATCATCTTCTGGATATGTGCGTTGCTCTGGAGTGTCGCGATGTGGGCGGCAGCCGTACTGTAGGCGGCAGTGCCGGGCGCAACGATGAGTCCATGGCTGGCAATCACACTCGCTGCGGCAACGGTCTGGTCGGCGCCGGCATCCGCCATCTTCAGCATCATCAGGTGATCGATAGCCATCGCATCATCGACATCCATCAGATCGCGCTCCTCCGGGTGCGCGTCGGTTGCTGCGGGAACGGCACCGTAGGTCTGGACGAACGCGGTCCTCAACGTCGCAAGATCCCCTGGATTCCTATTTCGGATGATGGTTTCCAATTGGCGCGGATTGGGAAGCTGCGCGCTCGAAACATTCAGGTTGTAAAGGCCATTCAGGATGCCGGAGAACTGGGCGATCAACTGTTGAACCAATCCGCGAATCCGGTTAATCTCCGCAATGGGCCAGACAATTTGCTCGTAGAAGTTTCTGAGCGTGGTCAAGATATTCTGGATGGCCGCCGAAGCCGTACGGACGGCTTCCAGAATCGGGCGCATGACGTTGTTGATGAAGTTCTGCAAGGCCGCCGTTGCGCCGTTCAGCCCATTGAGTATTCCGGTAATCCCGGAGAGGAGCCCGCCCTGCGCGTAGGCTGGTTGCGGCGCGACCATGGCAATCATGAGGATGGCGACTAGTGCCAGGACCAACGCTTTTGTCAGAATCACGTTCATGGGGTCTCCCTTCGATCTGTTCTCTATACGGCTAATGGCCTGAGTTGGGCCCGCCCGCGTTGCACGACGCCCGCAACTTCCTCCGGCAGCAGTTCCTCACCGGCTAAGCCATGCGGGAACCGCGCGGCAAGTTCCTTGTACAACTCGATCAGTGGTCGGCCGTGGTTTTCAGCCAAGTACCAAGACCGGTACGTGCGCTCACGCGGATAGGTCGTCGCCACCCAGTAGTCCACGCCCGTAGGCACCAATCGCACGGTCTGCGTCGTCTCAGACTTCTCACCAAGGACGAGCAGGACTTCGGCATTGCGGCCCTTGTTGGGTGCGGAGAAGCGTTTGATTTCGTTCAATGCCACTTCATTCAGACCCAAGTGGTCGATGAGCGGAGCAACGTCGCCCGGTTGCTGCCCGATCACTTTCACGGAGGCGTTCCGTAGGATGCCCGCGCCATGTTCCTTCGGCTTCTGTTTCGTCCCAACGAAATCTTCCAGTGTTTGGCTGATCCCCCAAACACTGGCGCCGCGCTTTCGGGCCGTGCGGAACAACTGCACGACACAGTCGGCCAACACGGGCGAATCGAGCAGAGCCCAACATTCATCGAGCACCGTGATCGAAGTCTGGCCAGAGCGGCCCGACGAACGTTCCGACATGGATTGCGCGATCAACATGCTCATGGCCGTCTCCAGGCGCGGATCTGAACTGAGGCCCTCGATATTGAAGAAGAGCCAGTTGGCATCGGTGCGCATCGTTGTGTGCCGGTCAAAGAGTTTTGAGTAGACACCCTTCTCGCCAGTCCATTGCCGCAGCGATATGGACGCCAGTTGAGCCAGTTCCCGGATGTGCTCAATGCGCTCCTCGTCATTCCAGTTGCCGAGTTCGTCCTTGAGGTCAGAGTAGGTCGGGGTCGTGTTGTCGCCGCGAATGGAAGCGCGCTTGTAGAC
>JBEBFS010000176.1:0-3084 GCA_040081855.1 Bryobacteraceae bacterium | reverse complement strand
GAAGATCACGAGGACCGCTACACATACCTCACCACGTGGCTGGGCGAGCATCAGAACGAATCGGATATGGCGTATTATTCGACGCAGCCGTTCGATAACCTCGTCGGCCCGGGCATCGGGCGTGCGGAGTATGGAGGCCTCTTGATGACGCTGCCTCCGCGCCGTCTCTACGATGTGTGGAGCGATCCGGACTACGCCTTTGCGGAGACGAAGTCGGAGCGTTTGCTGATGGCCGCACTCGACTATTCCACGGAGAAGTTCGTGGTGTACGTGGCCGCCACGCCGCCGCGGACGATTTTCCGTTCGATTGCGAATCATCTAAACCGGAAGATCCTTTATGTGCCCATCGGGCAGCTCTCTCCGGCCAAGTTGAAAAAGCTTCGCGTAGTGCACGTGCTGGATAGCTACGCGCGGCGCAATGAGGCGAAGGATTACCTCTGGTAGGCGGCACAAAAAAAAACTCAGGCGCGGCAGTTACGCCGCGCCTGAGTTATTTCGCTAGCTGCCTGATTACTGCATCATCGTCACTGTGTAACGGATTAGCGGATTAGCGACGGGCTCCAGCACCAGCGAAGCATTGGCATCGTGATCATCATCATGGTCGTCGCCGTGAAAGTGATGGTTTGTGGTCTCGCCGGCGATAACCGCACCCGTGATCAACTGCAGTCGCATGTGCGTCGTGCCATGGCCATCCGAATGATGTTCGTGCCCCAAGTGGGTGCCGGGCTGTACTTGCAGCCATGCTCCACGCGGTTGATAAATCACACCACTCAGGCGAAGCGCCGCGTCATTGTTGTTGTGGTCATTATCATGGCCCTCCTGATCGTGTTCGCCACTCGTGGAACTCGAACCAAGAATAATCTTCGGGGAATAGTCGGAAGCGTTATAGTTGCTGGGGGGTTCACTGGTGGAAGTGGTATTTCCCGTAGTGGCGTCATTCGTTACGGTCGAGTTCCGCCGATCCTGCCAGAACAGCAGGCCGCCGTAGCTTCCCAGATTCGATCCGCTGGGAAGGTTATCGTTATTCACGCCACTCAAGTCAACATCGCCGCCCGTGATCGATACATACCCCTGCTTCAACGAAGCCAGGTCATAACCCGAACTTCCGGGAATGTTGCGTTGCGTCGCCAGCGCGCCGTTGTAACTTCCGTCTGTGAAAACGAACATCGTCCCGGTAGAGGAGTTCCCTGTCATCTCGGCTCCTGTCGCCGAAAAGACGCAGGATGAAGAGCAACTCGAGCTGGTATTCGAGCGGACACCCGCCATCACATACTGTCCCGCGTTGAAGGTAACATTGGCGCTACCACTGCCGTTGGTCGAGTTGACATCCAAGCCGCCCCAGAACAGGTACATCGGGAAGGAATTGCCAGACTGAGAAGCTCCGGAGGACGTCGGGCTTCCCGTGGGACAGCCATCATTACCGCTGGGAAGGTTCGAGGTAAAAACAACGTCGCCCTGTACGCGGATCTTGAGACCGTCGGGGCGTCCGCGGCTGTCCACCGAGTAGTATTGGTACGGGCCGAGGTAGGTGGTTCCGTTGCCGCTGCCCAGTGTTGGCGTGGCGTTGGAACTGTGAGTGACTGCGCAACCCTTAACCGCGGAGCTGTTCGCCAACGGCGGCTGGCCTTGACCACGGGTGGGATCCAAAAATTGCGGACCACCTTGGTTTAACGCAGGAGCCGGATTAAAGGTGGAGCCGTTGCTCCAATGCCCTGCCCCTCGTATCTGCGATCCAGGCGCATAGATTCTTGCGTAGGCATCGTAGGTGCGGCTGTTCGAACCCGGGTTCTGACAATCGCTCCCTGAATAACCGCTGCCGCCACCATGGCAAGTGGAGGAGAGCAACGCCCCGCCCGGAGCGCACATGCTCGCATTGCGGCTGGTGCTGGTGCCCGCGTCGCAACCGACACCGGGGCCGGGAAGGTTGACGTTCACGCCACAGTTTTCCGCTGTCCCCGAACTAGAATCACGGGTACAATCCCGCTCCCGATTCAGGCCAATAAACGAGTTCGGTTCCACCATGCTGGCGATGCCCGCCGTGGAAATGGAACTCACGATGCCGTTCGTGTTTCCCAGAAGTCCCGAGAATAATTGCGGTACCGTCTGTGTGGTTCGCACGGTCACCCAGTAAGAGACGTCCGTGACTCCCGGAACCGTGGGCGGCAAACCTCCCGATTTCACATTCGATTGCACCGTGACGCGCTGTCGGCCGCTCTGGCCGCCGTCGGTGAACCCGTTGCGCGCCGCAAACAAGCAGGCGCTATAGAGATTTGCTTGCCCAGAAGTGATCGACGAGCAGTTCAGCGGCGTCGATTGGCAATACGCATCGCTGCCGCAGTTGACTGGGGTCATCGGCCGCGAGTTCGACGTTAACAGCTTATACGCCTCCTGCACCGCGGCCACCGCCGCGCCGTCCGCGGCCGTCTGCGCCGAACGTTTCACAAAGAACGACCAGCCAAGGTCGATGGCAAGACCCATCATGCCGGTCATGGCCATCAAGGCCACGGTGATCATCACCAGCGCTTGACCACCTTTTCGTTTGCGGGTTGTTTTACCGACTCGAATGCTCATGGCTTAACCTCTTATCCTTCACCGCTATCTTCACCGCTAAAAAATAATCCGCTCCTGCGAACTTGCCGGGAGCGTTGCCGTACCGAATGTCTGCGCGCGCACGCCCGGCCACAACAAAGCAATCGCCGAACGGAACGTGGTTTGGATATTGATCTGAATGGTGGCCCCCACCTGATTCGCCTGGTTCGGAGGCCAATACCCGGATGTCTGATTGGCGCAGGTAGAGAGTGTACAGTTCACGGTTCCAGCGCTGGAAATAAACTGCAAGTCAGTTTGTGTCAAATCCAAACCCACACCCGCGTCGCGAATCACTTGCGTGATCTGCGCAATGCTCTTGGAACAGTTGTTGTTCACGCTGGGAGGATTATTAACGCAATTGATTCCGTGAACGGCCGCATAGCGCGTCCCCTCTTGTGCCGCGTAAACCAGAGTCTGGTACAACCACATGCCGCGAGAGATCTCAAAGATGGAGATCAGCACGAACATGATCGGAATACCGACGAACGTAAACTC
>JBEBFS010000033.1:0-40522 GCA_040081855.1 Bryobacteraceae bacterium | reverse complement strand
TAGTTCTATTTTAGGCCTTCGGCTTTATTCTGAAACCTCCGTTTGGGCGAGTTGTACTTAGCCAGCTTTCTAAGGCATACACCGGAGGGGTCTTAAATCGCCTCTGTAGGAAAGTTCACACCAAGCCGATGTAAACAAGGGAAGAGCCATGAACAAACAAAATTTAGGAAAACTGCTCGGGGTGGCGCTGGTGGTGGCCATCATTTCCACCGGTCTTTTCTATATGTTGTTCGCCATGAAGGCGAACAGCGAGACGCGCACGACGATTGTCGTGGCGGCCAAGCCCTTGAAGCCTGGCTCGGTATTGGTGGCGGCTGACGTGAAGGCCATGCCGTGGTCTTCGGAAACGTTGCCCAAGGGCGCTTATCAGCGGCCTGAGGAAGTGGTCGGCAACACTGTTTTCGATTCTATCGGCGAGGCGGAACCGGTTTATGCATCGCATCTGGCGTCCGCGAAGTCAGGCGGGGGCTCGGGCGTGCCCGAGGGAATGCGCGCCGTCTCCGTTCATGTTGCTGATTCCACGGGAGTTTTTGCTCTGCTGCGCTCCGGGCAAAAGGTGGACGTGCAAGTGGTCCTCGGCCGGGGCAAGAGTGACGGGAAGGCGGAAACCGAGGTGCGTACGGCGCTGGAGAATCTGAGCGTCCTTTCGGTGAACCCGCAGCCTGAACAAAGTTCGCAGGGCTTCCCGGTTCCGGTGGTGACGCTGCTGGCGAAGCCGGCGGAAGCGGATATTCTGGCGGCGGCAGATTCTGGCGCGACGGTGCGTCTGGTCTTGCGGAATCCGCTGGATCAATCGATTCGGACACGTCCTCCCGTGAGTCTATCTTCGTTGCTGCGCGGAGCGGGTAACTAATTTCGGAAAGTTCGCCATGATTCTGGCCACATCACTCGCATTCTTTCTCGTCATCTTCCTGATCGCGTCGATCCTGACTGCGATCGCGTGGTTGACGTTCTTACGCAAGAAGGTGGAAGAAACCGAGGCGGCACAGGCTGAGGCGGAAGGGGTACCGGCGGCTAGTGCAGCCATACCGGCACTGGATTCCTTCCTGCTGCGGGATGAGCGGCTGAGTTCCATCACGTTTTGGGACAGTATACTTGCCAGGTTCGACTTCGGCGACTTGCTGAAGCATCACCTGGACCAGGCGCAACTGGATTGGACGGTTGGCCGCGTCACCAGCATGATGTTGCTGGTTGCCGCCGTCACCGGAGCAATTCTCCAGCGGTTCGTTCCCGGATGGGCAGCGGCGCTCGGAGCCGTCGTCGCCGGATTTGCGCCGTACAACTTCGTTTTGCGGCGGCGCAATGCGCGCTTCCGCAAATTCCGCGAAAATTTCCCTGACGTGCTGGACTCGCTGGCTCGCGCCTTGCGCGCCGGGTATCCGCTTTCGGCGGCCATGGAAATGATCGCTGCGGAGACCGCGGCTCCCGTTTCCGAAGAAATGCGCCGTACATCGACGGAAGCGAATCTGGGCCGTGGATGGCCGAAGGCGCTTGAAGGGTTGAGCGCACGGGTCCCTCTGCTGGAAGTAAACATGTTTATTTCGGCAGTGCAGCTGCATGCCCGCACCGGCGGAAAATTGAGCGAAGTTATGGCGGGCCTGGCGGAGAACATGCGCGAATCGATCGCACTGCAAGGCGAAGTCAGGGCTCTGTCCGCGCATGGCAAGCTTACCGGAGCGATTCTGACGATTCTGCCGATTGGCATCGGTTTCATGATGATGATGGTCAGTCCGGATTACATGAAGGTGCTCTTCGATCATCCTTGGGGGAAAAACATGATCGGTATCGCGATCGCGTGCCTGTTGCTGGCGCACGTGGTGATTCGCAAGATCGTGGAAATCGAAGTATGACGGTGGGAATGCTGGCAGCCATGTTCCTGTTCGTGCTCGCTGCGGTAACCGCGGCGGGTTATGTCTTTGTGCTGCGTCCGTCGCGGCCGGAGACAAGCGATGCGCAGTTGCCCTCTTCTTTGACGATGACCGCGCCAAATTTGCCGAGTGCGCAAGCCGTGGTTGCCGATGCATTGCGGCTGATTGGTGAGGCGGTACCCCAGAAAAAGAATCAAAACGAGATTCGCCGTGACTTGGTGGCGGCCGGATACCGTTACGAATCCGCGGTTTCGGTTTTTATGGGAATTAAAACCGCCACGGCGTTGCTTTTGGGCACCGTCGTCTCGTGGATCGGTGTGGCGAGCAAAGGCGACGTTAGCTCGGGACTGCTTGGCGCCGTTTGCGGCATGGGGTTTGGATATCTCTTGCCGGATCGTATCCTCACTCGTTTTGTGCAGCACCGGGTCGCCAAACTGCGCCGGGCGCTGCCCCCGGCTTTGGACTTGATGGTACTGGCGATCGAAGCAGGTCAGGCCTTGGACTCCGCTATTTTGGAAACCAGCCGGGGCCTCCGCCTCTCGCATCCGGAGCTGGCATCGGAATTTACGCAACTACAGCTGGAACTGAAAGCGAATACAACGCGCGGCGAGGCCCTTCGAAATTTTTCGACGCGCACGCAGGACATGGAGATGCGGAAGTTCGCGAACCTATTAATGGACACCGACCGGTTCGGCACCAGCCTTGGCCCCGCACTGAAGACGCACGCGCGTTATCTGCGTATCCGCTTCCGTCAGATGGCGCAGGAGAAGGCCCGCAAGGTGGGCGTGAAGCTAATCTTCCCGATCTTCTTTCTCATCTTCCCGTCGGTGATGCTGGTGACATTAGGCCCAGCGGCAATCATGCTGACCACGCAGTTGAAGAACCTGATCCCGTAACTGCCACGCCCAAATTCGCACGGTAGAGACCAGCGGCGGCTGATAAGTTCGTGAGCTTTTCTCTCTTCTATTTCAGGCCGCAAAAAAGGGCGCGAACCCATCGCCGGGCTACCGCGCCGCAGATCTTTTTCGCTTGAACTTTCCCTATCCGAGGAATCCCAAGTTCTGTGCCGCAAAGTTGTTCACGTTTGGAAGGACAGCCGGCAGATTGGCTTGCGCCACGCCGAACCATTGCGCGAGTGTTGCGGCGTATTGATCCACTGCGGTGGTTGGAATCAGCGAACCCCGGCCCGTCACGTCCAACGGATTCGCATTGCCGGTGGTCAGCATCGGGTACTGCCCGTAAATGTCGCCACCGAGTACACTGCCGCCGAGGATGATGTGGTGGCTGCCCCAGGCATGATCCGTGCCTGCGTTGCCATTCGGCATCACTGTGCGGCCGAATTCGGACGCGGTGAAGGCTGTGACGTTTTGCGCGACGCCGAGTTCCACCGTGGCGTTGTAAAACGCTGCTAGAGCCTGGCTCAGTTGCTGCAACAGAGGCGTCTGGCCCGTATAAGCGTTCAACTGGTTGCTATGTGTGTCGAAGCCGCCCAGGTTGCAGAAGAAGATCTGACGGCCAAGCCCCAGCTGAGAGCGCACTCCAATGATGCGAGCGGCCATTTTCAATTGATTCCCGAGTTGGTTGCCGCTGGGGAATACGGTCTGCAGTGCGGGGGCGGCCGCGAGAGCGTTATTCAGCAGGTTGGCCTCGGTGACGCCTCTGTTCTGGATACTGTTCGCCGCTTGCACCAGTTGCAGGCCGTTGTCGAACGTGAGCAACTGTTGGATTCCCTGCTGGCGCGCAACGTTGTTGCCAACACCGGTAAGGCCCGCCGGACCTTGCGACGGCACCACGCCCGGCAATGTCTGCGCGCCGGTACAGTAGAGTCCGCATCCGCCGTTGTTGACGACGGCCGGAAACTGGCCTGCGCTGTTGTAGGAGCCGGCAAGGAAATCCGCCAGCCGCCCACCCCAACCCGTCGCCGAAACACCGTTCGGCTGCGCGCTCTGCCACTGGGAGGTTTGGTCTGAGTGCGAAAACAAATTCACGGGCAGATTCGGCGAACCCGCCGGATATTGGTTGAACGCGTTTTTGTCAGGCAGCGGGATCACCAGCATGCCGACATTTGCCAGGATGGCGGCCTTGCCTGCCGTGTAGAGCGATTGCAACTCCGGCATCATGGGGTTCAAGCCGTAGGTGTCACCCTTCTTTGTGCCGATCTGAAGCAGCGATGCTTGCGGAATCGCCAATCCCTGCCGTGCTGCCGCGTAGGCGGTGTAATTTTGTTGCGACGTGGTGATGGGCGCTAGCATGTTGTGCCCGTCGTTCCCGCCGGATAGGTACACGCATACCAGAGCCTGGTAGGGGCCCGTTGCCGCCCATGCGTTCATCGCGCTGAACTTTCCGATGGCGCCCACCGCCGTCGCGGCGGTGAGAGTATTCACGCCGATGCGAAGGAAATCTCTTCTGCTTTTCATGGTCATGATCTCTTTCTTTTCGATGGTGCCTAGTTCCACACGTTGTAATAGCTGGAGGAAAGCAGTAGGTACAAGCCTGTTTGTGCGCGCCGCAAGTTTCCGCCGGATTCCGCGGTGACGGCGTTGAGCAAAATAGTCTTCAACCCCGAGCGTGCCGTGCCGCCGGTAAACGTCAGATCCAGCGCGTCCACCAAGGTTTGCGGGGTGCCGGCCAGGGCGACGAACGGCGTCAGATCAATGCTCGTGCCCGGACCGTAGGTGGCGATGTTGTTGTTCCACGCTCCGAACAGGTTCGAGATCAAATTGTCCCGGTAGATGGCCGAGTATGGCGTGTAGATCTGGAACTCGGGTCCGCCGATGCCGGCTCCAGGAATCTGATAGCCGGGCGAAAAGTAGTTGAAAACGCTTGGGGCGTTGTAGACGTCCTGGCTCATGTTTGAGAGTTCGTAGGCGAAGTAGTTGGTGTTGTCAATGTAGGCGCCCAGTGCCCGCAGCACACCGGCGACAAAAAGCGCAGGCTCCTGCAGGTGACCGTCTTTCGTTTGCGTCATGCCGGGCTGATCGTTCTGCCGGGCCTCGGGGTCCAGCAGAATCGCCGTAATCACAGCCTGCATGTCTCCGCGTACGCCCGAACCGTTGTTGTTGAAGACCTGCGCAACGCGCTGGACATAGGCCGGCGTGGGGTTACTCTTCACCAGATGCTGGATCAACTGCCGGGAAACGAAGGGAGCAACGTTCGGGTGGTAGAAAATGTTGTCGATCGCCTGATCGAGGTCGGCCTGGGGACTCTGGCCCGCAGGCAGAACCGTAAGCACACCCGGAGGAGTCGCGTATTGCAGCAGCGTCTTCTGAGTGGTGTCATGCATCGCCGGATACGGAACCATCGGAGCGTTGGGATTGATGTACGATCCCCACACCACCGCGCCGCCGGAAGGCGGTGTGTAGGTCCAACCCGTAAAAACTTTGGCGAAGTTAGCGATTGTGTTCTGGTCGTAAGTGGGAATCGCGGCGTTGTTGGCATCGAGTTTCCTTGTGCCGTCGATGTTCAGCATCGCGGTGCCGATGGTGAACAACTGCATCACTTCGCGCGCGTAGTTTTCGTTGGGAAGAATGGTTCCGTTTGCGTTCGCCTTTGCGTTGTTCGCCATGTCGAGAAACTGACCCATGGCGGGGGCCAGGGTGACGTCGGAGAGAATTTGCCGGTAGTTCTGAAATGCGTCTGCCATCAGCATCTCCTCAAAGGGCGCGGTGGTGGTGGTCCAGATGTTCTTGGTGATCGAGGTCACCAGGATCTGGCTGAGCGCAAACGCCACACGCTGGCGGAGCTGGTCAGGATTCGTTACTGCATTCGTCAGGAACTGCGGTGTAAAACTATTTTGATTCGCGATACCCGCATAGCTCGATACCTTCGGTGCATTGAACTGTTGCGTCAACCAACCCTGAATTCCCAGCTGCTGCACGTTCGTCGTGTCCCCGGCTGAGGGGCCGAACGCGGCCTGTTGCAGGAAGTGGCGCGCCGCGTTGTAGCTGACCTGCGGATTCAGCGGCCCCAGTTGCATGCTGATCGCGTTCGAATTGACTCCGCTGTTGGTGACGAACAGATTTGCCGTTCCCGCAGCCGAGTTGAGGCCCGTGGCGCGAAGCTGCGACGCGGATACGACGACGGTAGAAAGCGGAGTGCCGCCCAGTGTCGCCACCGTGCCTGTTTGGAAGTTAGTGCCATTGATGGTCAGCGTATAGATTCCCGTGGGAATAATGGCAGGGGAAACGGTGCTCATTGTGGGCACAGGGATGGACACGAAATTCGCGGTAACCATGGTCGCGGCCGCGGGCATCGCGATGGTGGTGTTGGGAGACGTCGCGCTAGCCACGGTGGCGCCGGTCCAACTCTGGAACATCTGGCCCGCTGGAGGCGCGCCGGCCTTGATCGAAATCACGGTACCTTGAGCGTAGTTGCCGCTGCCGCTGCCGTTCACAACGCTGAGGGAGTAGGTGGGACCCGTGGTGTAATTGGCGGTCACCGTTATGCTTTGATCCGACATCGTCACCGTGGTGGCGGCCGAATATGGGTCTGTCACGTTGGGCCCGCTCCAGTATTGGAACGTCTGGCCTGAGGCTGGGGTCGCTTTGATGGGAACCACCGTCCCCTTCGTGTAGGTACCAGTGCCGGTGCCGCCGACGACGCTCAGGTTGTAATAGCCGCTGGTCGCTATCGGTACATAGATCGTGTTGCTCCATCCCGAACCTGGGTTCTTCACCATGAAGGCCGCCGTTGTACCCGTGCCTTGCCACCCGCTGGCCGTGACACTGGTGGGCGTCACCGATGTTGTGGTGAGCGCAATGGAGCCATACGGAGCATAGGTCTCAATCACCTGCGCTCCAGCCAGGAAGCCGGTGCCGGTGATCGTCACCACCAGATTGCCGGTGGGGATCGGGTTGGGAGAAACGGAACTGATCGTGGGTCCTTTGGCAAGGATGTTGATGTAGGTGGCACCGGCCACATTGGTGCTCTGTTGGCTACGCGCCATGATCTGCACAGGATTCTGGGCCGGCAAATTCAGAGGCGCGGTGTAGAGACCCGCGGACGAAATGGTTCCGACGGTAGAATTCCCGCCCTTCACGCCGCCTGCGTACCAATTGACGCTGGTGTTCGACAGGCCGGTCACGGTAGCGGCGTACTGTTTGGCTTGCCCCGCCACCACGGAATCGTTTTTTGGGGAAACCGTGATACTTTGCGCCAAAAGCGCCGGGGCAACAACCAGCGCCGCGAGCACGGATATGCAGGTACTTCGATTCATTCGCCGAAATACTCCTCTGGTATGGATGTAAGCAATGCTTGAGGCGGCACCGGCGAGCCCTCCGACGGTTTACCTGCTGACGCCTAAAATAGTAATGCGCTAAATGGAAGGCAGGAGAACTTAGGGAAACTACTCTTTCCTAAGGGGTTTTCGATTTACGCAATCGTAGGGTGAACCTGAGATCGTTTTCAGCCGGCAGGCGGACGCACCTGTACGCAGTACATTTTGAGGGGGGATCGGATCAACTAAGGGATTTGGTGGACCTGAAGGGATTCGAACCCTTGACCTCTTCCATGCCATGGAAGCGCGCTCCCAACTGCGCCACAGGCCCTTCTGTTGAGCTATAAGAATTTTAGCACAAGGTGGTTACCGGGCACGAGTTTTACTTCGATTTCCCGTGGAGTTTGTCCGTGAAGTGTTCGCCCGTGGACTCCAGTTTATGCTCCAGTTTCGCGGTGCAATCGCAGTTACCGCAAGCCCATGGCTCCTCACCGTTCCAGTCCCGGCACTGGCGTCGGTCGTGCGAATCCTGAATCTTCACCAGCTCAAAATATTCTTCCCAGTAGGGGCGCTCTTCGAGCAGGGGTTCGCTACAGTAACAGGTTTCCACCCACCGCGTGGTGCCGTCCTCGCAGACGCGGGCTGTCGCCATGTTGCGGAAGTATTCGTTGCCGGCCACCGAACCCTTGCCGAGCGTGCGGTTGGCGATCGCTTCCAGCAAAGGCTTTTCCTTGCCGGGAAGAAGGCGGGCGCGTACCAGATAGCGCATGCCTCTATCCTAGCGCTCGCCACCGTTCGCTCGAGCGACTTTCCTGGGTTGCCGCTATGACCCTTTCTCCACTAGCAGGTTGTTGGTCATTTTAAATATTCCCGGGATGCCGTTGGCTCGCATGCCGATGACGGTCTTGTCCGCCTCGCTGTTGACGACGCCTTCCAGAGTAACGTTGCCGTTCTTGACGAGGATGCGGATCGGCTTAATCACGGGCATAGCGTAGCGCTGGAGCGAATCAAAGCCGTAGATGGCACGATAAAGCGCGATGCGCAGGCGAGCGTCGTTGGGCGAAACCGGCAGCACTTCGATTTGGTTGGTGACCTTGTCCACCCCTTCGATGCCTTTGACTGCCTTCTCCATGTTACTTTTCAATATTGGCTGCGTCACCTGGCCCATGAGCGTGACGTTGTAACCGTCCACCTTGTAGGTGACGTTGTCGAAGACGTCGAAGTACGGGGTCATGAGGATTTCATGCCGGACTTCACGGGTGATGCGGTCCTGCGCGCGCTGCGAGGGGGGTTGAGCCGGAAGTGCGGCCACCAAAAGCATGGCCGGGATCAAATAGCGAATGGCGGCCAAAACTGGTTTTGAAAAGTTTGTGCTTGCCATATTTCCTCCTTGTTCTATATCTGAAGACGTATGTGCGAAAGAAACGATTTTAATTTGCATACCTTGTTCCGGGGGATCAGTTCACCCGATTCCCTGATAATCTGAACCCATGAAAAAGCTAGTTCTATTCCTGTCCACCCTATTGATGGCAGGTCTCCTTGCCACCACGCCGCTTGCCGCCCAGGCCAAGAAGGCCGTTGAAAAGGCCGCCGAAAAAGCCGCACCCGCAGCCGACCCCCTGGACATCAATAGTGCCAGCGCGGACCAACTGAAGGCGCTTCCCGGTGTCGGCGAAGCGTATTCGAAAAAAATCGTCGCGGGCCGCCCCTATGCCAAGAAGGATCAATTGGTTTCGAAAAACATCCTCCCGCAGGCGACCTACGACAAGATCGCAAGCAAGATTATTGCCAAACAGCCGGTCAAGAAGTAACCGCGGCGTTTTCTTTTTGTATACGGCACGCCGTTCCGCGGCCCTGTTTTGGTACGCTGCTATCAGGATGCTGAAGCCGACTATTTTTCGTGAATACGACATTCGTGGCGTTGCCGACACGGAACTTTTGGATGCCGACGTTGCCGATCTGGGGCGTGCGCTGGGCACGCTGATCCAGCGCCGCCAAGGCAAGCGTGTCAACGTGGGGCGCGATTGCCGCCTGAGTTCCACCCGCCTGCGGGATGCGCTGATCCAAGGGCTGGTTTCGACGGGCTGTGACGTCACCGACATCGGCGTCATTCCCACGCCGCTGCTGTATTTTTCGGCGGTACATCTTGAAGCCGACGGCGGCATTATGATCACCGGCAGTCACAATCCGGCCGAGTTTAACGGCTTCAAAACCGTTTGTGGGCCCACGACGTTCCACGGCGAAGACATCCAGGATGTGCGCCGCTTAATCGAAAAACGCGATTTCGCGACCGGCCACGGCACGCAGCATTCGATGGACGTGATCGAGTCTTACCTGGACACCGTCGCGCCGCAGTTCAACTTTGAACGTCGCGTAAAAGTGGCGGTCGATGGCGGCAACGGCACCGGCGGCCCGGTTGCCCAC
This sequence comes from Bryobacteraceae bacterium, assembly GCA_040081855.1. Classification (GTDB taxonomy): domain Bacteria; phylum Acidobacteriota; class Terriglobia; order Bryobacterales; family Bryobacteraceae; genus Palsa-187. The sequence continues at coordinate 31,015 of JBEBFS010000033.1, read as the reverse complement.
AGGCTGTTGAAACGTTTGAACTGCGAAGTCACCGAATTGTTCTTTGAGATGGACGGCCGTTTCCCCAACCACCATCCCGATCCGACGGTCCCCGCGAACCTGAAGCATCTGCAGGACGCCGTGCGAGCGAATCAAGCGGACTTGGGCATCGCTTTCGACGGCGACTCCGACCGCATCGGCGCCGTGGATGAAAATGGCGAAGTAATCTTCGGCGATATGCTGCTGCTGATCTACGGCCGCGAGATTCTGACGCGCAAGCCGGGCTCGACGTTCATCGGCGAAGTGAAGTGCTCGCAGTTGCTCTACGACGAGTTGAAGCGCCTGGGCGGCAACCCGATCATGTATAAAACCGGCCACTCGTTGATCAAGGCCAAGATGAAGCAGGAGCACGCGGAACTCGCCGGTGAAATGTCGGGCCACATGTTCTTCGCCGACCGCTACTTCGGCTATGACGACGCGCTTTACGCCGCATGCCGCCTGATCGAAATTGTTGCGAAGAGCGGCAAGCCTCTTTCCGCGCAGCTCGCCGGATTGCCTAAGACCGTTTCCACACCTGAGATCCGCGTCGACTGCCCGGATGAAACCAAGTTCCAGGTGGTCGAGAAGGTTACCCAATACTTCAAGAAATCGCACAACGTAATCGATGTGGACGGCGTCCGCGTGCTGTTCGATTCCGGATGGGGCCTACTCCGCGCCTCGAATACGCAGCCGGTGCTCGTCATGCGCTTTGAAGCATCGAACGAAACCCAGCTTCGCGAGTATCAGGATGAAGTGGAAAAGGCCCTCGAAGCAGCAAGAGCGTAACTCGGAGCGGGCATAGGCCTACGCGCGCGCGGCCCGCAAGTCCGCGCGGCTCAGCCATCGCCACAACACGTAGCCCACCACCGGGAACATCGCCGCCACGATGAATGCCGTCTGGTACATGTGCAGATCGAACAAGCGGCCGAACGGCGGCATGACGATCGCAACCAGTGCCGACCAGCTTCCTGCGCCCACGCCTGCGATCAATCCGCCGTGCGCGTTCGCGTAGTGGCTGTTGGCATACGCCAGACTCCCGATGATGAATCCGGCGGAGATGAACATCGTGAAGTACATCAGGAACATCGTGAGTGCGAAGGAAGAAGTTTGCGGAATCAGGACAAGAACCAATCCCAGTGCAGTGAGCAAGAGGAATAACTTGTTCAGCGCCCGCAGGCGGTAGCCGGAGCCCGTGAAGCGGTCGATCACCCAGCCGAAGAAGAAATAGCCGCTCTCCCAGCCAAGGCCCGGAATCCACAGCACTCGCCCAATCTCCACTTGCGTCTTGTGCAGCACCAAACTCAGATACAGAGCGGCGTCGTACAAGATGAAGCCGAGAGGCAGGGAGCAGAAGGCGTAGATGAAGATCAATCCCCACAGGCGCGGATGAGCCCAATGCGGCGCTCCCGGGTCGTCTTCGCGCGCAACCTGCACCGTGGGTTTTTTTGCCAATTCCGGACGCCTCGAAAGAAATATCCAGTGCAATAGCCACAAAGCACCAATGGCTCCTGTAAACCAGAACGCCCCGCGCCATCCCCACGCCGCGGCGATCGGCGTGACAATAATCGGTGTGATCAACGCTCCAAGCGAGCCGCCGCTATAGGAAATCGCGATGCCGCGCGAGCGTTTCTCCACCGGGAGCGTTTCAATCGCCGTGCGCATGGAGCCCGGGAATGTCGCGCCTTCACCGAATCCAAGCACGGCGCGGGCTAAAGCAAAGCTGCCGAATCCACCGGCGAAAGCGTGCGCCGCGGAGGCGACGGTCCAGATGGAAACCGCGGTCCCCATACCGCGCCGGATGCCGATGCGGTCCATGATGTAGCCCCAGATGGGGTTGCCGAACATGTAGGTGACGGAAAACGCAGAGATGATGAAGCCGTATTGTTCCGCGCTCAATCCCGTTTCGCGAAGGATGGTAGGGGCGAGCAACGCGAGCGTGTTGCGGTCGACGTAGCTGATCACCGAGACCAGCATCAGGGAAATGACAGGTAACCAGCGCACGAAGTAGACAACTATAGCAACGTCACGGGAGCTTAGGGAAGAGCGGGGCGGAGGATCTCGCTCACCGTCTCAAAACGGAAGCCGCGCTTCTGGAACTCGGGGATCGCCACTTGGAGTGCCTCGATGGTAGCGCGGATGTCGGGATCTTTTTGGGTGCCGCGTCCGTCATGCAGGCAAAAAATATCGCCATTCCCGGGGTTCTTCAGAATGCGCTGCGCGACCGCCGCGGCGGGCAGTTTCCAATCGAGACCAATCGTGCTCCACATAACACCCAACAGATTCAATTCATGCTGCGCTTTCGCAAGGCCAAACCAGCGGACGCCATAAGGGGCGCGAAACAGGGCTGGCGCTGCACCGGTGGCCTGCTGGATTTTCGCTTGTGCTGTGGCGAGTTCCTGATACATCCGTCCCGGGCTGCATAAGTGGAAGTAGGGATGCGTGTCGCTGTGATTGCCAATCTGGTGTCCGGCTTCCGCAACGCGGCGCGCGACGGCAGGCAGGCGATCCACATTTTGTCCGCACATGAAGAACGTCGCGCGAATGTTGTGCGCGGCAAGAAGGTCGAGCAGTTCCGTCGTCGATTCACTCGGTCCGTCGTCGAAGGTTAACGCAAGCGACTGCCTTGCCCGGTCGCCACGATACACCGAGGGGCCGAATATGCTGGCGGAACGCCCTCGCACCGCGTATGCAAAGAAGCCCGCCGCGGAGAGGAGTCCGGCGGTTCCGCCGATAAAACCTCCTTGGGACATGCTTGCGGTTCCTTTCGCGTTAGCGCGGGGTGAATTTGAAGTCGGTGACGCCGATTTCGTCGTTGCCCTGAATCAGGAATCCGAACTTGCCCTCGGTGAAGTTACGGCCCGGCTCGCTCCAGGAATCGACCACTACCCATTCGTTAGCGTTCTTCACACGGTGCACAAGTTTGTCGGCGGTCGCGTCAATCTGAATTGAGTACGATTTGTCCTTGTCCGTCAAGTTGTGATCGTACTTACCGCGTTCATACGTTTTGCCCGCGATGATCACTTTTGACCACAGGTAGCGCTGATCCAGTTCAAATAAATCGTAGTTCCGCGCGTCCTGATACTGCATGGCCCAGCGGATTTTGCCGCCGCGGAAAAGGTTTCCGCCGCGCAGGAGTTGCACAGTAAACGAAAAAGTTCCCTTGGCCGGGAGCTTATAGGAAAGGAATCCCGCGCCACGATGCGTGAACATCCCGCCGTCCTGCTTCCACTGGTTAGGATCGTCGAAATCCACCATGCCGCCGATCTTCGGCGCGGGTGCCGCCGCGGCTTGCACCACTTTCGCTAGCGTCAGTTCGACGTTATGCGTTTCACCCGCGGCCACCTGCACTCGCTCGGTTTTTTCGGTGTAGCCATTCGCGCGGGCGGTGAAGATGTAAGTTCCCGGGGGCAAGTCCAGTTGGTTATTGTGCGCTTCCTGATTCTGCTGCTCGTCCGCGCGGCGGTAGAAGACGCTTGCCTCCGTCGGCGATTTCGTCAGGCGCACGGAGCCGATCGCGGCGGACAGAACAACGTCGGAGCCAGCGAGGGCCACGGCCTGTCCGGCGCGGAACGGGCGCTGGAACCGGCGGGGGAGAAATTGATCCTTACGCAGTTCGACGGTGTGCTCGCCGGGCGCGATCGCGGCGTTTGTGAAGGAGCCATCATCGCCCACGGTGCCGAGCGGACGCTGATCCAGCAACACTTCCGCGCCTGGCGTTGCAGCGCGAATCTGCAGGGTGGCCATTTGCGGCAGCGCCTGCAATTTGAATTCGACGCGCGTTTCAAAACCCTTGCGGATTTCGGCGGTCTGCGCGGGCACCGGCTCATAACCGTCTTTTGCGACGCGCACATTTACAGCGCCGATGGTTGGAATCCGAAGTTGCCCGCGCTGCGTGCGGCGCGGATATTCCTTGTTGTTGAGATAGACGCGAACGTCGTCTTCGCCGGTGGAGACGATGAGGGTGCCGATGTTCAGATCGGATTTTAGAAATGCCGTCAGCGTGGGTGCTGGGCTGAAGCTTTCTTTGACACTCTTCTGATCTTTCCCTTCGCCGATCGCCAACTCCACCACGCCGGGTTGGTAGTTCGCCAAATCCACGCCCGCCGGCGAGACATCCGCCTGTGCTTGTCCGTTCATCGCGAGCTTCAGGGGACCGTTGTTCGTCACCACGTGGGCGGCGTCGCCCATGCTGGCCACCATCACGGCCAACAGGTTGCGTGCCGTTACGGGCCCAGCTATCTCCGGGCGCTTCGCGTCGGTAATCGCAATGGTAAACGTGGCTTCCCCGGTGCGCGATGTCACTTTGATGGTGTGCGTGCCAGCCGCGATCTTATCGAAAATAAATTGTCCGTCTTGCAGATCCACGGGCGGCTGATCGTCTATGGTGACTTTGCCCTGATCCAGGTCCGTCAGAATCCGGACCACCTGCGGTTGCGGCTCCAGGGCCAAATTAACGGATGCCGGCTGCCCTGCTGTCACGGTGAGATTGCTGGCGGCGGGTTCGTATCCTTCCAGCACGGCCAGCACCTGATAGGTTCCCGGCGGCAGATCCACCGAACAGCTTGCCGTGCACTTCGTTTCGCCATTGATGCGAATGGACGCGCCCGGGGGCGTTGTTGCCATTTGCACGGCAATCGTGGCGTTTTTCTTCCGCGATTGATTGACCAGAAAGACGATCAATCCGATCGCGATGAGCGCACCGGCAATCGCGCCGATGCCTAGCGACTTCTTCCACGATCCACCTTGGGGCGGCGGCTGTTGTTGGGGCGGATACGGCGGAGGCGGCGGTGCGCCGGGCGGAACGCCGCGCGCAGCTTGTGGAGGTGCTTCCGGCGGGGGCTGGAACGCAGCAGGAACGGACGGCCGTGGGCCCGTGGTTGTCAGGGGCGCCCCGGCCGGCGGCGCTTGTGGCTGCGCTACAGGTGGCGCCTGAGGGGGCAAACCCACGGGTCTCTCCATGCGCAGCGTAGGCGCATCCTCCAAACGCGGTGCGGCAGCAGGCTTTGGCGGCGGCAGGATTACCGTCGGGGCATCAGCGACTCGCGGCGCCTCTGGTGGATTTGGAGGCAGAAGGACCGTCGGCGCATCTTCCACGCGCTTTGTTGGCGTGGCTGGTGTAGGCTGAGGCGCCTGCGGTGTTTGCGGCACCCCCGGCGGCGGCAGAATCACCGTGGGCGCGTCTGCCTTCGTGGGCGCGTCTGCTTTCGATGATGTTGCGGGCGGCGGCGCGGGAACGGGAGCCGGCGCGGCAGGCTTCGGGGGCACGGCTTGCTGCTTTAGCAGCTTGCCGCGGTCCACCACATGTTGTTTGATCTCGGTAACCGCAAGCTGGACCTCGAAGTCGCCCGAGTGCTGGCGGCCGATCTCATCCAGTCGAAAGAAGATCGGTTTAAGAGCTTCCAGGTCCTGGATCTGATCGACGCGCGCGTCGAGCGATTTCAGCTCATCAAGCGGATTCGCGCTTTCCATGCCCACGTTGCTATCCTACACTCCCTGGGAATCGCGGCACAACGAAGCTCCCCACGGGTTTGGGACATTATTTTTGCTTACGAGGGATTACTTCGCTGGAGGTGGCGGCGGGGGGCCCGGAACTAAGTCATTGGCGATCTTGGAGAATTTCTCCCGCTGCTCAGGATTGAGGATCTCCAGAATCCGCATTTTCCCTGTGGATCGAACGTCGTCTAACTGTTCCCGGAGGCTTTCAAAATAGTTGCGGTAATCGTCGAGCACGGCACCGATCTGGGTGGTTTGTTCGGGCGTCAGGCTGAGTTCGGACTGAAAACGCTGCAGGACGGCGTCTTTACCGGCGGGTCCCGGACCGCCTGGACGACCCGCTGCCACGCCCCGGTGAAGTTTGTCGTGCAGACCGTACTGCATGGAAAGCGCACCCGCTGCGCCTCCTGCTAAAAAAACAAACACCAGCGTCAACAGTACCTTCGGGTTTTTTTCCGCTGGCGGCAACATGCTTACTGTTCCCGGTACGTCGCAAGATTCACCAGGACTTGATCCTGGGAAGCGGCGCTATCCATTTGATTGATCATCTGCTGCATCATCATCTGTTGTTGCAACATCATGCGCTGTTCTAGCCGCATTTGCGCCGCAAGATCGTCGCCTGAAGTCATGGCTCCACTTTGCATAGAGGAAGCGGGAACCGCCGCGAATACGTCCGAGGCGTTGTCCTGCAAGGCCACTTCGCCCGCCGGGGCAATCGTTTGTTCCGAACTCTGTTCCGCGATAACCGGTTGTTCGTTCATCTCTGAGGTCACAAGATAAATCCCTAGCACCAGAGCCAGCGCCACCGAAGCGTAGGCAATACGGCGACCGAAGGCAGATTCGATAAAAAGATTCCAGATGGAAATGGGGCCTTCGGTTTCGATACGCTCCATGACACGTGCGTAGAATCCGGGACGGGGTTCGTAGGGGATGCCGGCAGGAGAGCGCAAAGTGTGCAGCAATTCCGCGTGTTCGCGCATTAGTGCGATCTCCTCGTGGCACTCGGCGCAATCGTCAAGATGCTCGGCGACAAAGCGCGGCGTCTTATCGGTATCCGACAAGATTTTCTCAATCTGATCCTGAATCTCGCGATGCATGATCTTCCCTCAAATTCGTCACGGCACTTTTTCAGCGTCCGTGTTTTTGCGCTACTGGCAAGTCTATCTTTCCACCCGGTGTCCTTCCCGGGCGGCGTGCCTGCCTTTGTACAACAACCTACGAAAACGACTACGACTTCAGAATCCCTGTGGTCCGGCCCAGGCGCGCCGCAGCTTTGAGCAGCTTCTGCCGGGTCCGGAAAAGCTTTACCTTAATTGTATTCTCATTCATGCCGGTCATTTGGGCCAGCTCTTCCACCGAATGCCCCTCAACTTCTTTGAGAAGGATCAGGCTCCGGTCGTCTTTCGAAAGCTTCGACAATAGTTTGGTCAACAGGTCGCGCTGGGCCAGGCGCTCATCCACGGGCGGGGCGCCATCCGTGGCGACGTTGGATGCTTCCATGCGCTGGGCGTCTTCCTCGGAAAAGTCACTTTCGTAGACCAGCTTCCGGACACGCTTTTTGCGCAGGTAGTCGTAGCACTCGTTGACGGTGATTTTGTAGATCCAGGTCAGCAGGGAACTGCGGAAATCGAAGTTCCGGACCGAGAAATATACCTTGGCGAAAACCTGTTGCGCGATATCTTCGGCATCGTTGTGGTTGCGCAAAATTCCATAGATGATAGAGAAGACCTTGGACTGGTAGCGGTCCACGATTTCGCGGAAGGCCATTTCGTCGCCGGTCTGCACGCGCCGGACAAGAGCCGCCTCTTCGCTGTTCTTATGGTCCACTCTAACCTTGGGCCGGACTTCGTCCGTTGCCACCGGGAACTGTAACGTGCCAGTCAAGGTGCTCATAGCTACCCCTACCGACGCGGGCAGGGGAAAAACGGTTCCGAAAAGATTGCGATGGTCCCGCCGGTGGCCGGTTTAAGTGCCGCATAAGGAAGGGGAAGACCTAGTTGAATCCTTCAGGCCGCCGTTTGCATCATAGTATAATCAAGGAGAGGCCAAAGGCAAATATTATGATTCAACTGACGGAAACGGCTGTAGGTAAAGTGAGAGAGATCCTCGATTCCCAGGAGCCCAAGCCGAACGGCTTGCGTATCTCCGTCGTCGGTGGCGGTTGCTCCGGTTTCAGCTACTCGATGGCGTTTGAAAACGCACCTGGGATGCTCGACAAGACCTACGAATTTGGGGGCTTGAAGGTGTTCATCGACCAGGCGAGCATGCTCTACCTGGACGGCGCCGAAGTGGATTACGTAGAGACGCTCGAAGGTTCCGGCTTTAAGTTCAATAACCCGAACGTAAAGTCGACCTGCGGTTGCGGCAGTTCGTTCAGCGCGTAAGCGAGTTCGATCCAAAACGGTCTCTGGGAGAAGCCTCTCCCGTAGAAAGGGCGTCCGGCAGCGGACGCCCTTTTTGCTTTTGTGGCATCTTTGTTGCAAGTCTTTCGGTGGCCTAACTGTGTCCAAAAACGAAAACGGGCACCGCTTTCGCGGCGCCCGTCCGGTTCGTAAACTTGAGCTTGTTTAGAGCTTGCGGCGCTTGCGTGCCACCACACCCAGCCCCAACAGACCGAAGCCCATCAGGGAGAGGCTCATCGGTTCCGGGACCAAGGTCTGCGTCACGCCACTGCCACCCGCGATGTCTTTCAGGAAGAACTCACCGCCATTGAATAACGAGAGGGTGATTAAGGTGCTGCCGCCGTTGATCACCGAACCCGTTCCGAGCACGGTGCCCGTGCAGGTTTCCCCGACGAACGCCGAACTACAGATGGCTTCCGACACCGACGAAGCGGTACCACCGCCTAACACAATGCCGGACACCGGACCACTGCTCTCGAAGGTGATGCGGATGTCACCCACGCCGCCCACACCCGACGAACTCGTCTGGTTGGTGGTGTTGAGGTTCGTAAAGCTGAACGAAAGTGTCGTCGGATTCGCCGACGCAATCACCACGCCGCCAGACATGCTGGTGGGCACGAATGTATTCGCGCCAAAGAACTGGAAATTGCTGAAAGTAAGGTTGCCGATGGTGCAGGGGTTCACAGTCGTCAGGCTCAACGTCGAGCCGAAGCCGAAACTATTCGTTCCGCCGGCCGCGCAAACCGTATCGGCAAATGCCCCGACACTACCCAAGCCAAGCAGCATGCCTAGCATCAAGATTTTTTTCATCTGACCTATCCTCCGATAACCAAACCTGACGTCGATCTGCACTTTACCCGCTACCTACACAATTTCAACTACATAACGGGTAAGGCCCAGTATAGTGGGAGACTTCACCGGGTGTCAATAGACGGCACCGCACGATACTACTACAGATGTAAATAATAAAGATTTTCTTAAGCTATTGAAAATAGGCAACTAATCGCCAGTCCCTGGCCCGCGGCGCAAAAGTTTGCATAGTACAAATGTAGATAGTTTGAATCGATGTGGCGTTTTTCCAAGCTTGTTTTGCGTGCTGGCCCCCGTCCTGCTCTCCCGTTACAATCAAGAAGCAGCCATGCTTAAGCCGCTTAAGCCCGCCGACACCGAACAGTCCGATCCGCGTTTCGCTAACCTGGACCAACTGGGCAGCGGTGACCTGCTCCGATTGATGAATGAGGCGGATGCGCAGGTTTCGGCCGCCGTGGCGGTCGAAATTCCGAAGATCGCGTGCGCGGTGGACGCAATCGCTGCAGTTTTGGCTAAAGGTGGACGGCTATTTTATATAGGTGCGGGCACCAGCGGTCGGTTGGGTGTGTTGGACGCCTCCGAAATCCCTCCCACCTTTGGCGTACCTGCGGACGTTGTCCAAGGAATTATTGCCGGCGGCCCCGCCGCGTTAAGCCGGGCAACGGAGGCAAGCGAGGACGATCACCAAGCCGGTGCGCGGGATCTTCTTGCTGCAGGCTTCCGGGCCGCCGACGCGGTGATCGGTATCGCGGCCAGCGGCAGCACTCCCTATGTACTGGGAGCCATCGCAAAAGCATCGGAAATGGGAGCGGTTACGTGCGGGATCTGCTGTAACCGGGGCTCGGCGCTGGCCGGTACGGTGCGTTATCCAATGGAACCGGAGACAGGGCCGGAAATAGTCGCAGGCTCAACGCGTTTACGCGCCGGGACAGCCACTAAGATAATTCTGAATATGATCAGCACCACTGTGATGATTCGTTTGGGGCACGTTTACGGCAACTTGATGGTCAACGTACAGCCGACCAACCGGAAGCTGGAGGATAGAGCCATCCGCATCATTGAACGCGCGGCCGAAGTTTCTCGCGAGAACGCGGAAGAACTGCTGCGATTGTCCGGCAGGAATGTGCGAACCGCGATTTTGATGGCGAAACTCGGCGTCGAACGGAGCGAAGCGGGACGATTGCTTGCGGCCCACAAAGGGCGTATCCGAGACGTGCTCGCTCAGACCAGACTCGCTCAAACCAAAAACGATATCCTTCCACGGGAGTCTCAATAAATTGGACAAATTTGTCATTCAAGGCGGCGTACCGCTTCAAGGAACCATCGCAGTAAGCGGTGCGAAGAATTCCGCGCTGCCGACGCTGGCGGCGTGTCTGCTGACAGCGGACACTGTCGTGCTCGACCGCATTCCGCCGGTACGCGACATTGCGACGATGCAGCATTTGATCGAATACGCGGGCTCGCGGATCTCGATTGAAAACGAGCGCGTGACGGTAACGGCCGCACAGTTGGTGCATCCGGAAGCGCCTTACGAGTTGGTGAAAACCATGCGCGCATCAAGCCTGGTGCTGGGTCCCCTGGTGGCGCGCGCCGGCAGGGCACGCGTATCTTTGCCAGGTGGCTGCGCGATCGGTGCGCGGCCTATCAATCTTCATGTCAGCGGCCTTGAGAAGTTGGGTGCGCGGATTCGCCAGGAGCATGGCTACATCGAAGCCGAAGCGCCGGATGGTTTGCGGGGCTCCGAAGTTCACTTCGACCGCATCTCTGTTACGGGAACCGAAGACCTTCTGATGGCAGCCGTTCTGGCCCGTGGGGAAACCGTCATCTACAACGCGGCGCGGGAGCCTGAAGTGGGCGATCTGGCCGAATTGCTGATCAAGATGGGCGCGAAGATCCAAGGCGCGGGAACATCCACCATCCGCGTGCAGGGCGTCGACAAACTATACGGCGCGCGCCATGCCATTATCCCGGACCGCATCGAAGCGGGAACATTTCTCATTGCCGGTGCAATCACGCGCGGAGATGTCACCGTCACCGGTTGCGAGCCGGAACACCTGCGCGCGTTAATCGCAAAGCTCCAGCAGGCGGGTGTTGAGTTGACGGAGCCTTCCGCCGGGACGCTTCGCGTGCGTGTCCCGGGAAGACTAAAGAGCGTCGATGTCACAACAGAAGAGCATCCGGGATTCGCGACCGACCTGCAGGCCCAGTTCATGGCGTTGATGACCCAAGCGGAAGGCATCTCGATCATCACGGAAACGATTTTCGAAAATCGCTTCATGCACGCGCTGGAGCTAATGCGCATGGGCTCCAACATACGTCTGGATGGGCGCAAGGCTTTGGTCGCTGGCCCCGTGGCGCTGTCCGGCGCCGAGGTGATCGCGAGCGACCTGCGCGCCAGCGCGTCACTGGTTCTTGCCGCACTGGCCTCGAATGGGGAAACGACGATTGATCGCGTCTATCACATTGATCGCGGCTATCATCAGATCGAGCAGAAGCTGGCCGGAATCGGCGCACGCATCCGCCGGATTTCGAGCAAAGGCACACAGACTGAGGAGATGGCATAATGAGCACCCCCCACAAACCGCACGGCCCCGGATTTTTGGCGCTGACGGCAGATGCCAAGAAGCTGGTGAAAGAGCTGAGTATTGGCCAGTACAAAGAGCAATATCTGACCGGTGCAGAGCCGGAACATCTACTGGTGGACGTTCGCGAAGACCGGGAATGGGCGGAGGGACACGCCAAAGGCGCGATTCATTTGAGCCGCGGCATCATTGAACGCGATATCGAGACAACGGTGCCCGACAAGAATACGAAAATTGTCTGCTACTGCGGGGGCGGATACCGTTCGGCATTGGTTGCCGAATCACTTGGGAAAATGGGTTACACGGATGTGTGGTCGCTGAATGGCGGCTGGCGGGAGTGGACAGCGGCGGGGTTGCCGGCGGAGCTTCCCCCGGAAAAGAAATAGCGAACAGAAAAGCCTACGAAGACAACAGCGTCCCGTCGCCAAAGATTTGATCGAGGAATGCGACCACCGCCAAGCCGATGGCGGAAATGTTCAGGAAGCCGATGAACTTGGTGAAGCCTTTGCCCATGAACTCAAAGCGGAGAATCAGGGCGAGAACAATGCCTGAGTAGAACAGGTAGGGGTTAAGAGTGCGGTCCGACGTGGTGAGGAGGATAAAAGTGGCGCTGTAAAACAGCAAAGGTAAGTTGCTGTCCCAGCGCCCCCGCAATAGCAGCACAAGAGTAACGACGGCGAGCGTGACGACTAACATCGTCGTCATGTTCAATGGGGTAGCTTGAAAGTCCATTTGCGTTGCCCCGCTTCCGCCCGCCTACATCACTGTGCTTAGAACGTGTAGCTGATGCCGGCGAGCGGCACCAGGTTGTTCATCCATCCATCCAGATTCGTGCCAACGTTGGGCGCGATGATTTCCTTCGGGAACGGCGTCAGATAGTCGTGGAGTTCCAGGCGGAACTGCAAGGAACGCGCGATCTGCCACTTGATGCCAGCCCCCAGGCTGATCACCGGACGAAGGTCCGTGGTCTTGGTCAGGAAAGCAAAGTTACTGAGCGGCTGTGTTGCCGACTCCGTGCCCGTGCCTCGATAAATTTTGACACCTGCGCCGGCAGCCACATAGGGACGGACGCGGGCTTCCCGTTCTCGGAAATGATATTGAAAGTCATAGTGCATCGTGTAGGACTCGGCACCGAAGCGTGCCTGGGTGCCCGAACGTTCCAAGCGCAGATCCCCCCGCTGATAGTCGAAGCGAACTTCGCCCCCCCAGTTCTTGTGATTGTTGTTGACCAGCCAAAGGCTGCTGGCGATATCGGTCTTGATGCCCGCCTGCGCAGTCTGGCCGTTGTTCGTGGCGTCGCGCGAAGTGTAGAAGCTGCCGCCCACGCCGCCGCCGAATTCCCACTTCTGGGCCATTGCGGCCGGAGCAACTCCGATTACGGCGCACACGGCGAGAGCCCGGCACACCCATGTCCATCGAATGGATTTCATCATCATATCCTTTCTCTTCTCTTGTTCCGTTCGCATACCGTTGCGCGAAGTTGAGGTCTAATCAACAACGCGCAGGCTCACCGATTGTGACTGGCCGCTTTGCGTGATGGTCAAGGGAACCGTCAGCCCGGTGGGGGCATTTCTCGGAACCGAAATCTTGATCTGGTAGACGCCCGCTTGTCCGGCCGTCAGGATCGCTTCGCTGACAGTAGCCGCAACGCCTCCAAGTGCCGCTGTCGCTGTGGTGATCACCGACGAAGAGGGGCTCGAAGGAGCCGCCGTGCCGCTTGCAACCGCGGGACTCACACGGCCCATACCGGTCAGGTAAACCAGAAGCGTATCGTTGCTGTTGCGATGAACCGGGTTGGAACCGGTGGCCAACTGCCCGTTCGCCTCGCGGTAAACCAGCGGCAGACCGCTCAGTGAACCCGCCGAACCGTTCAACCAAACCGCCGGCGCGGCTTCCGGAACCGTCACCGTGAATGCCGGACTATCGCCATCCGGAGTGTGGACCACAACGGACGTGGCGCCCGACACTTCGTAAGGAATCTGCGCATTGATCTGGCTGCCCGAAACGAAGAACAAGGGAACCAGTGTGTTGTTTGCGGTAACGCAAGTTTGTCCCAGCAGCGTGCTTAACGGGTAGCCGCTGAACACCGCAGACGTCTTCGAAAGTCCGGTGCCGCCAATAGAAACCAAGCCGCCGGGGGCGGGAAGGGAGCGGTTGTCCGCTGCGCTTACGATGCTTGTGATCAACGGCTTCGTCGGCTGCGAGTTGCCGAAGGTGCCGTCGACTACCGTAACGCCCGAGATCGTCAGTGCGTACAGCGTCAATTGATCTTGCGAAGCGCCTGCCGATCGAGTGAAGGACAGAATCGTCTGGCCGATCTGGCCAATCGACGGTCCAAGCAGCGTGCCGCGAGTGACGGGAGCCTCGGGAATTGCCGAAGATGCCGCAATGCTGAAGTCCTGCGTGTTCCAGCGCTGAATCAAACCCGGAGCGTTGTCCGCCGTGGCCGCGGTGCGAATACCCCAACCGCCAGACATCGTTTCTCCGGAGGTGACACTTCCATCCACGTCCGCGAAGGTGAAGGCGGGCGCCATGGCCGCGTTCATGACGGTGGAGCCCACCAGGTACGTTCCACCATCCACTGCACTGTAGGCCCCACTGGCGTTGGCCAGGTCTTTGCGCGAAGCTACCCAGGCGTGAACGGAGGCGTCGTATTGAGCTACGTTGCCATCGGACAGCGCCAGCAGTAAGTAGTTGTTATCCGGCGAGGCCGTCAGGATACCGTCCGGTGTCGGCAGATTATTATCGAAGATCGAAGGATTCGTCGGACCGTCCAGTGTACAGGCGGCCACGGCGATACGGCCATCGAAAAACACAGTGTCGAGTGCAGCCGTCGGCGTCTGATCCGCACATTCGCTCTTCCGTCCGGCGTTGCGCGAGATGGCGAAGATTGCGCCGTTCGCCACGCCAATCGCGCGAGGATAATGTCCAGCCGGGAAGATGATGGGATCGGCCGCCTGCAGTGTGGCCAGGTCGAATACGCTGGCGATCTGCGAGTTGTCGTTGCCGACAATCAGGTACTTCTGGTCGATGGTCAGCGCCATATGAACGGGCGTGTTGCCCGTGCGCAGCGTGCCAATCTGCGCAAGCGTCTTCGAATCGTAGACCAGCACCGCGTTCTTGTCCTGGCGCAGCAGGTACAGACGGTTGCGGCCCGCATCCGAAAGAATATCCACCAGCCTGCCGGGAACATTCACGATGCGGCCGGTTGCCGCGCTATCGCCCGAGTTGATCAGCAATCGAACGTCCGGTGCCAGATTCACGCCCGTTGTGGAAGTGATCTTCAGCGGAATGACCGTTGTGCCTTTCGCCAACTGGAAGAATGCGGGATCTACCGTGATCCGGATCTTGGCAGGAGTGGTTCCGGTCGTTGCCGAAAGCGTCACGCCGCGGACTCCATCCGGTAGTGCCAGTGTGAAATCCGCGGGCTTTGAGCCCAGGCTAATGACATCAAGCGTCTGGCCAAGCAGCGTCGCATTACAAAAATCAGCGGTGCGGAAAAGAATGTCTTCCTGTACGGTGCCGATGCGAGCGGTTTGCGGAAGTTGCCCGACGGGAAACACCGTGACACCGCTGATCGAAACCGAATACAGCACCTCGCCGTCCGCTGTGATCAGCGATTTACCGGCGAGTTTTTCGGACACCTGGATTCGTTCGCGAACCGTGAGGTTGTCCGTGTCGAGAACATGCAATACTTTTTCCTCGGTCTCCGTCGGTAGGTTCGCGTAAACCAGATTACGAGCCCGGTCGATGACATGCGAACCAATGTTGAACTTGCCTTTGACGTCAGGGAACTGCGCCCACAGAATGGGATCGCCGTTGATGTAGTGGTTCAATCCCCAACCGGCGATCGCGAAATCGCCCGTCTGATTCACGCTAACGACGCGCGGGCCTTCCGGCGGGCTTGTTTCGAAACCAATCGGAGAGAGCGTCTGGGTGGGAACGTCGAACAGCATCTGAATGGATTTGTTCGATGTCGCGGAACTGTCATTTTCAATCGCGCCCAGAACAATAATCTTTTTCAGGTCGCCCGAAACTCCGGCCGACGTTTGAATGATTTCACCGGGAAACGTGTTTAACTGCAGCAGGGGCGTTCCGGTCGGCAGATCGCGGCTGCGGAACGTTACCGTGCCTAGGGCGGCGATATTTCCAGTGTTGGGTTCAAGGCTCAAAATGTTGGGAGCCACGTTGCCGGTGTCGTCGGCCGCGCCTGAGCGGGTGACAATGAAGGCCTTGCCGTCGATACCGAAAGATACCGTCAAGACCGGCGTGGCCAGATCGATGTGCCGAAGGCCGCCGTTGGTCAAATTGATAATCGTGAGTCCACCGCTCTCGGTTTGAAACCCCTGGTCCTGATCGCCGATCGGTTTTTGGTATTCACCAATCACCAGAAAACGGGAATCCGGGGAAAGCGCCAGTGCGCTCGGCGGAGCGGAGACCGAAATTGGACTGAGCAGTCTGCGGCTGTTGCGGTCGATGACCTCAACGCGATAGCCGCTGAAGTTAGCGGCATAAAGGCGGCCGCGGGAATCGTCTATGGCGATATCGGCAACGGTGCCATGGATTGGCACCACAGTGCCAAACGTGGCGGCAACCGCGCAGGAAGCGCTTAGCGCAACCGCGGCCACCCAGATGGAAATCTTGGATAACATGCGTTACAAAATGGCTTCGGATGTCCGCGTTTACTTGCGGGCAATTCTTTCGCCACAACTCCTTCTGAACGACGTTGCTCGACATCAAATCCATTCGTAGAGTCGCGCGATCACTGCGTTGCGCGACTCACGGAATGGAGGATCGTTCTTAGTCGTCGGCGTTTTTCTTGCGGCGCAGCACGATGATCCCCAAAAACAGGATCGCCAGCACGGTGCATACGATACGAACAGTGGAAGTGTCCATCGCCAATCTCCTTTCCTGACAAGAGTGAATTCGGCTCTTCTAAGACCAATCTTTAGAGAGGTACTAGATCTTTTGCTCCAGAAAACCAGGCATCCCCAGGCAAGCCGTCAGATGCTCTGCATCATCGGCAGAAGCTCGCGCACGATCTTCATCGCCACCGGACCCACCGTGACTACGAACAGGGTCGGCAGAATGCAAAAGAAGATCGGAAAAATCAGTTTGACGCCCAGCTTGGCGGCCTTTTCCTCGGCCACCTGGCGCGCCTGTACACGCATGAAGTCGGCGTGGGCACGCAAGCTCTGCGCGACGCCAGTACCGAAGCGATCGGCCTGGATCAGCACGGCCACCAGCTTCTTCAAATCGTCGACACCGGTTCGCTCCCCGAGGTTGCGCAGCGCTTCAATGCGGCGCTTACCGGCTTTCAGTTCGAGCGTGACAAAGCCGAACTCTTCGCTGATTTCGGGGTGCGCCTGGCCGAGTTCTTTCGAAACCTGAAGAATCGCCTGATCCAAGCCCAGTCCGCTTTCAACGCAAACCACAAGCAGGTCGAGCGCGTTCGGCAATCCGCGCGAGATTTCTTTTTGCCGCTTTTGCGCACGGCGGCGAATATATTCGTTGGGGCCGAAGAAGCCGACCGCGGCTGCGCCGAGAATCGCAATGAATTTATTGCTTGGATCGGTCGAGGAGCCGAGCACCATGCCGGCCGAAAGGACTGGGCAGAGAACACCCATCACCGCTTTCGCTCCGTAGAGAATCTTCAGCGAGTTTTCCGAGCGAATGCCGGCGCGGATCAGGCGCCGCTGCATCACGGTCACGTCTTTGGGCGACTGCGGGACAAAACTGCCCATCCGTTTGATCAACTCGTGGAAGGCGAGGCTCGGATGCTCGGGCGGATGTTCGTCAGGGTCGATGGTGCCGACCACGCGATCAATCGCCTCTTTCGGGCGCACGTACATCTTCATGCCCAGCGCCGCGACGCCAACAGCGACGCCAAAAAATATGATGAGGGAGAACAATACGGGCATGGGGTTAGACCTCGATATTCACAATCTGCTTCATGATGAAGTAGCCGATAATCTGCAAGCCGACGGCACCTGCGGCCATGAGGTTGCCCGCCTCATCGGTGAAGAAGAACTTCACGTAATCCGGGTTGGTATAGAACATCAGCACGGCGGTCGCGATCGGAATCATGCTGAGCGCGGTTGCGGTCATCTTGCCGTGGGCGCTGACGGCGCGGATTCGGCCGCGCAACTTGAAACGCTCGCGAATCACGTAGGCCAGTTTGTCCAGAATTTCCGCCAAATTGCCGCCCGTTCGTTTTTGCAGAAGAACGGCCGAAACAAAGAAGTGGACGTCCAGGGAAGGAACGCGCTTCGCCAACTTCTGGAGCGAGACGTCGATCGGCAAGCCGAGGTTGTGTTCTTCGAACGTGCGCCGGAACTCGCTGGAAACCGGTTCGGGGAACTCGCGGTGGATCATTTCAAGCGACACGGAAAACGCATGTCCCGCGCGCATGGAACGCGACATAAATTCAAGCGTGTCCGGAAAGATTTCCTCAAATTTCCTCAAACGAGCCGCGCGCTTGCGCAATACAAACACAGACGGCAGCGCAGCGGTACCGACGCCAATCAGTAGCGCCAGCGATTTTAACGAAGGCAGTACGAACCAGGCGATAGCGCCACCGGCGGCGAACGCCACCAGTGAGATGTTCACCAGGTGCGCCGGGGTCCACGACAAGCCGGACTGTTCGAGAAACGCCTCGAGCCTGGGTCCCAACTGATACTTTTCCACCAGCAACTGGGCAAGCTTATGCTTGGACCTGTCGACCTGGGTAAAGATGGACTTATCGCCTTCGCCCTTCTTGCTGGACGGCTTCGCCTTGCCGGTACCCAGCAGACGCGCCTTCACCTTGTCGACGTCGGAGGACTTAAAGTACTTCGACACCATGAACCAGGCCGCCATCGCGGCAGCCCAAATTCCGAGAGCGACAAATAAAAATGAACCCATGGCTTAAATCTCCACCACTTCTTCAAACAGGTCGGGACGCAGGCGGATGCCGGCGCTCAGGAGCTTCTCATAAAACTTCGGACGGATACCGGTTGCGGCGAAACGTCCCAGAACTTTGCCGTCCGGGTCCAGGCCGCGGCGTTCAAACACAAATAAATCCTGCAGCGTAACCACGTCGCCTTCCATGCCCGTGACTTCAGTAATGGAAACCACGCGGCGCGTGCCGTCACTTAAACGGGAAGCCTGTACAAGAACGTGCACCGCGCTCGCGATCTGCTGGCGAATGGACACCAGTTGCATGTTCGAGTTCGCCAACGAGACCATGACTTCGAGACGCGAAACGGCGTCGCGCGGCGCGTTGGCGTGGACCGTGGTCAACGACCCATCGTGGCCCGTGTTCATCGCCTGCAACATGTCCAGCGCTTCCTCGCCACGGACTTCGCCCACCACGATTCGGTCGGGACGCATACGCAAGCTGTTGACCAGCAATTCGCGCTGGCGTACGGCGCCGTTGCCTTCCAGGTTTGCCGGACGCGTTTCGAGACGGGCCACGTGCGGCTGCTTTAACTGCAATTCGGCCGCGTCTTCGATGGTGACGATCCGTTCCTTGCCGTTAATGAACGCCGAAAGCGCATTCAGTAGCGTGGTCTTACCGGCGCCAGTACCGCCTGCGATGATGATATTCAATCGCGCCTTGACGGCCGCCTCGAGCAGTTCCATCATGCCCTGCGTCAGCGCCTTGCGGTCGACCAGGTCGGGCGGCATCAATTTGTCGGTGGAAAACCGGCGAATGGAGAGCAGCGGTCCGTCGACGGCCAGCGGCGGAATGATCGCGTTAACACGGGACCCGTCGAGGAGGCGAGCGTCAACCATCGGCGTCGATTCATCGATGCGGCGGCCCACCTGGCTGACGATCTTGTCGATGATGCGCAGCAAGTGCTGATCGTCGCGGAAGGTCACGTTCGTCAGCTCCAGCAAACCGCGCCGCTCGACGTAGACCTGTCGGTAGGTGTTCACCAGAATATCGGAGATCGTCGGATCGGTCAGAAGCGGCTCGAGCGGTCCCAGGCCGAAGACTTCGTCGAGAACTTCGTCGCTTATCTGCTGCTTTTCGAGCGAGCTGAGCAGTGTCGGCTCGGCGTCAATCAGCTGAATGACAGCCTGGCGGACTTCGCTGCGCACGCGCTGGTTGTCGATGGTGGCCAGCGCTTCGAGGTTGATCTTATCCACCAGCTTGCGGTGGAGCGTGAACTTCAGTTCCTGATATTCGGGTTTAAGGCTGACCTTCTGCCTCCCCGCATTCTTGAGCAAACGCTGTTCCCAAGAGACCTGCTGGGTATTTTTTGCCGTGTTGTCGGTTGTTGAAAACATATGTGGTCGTCAAACGCCTCAGGCCTGCGATAAGGCCGGTTTCATTTCTCGCACCGGCGCGACGGATTTCTTGCCGCCTCCGATGCCACATAATCTCATCGCCATGTTTTCAATCGCCTTGCCCAATTCCCCTTCGGTGCCCAGCGGCTGGCCGAGCGTCACCACGCGATGCAGCGAGAAATAATCATTGGGAAGACTCGCATAAACAGGGCAGTTAAATAGTTTCTCCATGTTGGAGATACCCAGGTCTTCGCGTTTGTCCAGACGGTTCATCAGCACTTGGAAGCGTTCTTTCGGGAAACCAACGCGGTCCAGCATGTTCATGGCACGGCGCGTCATGTGGAGGCTTGGCAGTTCAGCCGTGGATACCAGAAACGCCTTCTCGGCCTCGGAGATAGCCATGAGGCTGGTCTGGCTGAACACGGTTGGCACGTCGAGAATGATCCAGTCGTACAGCTGACGGGCCTGGTCCAGTAAAATTCGTAATCTGCCGCCATCGATTGGCTCCGCATAAGGAGCCGCGGGGGAGGGCAGAATATCCAATCCTCCGTGGCTGACGGCGATCGAACTCCACAGGGCCGCATCCAGGTGCTCGGCGTGCTGAAGGGCGTCCACCAGCGAATAGGAATGCGTCAATTTCAAATAGAAGCCGATGGTCCCGCCGGTCAGATCGAAGTCTGCCAATAGAACCTTCTTATTCGAAAGACGCTGCAGTGAAAACGCCGTCTGCGTGGCGAGTGTGGACGCTCCCGAGCCCGGTTTGGCGCTGGAAAAAACCACAACCTTTCCCGATTCACTTTCCCCTTGCGGTTCCGGTGTTACCAGCCGCCGCAACCGTGAAATAGCCTCGCGCTGCGTCGAGAGATCGAAAGGCGAATAGAGGAATTCCATTGCGCCCGCACGCAGGGATTGCAAAATGGCGTGCGAATCGCTTGCCGTGTGCAGCCCCAAGACGTGTACTGGAGGCGAGAGGCTGATGACGAACTTGATCAGCTCGGTTGCCACGGCAAGATCCGTCGCCAGATCCAGGAGGACGACGTCGGGCTTAAGTTGGCGCGTACGGATCTCGAGCGTTTGGTTCGAAGGATAGCTCTTGAGATCCGCGACAATCTGAAACGCACGCGTCTGCGGTAGCGTGGCGATAAATTCCTGCGCCAGCTCCCGGTTGGGTGCGATCAGTAGCGCCGTAATGGGGGTGTCGTTCTGCACACGTTCACCTAACTCGAGCGATAGCCTCTACGGTGGGGGTCGCCGCTAGTTCTTCTTGTTGGTCGATTTGCTGGGCTTGCCGCCCGCCGCCATATCACCGGGCTCCAGGCGGACCAAGAAGTCTTTCGGGAAGTAGATATCCGGCCGGGGATCGTTCGGATTTAACGGAGTTGTCACTTCCGGGGTGACGATGAGAATCAGATCTGTGCGCTGTCTGTTGGTGTCTTTACTCTTGAAGAGATTGCCGAAAATCGGCAGGTTGGCCAGGACAGGCACGCGGGAAAATGACTCTGATTCGCGGTTGTCGAGCAAACCGGCGACGACGAAGCTCTGTCCTTCGCCAAGCTCCACGTCGGTTTCCGCCCGGCGCGTCGCCAACGCTGGAATGGAGAAGCCATTCAGTGTAACGGCGTGCGCGAGATCGATGGTGGAGACTTCCTGAGCCAGGTGAAGCTTGATGGTGTTGTGATCGGAGATTGTTGGAGTGAAACGGAGCCGCACACCGAATTCACGGAACTGAACCGTGATGGCGCCGGTGGTTGCGCCGCCCTGAATCATCGGGACCGGAAATTCGCCGCCCACCAGGAAGTAGGCTTCCTTGCCGTTGGTCGTCACCAGGTTCGGCTCCGCTAGAATCTGCAGAATGCTGTTGCCTTCCAGCGCCTTGAGGAACGCACCCAAATTCAGCTTGGGATCGAACGCCAGAATGTTCAACGCCGTCGGAATCGTCACCGTCAGCGGACCCTGCCCGCCTTGACTCTGCACGTTCGAATTGCCGAACTGTCCGGTACCGCCCGTCAGGGTCGTTTGTCCCACTTGCCCCAGCAGGTTCACGCCGTATTGCGTTTCCCGTTGGCGATCCAGCTCCGCGAAGCGAACGCGCAGCAGAATCTGTTTTTCCGCGGCTCCCGCGGCCAGTTGTAGATTGTTGACCACAGTTTTGGCGAAAGTTGCGGCCAGTGCCGATGCGCGGTCCGCGACGTCTTTGTTCGACACCTTACCGTTCAACGTGAGCGAGTCCCGCGAGCTTTCAATGCCAATCGTCTCGCCGGGGAACGAATCCTTCAGGATCTTCCGCAACGGCTCCGTATTCATCTCTACCGTCACGTTGTAGAACATCCGGTCGCCCGATTTCGTCCAGACGACCATGGTGGCGTTGCCCAGGCCCTTGCCGTGCATCAGCACTTCGCGGGTGCTGATGGGGCTCGCGTCGATGATTTCGGGATTACTGGTCGAAATCTGACGGATGTCGGCCGGATAGTCGATAACAACGCTTTTGCCAACCGTTAACCGCAGGTCTTCGGCGCTCTGTGCGGCCAGCGGCAGCACGGAGATCAAAGCCAGGAGGCTCGCGCAGGCGATGCGCTGGATTTTATTTTTCTCAAACATTGCAATATATGTGCGCATGGAGGGAGTCCTCTTTTCGTTAGTTCGCCCGGTTCGGGATGATTTCAATAGTCTTCTGCGTGCCGCGGATCATCACGATCTGGTCGGGCGGCGGCGCCACCGGCGCGGGCGGCGGGGGCGGCGCAACCACGGCTGCGGTCGTGACGGGCTTCGGCGCCGGATTGGAGGCTTTCGGTGCCGGCTTCGGGCGGGCTGAGCCGAACAGTTCGCTCATGTAGCGTCCCGTGGTCTTCTCCACTCCCTGGTCGCTTGAGTTGCGAAGCACCAGCTGGATTCTGCCATTGCTGCCCGCAAGCGTGAGCAGTTCGGCATCGTCCGGTTTCGCCAGCAGCGTGACCGATGGCGCCTGGATGGCCTGCCCTCGGGCGTCCGGCTGCAGCGTGGTTCCTGCGGAGAGAACCAGCATGTTCTGTAGCACGGTGGTCGTCATGTCGCTGTCGCCCGTCGGAGGATGGCCGGTAACCAATACGTCAACGCGCATGCCAGGCAAAACAAAGCCCGCCACATTCGCGACGTCGTTCATGCGGATCGTGACGGCGCGCATGCCGACGGGAATCGTCGGTGCAAGACCGAGGCCGCTGCCCTTGACCGCAAGGCGTCCATCGAGCACGGGTTCTTCGAGCAGCATGTTCGAGACCACCGGGCGGTCCAGCACGTCTTCCACTTTCGAGAAGCCGCCTTTGGGGAACGCCTCCCCGGTGATCTTAACCACTTTGACGTCGGCCGGCTTAATCATCACACCCACACCCAAAGGGCGCGTTGTCACCACCAGATCCTTCTGGTCGGTCGATTCCTGCTTTTTTGCAGGCCCCGAGCGCGCGGTCATTTGATAAAACACCGCGGATACCACCAACGCGAAAACCAGGCTGACGCCCAATACCGTGACAAACCTGCGATCCATTCTTATCCTCCTCCGTTTCCGGATCCTTTCGGCCTCCGGAAGCGAATATCCAAATTCGTTTAGCTAGCTCTTGGGCCGAAGCCTAATGCACCAGCGACAACAAAACCCCTGCGGCAATCGCCGGCGCGTATGGAATCGAATCCGCTGCCAATTTCTGCTCTTCGGTTACTTCCGCCGTAGCTTCCGGCAAGCCGCCTTTTCGCAGAGCTTTTCGCAGCGCCTTCCATGCCAGCGCTCCAACGGCGAAGACTCCGCCGACACCCGCGGTCCACAGCGCGGCTTCCAACAAACGGCCGGTGCCTAACAAGGCCCCGAATCCCGCCATCAGTTTCACGTCTCCGCCGCCCATGCCGCCCAGCAGGTAGAACACTAAAAAAACCGAAAATCCCACTGCGGCTCCGCTGGCCGCCCAAAATATTCCTTGCCAGCCGTAACGGCCCACCTGCCAGCCGAATCCTCCAGCCAGTGCCGCTACCGGAATCCAATTGGCGATGTGACGGCGCTTCACGTCGTCAATCACCGCCGCCAGTGCCACCAAGATCGCTATCCACGTCTGCGCCGTCATTGCGTACTCCGAAAGGTCCCGGGTTGACCCGGCACCTCCTTGGCCGCCGGACGCGCACCACCGGGAACCGCACCCCGATCCCTCTGTTCCTTGGATTTCTTGCTTACTCTCGGGCCGCTCAAAATCAGCGGGGCCAAAAAGCCTGCCTGCAGCGCAAATTCCGCCAGCGCTTTTCCCGAAGGAAGACGCCAACTCATGGGGTCCATCCACTCCATGGGGAGGGCGGACATCCGCGGCGTCGACTTTTTCTGTTCAGACCCGGCCTTGCGGGGGCTTGAACTTTCGGGCTTCATCCTGAAATTGCTCCAACTACTACTTCGGCCGGGTCGGTTGTTTTCATTAGCCTGCCGGACTCTCGGATATGTAGGCTCTAGAACGGAAGTCCCACTAGGGAAGCGCCCGCGGGACTAGGGTGTCCGCGCGTGGAGCTAAGAGGATTCGCTTACCGTCATCGGCCACCACACGCCAATCGCTACGCTGCTTCAACAGTTGGACGGCGGGCAATTCCACCGGCAACAAAACCATGTTGAACTTATACTTTTCAAACAGCTTCTGCCAGTTCCAGGAGCCATTCGTCAACGCAATATATTCGTTGCCCACCTCAGGCCCATAGAAATCGCTACGGCCGTCGACAAAAACTTTGTGCTCGGGGTGTAAAAAGATCAGGTAATCGCCCCACTGGTCGGTGGTGAGCAATCGCGACTGAAAAATTTCCTTTTCGTACTTGTGGACGATGTCCGCGGGGAACAGTTCCTGTGGAAAATCCTTCGGCCACTTCACAGGCGCGTCAATAAACGCCAGCGCGATCACTAAAGCAACGGGCCAGAGACTGGTTCGCCGGAAGCCTTGTACCGTTTCCGCCGCCATATTGTTAACGATGCCGATCAGGGATTTCTTCGACATGTGACCGGTGAGCGAACGCCACCATCCGGAGACCGCGACGCCGATCAGCGGCACAGTTACGGCTGCGAAGATGGGCACGTGGCGGGCGCTCGACAGCGCTTCGTAGGCGAAGAATAATACCCAGAGCGCCTCGGCAATCCGCCTCCGGCGAATCAGTTCCCCGGCGGCGATAAGGCCCAAGAAGAGTAAAATTTCAAACTGCTTCATGTTTTCGCCGCGGAAGCTGGGAGATTGGAACTCCTGAATCACGTTCTGTATCCAGGTGGATTGTAAATACTCAAACACGTGCTGGTGCAAGCCCCATCCATAGGGATTTACCAAAGACACGGCAGCGCAACCGGCCGTCAGCATCGCGTAGCGGATCGCCGGCTGCCAGTCCTTCTCTCGCAGGGGAGCTTCCGTGAATAGAGCTTCAACGGCGTTCCCTGCCGCCGTGAGACCGAGGACGGCGATTAACACCAGGAAACCGCCGTGCAAGTTCGTCCACACCATCGAGAGCGGAATCAATAGCCAAATGCGCTTCGGATTGGCAGTACCATCGCGATCTGTCTCAACCATCCACATTGAAAGCGACAGTAGAATCAGTGTGAAAATATGCGGCCGCGCCAGAAAATGTACCGAAGCCGCGCCGACGCCGAACATCGCGATCGCAATGGCGGCAAACATATTCACGTCGTAGCGGAGTATCCGGCGGATCAGCGAAGTGGTGAAAAGGGCAATCATGATCCCGGCCGGAAAGACCACGCCTTTGAGTCCTGCCGTGCGAAAGAGCAATGCGTCGATCACGTCGCTGAGCCATTCCCACGCATACCAGGGCGCGCCTGGCTTTGAGAACGAATACAGGTCGTTATGAGGTACGGAATGGTTGTTCAGGATGTACTCACCCGTCCGGATATGCCAGCCGACGTCGCCATCGGCAAGCAGACCGCTCCAGCCATAGGCGCCCATGAACAACCACCCGATCATCGCCAGGAAGAACAGATCGGACAGCGAAGGAACAAACATCCGTGCCCATTTGCTGGACAGCAGCACATCCATCGACTGTGTTTTGGATTTGGCTGGCGCCGGCGCGACAAGGACTGCAACGGTTTCCTGGGGAATCATGGCTCTCCTAAATACTTCGCCCGATGAGAGCAAAGCCTTTAGGAGCAAAGGCGGAAAATCGTGCCGCTGGAGGAGTGCCTAGCGCCAACCGAGGGTGGCGGTAGTAAACCTGGAAGTTGTTGTTCCGTAAGCTTTGTAACCACCAATCAAAGCCTCCGTGGGAGCCCCCTGCTGGCGCACAATACTCCTGCGGTGAACAATAGCCTCCAAAGGTGAGGCCTGGGGTTCACGTTATTTTGCCACGAATTCGCTGTGTGGTTTCAACGACCTACTTGTTTGCGCGGTCGTTCGCGAACGACTCGTGTCGTATACTTTTCGTATCTATGCGCAAGTCCGTATTCGCGCTGCTGATTTTGTCGGAGACTCTCTGTTTCGGCCAAGGGGCCGGAGCGGCGCGGAAGCGCATAGCCGTATTCGATTTCGATAACGCGGGCGTTGCGGCCGCGCCACAAATGGTCTTTTTCACGTCGACGCCGCCCAACGTAGGAAAATCAGCGACGGATTTGTTAATTACACGCCTGGTGCAGGGCGGCAAGGCCATCGTCATCGAGCGTGCTGCAATTGACCGGGTGATCGCCGAGCAGAATTTTTCCAACAGCGATCGAGCGGATCCAGTGACGGCGGCTAAGATCGGGCGCCTCCTCGGCGTGGACGCGATCATCCTCGGTAGCATCACGCACTACGATTACGATGACAAAGTCACCGGCGGCGGGGGCAACGCGCTGGGCGGCCTGGTACGGTCCAGCATGACGACGAAGCACGACATCAAGGTCCGTGTTCAGGTGGACGCCCGGCTGGTTAGCACGGATTCCGCCGAAGTCCTCGGCGCCGTGCAAGGTTCAGGCGACGTAATGAAGAAGGGCGTGAAAATGGACGTCCGCGACACCAGCCGCGTGATGAGCGGGGGCGGACCAGGAAACAACAACCCGGTGATGACTGAGGCCATGGATAAGGCCATCGCCGAATTGGGCGGCAAGATCGAAACCGCTCTGCCTCGCATTCCGCAGCATGTGCAGGCGGTGGACGGCCTAGTCGCCGATGTTAACGAAACCGGACGCCTTGTGTTAAACGTTGGCTCGCGCGATGGCGTCAAGCAGGGCGATCGTCTGCAGGTGTACCGCGTCGGCAAGGAAATTCGCGATCCGGCCACGGGCAAAGTGCTGTTGCGTGATGACACGCTGCTCGGCGACGCCGTGGTGAGTGTGGTGAACGAAGGTTCGTCCATTGCCCAATACGGCGGAACGCAAAAGCCGCAGGTGGGCGACGCGGTGAAAACTCCGGCGAAGCAATAGCCTACATCGTCAAAAGCGCGGCCATCAGCTCAATTCCATCCCATAGGTTTTGCACGCGCAGATTTTCATTAAAACTGTGCTGGTTATTGTCGTGATTGCCGAGGGGAACCACAATCGTGCGTGTGCCCACGGCGCGTTCCACCGCATCGAGCGGCATGCTGCCGCCGAGCGTCGGAATCTTCACTACTTTCCCACGCGCGCTTTCGACCGTGCGGATGACTTCCTGTGCGATGGGTAAATCCATCGAAGTGCGCGCCGCGTTATAGCCTTCGCGGAGAGCAATCCTTGCGACTTTTGGATGCGCCGTCCGAATCTCGGGGCTCGGTTCCGTGTCGACAATGAAATATCCTCGCTTGCGGACATGCTCGATGAAACGCTGCGTCGTCTTGGCGTGATCCATGCCTTTGACCAGGCGCATGTCGATGGAGACCGTGGCGCTCGACGGGATCACGTTCGAGGCCGCCGCGCCCACGCGTGAACTGGAAATGCCGCGAATGTTGAGCGTTGGCAGGGCGAGCCGGTCGTCCAGCAATTGCGGTTCGGCTTCCGTGGCGCCCAGCCAGAATTCCTTCATCAGCTGTTCGCGTGTGGCCGGAGCCTCGGAGATCGCCTGTTTTTCGGTCGTGCTCAATGGAACAATTTCGTCATAGAAATGGTCGATCAAAACACGGCCGTTGTCGTCCTTCATCGTCGCCAGCAACCGCACCAGCAACATCGCCGGATTCGGTGCCCAATTGCCATAGACACCGCTGTGCAGTTCGATGCGGGGACCATAGATTGTCATATCGAGCCCCGCCACGCCGCGCGCGCCGAACTGAATCTGCTGCACGCGCGTCTGATGAACGGAGCCGTCGCACATCAGCCAAAGATCGCCCGCGAAAAGTTCCTTGTTGGCTGCGAGAATCTTCTCCAGGTTGATCGATCCTGCTTCTTCTTCTCCTTCGAACACGAACTTGATGTTGGCTTTCGTCCGCAGACCTGCTGCTTTGATCGCGTCAAGCGCCGTCATCATCGCTATGATTGTCGCTTTGTCGTCCGAAGCGGACCGCGCGTACACCCGGGTTTCCGGATTCAACGGCGTGCCGGCGGGCGGAAGCTGGATCACCTGTCCATCCTCTTCAATGCGCTTGTCGCGCAAGGTTGGCGTGAACGGAGGAGTCGTCCACTCTTTCGGATCGAGCGGCTGCCCGTCGTAGTGCCCATAGAAAACCAATGTCCGCGTTGCGCCCGGCGTGCGGATCTCACCAAAGACCACGGGATTCGAGCCGGCAATTGACACCAGCCGCGGTGTCATTCCGCGCTGCCGCATCATGGCCAAGAGAGCTTCCGCGTTCTTCTGAATGCCCTCTTTATCGCGGGCGATGTTCGGGATGGCGAGAAGGGAAGTGAACTCTTCGACAATGCCGCGCTCGTGCTGCTGCCTCCATTGGCGTGCGGCGAGCGAAGCCGGGTTGGTTTGGGCCGTCGAGGCGAAGGGCGTCAAAGCAGCGCACAGTACGAATATCGCGATGCGTTTCATGAATCCGATTATATCGGTGGATGATCGGAAGAAAGAAAATGCGGCTCCGCCTCGGAGGAAAGCGGAGCCGCAGAACGACAACAGGGCACAACAGGGAGTAGAAACTGTGTACTAAGCCAAAGTCACCTCGGCCGCAGCGGCACTTTGCACCCGCGACATTGCGGCCGCATGCTCGATGCCGAGGAAGCGGCGGCCATGTACCGCAAGTTCGAAGCGGTCCTTCACGCCGGTCTTTTCGAAAATGTGCATCAGGTGCACTTTCACAGTCCCGGACGTAATGGAGAGCGCTTCGGCGATCTCTTTGTTCTTCAGGCCGACGCATACGTGATGCACGATTTCCTTTTCGCGTGGCGTCAGTCGAGGAGTGCTGCGGCGGTCCATCGCGGTGATCGTGTGATCCGCCAGCGCGCTTTCAATCCACACATCTCCCTGACTGACGGCGCGCAGGCATTCGAGCATCGCTTGTATCGTCACGGTCTTTTTGAGGATGCCCCGGGCCCCTAACTGCAATGCGCGAAAGCAATCGATCTCGGCGAGATCGTTCACCCACAGCACAGGCTGGCAACGCGGCCAGACGCTTTTTGCATCGGAGATGAACTGGAAAACCAACTTTAGCCCAGCGCTCTGGTCCACGAGCACAACGTCTGGGCGATGCTGGCGAATGAAGTCGAGCGAATCGGCAAGGCTTGCGGCCGAGCCCAGGAACTCGAAGTCTGGACTTTCGGTAAGAACCTTGGAAAGTCCTTCGAGTATGATCGGTTGTGCTTCACTGGCAAATACCCTGACTGGATTCACGTGATTACCCTTAGGTACGTTAGATCGTCGGGGGGGAGCCTATAGCTGTAGGTACTAAGTGTCGATTTATCCGGCCGCGCTCTCCGCGGGGGCTAAAGGACGCGATGCAAGAAAGAATCCGCCGGCGGCAACCACTGCGGCAACAATTCCCCAAATTGCCAACAATCCGTGTTGAATCAAGAAACCACCGAACGGCGGCGCTGCAATCTGGCAAATCGACATGATGGATTGATTTAATCCCAGCACTGCACCTTGCTCCTCACGCGGCGAGGAATGCGTGATCATGCTGGTAAGCGTTGGCCGCACTAATCCGCCCACCGCTAAGACTGTTACTGCCGCAACCAGCACGGGAACGCTATGGCAAATGGCCATCAGCGCATAGCCCACGGCATATGCTGCGAATCCCACGCGGTTTAACGCATGCTCGCCAAAGCGCTTGACCATCCTCCCGAGTCCCGGACCTTGCAGGAAGATGCCGAGGAACCCGGCCCACGCCCACGCGTATCCGGTTTGCTCCGGCCCAAACGGCATTCCATTCCACGTGAGGCGGCGTTCGACAAACAATGGCAAACCGCCAATGAAGAAGGAAAACGAAAATCCGAACAGTAAGAATTGATAGAGCAGGGAAGCCAGAGCCGGTTTGCGGAAGTATTTCGCGTACTCTCCCCACTGGACGATCGACACGCGCTTTCCGCCCGGACCCGCGGGCCCCGAAGGCTTCTTCGATGCAACAGCCGGAAGCAGGAACGTCGTCGCGAGGATGCTGGTAAACGACATTGCTGCAGCAGCATAGATTGGATAGCGGTAATCGTACTTGGCAAGAAGTCCTGAAATCGCCGGACCAATCAGGAAGCCCAAGCCGAACGCAATGCCGATGATGCCGAAGGATTTCGCGCGGTCCTCAGGTTTGGTGACGTCGGAGATATAGGCCTGTGCGAGCGAAAGGTTGCCCGCCGTGCATCCATCGATAATGCGGCCGACGAAGACGAGCCAGAGATAGTTGGCGTTCGCCGTAATCAGAAAGCCGATGAACGTGCCGATCTGGCTGACGATCAGCAGCGGTTTACGCCCCATGTGATCTGAGAGCCGTCCCAGCAGCGGACCGGAAATCAACTGGCACGCCGCGTAGACGCCGATCAGCCATCCGGCCTGCGTCGCCGTCGCACCCAGGCGCTCGGCGTAGAACGGCAGCAACGGAATCATCAGTGTGAGACCGAGGACATCCACGGCCACGATCAGGAAGATGGGGAGAAGAGGGTTTTTGCCGGACAAATTCTATGATGACACGCCAACGCCCCAGCCCGTTAGTATGGGTTCCAGGAGACGCCCGCTTCACTGCGGCTCACGCGAGAAGGTGAATGCTGTTCTTTTTTTTGGCCCGGAGACCATTCTCCGCGTTTTGGAATTCCGCGTTTCCGTCTTCGCTTGCATGGCTTGCGTACAATAAAAAAGTATGGATTTTTCAGACGACTTTTACCGGATCAAGAAGCTGCCGCCGTACGTGTTCGCCGTCATCAATGAGATGAAGGCAAAAGCACGCGCAGCCCAACTCGACGTCGTCGATATGGGCATGGGCAATCCGGACGGAGCAACGCCCCGTGTCGTCATCAGCAAAATGGTGGAAGCCGCGCGCAATCCGCGCAACCACCGCTATTCGATGTCGAAGGGCATCCCGCACCTGCGACAGGAAATCGTGAAGCGCTATCAGCGCAACTACGGCGTGGCGCTCGACGCCGAAAAA
>JBEBFS010000175.1:0-3113 GCA_040081855.1 Bryobacteraceae bacterium | reverse complement strand
CTTGGGGTGAGCCAGGCAGACCTGCATTCCGTTCCGAAGCTGCCGCTCGTACCAGGCCTCGCGCTCGGCCGGCGGCACTTCCGCGGTCAGTATCTCGACGCGAATCCCTTCCTTCAAGAGAAGATGCTGGAGCCGCCGCGTAACGTCCCGTTTCCGGGTATACACAGCGAACACGTGGACTTTTCTGCCCGCCGCAAGTTCGCGTTTGATCTCTTCGATCAGCCGCCGCTCCTTTGCGTAGACGAATTCCTGGTCCAGATCCACTGGCTCCGAAATGACGAATCGCTCGCGCTCCCCCGTCTCAGGATTCCGGTCGAACCCATAGAGCGTTCCTAGCCCAAACGGCCGGTCCGGATACAGCAGAAGTGCGTTCATGGCGGTACTGACCACCGAGGCGTTACCGTGATGCGCGCGCAGTGCTTCCCGGACGTCGTCCTCAAGTTGTCCGTATGCCACTTTCATCGTTGGGTCCATCTCGACCGAGATGACTTCCTCCACGTACGGCGGGAGCGCATCCGAGATGTCTTCCAACGACACAAACGCGGCCAAGTTCATCAGGAAGCCGCCAAAGAGCAGCGGCGATGCGCCCGGCCGGCGCTTCACGGTCGTTGTCACCTTGGCCTTCGAGCAAGCGTTGTCCACCGCCTCAATGGTCGTAACCTTTTCAAGCACGCCGTACACGCTGGCGAACTGCCGCACTCCGGCCTCGCCGTGATCGAATCCTTCCTCGCGCATCCGCTTGGGCTCGACCCGATAGAGGATGTTAAAGACATCGTCGGCATAACCGCCTAACAAAGTCCCGGTAAGAATCACTGTCCGGTCGCAGGCCGACGCCATCGTTCCCAAGGCATTGCCTTGCGCCGTTTCGCCCTTGAGCTCATGAACTTCATCGGCGATGCCGTAGTCGAAGAACCCATCGAGATACCGCCCGATGAACTCCATCGGCGCCATGCGCGGGATCTTCGCGTTGTCGGCTTGCCACAGCGCACTGTAGAAAGGAAGCCTCGCCTTCGTCGTGCCTAAAGAGCCGGAGTCCGGCAGAATCAGCTCCGAGCGCTTCACCTTGCGGAAGTCCGCCCGGCGTAGTTGATCGTCCGACGTTAGGATCGGCTTCCCCGTATCCGGATTCACGACACATCCGTGAAACGGCCCCGAGTGGGGTGTTCCGTAGGCGTGGCGCCAGAAGTAGCCAAGCTTGGCCCGCTCCCGCGAAATGATGAAGATCGACGGAGCGCCAACATTGGCGTCCCAGCGCGCCCGCGCCGAGCGGTGACGCTTCGCTAAGCGAAGTTCGCTCAACGTCGTCTTCAGCCCCTCCCGGACGATTCGTCCGTTACGGAACTTCACTTCGTTCACTCCTGTGAAGCCATTCGACGAAGCGCCATTTCGCACGCCATCAATGAAGAAGACCCGAACGCCGGGCAGCGTTGAGAAACACTCGCGCGCCCATTTTTCAACCAACTGGGGCGGCACCATGGTTAACGCCGTGAACCGCTTCCCACGCGCGTGCGTGAACACGCTACCCAATGAGATGAGCGTCTTGCCGGTGCCACATTCGGCGACGGCGGCGGCGCAACGGGCCTCTTCCCACCGCTTGACGATCCCCATGATCGCTAGCGACTGGGCGGGAAATGGATTTCGCTTCAGCTCGTGGAGCGCGGGCCAGACTGGGTCAGACGGTTGATGGAGTGGCGGAAACTGCTCGACAACCCTTTGTCCCAGCGCACCTCCATGAATCTTGAGGTAGTCGTTGATGCATGTCAAAGCGCTCATGTGCGCACACTCCTTCTGTCTCAGAAAAGCCAATTGGATAGGGGGTCCAGGTAGGCACACCTACCACAATGCTGTTCACTCAACGCATTGAGAGAGCCTGGCCTTGTTGCTCGACCGCCGAAATTCCGCTCAGCTACACGGTCTGCCTTCCTTTTGCATGGAAAAGCTCGTGGAGTCTGCCTCCGATATCGCACTCGACGTTGGGAGTTTCCGAGAAGTAATTCTGTCGCTGCTCGATGCAATACCGTTTGTCACTGAAATGCGGTGCTGGCGCGATCACAAAGCCCGGTAGATCGACCGCCGAGCCATCGAGCATCGCGAGCACCGAAAAGATCGCACCCTCGATGCGATCACCGCCTGGTTCTTCGAGCCTCTGCCAGTAACGAATGGTATGCCACACGCGTGTGAGGAATTGGTCACGTACTTCCTCAACGGTTAATTGGCGTGGTCGATTTCTCATAGATATCCTTCGCTTTCAGGCTTCTGGGCACGCCCCATTCAAGGCTCCGGCAGATTTCCTTCATCTGCGACGGACAGACAACGCCCCGAGGCGTTACAGGACTGCGGTGCGGACGGCGCTCAGTAGGACCGAGTAGTCTGACTACGAGTCAGCACCAACGTGGCGCGCTCAATTTCGAAGAACTGGATCGGCATGCCTCGTCCTCCCGTTACCTGGGTCGTTTGGCGTGTCGGAAATGACAATTCTTCGTCAAGCTTCCGGAGGCACGGCGATGAGTTTGCGCTTTATGCCTGAACTCAAGATGCGCAACATGCGGAGCTTGGTGCCTTTGATTGCCACGGGTGAACAGTTGAATCCCAGCAGCTCTTCCACTAAGCCGCGTCGCTCAAGATCCGACCCGAACCATTCGGCCCATTCGGGAAGAGCCGGGAGACCAAATCGAACAGCCAAGCGATGCAGTACGAACTCGGGTGAGCCGTCGTAAAGAATTGTTCTCCGCGCTTGCCCGTCGGCTCCAAGCGTAGTCCCAAAGAGTGTCTGCGAAGCTGCGGCCAGATGGCGCACTGGTCGCTTCCGGCCAGGAATCTGGAGGGATGCCCGGTACATCACCGGCTTTTCGCCTAGGAACCCGAATAGCTCGGCCCCGCTTGGCAAGCTGATTTGAAATCGTTGCTCATCCGCGATGGCCGCTGCGATGGCGCCAACTTCCTGATCGCCGCCGAACACGGATACGAGATGAATCTGCACTGCGGAGCGCGGTTCTGCAGGCTTCTCGGCAACTAACCGATCCAAATGCAGAGACACCTCGGTGATCGTGTCACGCGTCTGCCGCACAAACTTCAATTTCCCCATTCGCAGGTGAGCGTTCTCCATGAGGAGC
>JBEBFS010000032.1:0-40887 GCA_040081855.1 Bryobacteraceae bacterium | reverse complement strand
TTTGCACGGCGCCGAGATCGGCATGCCTCAGCAGGATCAAATGCCGCTGCACGGCTATGCGCTGCAGTGTCGCGTGACCACCGAAGATCCGGAAAATAACTTCTCGCCGGATTACGGCAAGATTCACACGTACCGTTCGCCCGCAGGTTTTGGCATCCGTTTGGATGGCGGCTCGGCATACGGCGGCGCCGTGATCAGTCCGTATTACGATTCGCTCCTGGTGAAGTTGACCGCGTGGGCTGGAACGTTTCCGCAGGCGTGCTCCCGCATGGACCGCGCTTTGCGGGAGTTCCGCGTGCGCGGGGTGAAGACGAACATCCCGTTCCTTGAGAACGTGGTGAATCACAAGGAATTTCAGAAGGGAACGGTGACCACACGGTTCCTGGAAGAGAATCCCGAACTGTTCCACTTCGTTCACCGCCGAGACCGTGCTACGAAACTGCTGACCTACTTTGCCGAAGTGATCGTCAACGGCAATCCGGAAGTAAAGGGCAAGAAGCTGCCGGGTAAGTTACGAAGCGCCCCGGTGCCGCAGGCGGGCAGCGGCCCGATTCCTCCGGGTACTCGCCAGTTGTTGCTTGAGTTGGGTCCTGAGAAGTTTGCCGAATGGACGTCCAAACAAAAACGCTTGCTGTTGACGGACACGACATTCCGAGACGCACATCAATCTTTGTTCGCCACACGCGCACGTACCAATGACATGACGGCTATTGCCGGATTTGTCGCGCGCAAGCTGCCGAATCTTTACAGTATGGAGATGTGGGGCGGAGCCACGTTCGACGTGTCGATGCGTTTCCTCCTCGAAGACCCCTGGAAGCGTTTGGCGCGCCTGCGAGAGCTGATTCCTAATATCTGTTTCCAGATGCTGTTACGCGGCGCGAACGCCGTCGGCTACACGGCTTATCCCGATAACGCGGTCCGCGAATTCGTCAAGGAGGCCGCGAATGCAGGCATCGACATCCTCCGCATTTTCGATTCGCTGAATATTCCTTCGAACATGAAGGTCGCGATGGAAGCCGCTCGTAAGACCCAGAGCGTCTGCGAAGCCGCAGTCTGCTACACAGGCGACATTCTCGATCCCAAGCGCGACAAGTATCCGCTGAAGTATTACGTGGAGATGGCGAAGGAACTGGAACGCATGGGCGCCCACATCCTCGCGATCAAAGACATGGCAGGTTTGTGTAAGCCTTACGCTATCGAAAAGCTGGTGAAGGCTCTGCGACAGGAAATCGGCATCCCGATCCACTTCCACACGCACGACACCAGTGGCCTGAATGCGGCTTCTATTCTCAAAGGCGCGGAGGCTGGCGTGAACGTTGCCGACGCTGCGGTTTCCTCGTTGAGCGGCACCACCAGCCAGCCGAACCTGAACTCGATCGTCGCCGCGCTTCGCAATACGCCGCGCGATACCAAGCTCGATCTTGATGCGCTGAATCAGTACGCCGATTACTGGGAAGTGGTGCGCACGTATTACCTGCCGTTCGACAACGCGCCGAACTCCGGCACTGCGGAAGTATATCTGCACGAAATGCCGGGCGGCCAGTATACGAATTTGCGCGAGCAGGCCGAAGCAATGGGCCTCGGTGACCGCTGGCCCGAAATTGCGCGCACTTACTCCGAGGTCAACCGCGGTTTCGGCGATATCGTCAAAGTGACGCCGTCGAGCAAAGTTGTCGGCGACATGGCGATCTTCCTCGTCACTCACGGCATGACGATGCACGAGTTCGAACTCTTGGATGAAAACCACAGCCTCACGCTGCCGAACTCGGTCATCGAGATGTTCGAAGGTGCACTAGGTATTCCAGCCGGCGGTTGGCCTAAAAAGTTGCAGAAGACGATCCTCAAGGGCCGCAAGCCTGGAACGGGACGCCCAGGCGCACACTTGAAGCCGATCGATTTCAAAGCTACCGCGGAGACCATCCAGAAGAAGATCGGCCGCAAGCCGAGTCAGCAGGAAGTCCTCAGCTACATCATGTATCCCGATGTCTTCGTGAAGTTCGCACACGCGTCGGAAAAGTATGGCGACATCGATATCGTTCCCACGCCGCAATTTTTCTACGGCATGAAGACAGGCGAGGAACTGACCGTGGAGTTGGAGCCAGGCAAGATCCTTGTGGTGAAGTTCCTCACCGTGAGCGAGCATCGTCCCGACGGCCATCGTACGGTCTTTTTCGAACTGAATGGACAGCCGCGCCAGGTGAACGTGCGCGATGCCTCCATTCGCGCCACTGTGGCCGCCAGGAAAATGGCCGACCCCGGCCAGCCCGGCCATATCGGCGCGCCCACTCCCGGAATGGTGGCGGCGGTCGCCGTGGAACTGAATCAGCCGGTGAAGAAGGGTGATCGCCTAATCGTCATGGAGGCCATGAAGATGCAAACCACCATTTATGCGCCGATCGACGGCCGCGTCACCGAAAAACTGGCTCACGCGGGCCAGACCGTTGAGCCTAAAGAGCTTTTAATGGTCATCGAGTAGCGCCCGGACCCAGGCAACGGCCGTTGCGCGAGGAGTACCCTGGACTGGGTAGGGCCCTAAAGGGCTGTTTTTGCTAGACTTAGGATAGCCCCGTACAAGCCCTGTCCCCCGTTTTGCACCTGCGCCTTGTCCGGGAATTACCGTCCAATGCCGCAGCTTATGCTTCCCTTGTTGCCGAAGCTCACCGTGCTCACGGTGTTGGATATCCTTGCCGTCGGGATTCTCATTTATCAGTTGGTGCTGATGGTTCGCGGCCGACATGCGGCGCACATCCTTACGGGCCTTTGTACGCTGGTTGTCATTTATCTAATATCTGTGTGGGCGCACCTGGAATTGTTGCGGACGGTGCTCGCCGCGTTGGCTCCGTATTCGGCTTTCGCACTCATTGTCATGTTCCAATCGGAGATCCGGCGCTTACTGGCGAGGCTTGGCCGAGGACGCTGGCTGACGCTTGGACGTCAGTTGGAAAATCGCGAAGTTGCCGAGGAAATCGCTTTGGCGATTCAACAAATGTCGGAAGCGCACATTGGCGCACTGATCGTGATTGAGCGGGATATCGGCCTTCGCACGTTCGTCGAAAGCGGTGTGGCTCTGGATGCGTATGTTTCGCGCGATCTGCTCCGTTCCATCTTTGAACCGCGGGGTGCCATGCACGATGGCGCGGTGATCATTCAAGGCGATCGCATCGCCGCCGGCGCATGCTTTTTGCCGCTTTCCACCAGTCCCGCCATTTTGCGCAGGATGGGGACACGTCATCGCGCGGCCATTGGTGTAACCGAAGAAACCGATGCGGTTGCCGTTGCCGTATCCGAAGAGACCGGCCAGATTGCGATCGCATACCGCGGTGAAATGGAGACCGACGTAGGCCCGCGGCGCCTGCGGGAAGTGCTGACGCATCGGTCCCTCCGCCCGCCGAACCCGTCTGAATCGCATGCTGAGCCCGATTGGAAGCAGGCTGGTTCATGAGACTTGGCATTATTACGAGGAACTTCGGCTGGAAGGCCGGATCCCTACTGCTTGCTGTGTTGTTATGGATCGCGTTTTCGACCGAGCCCGATATTGTCACCGAGCACACCGTGCCCATTCTCTATCGAGGCCTCCGCACACAGTTTCTTGTCACCGGCGATTCGCCCAATAGTATCGAAGTGGAAGTACGCGGCCCGGCCGATCGTTTGACAGCGTCGAACCTGGCCGATACGGTTGTCTTACTGGATGTGTCGAACGTCGATGCGCCCGGGGAACGCACCATTACCATTGGCGGTCAGAATCTGAATCTGCCGCGCGAAGTTTCTTTTTTACGGGCCGTACCGTCGCAATTGCGGTTGCGCTTTGCGCGGATGGCCACGAAGGATGTCCCGGTGGAGATCCGCTACGTGGGTACTCTGCCGCCGGGCTTGCGTTTGGTCGCGCAGTCCGTCGAGCCCAAAGTTTTGCGTGTGGTCGGCGCGGAGAACCGTGTGGACTCCGTCAATACTGTGGAAACCGACGCCATTGTTTTGGATCGGCTCACGCGATCCGGATCGTTGAAGGTGAACGCTTTCGTCAACGATCCACAAGTCAGATTTGATTCATCGCCGGTGGTGACTGTAC
Organism: Bryobacteraceae bacterium; assembly: GCA_040081855.1. Taxonomy (GTDB): domain Bacteria; phylum Acidobacteriota; class Terriglobia; order Bryobacterales; family Bryobacteraceae; genus Palsa-187. The sequence goes on along the minus strand of JBEBFS010000032.1, from coordinate 36,821 downwards.
GGGTCACAGTAGACAGAACCGGTCAATAAAGGGATAGAACGAAATTATAATGAGCAGGCTTTTTGGAACTGATGGAATTCGCGGCCGCGCGGGCAAGTTTCCGCTCGATCGTCACTCAATGTGGGCTACTGGCTGCGCGCTGGCGCTGTGGGTGAAAGAGCGGCATGAAAACTCGGAAGTGGTGATCGGCGTGGACACGCGCGAATCGGGTCGGTGGATGGCGGAACACCTCGCAGGCGGACTTAAGGCGCAGCAGGTGCCATTCCGCTTCGCCGGCTTGATCAGCACGCCGGGTCTCGCGCACGCGACACGAGTGGGCCCGTTCGCCGCGGGCGTCATGATCTCCGCCTCCCACAATCCGTACCACGATAACGGAATCAAGATTATCGATCACTCCGGTTTCAAGCTGGCCGACGATCAGGAAGACCTCATCGCAACCGACATCGAAGTGATGAATAACTGCGGTCTGCCCTGCTATTCGATGCCGATGACGGTGGACGAGGGCTTGGATCGCGAGTACATCGAGTACCTTGCGGGCACGATGACGCAGAGTCTCAAGGGACTGCGTGTTTTGGTGGATGGCGCCAACGGATCGGCGAGTAAGCTGGGCCCGGAATTGTTCCGCCGCCTAGGCGCCGACGTGATTACCTTCGCATGTGAGCCGGACGGAACGAACATCAATCTGAACTGCGGTTCGCTGCACCTGGAAGGCTTGCAGGAGCGCCTACAAGGCGCAAACGCCGACCTCGGGGTTGCGTTCGATGGCGATGCGGACCGCGCGCTATTTGTTTCGAAGAGCGGCAAGATTGTCGATGGCGACGCAGTGCTGTTCATGAGCGCTCTGCCGCTGAAGAAAACGGGAAAACTGACGGACGTGGTGGCCACGGTGATGTCGAACCTGGGCCTGGAGCGGGCTTTGGCGAAGCACGGCATCGGTCTGATCCGGACCTCGGTCGGCGACCGTTACGTGATTCAGGAAATGCTGAAGCGCGATGCGCCGCTCGGCGGCGAGCAGAGCGGGCACATCATCTACCGCGATTACTCCACCACGGGCGACGGCCTGTTGACAGCGCTTCGAGTAATGAACGAAATGCAGGAATCCGGCGCGACGCTCGACGAATTGACGGCAGAAGTCGTTAAGTATCCGCAAATTTTGGTGAACGTGAAAGTGAAACACAAACGCCCCATCGAAGACCTGGAACGCGCCAACAAAGAGATCCGTCACGCTGAAGCTGAGTTCGGCGAAGCCGGCCGCATCCTGGTGCGGTTCTCCGGCACCGAACCCCTGGCTCGCGTGATGGTGGAAGGCCCGGAGCAGAAACGCGTGGAACACTTCGCGCACAGCATCGCCAACGCCATTAGAGCGGAATTGGGCGAATAACTACGGGACCAGCGGCCGCTCGCACCCCCTCTTATCCGGGAGGGGTGAAGCCCGCGCCGCGGCCAGCAAAAGCGACTTCTCACAATTTATACTGGAGATTCTATGTTCTTTCGCAATCCTAAGGTCAAAGAGCTGTCGTTCGACGATCGGCTCTCCAATCTGAGCCAGTTTGGTTTTTCGGTCTCCCGCCAGTCCGGCGGGGCCAAGGTGACTCGCGAAGGCTTTGGTGCCGTGGTGGAGGACATGGGCGGCGGTAACGTCGCCATCGGCAAGGCTGGCTTGCTTGCGGGCGACGAGGTTGCCACGCTGGTCCACGGCGGATTCCAGATGTTCCTGCGCACGCCGTCCGGCAAAGAATTCCCGGCGCAGGCAAACCAGTTAACGGCGCTGCATGCATTCGACGAGGATCTGCGCGAGGGCTTGGGCTTGATCAGTCTCTACAATGTGTCGCTGGGCACCACGGCGGATTCCCACATGTACGACCGTGTGAAGGAACGCGACGAACGCCATCACGCGCGTCCCTGGGAGCGGTAACGCGAGCGATCGCTGACTTTTGAGCGTACCCCGCTCCGTTGCCATCGCGGCATGCCAAGCCGCGGCGGTGGTGGAGCGGGGTTTGCATTTAGAAGGGACCGAAATCCATGCGGCTGAAAATTGTCCAGACCGGCGAGCCGGTGCTTCGCCAACACGCCCGAGCACTCACGAAGGAAGAGATCGCGCTGCCCGCCATCCAGCAGTTGATCGAGCATATGCGCGATACGATGTCCGACGCTCCCGGTGTCGGGCTTGCGGCCCCGCAGATCGGACTGCCACTTCAGCTTGCCGTGATCGAAGACCGCGCCGATTATCTCAAAGCCATTGATCCCGCTATCCTTGCCGAGCGCGAACGGCAGCCCGTGGAGTTTCTGGTGCTCATCAATCCCCGCATTGTCCAATACTCAGACGATACCGCCGAATTTTTCGAAGGATGCTTGAGTGTTGCGGGCTTTAGTGCGCTGGTGAAGCGCTCGCGCAGAGTGACGGTCGAGTATCTGGATATATCCGGAAACGAGTGCAGCATCGAAGCAAGCGGCTGGTTTGCCCGTATCTTACAGCACGAAATCGACCACCTGCACGGTACGCTGTACATCGACCGGATGGAAACCCGCACCTTTGCTACCATCGAAAACATTGGCCGGTACTGGAAAGATGTGCCGGTGCAGAAGGTTCGGGAAGTTCTGCAACTCTCCTGAGCCAGCTTTGGCAGGAGGGCCGATGTCCACACTCATTTCCGCTTCGATTGCCGCCGTGGTTTGTTCCTTGACGCTCGCCGCGCAGGTGCCTGCCAACACGAAAGCCGCGCCGAAAGCGGTGGCGCCTGCTCCAGCGCAGGCACGGCTTTCAGAAGACGAAATGCGCGCACGCCGGATGATGTTGGATGCGCTCTCGGACAAAAATCCGGATGTCCGCAAGCAGGCCGTCGTCTCGCTCGGGTTGGTCGGCGCGCGCGAGCCATTCATCTCCCTTGTCGAGTCAATGCTCATCGACAAGGACGTCTACGTCCGCCTGGCGGCGGTCGCGTCGCTGGTGGATCTGAAGAGCACCCGCACTGTGGGCGCGCTGCAGAAGGCCCTTTACGACGAAGCTCCCGAAGTGACGTACGCCGCCGCGAAGCAGTTGTGGGCGATGAACGATCCGGAAGGCCGCAAGGCGATGATGGCCGTACTCAGCGGCGAAGCGAAGACGTCGTCAGGATTTTTGACGCTGCAAACACGCGACCGTCTTCGCATGCTGCACACGCCGAAGACTATGTTCCTATTCGCATTGAAGGAAGGCGTCGGGTTCGCTCCGGTGCCCGGCTTGGGCGAAGGCGTTTCTTCTTTGCAGGATTTGCTTTCTGATTCCAACGTATCCGGCCGCGCGACAGCGGCGCTGTTGCTGGGGCGCGACAAAAGCGAAGACGTTCTCACCGCTTTGCGCGACGGACTCCTTGACAAAGACGCATCGGTCCGCGCCGCGTCCGTGCACTCGCTGGCGTTGCGCAACGATCCTACGCTGATCGAGGATATTGCGCCGCTTCTTTCGGATTCGCGAGCCCCAGTTCGTCTGCGTGCCGCAGCCGCCTACGTGCGTCTCGTGTGGGTGAAGGCGGGTTCGCCGGGATCGACCGAAATGAAGCCGGCCTCGCAGTCAAAATCCGTGCTGGTGAAAGACACACCTGCGAACGCTGCCAAAAAAAATAACGCATCAAAAAAGTAAAGCGCGAAACGCCCCATTAGAATGAGAAACGCAGTCCACCCCACGCGCCGATGGGAGCGCCAGGCGCATAAAATGTGCTCTGTTGCACCGGGAAATCGCCTGCGGGCGTGGCCGGGAGAGGCCGCGCAATGAATGTGCTGGTGTTTGTGAAACCAGTCGGCCCAAGCTGCGCGCCCGTATAGTAGTGCTTGTTGAACAGATTGTTCACCTGCAGAATGAGTTGCACACGGCTGTGCAGTTGATAGTGCGCGCCCAGGTTCACAACGCCGTAGGCGGGCGAAGTGCCCGATCCAAGGTAATAAGTTCCATCGGGTTTGTGTTGATTGTTTTCATTTCCACGCGCAAAGGAACTAGCCGCTGCAATTACATTCGCTTGAACGGACAGCTTACGATTGACCTGGAAATCGGCGTACGCTTTCATCGTGTGCTGCGGGATCAGCGGGATTTGATTGCCCGGTTGAACCGCGATGGTGCTGTCGATTCCTTTTACGCCGGCCAGTGCGTCAACATTCGCGCTGTTCGAGGTGCCCATCACGCTTTCTGGACTCCGGAACGTGGCATCCAGGAACGTATATCCTACGCCCACCGTCACCTTGTGGATGCGTGTGTTTGCGTCGATTTGCACGCCTTGCCTTCGCGTTTCTCCGAAGTTTTTAAAATAGCCGAATCCCGTCTGCGGTGAGGCGACAAATAAGATGTCATTGCGATTCGCCGAGCGGAACCAGCCGACGCTCCAATGCAAGCGCGTTTCGGCACTGCCGCGGAGGCCGGCTTCTATTGTGCGCGTGACCACTTGCTTCAGCGGCGGATCGCTGGTCATTGAATTCGGCAGTTTGCACGGTTCGGCGGGATCCGCGCAGCCTAATTCGATGGACGCAGGTGCACGGCTGCCTTCGCTGTAACTCGCGTAGGCGTTCCAGGATTTCCGTGGATGGTACGTCACGCCGACAGCCGGATTGAAGCGCCCGTAGGCATTATTACCACTGATCGAACGGCTGCCATCCAGATGCACCAGCCGGTCGCGGTTATCGATGTTCGTGCGGTTGTAGCGTCCGGAAAACGTAAAGCTGAATTCGTCGCCAAGGGAGAGCGTGTCCGTAGCATAGGCGCTTCCGGTGGTCACGCGTCCGTGCAGATTTACGCGCGTGTCGAAGGGCACGCCGTCCACCACCCCGCCCGTGAGGCCATCGGCAAAAGCTCCCATTCCGCGAATGCTTCGGTCGGGCAATAAATAGCCCAACTCTGAGCTTTGGCTGAAATCCGTGTTGCTTCGGTCAAACGCCCCGCCGAAGGTGAGCTGATTTCGGCTGGCGGGGTCTGAGTGGAAACCGGAGGTCCGCCATGTGGCTTGTCCTGCCGCACCGAAGTTGCGTTGTTGGGAGAATGTCCGGTTGATAAGTCCGTTGCACTTTTCGCCCGGCTCGTCGTTCAAGAGTACGTTCCCGATGCAGCGCCAGAAGGGGAAAGGCGTATTGGTTGCCGTTGCGCCACTTGCGGGAAAACCTGTGTATCCAGCAGCCGCCAAGGCGGCACGTTCGGCGGCTCCCGGCTGGTAGACCGATTGATCCAGCGATCCCTCGTTTATATCGCCATTCAAGGAACTGGTGCGGATATAGCGATAGTAAGCGTTGCCCGTGAGCGTCCAGGCTTGCGTCGCGGCGTGCTGTGCGGAGAGATTCAAGAACGGCGAACGATTACGCGTAATATCGGGGCGCGTGTAGACGCTGCTATAGTTTTGTTCCAATAAGCGAAACTCTTGCGTTCCATTACCGTTCAGGGAATTGTTGGCGAAAGATCCGGCAAGCGTCATCGTCGTCTTGGCATGCTGCCAACTAAGCTTGCCGAACGTCTGGCGCACGTTCGAGGGTGATGTCTCGCGCCACCCGTCTTCAAAGAAAAGATTCCCGGCCAGATACCAGCTGAGTCCCTTGGCGTTCGACCCGCCATGTTCGAAATCCGCAGTCTTGCGGCCAAAACTGCCTCCGCCGATCTGCAAAGACGTTCCGCGCGCGCTGTAACCGTCTTTCGTCCGGACGGAGATGGCTCCACCTAACGTGTTCAGTCCGAATAGTGGATTCGATCCCGGAATCAACGTAATCTCAGCGATCGCAATGCGCGGGATCAGATCCCAACTGACCACATCTCCGAAGGGTTGATTCATACGCACGCCGTCAAGATAGACAGACACTCCTTGCGGCGTGCCCAACAGAGGCGACGCTGTGTAGCCCCGGTAGTTCACGTCCGGCTGGACGGGGTTACCCTGCAGTTCGTTTATGTAGACGCCATTCAGGCGCCGATTGAGTAGCGACGAGAGATCCAGCGCGCCGCTCGATTCGATGTCGCTCGCCGACAAGGTTTGTATCGGGGCTGCCACTTCATTCGCTGCGAGATCGACACCGGCTAGCGGCGTCGTATCCGCGACGTCCACGGCAAACGCCGCCGTGCTCAGGGCAAGGGTGACTGTGTGCTCGACCGGAGATCCATCCGAGACGGCCAGCAGGTCATTCACTGTCGCGAAGCCGCTTTTGGAAATTGTCAGACGGTAGCGGCCGGCCGGCACGTTCGAAAGAAGCGTCTCGCCCCGTGCATCGGTTTGAAAGGACCGGTCATAACCTGGACCCCGCAAACGGCCATTGGCCACCACTGCGGCACCCGAGGGATCGTTCACGCCCACGCGGACGCTACTGGCCTGTTGCGCAACCAACGCCGGTGCCATTGTGGCTATCACCGCGAGCAGCACGTGGCGGGCAACTAGGTAGGGGAACCGGACGTGCATTCGGGCGAGCATAATAAGATAATCGTTGAGCCACCGCGCTGTTCATGCTTTTTGAGGCCAGGAGGGAAAATTTCTGTGAACAAAACCGCATCCTGGGGAATTCTCTAGTGGGAAGGATCATGGATCCATCGTTTGAGAACGGTGCCGGTGCCGGGACGGAGGTCTCAGCTGCCGATGCATGCCTCGTCCTGGGCTGTTTGCCGGATACGGCCTCCAAGACCCCTGCGTTGGCTGAAGAGGTTTCCCTCCTATTCAAGGAAACCCGGTCTCCTCTGCTCCGGTATTTGCGCACGTTTGGACTCCCTGCTGAGGACGGAGAAGAAATCGCTCAAGACACGTTCCTGGCGTTGTTTCAACATTTGCGGGCAGGTGGGGGCCGCGCCAATATCCGTGGATGGCTGTTTCGGGTTGCTCATAACCTTGCGCTCAAACGCCGGCAAGTCGCCGCGCGCAAGGTTTCGTTGGAGGAAAGCAAGGCCCTCTCGGGTTTCGATGCCGAAGATCCTGGGCCAAATCCAGAAGTGGGCGCAGTGGAACAGCAAGCCGTGAACCGAATCCTCTCGGCTTGGAGAGCATTGCCCGAAATGGACCGCCGGTGCCTTGCGTTACGCGCCGAAGGTTTGCGTTATCGCGACATTGCGGCGGTCTTGGACATCTCCTTGGGAGGAGTGGCGCAATCGCTGGCGCGATCCGTGGATCGATTGACCCATGTCGCGCGGAGGCACCGCTAGATTCGGTGTGGAGCATTCGTTATGAAGTGGATGAAAAGTTCGTTCTTGGTAGATTGGTGGCACGGCCGGATCGGCTCGACCGGCATGGGGCGCCATTTGACGGACGAAGAACTGCTTTTTTACTCCGATGGAGAAATGCGGGCTTTGGATGCCCGGCGAACTCGCCTGCACTTAGAAGAATGCTGGATTTGCCGTGCACGACAAAAACAGTTTGCCGAGACAATCGTGCAGTTTACGGACGCATATCAGGAGGTCTCGGATGGAGCGAGTTTACAGGGCGCGACTCCTTTAGATTTCAGCCAAGGGGATTTGGCGCAAAGGGATTTGGCGCAACTGGACGCCAGGCAAAACCAAGATCCGCTGTATGCGCTTCAGGAACCGGCGGCCGGTAAATCTTCGCGCCATTCTCTGTATGCCCTGATTTGCGTATCTGTTCTAGCGTGCACAGGCTTTCTGGCCGCTCTGCTCCTCGTGAAAAGCCCACAAAGAACGGCGCGATCCATTCCCTGGCAGACGGCGTCTTTGATCACTCCAGACTCGCGCATCACTCCAGGTGCGGCTGTGCGCTACAACCGCGATCAAGTGTGCGGCGCGGCTTCCGAGAATAATCGCCAGGTTCCTCCATCGCTGCGCAGGGAGGTTCTGGCGGCCTATGGCATTGGCGACGCCGAGCCCCGCTCCTATGAAGTGGATTATCTGATCACCCCGGCATTGGGCGGTGCGGACGACATCCGCAATATGTGGCCGCAGACGTATTCCGCGGAATGGAATGCGCGGGTCAAGGATGAACTGGAAGATCGTCTCCGTCAGATGGTATGCTCCGGAGACCTGGATTTGGACACCGCACAATCGGAAATTTCCAATAATTGGATCGAGGCGTACAAAAAGTATTTCCATACGGATCGCCCGATGGAAATGCGTTGATTACGCCCCCGTAGAATCAACTTCGACATGACGAATCGTTTTCCTGGAGTTTGGAAGCTTGAAAGGTGGGATTATACGGACGCAACGGGCCATGTATCTCTTCCTTGGGATGGCCGCGCCCGTGGCGAATTTCGCTTTGACGAAAATGGAGGCGTCGCGGTGCAGATGATGCGCGATGGCCGCCCGCTCGAATCGCCGATCGGTGGACCCAGTTGGGCCGCGAGCTTGACCGCGGATGAGCGCAGTCAGGTGCTCGATGGCTACGTGGCGTATTGGGGAAGGTACACGATAGACCACTCCGCGAAGACTCTGCACATCGACGCCGAAGGTTCCATCCGCCCCGGTTGGGCGGGCGGCAAACAGCAGCGTACGTTTGAATTCTCCGACGACGCTCGCGTGCTGACGCTGCTTTACATTGTTCCTGAAGGAACACACCGCCTGGTGTGGACGCGCGTCTAACGGCTCAGAACAGGAGTTTTAGCGCAATCTGCACTTGGCGTGGATTCTCCGCGGAGAAGTAGCGGCCAAATCCTGACGTAAACGCGATCCGGCCCGGAGCATCGGCGAAGTTTGTGTTGTTGAGCACATTGAATACCTCGCCGCGCAGTTGCAGTGAGACTTGCTCCCGTATTCGGAAGATCTTCTGCGCGGAGATATCCAGATTCACCAATCCATCGCCAAAAACGATGTTCCGCCCCGCGTTGCCGAAGCTGAACTGTTTGGGCATCACGAAGGCCGAAGTATCGAACCAGCGGTCGGGTGTCTTCGCGCCCGTATTCGGATCGCGCAGGACATCGGGTCTTTGCGCGGGTCCTGCCCCGATGTTTGCGTTATCGGTAGGCAGATTCACTGTGAACGGCGCGCCTGTTTGCATGGTGGCTAGACCCTGCAGCGCGAAGCCCATTGGAAGTTGCCAGGTGAAGCTGGTTGCCAAGCGGTGGCGATGGTCAAAGCTGGAAAGCGCGTACTCCGCGCGTCGATTGTATACGTCCTGCGGAAAATTCGTTTCTGAAAATGTAGCACCGGGGCTGGATGCCACATCGGTCGCCTTCGACCAAGTGTAATTCGCATTCACTCCGATGCCCGCCTTTAACCGGCGTTCGAGTTTCAGATTAAGCGCGTGATAGGCGGAGTAGCCGCCCCAATGGATCACCTGAAACGCGCTCAAGTTTGGATTGGGACGCCGCGCGGCAATGGGGCCTGGGCCTGGCAGCGGCACGTTATAAAAAGTGGAATCATCCGCGCCCACCACTTTCGAGCCGAAGTAGTTCGCTTCAACCGACAAGTTGCCCGGCATCAGGCGCTGCACGCTGAAGGTCCACGATTCCGCGTATTCGCTACGATAGTTCTGATCCATGCCGCCCCCGCTGATCGTTCCGGTCGCGGGAGACAAGAGCATCGTCGCAGTCGAAAGTGTTGGACTCAGTTGGTCCGCCGCCGTGGTCACGCTCTTATTAAAGAAGAAGGGAAGATTCTGCATCAGCAACGTCTGCACGCTATAGGCCCACTGATTGAAGAACAGCCCGAAGCCCGCGCGGAGCACTGTCTTGCTCGATCCGCCCGGCGACCATGCAATTCCGAAGCGCGGCGCCAAGCGTATCAAGCCGGGGCGCAACAAAGACCGCTCATATCCCGCGGCTTGCGACGTCACGTAGGGAACCGTAACCGACGGCAACAACGCCTGCGCGTCCGGCGCGATGCGGCCCTGATCGTCGCTCGCGATCACCAGACGATTCAACTGCAGATTCGATAATCGATTGCCCACATCCGTAATGTGCCCGTTGAACTCATAGCGGAGCCCAGCATTTATCGTTAGATTGCGCGTTGCGTGCCAATCGTCCTGCAAGTAGGCGTGAATCCAGTTGGTGCGGGCATCCTCCGATCCGCGTCCCAATCCTGTCTGGGCCTGTGACGGATAGCCCAGCAGGAAATCGGCGAACGCGTTGCCATCGGAAAGCCCCGCGGCGGACGACGTGAAGCGCGGAGTAAATCCAAACGCACCGCGCACGTTCGGTGCATCCTGCGGACGAAAGTAGAGGCGGTACAAGTATCCACCAAATTTCACCTTGTGGCTGCCCAGGACCCAGGATGTGTTGCTGAAGAAATCGAAACTGGTGTTATCGCGGCGGACGGCTCGCGCTGGATCACCCAGGCTGCTGTAGGCCCCGCCGAAGTTTATTGCGGGATAACCGGCCTGCGTTGGGTCCGACGTCACGCCCTGTAATCCCGCGGTGGCCGCGAAAGGCACACCTTCGTTTTCCAGCCGTTGGCCGCCGGAGACCTGCAACCAGCCGAAACGGAATTCGTGCAGCAGGTTGGGTTTAAAGATGTGCGTGTGACCGATCGCCAAATTTTTGGTATCTGTTGTAATGAACGTTCCGAAGCCCGGAACCAGAACCTCGTTGAGATCGGAGCTTCCGAAGGGGCGCAGGGTTTCGGAATCGGACCAGGTGAAACGCCCAAACACGGTGTCGGATGGGCGTAGGGTGTGGTCGAGGCGCGCCGTAGTCTGCGTATTATCGTTGCGCGAACCCGGCGACGCTTTAAAATTTTGCACTTCGCCGGATGATGTGGGTGATGGAATTTTCCGCAGGAAGGCGCGCGCGACGGGGTCGATGCGATCCAAAGGAATCCGGTTATTTGCGAACGGTTGCCTGCGTCCAGTGGAAGGATCCACGGTGAGCGGATCGTAGATCTGGGGCAGCCCAGAGAAATCGCCCGATCGAACGGCCTCGGAGGGCAGGGAAAACGTGTTGGTTAAAGACCGACGTTCGCGCAGCGCTTCGGCGCTGATAAAGTAGAACGTGCGATCCTTGCGTGCCGCGCCCCCGAATGTTCCGCCAAACTGATTCTGCCGCAGAGGAGGCTTCGTTGCTCCATCAAAAAAATTGCGCGAATCGAGCGCCGAATTCCGCAGGAACTCGTACAGCGAACCGTGCGCCGAATTCCCGCCCGAGCGCGTCGCCGCGCTGATGGCCGCCGATGCTTTCCCTCCATACTCCGCCGGATAAATGGACTTCTGGATGTTGAACTCCTGCAGTGCATCCACCGAAAGAGACACGGTCAGGTTGTTGAAGTATTGATCGGTGACGGAAATGCCGTCGAGGAAGTACATGTTGTGTCCGCCGCGCTGGCCCGCGATCGCCACAGTGGGGCCAGTCTGCCCCAGCGCCGCACCGCGGGTTCCGCGGGGTTCGGCGACCACGTTATCGCTCAGCAGCATCAAATCCGTAAAGCGGCGTCCATTCAGAGGCAGGCCAATGAACCGTTGATTCGCCATTACTTCGCCGACCTCAGCGTTTTGCGTTCGCAGCGGTTGTTGGGACTCAAGCACCGTGACCGACTGCTGAATCTCACCGATCTGCATCGTAAAATCGACGCGGCCCGGCTCCGCCACCCGGAGCACCACGCCTTCGCGCACCGTCGTCCTGAAGTTCATCAGTTCCGCGCGAATTGTGTACGTGCCAGCGGGAAGCGCCGTGATGATGTAGTTCCCGCGCGCGTCTGAGGATGCCTTGCGTTCCTGTCCCGTAGCGGTATTGAATGCGGAGACTTCAACGCCCGGAAGAGCAGCCTGATCCTGGCTGGTTATGTTGCCCGAGATATCGGAAAGCGTGCCCTGACCCAACAGAGCGCACCACTGCGCCAGGCTGAGAGCGAGCAGCGCAGTGCGGGAGGTCCTGAAGCGTGGCACGGGAAATTCTTCGGGTAAGTTTACAGCACCTGCCCGGCACGTTGCATTTGCCACTTGGCCATTCGGCGGATTAGCCGGTTACCGAACGCCTAAAAGGAAGACGGTCAACCTGACATTGCCCGTCTTTTTAACAGATCGGACGGATGTCATGCTGACCGTCTTTAAATCGTCGAGTTGGTTACTACGAAGCCAGATCGAAACGATCCAGATTCATCACCTTATTCCACGCTGCGACAAAGTCCGTGACGAAAGACTCCTTCGTGTCGCTGCTGCCATAGACTTCGGCCAAGGCCCGGAGCTGGGAGTTCGATCCGAAAACAAGATCGACGCGCGTTCCGGTCCACTTCACGTCACCGGTCGCACGATCGCGGCCTTCAAAGACGCCTTCAGTCGAAGACGGCGCCCATGCCGTGCTCATGTCGAGAATATTGACGAAGAAATCATTCGTCAACGTGCCATGGCGCTTTGTAAAGACACCATGCTGCGACTGGCCGAAGTTTGCGTTCAGCACTCGCAGGCCGCCGATCAGCACCGTCATCTCCGGCGCCGTCAACGTCAGCAAGTTGGCCCGATCCACCAGCAGTTCTTCCGCCGGCGTCGTCAGCCCCTTCTGTACGTAGTTGCGGAAGCCATCGGCCTTCGGTTCCAGCACGGCGAACGACTCCACATCCGTCTGCTTTTGCGAAGCGTCCACGCGGCCGGGAGTGAACGGAACCTTCACCTTGACTCCGGCTTTCTTCGCGGCTTCTTCCACCGCTGCGCAGCCGCCGAGCACGATGAGGTCAGCCAGTGAAACGTGCTTGGCCATGCCCTTCGTACTGGACTGCGAAGCGGCGAACTCTTTCTGGATCGCCGTCAGCTTCTTCAGCACCTTCGCCAAAGCAGCCGGTTGGTTCACTTCCCAATCCTTCTGCGGAGCCAGACGAATACGTGCGCCATTTGCGCCGCCGCGCTTATCCGAACCGCGGAACGAGGATGCCGATGCCCACGCCGCTGCAACCAGTTGGGAAATCGACAAGCCCGAAGCAAGGATCTTCGCCTTGAGCGCTGCGACATCCGACGTGCCGATCAACTTGTGATCCACCGCAGGCAGCGGATCCTGCCAAATGAGAACTTCCTTGGGAACCAATGGACCCAAATAGCGATCGATCGGACCCATGTCGCGGTGCGTCAGTTTGTACCACGCTTTCGCAAACGCCTTTGCGAACTCCGTCGGATTCTTCAGGAAACGCCGTGAGATTTTTTCGTATGCCGGGTCGAAACGGAGCGAAAGATCGGTCGTCAGCATCTTTGGCGTGTGGGTCTTCGCCGGATCGTGGGCGTCCGGTACGGTGCCTGCACCCGCGCCGCCCTTGGGAATCCACTGGTGCGCGCCCGCCGGGCTCTTGCTCAGTTCCCACTCGAAGCCAAACAGATTTTCGAAAAAGTTGTTGCTCCACTTCGTCGGCGTCGTGGTCCAGGTGACTTCCAGTCCGCTGGTGATCGTATCGCCGGCGTTGCCTTTACGGAAGGTGTTCTTCCAACCGAGGCCCAGCTCTTCGATGCGCGCGCCTTCCGGTTCGGGTCCAACATACTTCGCCGGATTCGCCGCGCCGTGCGTCTTGCCGAACGTGTGTCCACCGGCAATCAACGCCACAGTCTCTTCATCATTCATCGCCATGCGTGCGAAGGTCTCGCGGATGTCGCGCGCCGCGGCAATGGGATCGGGCTTTCCGTTTGGACCTTCGGGATTCACATAAATGAGGCCCATTTGAACCGCGCCGAGCGGATTATCCAGCTCACGATCTCCCGTATAGCGCTTGTCGCCCAGCCACGTTATTTCCGGACCCCAATACGTTTCATCTGCTTCCCACACATCGGCGCGACCGCCACCGAAGCCGAACGTCGTGAAGCCCATCGACTCCAACGCCACGTTACCGGCCAGGATCATCAGATCTGCCCAGGAGAGCTTCTTGCCGTACTTCTGCTTGATCGGCCACAGCAACCGGCGCGCCTTGTCGAGGTTTGCGTTATCCGGCCAGCTGTTCAGGGGCGCAAAGCGCTGCAACCCGGCGCCCGCTCCGCCACGGCCGTCCGCGATGCGGTAGGTTCCGGCGCTGTGCCACGCCATACGAATGAAGAGTCCGCCGTAGTGGCCAAAGTCGGCCGGCCACCAATCCTGCGAATTCGTCATTAAGGCGTGAAGATCCTTGATCACGGCGTCGAGGTCCAGGCTCTTAAACGCATTCGCGTAGTTGAATTCCTTCTCCATCGGGTTGGAAAGAGAGGAGTTCTGATGCAGAATCTTCAGGTTCAGCTGATTCGGCCACCAGTTCGAGTTCGTTGGGGCGGCCGCTTGGGTATGTCTAAATGGGCACTTTGCTTCCGTTGACAAGTTTTGCTCCTTATTCCTTACCGGGACAATCGCCCCGCTGCTTTCGAGTTAGTCCAAAAAACTGAGCGAACACAAACCGCTTGGCTTGCCGTTTCGCGCCGCCGGCTGCGCTCGCGTGTTCGCCATCTTCTTACCTGCAAGCAATACAACTAACCAACCCGGCACTGTGCCGAACATTTCGTGCACAGTCCCCGGAAAATTAATTCACATTCGCGGAGCGTTCGTTTGCCGAGGGTGCCGGAAGTAGGTTTGGGTATGTCGTACCACTCCATATCCTCCACATTTCCGCAGCGGTCGCAAATGAAATGGTGGTGCTGCTTTCCCCTTGCATCGAACCGTGCGGCGCGGCCCTCCACAGCCACTTCACGCACCAAACCGGCCTGCACCAGATCGCGCAAATTGTTATAGGTGGTGGCCCTGGATGACCGCGGATCCATTCGATTCACGGCTTCAAAAATTTCCGTTGCCGTCGGATGCCCGGGATGCTCCATCAAAAAGGCCATCACGGCATACCGCTGCGGAGTGCATCGGAGACCGCTGTCCTCCAAAGATCGTTTGACCTCTTCGGCTACCATCTGAAAGTTAGATTATGTCTAAAGTAACATTTTGTCAACTCCCGGGTGCCAGCCGGTGGCCAGTCACGAGAAAGCTATTGCTCTAAAGAGCCCCCGACCGCATCGTGGCCTCGTCCCCAAAGGAATGCTTTACGCGATCCAGGTACAACGGTATTCGCTCGGGCAAACTGTGATCGCATGCAAAACAGAGCATCTCTTTTCACACTCGTGGAATCGCTCGACGCGTTATTTTACGACCACGCTTGGTCATCTGACGGCCAAGAGTCAGACATGCACGACAACGTAAAACTGCAACGCTGCAAAGCATAGGCTGTGAGGTTCTGGCAGTGAACGGTCACCGACGTGCAACTGCCTATCCGAACTTGCACTAGTCAGCGCTGGACAAAACGAGCCGTATAAAACGAGCCGTAAAAAACAAGGAGACACAGCATGAAGTATTTATTCGCTTGGGGCCTCGGCGTTCCGGGGATATTGATCGTTGCTTGGTTTCTGATGAGTCGTTAAACCGCTGACGAAGAGTAAGTCCAACATCAACTGCATAGAACTGGACATTAACTTCAATGAGACATACAAAAACCATCCTTATTGCCGCGCTCCTCGCGACAGCGGTCATGAGTCAGGGACAAAAGACAGACTCGAGCGCCCGGCAAGATAATACCCGGCAAGATAACACAGAGGTCAACAAACGCGATCGCAACGCCGGGGAAGTAACGGCGGATCAGCAAAAGATGAATGCGGCGGATGAAGGCCTGACGAAAAAGATCCGGCAGTCCATCATGTCGGATAAGTCGCTTTCGACGAACGCCCACAACGTCAAGATCGTCAGTCAGGACGGCAGCGTGACCCTGAAGGGCCCCGTGAAGTCTGAGGACGAAAAGAAGACGGTGATGGGGAAGGCCGTCGCGGCAGCTGGAAGCGCGGACAAAGTTACCGATGAACTTTCGGTGGCCCCGTAGCGTTCATTTTCAATTCAAAGGAGCAACACACATGGAAGGCAAGAATACAGCGGTATTTGGAATTTACGACAACCGCGGCCAGGCCGAACAGGCCGTCAACCGCATCTCAGCAGCAGGATACGCCAACAATGACATATCCGTGCTGCTACCCGATTCCCAAAGCTCAAAAGAGTTTGCGCATGAGAAAAACACCAAGGCGCCCGAGGGTACAGCCGCGGGTGTCACCACTGGTGGCATCGTAGGCGGAACGCTCGGCCTCTTGGCGGGTATCGGCACGCTGGCCATTCCTGGCGTGGGCCCACTCATTGCAGCCGGCCCGATTATGGCCTCACTCGCCGGCATGGGAGTGGGTGGAGCCGTGGGCGGTTTGATTGGAGCCCTGGTCGGCATGGGCATTCCGGAGTATGAGGCCAAGCGCTACGAAGGCCGGGTTAAAGACGGCGGCGTCTTGCTTTCCGTTCATTGCGACACGTCAGAGGAAATTGCCAAAGCAAAGGACCTCCTCAAAATGACGGGGGCGGAAGATATTTCTTCCGCAAACGAAGGCAGTACTCGTGACATGGATGCCATGCCTGTCTCGAAGATGTAACTGTTCACTGAAGTAGATTGGCGCCGCCATCCGTTGCAATTCCGGCTGGCGGCCCTCTTTTCAATGAGATTGCAGAGAGTGGGGACGAAATGTCATTTCTTACCTGGATTGTGCTTGGTTTAGTTGCGGGTTTTATCGGCAGCAAGATTGTTAACAAACACGGCGAAGGCATGCTGATGGACATTGTGCTCGGGATCGTCGGCGCCATCGCTGGCGGCTGGTTATTCAACACCTTTGGCGCTTCCGGCGTCACGGGCCTAAACCTGTACAGCTTGCTGGTTGCCGTGGTTGGATCCGTTGTTCTGCTGGTGGCCTATCACGCCGTCAGACGAGCCGCTTGAGAAGCACCAACCGCGCAAAAGGGTCGAAATATATGGCCGATGTATCAAATCCAATTATGAAGACGACCGTGGAGAATCTTTTCCAACCGGTTGAGAAAACCGAGCGGCGACCCGTTCAAAAGCAGATCTCACCTCAGGCGCTCGCCGAATTGAAAGCTCACGTGGCTCTGGTGGAAGAACTCTTCTACCCGCGCGCCACGCCACTGAACCCCGACCGCCCTTCCAAGAGATAAAGAACATCACGCCAGGCACCGCCGGCAGAAAGAGATTTTAAATATGCGAATAAAAGTACTTCGGCCTTACCAAGTTCTACTGATGGCAGCATTATGTGCACCCATCATTGTGGCTCAGACGGGAAATGAATCCGGCCAAACCACGACACATGGAGTTGTCACGTCATCCGCCCATGATTCAGGATTGTGCGAAGTGAAGCCGGCAGTTTCGAAGTCTTCATGTATGCCCGCTTCACAACAAGACCTGCAAGCATCCCTATGGGATCGGAAGTAACCGTCAGATCACGGCTAACGGCGGATTCACGCGTACGCCTTGCACTTGCGGTTACGGTCACGCGCGCGGGTTCGGGCGTTACGCCACCAGTGGACGAGCCGATTTCCGACTCCAGTGCGGCGCTTAGAACGCGACATTAAGAAACAGGCCCGACGGTATGGCCTAGGGGTTCGAGGGGGCGTCGGCATGGATCCCGAGCTTCTGATAATTGGTATCCAGGCGCGTGTGGGCCGTTCTTCCACGACAGCTTTTCGTTCCGCCCAAGCATGGAGTATGGATTCGGCGAGGTGACCAAATTATTTGCGTTCAATGCTGACGGAATCTTCCGACTTCCCTTTACCCCGCGTGAAGGAACTGGTCGGCTTATGTGGGTGCCGGTCCCAGTTTCGGGTTTGGGCATGAAACTATCCAGCGAAATGGAGGATTTGATTTTGGGAACTTCAAATATCAAGGTGGGCTAAACGTACTTACGGGCGTGGAATTCAGGAGCGGCGTGTTTATGGAAGCAAAAACCACCCTTTACGCTTCTCCTCATTTACGTCTCATAGTGGGCTACAACTTTTAGCGGAAAGGATTCGGCCATTCTAATTTGTGGATGAATTGACATCCGCTTGCTTGTCACGATTTTCAACCTCGTGCGCTGAAGTGGGCGCAGCACACGGGCGGAAACGGGAACGTCGGGTTCCCAGGGGTTCACACAAGGGGCTTGAGGAGGTTCCAAATGTTTTTGACTCGATGGGCGATTATAATCGCATCTATTGGATGCGGCGCGCTGCAAGCGCAAGAAGTGTCACATTTCGCGTTCAGTGTCGGCGGGGGATTCACCCAGACTATGGGCAACGCCGGGCGTCACCTCGATAACGGCTGGAATCTTGGTGCCGGCATCGGAGTGAACGTTACGAATCACTTCGGAATTATGGTTGATGCCGGCTACAATCGTTTCGGCATCAATGGCGCAAGCCTGACCCGGGCGGGGTTTCCAAACGGCAATGTAAGTGTCTTCTCAGCCACGCTCGATCCCGTGTTCCACGTAAACGCGTCCAGCCATGTAGACATGTACATCATTGGCGGAGGCGGGCTGTATCACACCAGGCGGGAGTTTACACAACCCTCGACGTCCACGTTTGCCGGTTTCGACCCTTTCTTCGGGTTCTACAACGTATCCGTACCGACCACGGAAATTTTAGCGTCGTATTCCGTTAACAAACCCGGTGCCAATCTTGGCGCGGGAGTTGCCATCGGCACAAGATGGCACGGAAAGCTCTTTGCCGAAGCGCGATATCACCGCATCTTCCTGGGCAACGAACGCCACGCGGACTACATCCCCGTCTCGGTTGGCTTCCGCTGGTAGACGGGGAAGACGTGCAACGATAGTATGTACCTTGGGACTTAAGAATCAGTGTCGGTGCAGCGTAGAAATACGCTGGGTTCCACGGTCTTCCCGATGAGGATTTCCGTGGAACATTCCACCGTGTATCGTTACGATTTCCCGGTGTACCTGGAGCCGCACATCTTGCGGCTCCAGCCGCGCATGAGCAGCGCGCAACGGCTGTTGGCGTTCGACCTCCAAATCTCGCCGGTACCCGCCGGGACCACGGAATGTCTGGACCAGGATGGCAACTTGGCCCTGAATGCGTGGTTCAATGGGCCAACCAGGGAATTGAGCGTCATCAGCAAGTTCACCGTGGAACTGCTCCGGGCGAACCCGTTTGACTATATTCTGGTCGACGAATCCTTGATTCTTCCACTGTGGTATCGCGAGCCCTTGTGTGCGGCGCTAACTCCCTACCGCCAGGACGCTCGCGTGGCGGAGTCCGTCAAGCAGTATGCGAAATCCGTTGCTACGAACGCACAATGGAATACGCTATGGTTTCTAAACGCTCTCAGCCAGCAGATTTATCAAACCTTTCGGCATACCATCCGTCCCTACGGCCCCCCGTGGAACTCGGACCTGACCCTAAGCCTAAGGGAGGGATCCTGCCGTGATCTGGCTGTCCTCTTCTGCGACGGCTGCCGTGTAATGGGAATCGCGGCCCGCTTTGTCAGCGGCTACGAATGCGCCTCAGCGGACCGGCACGATTCTTACATGCACGCCTGGGCGGAAGTCTATCTTCCGGGCATCGGCTGGCGCGGCTACGATCCCTCCCGCGGCCTCGCCGTTTCGAACACCCACGTGGCCGTGGCCGCCGGTTTCGATTCGGATCTCGCGTCCCCAGTCGCCGGTTGGTACTCCGGCGGTTCCCAGTCAAACATGGAGACCTCCCTGCGCCTACAGGTAGAGGACGCCTCTCAGTCGAACCTATAAGTTCACGACTTCAATTGGGTATCTCGATCACGGGTGAGTCCTCTGTCCGGGGTTCCCACCGTTAGCTCCGTTTTTACGCTATCGGCGAACTACTCAATCCGCAATCAAAGGCCAGGGCGATCGTGGCGATCAGAAGAAACGTTAAGCTGCTCGGCTTGTGCGAATTTTTCGCCTTTGACCTGCGGCCTTAATCGTTGGAGGATAATTCATGACTTTCCTTCTGCTGGCGCTGGAGCTGGAGCTCGTTGGCCAGCGGCTCATAAATGTCTCGGTCTCCTTTAGTTAGGACTCGGATAGTCCCAAAGGCCGTTATAGCAATGGCGATCATCTTCCCAGCCGGGATGATTCAGAATGGGGTAAAGACAAATGCCATGCAGAGATACGCCAGCCCGTATGGCTTGGCGCGCTTCGGCTGCTATGTTACGCCAGCCACTTGGGACGGAGGGATCCTCCGCTGTTCCAAGGACCACTGGCGTCCGGCTCTCCACGGTCTCCGGTGCCGGTTGAATCGTTAAAGTACTGATCAACCAGACCTGGCGTCGGTGGGATGCGGCCAATAGAGAAAGCGGGCTTGCCCATGCTCTCCAAGGCGGCCGTAAACGCCTTCATGTGCGTAATCTCTCTGGTCATCAGGAATTGCAGCGCATCAATGGTGCCTTGGTCGTCGGTAAAGTGAATCAAGCGTTCGTAAACGATCTTCGCGCGCGCTTCCGCGGCAATATTACTGCGCAGATCAACGTCCAGCTCACCCGTGACCTTCAGGTAATCCGCGGTCCAGGCGTCACCCATGGAGTTCATCAGCGCCACACCGCCGCCTCCAGCGATGGCGATCAGCGGCTCGGCCTGCGCCGCGCGACGGTCGTTCTTCAACGGCTTGAGATGTAGGCGCGCAAGCGTGCCAACAACCTCCAGGTGGCTCAATTCTTCGGTGCCGATATCCATCAACAGATCTTTTCGTTCCGGGTCGTCGCAATTCAAACCCTGAATCGAATACTGCATGGCCGCGGCGAGTTCCCCGTTGGCACCGCCGAATTGCTCCAACAACATGTTTCCAAAACGCGGATCGGGCGTACCGATGTGTACGGTGTACATCAATTGTTTTATGTGGTGGTACATGCCGGTTTTGCTTGCACGCCGTAAGCCATTTCGCATCGGGTGGTGCAACGTTTCGTACTTCAGGGCAGCGTTTCCGTCAGTTTCTTTGCATATGCCCGGACAGGCCTCAGTTATGTTATTTCCGCGCAATGCCGGACATGGCGTCTGCAAGAATTCATTCCTTCGACTTTCCGTAAGATCGCCGGGTGGCTGACCTGCTGCGAAGTAACTTTCTGCAGCAGGTTCGAACTCGACCCGATCGCGGCCGACCAACAATCGCCATGTGACCCTCTGGCGTCATCTACCCCATCTAAACCAGCCTGCGCGGGCATCCTGGTTCACGCCCATGGAAGACGCGCCGAAGCCGATGAATCCCGCTCTCGTGTCGCGGGCGTTGTTGCAACTGATGGGTAGAGGGTTGCTTGTGCATCGGTCTTCGAAGTTGGAGCCAGAGCAGAACACACTGTCGTTCTTTGCGTGTTTCACGAAAACGATGTTCGGCCCTACTCGTGCTTCCAATAGCATTGACCGATGTGGTGAAAGGAAAGATCATGAAAACGCTCAAACGATGCTTGCCTCTGTTGGCGGTGGTGGTCGTCGGATCGCTGGCGGGTTGCTCGAGTTCGAATAAGACACCCGACGTTTCGGGTAGCATCCGAACGTCGTTGGATCAGGCCGGCTTTAAAGATGTCTCTGTGAGTCAGGATCGTGACAAGGGAGTCGTGACCCTCGGCGGACACGTGGCGGCAGACGGCGACAAGGCACAAGCTGAAACCACCGCAAGATCCCTCGCGGGTGCCCAGGTGGTATCGAACGAGATCGCAGTGATCCCGCCCGGCCTGGAGAATACAGCTAAGACAGTGAATTCCGAGCTGGACAAGGCTATCGAGCACAACCTGGATGCCGCTCTTGTTCAAGCGGGGCTCCAAGAAAAGGTAAAGTACGACGTCAAGAATCACGCCGTCACCCTTCATGGTGAGGTGGACTCACAGTCGAAGCGCGAGCGAGCCGAAACCGTCGCATCGGCAGTTCCAAACGTGCAACAGGTTGTGAATGAATTACAGGTAAGACAGCAAAAGGCGACGGAGTCGAGGTAGTACTCCGTCCGTCAAAAAGAGAAAAGTGTATCACTATGACGAAGACCGAACTGAAAGCATTTCAAAAAGCCATGGAGTGCAAACAAAATGAATTGGGTAGACCAAGCCAGAGTCGAGAAGCTCTCGCAATTGAGACGAGTCCGGATGAGCTGGATAGGATCCAGCAAGCCAGCGATCGCGATTACGCCATCAGCAGTCTGGTGCGCAACTCGAAACGATTAAACGAGGTTCGAACCGCACTTGGCCGTATTGATGCGGGTACGTTCGGAATCTGCGTCGGCTGCGAGGAGAATATCAATTTGAAGCGACTTGCGGCGGTCCCGTGGGCCTCATTCTGTATTGTCTGCCAAGAGGCTGCCGATCAAGAACCGAAAATGTCCCCCGATGAAGTCCGCACCCCGCTCGCCATGGTCGCCTAAAAAAGATAGGAGTCTAAAAAGGCGCGGCAAGAGCCGGCCCCCGCTGGCGCTGTGTGTAGCTATCGGTCACCGGCCCACTCGCCAGCACGGATCATTGGCGACGCTTCTCCAGTGGCGCTTACGCCATCGACGTCAATCTTGTTCGATCCAATCATCCAATCCACGTGAATCAGGCTGGTGTTGGCCCCGCGCGCGGCGAGTTCGTCGGGCTTAAGGCTGTCGCCGTCCTTCACGCAGCTGCTGTAGGCTTGGCCCAGAGCGATATGGCAGGCGGCGTTTTCGTCGAACAGGGTGTTGAGGAACAGCAGGCCGCTTGCGGCGATGGGGGACGAATGCGGCACCAGGGCCACTTCACCCAGGCGGCGAGCGCCTTCGTCGGTTTCGATCATTTTCTGGAGCACTTCGCCCCCGCGCTTGGCTTTGGCGTCCACAATCTTGCCGCCTTCAAACTTCACGCAGATTTCTTCGATCAGCGTGCCTTGATAAGAGAGCGGCTTCGTGCTGGTGACAAAGCCGTCCACGCGATCCTTGTGCGGTGTCGTGAACACTTCTTCGGTGGGCATGTTGGGGATGCAGTAACAGCCGTTGTGCGCGGTGGTTCCGCCTCCCAGCCACAGGTGATTGTCCGCCAGACCCACGCGGAGATCGGTCCCCGGGCCTTTGAAGTGCAACGTGTGGTAACGCTTCTCGTTCAGATAATCGGCGCGCGCGTGCAGCTTCGCGTCATGCTCCTTCCATGCGGCCACGGGGTCGGCACGGTCCACGCGCGATGCCGCGAAGATCGCATGCCATAGCCTCGCCATCGCTTCGTCCAGCGACAGATCGGGGAACATCGCAGCGGCCCATGCGGGCGTGGCGCTGGCCACGATGGTCCAGTTGATGTCATGGCGCGTAATCAGTTCGAGTGCAGGACGGTATGCCTTCGACATCGCACGATTCGCGCGGCTTACTTTTTCGGGATCCTGTTTGGAGAAAAGAGACGGATCGTTGCCCGTCACCGCGAGCCGCGCCGCGCCGCTTCGGTAGGCTTGCGCCATGCCTTCGTAGAGCCAGGATGCGGCGGTGTCGAAGCCGGCCTCCGCGCCGTATTGAAAGCGGAGCAGGGAAGATTCCTCATCGGTGTAAAACGTAGTCACCAGAGTCGCGCCCGCTTTGTAGGCGTGCTTGGTGATGCGGCGCACCAGCGGCACCGCGTCGAGCGTCGCTGTAATCACCAGTTCCTGCCCGGCTTTTAATCCCAGGCCCGCGCCAATGGCGACCTCAGCCAGGCGGTCTAAGTGCCGTTCGAAATCCGGTGTTTTGGATGAAGGACCCGAAGTGCTCATGTTCTTCATTATCCCCCGCGTCGGCTCCCTTGTTAAACTTGTCATGTCGGATGACTTCTTCTAGGATGACTTCTTCTAAAAAAGGCTGGCTCCTGTTTGCCGTCACATGCGCGGCGCTGTTTCTTTGCTACTCAAAGGTGATCGCTGGGATGATCGACCAGTGGACCAACGACGAAGATATGGGCCACGGCTTCCTGGTTCCTTTTGTGATTGGCTTCGTCGTGTGGCGCGAACGCAAGCGATGGATGCAATTGGAGTTTGAACCATCGCCATGGGGCATTGTGCTGATGCTGGCCGCCGTTGGAATGCACCTGATCAGCGCCATTGGCGCGGGACTATTTGCCGGCTCGGTTGCCATGCTGGTTTCCATCGCGGGCGCAGTGTTGTGCCTGGGCGGATGGAAGCTGCTCCGCACCTGGAGTTTCCCTATCGTGCTGATGCTTTTCATGCTGCCGAAGTTGGCGGTTCTGTATAACCAAGCCACCCTCCCTATGCAGCTATTCGCCAGCCAGATGGCTGCGGGTATGCTGACGATGACGGGCGTGGGCGTGATCCGCAACGGCAATGTGCTTGACGTGGGTGGTCATCAGGTTGCCGTCGCCGAGGCGTGCAGCGGAATTCGCTATTTGATGCCGCTTGGTTTCATGGGCGTGGTGTTTGGCTACCTGGCCGACACCCGGGCGTGGATGAGGTTGGTCTTATTGGTTTGGGCCGTCCCGGTGGCGATTGTCGCAAACGCTGTTCGCGTGGCATTTTCGGCGTACTCGCCCAAGCTGGCCGATGGCACCTGGCATGCGCTGCTGGGGTTGGCCATTTTCCTTCTCTGTCTCGCGACGTTCATTCCCGTGCGCACAGTCTGGAACCGGCTGCTGGGAGACGTTTCCCATGCTTAAGCCGCTGTGGCTGGCGATTCCGGCAATCTTTCTGGGGCAGGCGATCCTGGTCGGCTTTGGTATCACGTCCGAGAACCCGCCGACCCTGGTGGACCTGAATCAGTTCCCCGAGCAGACGGGGCGTTGGAAAAAGATGGGGGACACGCCGATCGATCCCGTTATCGCTGCGCAACTGGGAGCCGACCGCATCATGGAGCGCTTTTATCGCGCACCGGATTCCTCAGCCGCCGGTCTTGATTTCTTCGTGGCTTGGTTCCAGTCGCAGCGCGGCGGTAAGACGCAGCCGCACTCGCCGCAGGTTTGTCTGCCCGGCTCGGGCTGGGTTCCCGAGCAAACCGGTGAAATTCACATCAACACGTCCCTGGGAACCATTCCGGCCAACCGCTACGTGGTGACTTCCAGCCTCGGCCAGCGCGCCGTGGTTCTCTACTGGTATCAGAGTCCGCGACGGGTGCTGGCGGGCGAATGGGAATCGAAGTTCTGGCTGATTCCCGACGCGTTCCGCGATCATCGTACGGATACGTCGCTGGTCCGGATTGTTGCCTGGGCGGAAAAAGACAACGTTGATAAGGCGACAGCCGAAGCGGTGGACTTCGCGCAATCTTCCTATCCCACCCTGCGCGGTCTGCTGCCGCGCTAAGCGGCTTCTGTTGTCCGCTTCATGGGCGGCCGAGGAGTTCGAGTAACTCCGTTACTTCTGCTTTCACGGCTGCTTTGAGCGTTGGTTCGCGGTCGGGGACCCATTCCGGCGAATGCGGCGCTGGACCGGGGATACCCGTGCGCTGAATCTCGGCGAATTTGGCCGCATTGACGGCCCCGATGTGGATCAGGGCGGAGGGGACCTTGCCGGTGTTCCAGTATTGGGCGAAGTCCTCGGATGTCATTTTCTGCGGCATTTCCATGACGTTCGCTTCACCCATGCTTGCTTTGAGCGCCTTGGCCAGACGCGCGATCAAGGCCGCGTCATTGATGACGACGGCACCGGAAGCGCCTTCTTCGCGGAAAAGAACTTCGGGCTCACGGGGCGCTCCGGCGGAGATCGCTTCCCCCCGCGCGACGCGGCGGATGGCGTCAATCGTTTTCTTCCGGACCTCCTGCGTGTAGGTGCGAACCGAAAGCTGCAGCCGGACTTCGTCGGGGATCACGTTTGCTTGCGTGCCGCCGTGAATGGAGCCGACGGTGATCACAACCGGATCGGTGGGATTGTTCTCGCGCGAAACGATGGTCTGCAGGGCGATGACGATTCGCGCGGCGAGCACCACCGGATCCACCGTGTTCATGGGCATGGCTGCATGGCCGCCGCGCCCGTGCACAACGATGGTCAGCGCATCCGACATGGAACGGAACGCGCCAGCATGGTAGCCGATCATCCCGGCAGGCATTGTATCGTCATCATGAAGAGACAGCGCGAAATCGGGGCGCGGAAACTTTGTGAACAGCCCGTCATTCAGCATCGCCAGCGCGCCGCCTCCGCCCTCTTCGGCAGGCTGGCCGATCAGCATCAACGTCCCGCGCCAGCGGTCTTTATGCTCCGCCATCCAGCGAGCGGTGCCGGCCCAGGCCGACATGTGAATGTCATGTCCACAAGCATGCATCACGGGCGTGGTCTGACCGGCCGCGTTCTTGCCCATAACTTTGCTTGCAAAGGGCAAACCCGTTTTTTCTTCCACCGGAAGCGCATCGAGTTCGGTTCGCAGCATCACGGTTGGGCCTGCGCCGTTCTTGAGGACGGCGACCACCCCAGTCTTGCCCACCCCGGTAGTCACTTCGTAGCCCAGTGCCTTCGCCCACGCCGCGAGTTTCGCCGAAGTCTGTACTTCCGTGAAGGCGAGTTCCGGCGACTGATGCAGATCGATGTAGAGCTTTTCGATGTCCGGATATATCGCGTTGATCTCGGCGGCGGAGGGCGGCGCCGGCGAGGTTTGCGCGGTCGCGCCGCGGACGAACGCGAGTGCAGCGCTGAGCGCGGCGATCCGGATCCGCCCGGCGAATAGGTTCGAAAAATGCATGTCCTCTCCCGCAGACGAACGTATCACAACTTCCACCTCCGGAGCCCGCCGAAGCGCCACCTTACAACAAAAGTTCTATTTCAGAACCAACCCTTAGTTCCATGGACAAGTAGTACGAAATAGTTGCGTAATGGGGCATGACCACTTTCAATACACGCTGTGATAACTGCAACGCCGTGGTCACCAGGAACGACGTCAATTGTTACGTGTGCGGGGAACCCGTTCCGGGAACGGGCGGCTTCCTGGATTATCTGTTCCGCCGTCACCCACCAGCGCCCAGGAAGACTACGATGCCCGCGAAAGTTCCGGATTCTCTTGAGGGTTCTCTTGAGAGTTCTCCTGAGAAAGACAAGGACGACACCGGCGCCCGCAACCGTCATAGCTTCTTCGCATCTTAAGCCGGTGACCAGTCCGCGTTTCTGCGCCCTTCCTTGGCCAATTGGGCACCTGTTGCCGCACGTTCGGTGCTTCATACTAAAAGAAGCGCTCCGCGGACGCGCTTTGGCCCATTGTGAAAAGACCCAATCCTCTCTTGCGAGTCCTCTTTAGCATCGCTTTGATCGCCGTTGTCATTTTCATCTACCAGCAGCGCAGACGCGGCGGATCGAACGCCCCATTTTTGGCGAGCGATCCGTCCGCCGAGGGCAACCAGCGTTTCCGGTGGATTCCGGGCTACCCTGGTGCGCAACTCTCCGGCATCCACTCCCGCGTCACGCACGGCGAACTCAATTACGGCTACGAATTCCAAACGCCGGACGACGTGCAAAAAGTTGCCGGCTTCTATCAGGAAAAGCTGCGGTCCACCGGGTTCACCGTGCAGTCCAAGGATAAAGGCGGCGTCGAGATCGACCTGCACGGTGAATCGCCGGACCGCACACGCATGATCGACGTGACAGCGCAGCAGGTGAAGGAGCCGAGCGGAACCACGACCGGTGTTTCGGTTGCCGCTCTGCAGAAGTGAGACCCCGTTGAGCAGGCGCAAACCAGAAGTGAAAAGTCCCGCTGGCCATTGGCCGCAGTTGCGCGCCGCGATTGAAGCGGGCGCAGACGGCGTCTACTTCGGCTTGCGCCATTTCACCGCGCGCGCGAAGACAGGCTTTTCGCTGGAGGAACTACCGGAAGCGGTCCGCACGCTGCATCAGCGTGGCGTCTGCGGCTACGTCACGTTCAACACGTTGATTTTCGAGCATGAACTGCGGGAGGCCTCGCGCGTCATTGCCGCCATCGCTGAGGCGGGCGCCGACGGCATCATCATTCAGGATTGGGCCGCTGTGAAACTGGTGCGCGAGATCGCGCCCGATCTGCCGATTCATGGCAGCACGCAGATGAGCATCACGGAGCTAAAGGGTGTTGAACTGGCCCGGCACTCCGGCGTCGATCGCGTGACGCTTGCGCGTGAGCTTTCCCTGGAGGAGATCCGCCAAATCACCGCGGAATCGCCCTGCGATATCGAAATTTTCGTTCACGGGGCGCTGTGCGTGGCGTACTCGGGGCAGTGTTATTCATCGGAAGCGTGGGGCGGACGCAGCGCCAATCGCGGCCAGTGCGCGCAGGCCTGCCGCCTGCCGTATGAGCTTGTTGTCGATGGTGAAGTGGAACCACTGGGCGATGCTCGCTACCTGCTTTCGCCCGGCGATCTCTACGCGCCGCGGCAAGTGCCCGAAATGGTGGAGATGGGCATCGCCGCGCTGAAAATCGAAGGACGTTACAAAGACGCCGAGTATGTTGCGCTGGCCACGCACGCCTATCGCAAGGCCGTCGATGAAGCCTGGGCCAAGCGCGAATGGAGCATCACCCAGGAAGAAGAGCGGCAACTGGAACAAGTGTACTCGCGCGGTTTGGGTGCGTACTTCCTCACGGGGACGAATCACCAGGCGGTGGTGCGAGGCCGTGCGCCCCGTCATCGTGGAGTCAAAGCAGGTACAGTGACTCGCGTCGAGACGGGCCGGATTTGGATGAAGCCAGAAGCCGCGGTCGCCTTGAAAGCGGGGGACGGTGTCGTCTTCGATGCCGCCGATTGGCGCAGTCCGGAGGAGCACGAAGAAGGTGGGCGCATTTATGAAGTGCGGATTGCGCCGCCCGCCGGAAAGAGCAAGGACAAAGCCGGCGAGTTAGAGCTTGTTTTCGGGAATGGTGCTGTCCGTGCCGACCGCATTCACCCCGGCGATTGGATTTGGCGATCGCACGATCCGGAGGTAGAGCGCGCGGCCCGTGTGTACACGAACGCGAGCGCGCCGGTTGCGCGGCAGTTGGTGGACGTCGGAGTTTATGCGCGCGAGGGCGAGCCGATGCGCACGGAGTGGAGGCTTTCGGCGCATCCCGGGATCGCGGTTGCCGTGGATTCGCCTGGGCCTTTGGGTGCCGCGCAAAATCGCGGCATGAATGCGGAGAGCTTGCGGGAGCAACTGGGGCGATTGGGCAACACCGCTTACGAGTTGGGTTCGCTCAAACTCGACGCGGAAGGGGCGCTGTTTGCGCCGGTGTCCATGTTGAATCAACTTCGTCGCGACGCCGTGGAACAGCTGATCGAACTGCAAACCACACCGCATCATGTGAGCGTCCATGATCCGCGCGAAGTGACTTCGCGGCTTATTCATGATGAGCGGAAGCCCATGAGTGCGGCACCGGATCCGCAGTTGCACTTGCTGGTGCGGACGCCCCCGCAGCTGGATGCCGCATTGGAGTGTTCGCCCGCGAGCATCACGCTCGATTATTTGGATCTGTACGGTCTGCGGCCCTCCATCGAAAAAGTGAAGCAATCCGGGATTGCCGTGCGCGTAGCAAGCCCTCGCATTCTGAAGCCTGGCGAAGCGAAGATTGGAAATTTTCTCGTCAGTCTCGATTGCCCGATTCTGGTGCGCTCTTCCGGTTTGCTCGAGATGCTGCGCGGTGGAGAGCCGCGCCAATTGGTCGGCGATTTCAGTTTGAACGTCGCCAGTTCCGTTGCGGCAGATATTTTCCTCGGTCTCGGTCTCGACCGTTTTGCGCCGACGCATGATTTGAACGCGGCTCAAGTGGCCGACCTCGCGCGCGCCGTGGGGCCCGAACGCATCGAAGCGATTGCCTATCAGCATTTGCCCGTCTTCCACACCGAGCATTGTGTGTTCTGCCGCTTTCTGTCGAACGGTACTAGCTATCGCGATTGCGGACGCCCGTGCGAGACGCACACCGTCGCCTTGAAGGACGCCTCGGGTCGCGAGCATCCAGTGATGGCGGACGTCGGTTGCCGCAACACCGTCTTTGGCGCGCAAGCGCAGGAAGTCAGCGGACATTTCGACGAGTGGCGCAATGCGGGCATTCGCCACTGGCGCCTGGAATTTGCGCATGAATCGGCAGACGACGTTGTTCACGTTGCCGGAGCATTTGCGAAAGCGTTATCGGGAAAAACGAACGCCCGGGAACTGGCCGCCGCACTGAAGCGGTTTGCACCACAGGGAATCACGGAAGGTAGTTTATACGTGGCGCAGAACTACTTATCGCTGCCAATTTTGCAGTGAGGCTTTAGGCTACCCGCGGTAGCGTCCGCAGAGGCTGTTCCAGCGGACCATCGCGAGGTCGGTAAAAGAGCGCATGCCGTTGGTCATGCTCACTTTAGTGCCTTCCATATTGTCCCAGCGGACCGGTACCTCCACGCAGGGGATGCTCAGCTTACGGGCGATAAATAAATCTTCCACGTCAAAGCCGAATCCATCCAACTGTTGCCGTTCAAAAATACGCTTTGCGGCGTCTCGTTTGTACAGCTTGAATCCGCATTGCGTATCAGCGAAAGACAGGCCGGTGATGAGACGCATCACGCGGTTAAATACAACACCCATCGCTTCGCGCCAAGCACTCTGATGGACGCCGATCAGCGAACGATCGAGAGCTCGCGACCCGATGGCGACCGAAGCCGCATTCTTCTGCGCCGCGTCCATTAGCTTCGGCAATTCTTCAATGGGCGCGGAGAGGTCGGCGTCGGAGAAGAGAATCCATTCGCCTGTGGCTTGTTGCATGCCGTGCCGCACGGCGTAGCCCTTGCCGCGGTTGCCAGGGTTTTGCACCAGGCGGACGCGCGCGTCGGCGGCAGCATACTTACGAACCAGATCGGCGGTACCGTCGCCCGAACCGTCGTCCACCACCAGCACTTCCACGTCCTGATAGGGGCTTTGATTCAGCCAGTTCAGGACGCCGTCCAGCGTCGAGGGCAGACGACGCTCCTCGTTATAGGCTGGGATGACAATCGAGAGCGTCAACGGAGATAGTATAACTTGACCCGCGCCGCCTTTTCTGAAAACCTGCGACTGCCGGCGGGGTATTTCCATAAGAAGGGCCACGCCTTTGTAATCGGCGTGGCCCGGTTTTTCCTACAGAGTAGCTGTTTTGTTTTCGGCTATGTTTCTACTAGCCACGCAGCAGCGTCAGTACCTGCTGCGGCGCGGAGTTCGCCTGAGCCAGGGCTGCGATACCGGCCTGCAACAGAATCTGCGCCTTGGTCAGATTGGCGGATTCGGAAGCCAGATCGGCGTCACGGATGCGCGATTCGGCGGCCGCCAGATTGGTCAGCTGAGACGACGCCAGGTTGATGGCGTAGTTGAACTGGTTCTGGCCACGGCCGACAACCGCTTGCGCCTTGCCGAGATTCGACACGGAGACCGCGAGCGCTGCTACAGCCGCTTGTGCCGTCGTGATGTTGCTGATGTCGGCGGTGGAGCCATCGCCGTTCGATTCCGACGCGTGAACCGCGCCGCCCGTGGTGCCCAGGCCGCCGTCGGCGATACCGACGTCCGAAGGGGAAGAGCCAAGGCTCACCTTGAACGCGCCCCCGGCACTGAGGAAACGGACGCCTTCGGCCGTGTTGCCCGTGTTCACTTCCTTGAATGCCGCAAGCTGCTTCAAGGTAGCGTCGTTTGATTGCAGGATGGCTGCGTTGATCGTATGCACGGCCTGATCGAGCGTCGAAGCATTCGACGTCGTCAGTCCGACGTTCAGCGTGTGTTCGCCGCCGCTGGCGTCCACCGCGGTCAGTGTGATGGTTTGCGCGTCGCCTGTATTGCGAAGGCCCGTGAACTGATAGACGTCGCTATCGTTCACGTTTTCGCTCTCCTGTGCGCCTTCCGAGTTGGCGCTGTTTTTCGCGGCGTAGGCGCTGCCGGTGGAACCCGTTGACGCAACGGTTGCCGCGGCGCTGGTATCGCCGAAACCGAACGCGTCGCCCGAACCACCGAAGAAGTTCAGGCGGAAATTCGCGCCCGAGCTGCTGATGGTAATATTGCCGGCGCCGTCGTCGCTGGCCACCAAACCCGCCGCTCGCGTGGCCGCGTTGGCCTGGAACGCCGCGTTGAGCGTGGTGATGTCCTCGGCTTCGGTGCCGGTCGCTGTCAGCACACCCAGATCGATTTTGGCTGCGCCATTGATCGAAATTTCGAGGTGCTGGGTGTCCGCGCCGGACGCTCCTGCCGCCGAGATCGTGTTGTAGTCGAACGCGCCCGCGCCGCCGGCAACGCCCTGATCGTTGGCGAACGTGCCGAAGCCCAATGCGTTTTCAACGTCACCCGCGGTGAGAACTTCGAACGATTGTCCACCGCGTCCCACTAACTGTATGGTGCCGCCGTTGTTGACGGCCGCGATGCCGGTTGCGGCCAATGCCGTGTTGCCGGCAATTGCCGTATTGATTGTGGCAACCGCCAAATCCGCGGTGTCGGTGGTGGCTACGGCGACCGAAATGTCGCCCTGGGTTCCGGTAAGTCCGGCGCCCAGAATGCGCAGGTTCACGGTTTCCGCGCCGGTTGGTGCCGAGAACGCGGCCGCCGCCTCCGCGGTGACGTTCGCAACCGCACCCGTCGAACCGCTGGAGAAATTCGCGAGCAGCGCGGTGGATACGCGGTCCCCGCCTTGTACCTGGAACGCCGTTGACGCCGAGTTGAACGTCAACTGCTGCTTGCCGTTGACATCCGTGTTGATGGCCGCCGTGATGTTGGCATTCTTGAACGCCGTCGCCTGCTGGCTGGCGCCGTTGCCTGCGTTTTGAATCGATTTGTTGACGGCGGTGGCCAATGTGCCGGAATCGGTGACGCCGGTCAGATTGACCGAGACCTTTACCACGTTCGAGCCGTACGTGTCGGAAAAGCCCGGGCCGGTGAAATAGAAGTCCGTCGTGTTGTTCGAGATGGACGCAAGGTTGGTGGAGTTGGTGATGATGTTCTGCACCGATGTCGAACTGCCCACGCCGATATCCGAACCGGAGGCGCCCGAAGCGCGTACGCCCTTTAATCCGAGACTTTGCGAATCGACGGTGGATTTGCTGAGATCGATGGTGATGGAACCGTTCGTTGTAGCCGTAACACCGTTCGATTCCTTGCCGCCACCGATGAAGACGTTCAGTGATTTTGCGAACGTTCCGCCCTGGTCCAGGCCGATCGCCTGCGCCTGACGGTCGATTTCGCCAATCACACTCTGGAATTCCGAGTTCAATACGCTACGGTCGCCCGTGAACGCGCCCGAGGAGGATTGTGTGGCCAGGGTGCGTGCGCGGTCCAGCAGTTGCGAAATATTGTTGATGCCGCCGTCGGCGATCTGCAGTTGGCTGAGCCCGTCGTTGGCGTTGCGGACGCCCTGCGTCAGAACGGCTTCGTCCGACCGGTAGCTATTGGCAATCGCCAAGCCGGCCGCGTCGTCGCCCGATGTCACAATGCGCAGGCCTGAAGTAACGCGATTAATCGTCTTGCTTTGGAAATCGCTGTTCGCGCGCAGGTAATTCTGAGCCTGCAGCGAGGCGACGTTGGTATTGATCGTAAAAGACACAGTTTCTCTCCTTGAATTGGTTCCCGGAAATCCTTTACCGGGCGTTACACGACCCTTATCGGAGAGGTAGATGTTTGTTTGAGCCTTGTTTCCAAGTGGAACGATCGGAGCTACATGCGCTGGCTACGGCGGTCTGGCGGTGTTGTGCGGATTGTCGGTTCTCTTCACCGATCCCCGGCGATTGTGGAAAGCCGGGTAGCCCAGCTAGCATCATTACTATGGGCCGCAAAGGGAATCGCGAACAGATACTGAAAGAAGCCTGGATGGGCGATGCCGTGCTTAGCCTGTATGTGCGCGCGAAAATCCTGCGCGAGGACAGCGCAATCGACGGCCCCAAAGCGGCGCGCATGACTTCGAACCAATTTCTCTCGGCCTTAGGCGAACCGAGCGAAGTGGAAGCGGAACTGGGCCGCGTTTATGAACGCAACGGCCTGGAGGCCGCCTTCGTATGGATCGAATCGCGGTTGCTGCCCACCTTCGACAGGCAGGAAGCGAAACGTGCCCGCCGCCTTCCCTCTGCCTCCGCGCCGCGCCCGCGCGACGCTGGCGTCGGAAAATCCGCGCATTCTTGAAGATCTGCGCGTTGATGAGTACAGCGCACTCGCATTTGATTTAACAGTGCCCGCAAGAGTGCATAGATCCGCAAGTTCCGCATAATGCACGGAGCATCAGGATTATCCCGATTCACGGCCCGTCAAAGGATTGTTGACTCCGCGTTCGGACGCCACACGACGAGTGCAGTGGCTTTATGCTGAGCCTGCCGTAGGCTTCTTGGCAGGGGCTTTGTCGCGCTTCTTCTGCTCCTCTTGTGTGTGTTTCGTCAACTGCTGTTGCTTGTTCTTTTCCTTATCTTTCTTGCCGCCCTTGTCTCCCATGAAATGCTCCTTTTCAGCGATCGTGACTTGGGATCACTGCGCGGTTGATGTTTGTAGCCGCCGCGACCCAACGCTATCACAATTGCAGTCCGGGAGGGTCGCCCGCGGCCGTCGGTGACCCGAGCGCTCCGCTGGGTGGTCGGAGCAGCACTACCGGGGATGGTGGAATTTGTCGCTCGAAGCCCCAGGCATTGAGAAGGTTACTGGCATTGTATGCGACACACGTTCGCAAGTAGACTAGGGATGGCAGGTGTTGATCTCCAGGCACGAAACGCTTCCATTGACGTGGAAGTACGAGTACTTGGCAATGGCCGGATGATCCAGAGATCAGAGAAGTAGTAGCGTTTGTCGGTGTATCGTAGACGTATCAAAGGGCCCTTAGCACAGCGGTTAGTGCAGCGGACTCATAATCCGTTGGTCGTTGGTTCAAATCCAACAGGGCCCACCAAATCAACCCACTACCCACGTCCGCCTCTTTCTCGCTGATTTTAGGTCCGAAACCAGCCGTATCGCAGCGGCATCTCAAGCGAATCCCGATTCTTGCCGATTTTACGGATAGCGGGAAGCGACGGAGGAAAGAGCAATGGATGGTGCCGCCAGGAAGTTGCCGAAAGTGGAGGGCCGCTGCCACCGGCCGCCGCTGCCTTTGCTTTCCGGTGTTACGTTGTTGGCCGGCCTGCTCACCTGTTTGAGCTGTGCCGAAGTCAGCCAGCGCATGTTCCTCGGGGCCCGTGATCGCGAAATTAGTGAGGCGACCGAGGCCATTCAGTCCGCGCGTGACGACGGCCGCCGCGCGAAAGCGCTTTCATCCCGTGGCATCGCGTATTCGGAGAAAGCCCGTTATAGCCGCTCCTTCAAGCTGATTCCTGACGCCGAATATGAGAAGCTCTTCGAGCTTGCCAAAAAGGATCACGATCAGGCCGTCGCGCTCGGTCCGAACGATGCGGAACTTTACTTCCACCGCGGCGAGGCCTATTACGATCGAGGCACTTTGGAGCTCACCGAAAACAAGCACGGCGAGTGGTTGGACGCCGCCGCCGCAGATTTCGCGAAGGCCACTGAGAGGGATCCCAAGAATGCCTTGGCGTATGACCGCCTTGGTCTTACGTATGAAGCCACGGGGGAGTGGGACAAAGCGATCCAGGCGTACACACGGGAGTGGGCACTGAACTCATTGGGTAAGTCGCGGCTGGCGGATGTGTACTGCACCATTGGATTCCGGCATCAGCAACAAAAGGAATTTGCCGCGGCCGCTGCTGCTTATCAAAAATCGACCGGGTTCGGTCCAGCCGACGATAAAACCTGCCCTTACGAACCCTTCTCGGCCATGGCCGCCATCTATACGACAGAAACCCGCGAATATGACAAGGCCTGGGAAGTG
This sequence comes from Bryobacteraceae bacterium, assembly GCA_040081855.1. Taxonomy (GTDB): domain Bacteria; phylum Acidobacteriota; class Terriglobia; order Bryobacterales; family Bryobacteraceae; genus Palsa-187. Next base: position 1,556 of record JBEBFS010000032.1, on the reverse strand, counting down.
GTCCATCAAGCGCAAAAGGCCGGCCGTCCGGTTGCATCTGAACTGATCCGCCAACTGAAGGATGCCTCCGGGCGCGGCAATTAAGTTGAACTCCAGTACGAGCGATGCCGCCGCGAAATTATAATGGTCACACCGTCCCATGACCACCACCATCACGCACTTGGAGTGCAGCCTCTGTAAGAAGTCCTTCCCCTCCGGACAAATTCACAATCTTTGCGAATGCGGCGGGCCATTGTTGGTCCGTTACGATCTCGCCAAAGCCAAGCAAAACTGGTCGCGCGAAAAGGTGGCCGAAGGGCCGAATACCATGTGGCGCTACGCTCCGGTGCTGCCGCCGCAGCGGGCTTCGTCCATTGTTTCCTTGGGAGAAGGCATGACGCCGCTGGTGCGCACGCCACGTTTGGGATCGCGCCTTGGGGCTGCCGATCTGTGGGTGAAAGATGAAGGCCTCAACCCCACGGGATCCTTCAAAGCGCGCGGCTTGTCGTGCGCCATTTCCATGGCGGTGGAGCTTGGCATCAAGAAAGTGGCCATCCCATCGGCCGGAAACGCGGCCAGCGCGATGGCAGCCTACGCGGCCGCGGCGGGCATGGAAGCGCATATCTACATGCCGAAGGATGTCCCGCAGGCCAACTATATCGAGTGCAAAGCGTTCGGCGCCCAGGTAACTCTGGTGGACGGCCTCATCAGCGATTGCGCCAAAATTGTCAACGACGGCAAAGCCGCACAAGGCTGGTTCGACGTCAGCACGCTGAAGGAGCCCTATCGCATCGAAGGCAAGAAAACGATGGGCTATGAGCTCGCCGAGCAAATGCAGTGGCAGTTGCCCGATGTGATCTTCTATCCCACCGGTGGCGGCGTCGGCATCATCGGCATGTGGAAGGCGTTCGATGAAATGGAAGCGCTCGGCTGGATCGGCAGCAAGCGCCCGAAGATGATCGCCGTGCAGGCGGCGGGCTGCCAGCCTGTTGTCCGCGCCTATGAAAAAGGCGAGCAACGCAGCCAGTTCTTTGAAAATGCCGACACCGTGGCCGCCGGCTTGCGCGTGCCGAAACCCCTGGGCGACTTCCTCATTCTCGAAGCCGTCCGCAATAGCGGCGGCACAGCCATCGCCGTGAGCGACGAAGATCTGATCCGCGCCGGCATTCAACTCGCCAGTGACGAAGGAATGTTCATCGCTCCCGAAGGTGCCGCCTGCGTCGCGGCGCTCGAAAAGTTGCTCGCCACCGGATTTCTCAAACCCGAAGAGCGCATTGTGATCTACAACACCGGCGCGGGATTGAAATATTTGGAAGCGTACTCGACGCCGTTTCCCAGGTAGGCGCGTCGCGACCAGCTTACCGAATCGCGATCGGCGCCACGGTCGAACCGGTCGCGCCTTTCAGCTTCAGCGGCTGCATGACGAATGCGAATTCGTTCACCCGCTGCGCCGCCAGCGCGTCGAGCTTCATGCTCTCCAGCATGTGAATCCCGTTCACCGCTAGAAGGATCTGATGCACGGGCGAGCCGATCATTGGGTCGGGATTTGGATTCACTTCCACCGACCAGTTGTCCGA
>JBEBFS010000174.1:0-3118 GCA_040081855.1 Bryobacteraceae bacterium | reverse complement strand
AGTACCTGAAACCGGGTGTCTACAAGCAGTCGGAGCCTCCTTGAGGGGCGACGGCGTACCTTTTGCATAATGGGTCAGCGAGTTAGTGTTGCATGCAAGCTTAAGCCGTTAGGTGTAGGCACAGCGAAAGCGAGTCTTAAACGGGCGTCAAGTATGCAGCATTAGACCCGAAACCGGGTGATCTAGCCATGGGCAGGTTGAAGGTGATGTAACAGTCACTGGAGGACCGAACCCACTCCTGTTGAAAAAGTAGGGGATGACCTGTGGCTAGGGGTGAAAGGCCAATCAAACTCGGAAATAGCTGGTTCTCCGCGAAAGCTATTTAGGTAGCGCGTCACGCGAATACCTACGGGGGTAGAGCACTGGATGGGCTAGGGGGGCGCGAGCCTTACCAAACCTAACCAAACTCCGAATACCGTAGAGTAATACGTGGCAGACAGGCGGCGGGTGCTAAGGTCCGTCGCCAAAAGGGAAACAGCCCAGACCACCAGCTAAGGTCCCCAAATCGTGGCTAAGTTGGAAAGGATGTGGGGAGGCCAAAACAACCAGGAGGTTGGCTTAGAAGCAGCCATCCTTTAAAGAAAGCGTAACAGCTCACTGGTCTAAATAAGCCGCCCTGCGCCGAAGATGTAACGGGGATCAAGCCACGTACCGAAGCTGTGGATGTGATGACTCTGGTCATCACGTGGTAGCGGAGCGTTCCGTAAGCCTGTGAAGGTGTACCGTTAGGTATGCTGGAGGTATCGGAAGTGACTATGCTGACATGAGTAGCGACAAAGAGTGTGAGAAACACTCTCACCGAAAATCCAAGGGTTCCTGCGCAAGGTTAATCCGCGCAGGGTGAGCCGGTCCCTAAGGTGAGGCCGACAGGCGTAATCGATGGGAACCAGGTTAATATTCCTGGGCCAGCTGGAAGTGACGTCCTCTGTAAGTTGTCCCTGCTTATTGGATTGTGGGGGCCGCGAAGGAGGGCCAGGAAATAACTCCAGCGTAGACCGTACCCTAAACCGACACAGGTGGATTGGTAGAGAATACCTAGGTGTTTGAGAGAACTGCGTTGAAGGAACTAGGCAAATTACCCTCGTAACTTCGGGATAAGAGGGCCTTTAGGGCGGGCAACCGTTCTAGAGGGGCACAGACCAGGGGGTTGCGACTGTTTACTAAAAACACAGGGCTCTGCGAAGTGGAAACACGACGTATAGGGTCTGACGCCTGCCCGGTGCCGGAAGGTTAAGAGGAGATGTGCAAGCATTGAATCGAAGCCCCGGTAAACGGCGGCCGTAACTATAACGGTCCTAAGGTAGCGAAATTCCTTGTCGGGTAAGTTCCGACCTGCACGAATGGCGTAACGACTTCCCCACTGTCTCCAACGCAGACTCAGCGAAATTGAAATCTCCGTGAAGATGCGGAGTTCCCGCGGTTAGACGGAAAGACCCCGTGCACCTTTACTGCAACTTTTCAGTGGTACTAGGGAATGGATGTGTAGGATAGGTCGGAGCCTTTGAAGCATTGCCGCTAGGTAGTGTGGAGGCAACCTTGAAATACGACCCTTTTGTTGTCTGGTATCTAACCGCGTCCCATTAGCTGGGATCGGGACACTGAATGGTGGGCAGTTTGACTGGGGCGGTCGCCTCCGAAAGAGTAACGGAGGCGCGCGAAGGTGGGCTCAAGCCGGTCGGAAATCGGCTGTTGAGTGCAAGAGCATAAGCCCGCTTGACTGTGAGACTGACGGGTCGAGCAGAGACGAAAGTCGGTTCTAGTGATCCGGTGGTTCTGAATGGAAGGGCCATCGCTCAACGGATAAAAGGTACGCCGGGGATAACAGGCTGATACCCCCCAAGAGTCCACATCGACGGGGGTGTTTGGCACCTCGATGTCGGCTCATCACATCCTGGGGCTGGAGCAGGTCCCAAGGGTATGGCTGTTCGCCATTTAAAGTGGTACGTGAGCTGGGTTTAGAACGTCGTGAGACAGTTCGGTCCCTATCTGCCGTGGGTGTAGGAAGCTTGAGAGGATTTGTCCCTAGTACGAGAGGACCGGGATGAACGTACCTCTGGTGTACCAGTTGTTCCGCCAGGAGCATCGCTGGGTAGCTATGTACGGTCGGGATAACCGCTGAATGCATCTAAGCGGGAAACCCACCTCAAGACGAGGCTTCCCTTGAGAACCGTGGTAGACCACCACGTTGATAGGCTGGGTGTGGAAGCACGGTGACGTGTGAAGCTAACCAGTACTAATTGTTCGATCGGCTTAAGAGCCCGTATGCTCAGACGCCGATACATAAATCCAAAAATCAAAAATCAGCGGAACGAGACCTTAGTTATCTTCTTTTTTTGCCGCGTCTGATTTCAGACGACCTGGTGGTTATGGCGAGGATGAAACACCCGATCCCATCCCGAACTCGGACGTGAAAAGCCTCTGCGCCAATGGTACTGCATCTTAAGGTGTGGGAGAGTAGGTCGCTGCCAGGTCTTCTGAGATCAGCGCGGTGAAAAAAGAAAGAGAAACGGGCGCAAGCCCGATCAACCTGTCACGATGTTCAAATCCGCCGAGTGGTTCGTTTTCGCCGCTGAGCCGGCGGTTCGATTTCGCTTCCTGAAATATCGACCGCCCGCGATCGGCGGCACGCCGGCGAAACGCCTTTCACGCGGGGTGGAGCAGTCTGGTAGCTCGTCAGGCTCATAACCTGAAGGTCATAGGTTCAAATCCTATCCCCGCAACCAATACGGCCCGCTAACTCTAAAGGTTAGCGGGCCTTCCCGTTTCTAGCCGCTCGCGGAGATCCGCTCGCGGGAGAACGCGCCCATCAATTTAAAGGAGCTTGCGAATAGATGGCCAAAGACGAAGCCCACTTCAGCGAACGGCTGCAAAATGCAGCCAAGGCGAAACAGGCCCTGCTCGCCGGTGCCCGCGCCAAGTCGCCGATGAACGATCCTGCATTTGCCGAACGCCAGGCCGAGCGCGTTGCCCTTAGTATTGCCCGCGACAAGCGCAAAGCCGAATCCGCCGAACGCAGACGCGTTGAGGCGGCACGGATCGCGGAAGAAAAAGCTGCCGCCGCCGAGGCCGAACGCGTGGCGGCCGAAGCGCTTCTGAATCAGAAGGCCAACGAGGCCAT
>JBEBFS010000173.1:0-3130 GCA_040081855.1 Bryobacteraceae bacterium | reverse complement strand
GGGCGGGGACGTTCAATATCTCTACGGTTGCGGCCATGGTGCTGGCGGGCGCGGGAGCCCACGTTGCCAAGCATGGAAATCGCGCGATCTCCGGTAAAGTGGGCAGCGCCGATGTGCTGGAAGCTCTGGGCATTCGCATCGCGATGAAGCCGGAAGAGGCGGTGCAGGCGATCCGCGAAATCGGCCTCGGCTTCCTTTTCGCTCCCCACCTGCATCCAGCGATGAAGTACGCGCAGCCGGTGCGGCGCGAGCTGAAAATGCGGACGGTCTTCAACCTTCTTGGTCCCTTGGCTAACCCGGCGCGGGCGCAGGTGCAGTTGATCGGAGCTCCCTCCGCGCCCGCCGCGCGTATTATGGCGGAGGCCCTGGCGGAACTCGGAACCCGCCGCTCGTTCGTGGTGCACGGGCGGGTGGGGCTGGACGAAATCAGCACCGTGAGCCCGACGGACGTTTTCGAAGTAGAAGGCTCAGCCGTTACCGAACATGTCTGGCATCCCGAGGATTTCGGCATCCGGACCGGATCTCTGGACGCGATTCAGGGGGGATCGGCGGAGGATAACGCTAAGATAACGCTGGAAATTCTCTCCGGAGAACAAGGGCAGCGACGCGATATTGTCCTGGTGAATGCAGCGGCCGGGTTGCTCGCAGCGGGGCTTGCATCCAGCCGTGCCGAGGCAATGAATCGGGCTGCCGAATCCATCGATTCCGGGCGTGCCTTGGATGTCTTAAAAAAACTTCAGAAAAACTTCCCCGCGTCGTGACCTATTTTTGGACTGGATCGCGCATATACCAACGTCGGAGGTCCGACGTCGGCGGCGGAGGACCGGTCAGGAACCCAGAACCTGGCCGGTGCCGCCTCGAACGCCGGAAAGACTCGTTGCAAAAAGAGCAGCGACCAAGCAAAGGGCACGGCCACTTTGCGGGGCCCGGGAACGGCCAGTCGGAGGATGACCCTGCCGTGGAGCAGGGCTAGGTCGTTTCCCGGGTGTTCTAATTTGTGGAAACGCGTCTAGGGCTGATCTGCCCGCGCCAGCTTGCTGGATTCATCCACTTTTTCAAGGAACGCCTTTACTTCGGTGGTTTGAGGAAGCTGCTGGTAGATTTCTCTGGCTTTGGCGAAGCGGGCGATCGCGGCCTCGCGGGTGCCGGTGCTCACCAGAATGTCACCCATCCGAGCGTTTGCTTCGGCCATTGCCATGCGAGTATCTGGCGTCGCGGCGCCTAGTGCGTTTGCTTCCGCCGTGGACACGTCGGCGGCCAACTGCAGCGCGCGATTAAAACTGATGAACGCCGTTCCGTTCTCTCCTGCTTTCATCTCCGCCTCACCCAAAGCATTGGCGGAGTGCATCATTTCCCGTTCCACGCTTAGATAGCGGCGCTGCGATTCCGTTAACGCGGCGGCGGTTTCGCGCGAGCTTCGCAACGATATGGCTGTTGTCCCCGCCAGAAGTAGTCCAACGCCAACTCCAGCCGCGACACCGATGGCATTCCGTTTTACAAATTTAGCCCAGCGATAACCGGGAGTGTCCATACGCGCGATCACCGGGCGGCGCTCGATGTAGCGGCGAATGTCTTCGGAGAACTGTTCCACCGACGCGTAACGTTTGTGCGGCTCTTTCCGGAGAGCCTTGAGGATGATGGTGTCGAGATCGCCCGCGAGCTTGTTGCGAAGCCGTTTCCGCGCGCTGGCGCGGGATTCGCTCATAACTTCGAGCTTTTGCGTTGCCTCTGGGATGGCGATCCTCTCGTCGGCGAGTACCACGTCGCTTGGCGGGAGCGGATCTCGTTCGAGAATCGCGTTCCGCATACCGGCTTGCGTATTGCCCGCGGAGCCATAAGGCATCTTAGTCGTGAGCATCCTGTACAGCAATACGCCCAGAGAATAAACGTCGGTGGCGGTGGTGATGGCCTCGCCGCGAATCTGTTCGGGACTCGCATAGTCGAGCGTCATCGGCCGCAGCTCCGGGCGCGTCTGCGACATGTCGAGCGTGGAATTATCGTGCCGCAACAGTTTTGCGATGCCAAAATCGAGAAGCTTCGGCACGCCATCGGTTGTTACCAGAATGTTCGCGGCTTTTATGTCGCGATGAACGACAAGGTTTTGATGGGCGTATTGGACAGCCGAACATACGGCACGAAACAGTTGCAGGCGTTCTGTGATGCTGAGCTTGTGCGTTTCGCAGAATTGGTCAATACGAACGCCTTCGATGTACTCCATCACCAGGTAAGGCAAGCCTTCCGGGGTGGAGCCGCCGTCAATCAACACGGCGATATTCGGATGATCCAGACTTGCCAGCACCTGGCGCTCCATGCGGAAACGGCGGAGGATTTCGGACGAATCCATGCCGCGTTTCACTAGTTTGATGGCAACTTGTTTCTTGTATTCGTGGTCAAAACGGATCGCGAGCCAAACCGACCCCATGCCGCCGCGGCCAACACGTCTTTCAAACTGGTAGGGGCCCAGCCTGTAACCCGGAGGATATTCCGCCGGTTCTTCCTCGCGCGTGAAAGAGAACTCGGCCCGGTTGATTTGCGCGGCTGGTGTTTCGAGGAATTCAGAATCGCCTTCGTGGCTGGCCAGCAGGCTTTCCACCTCGCGGCGTAATTCGTCGTCGCCGGAACACACAACGCGAAGGTACGCCGCGCGGTCTTTCCCTGGACGCTCCAGTGCGCCGTTGAATATTTCACGAACCTGCGCCCAGCGTTCGGGGGTCAAGCAGACGGCTCCTATTCGTCGATTCCGGCTGCTCTGACGCCGGTGATCTCGCGATGCAGAAAAGCGCGGGCAGAACTCCAGTCGCGTTTTACCGTAGCGGGAGAGATGCCCATGACGCCGGCGGTTTCTTCCACGGAAAGCCCGCCGAAAAAGCGCAGTTCCACCAATTGCGATTGCCGTGAATCGAGCGAAGCAAGTTTGTCGAGCGCCGTGTTAAGCGCGATCATGTCCACGGGCTGCTGCTCGGAGATCACCATGGTGTCTTCCAGCAGGACTTTTTGATCGTTGCCGCCGCGCCGCGCTGCGCGATGTTTGCGGGCGTAGTCAAGCAGAATACGCCGCATCTGCGTGGCGGCGACGGCCATAAAATGACCGCGGCTTTCAAGCGGAGAGCGCTGATCCACCAAACGTATG
>JBEBFS010000172.1:0-3238 GCA_040081855.1 Bryobacteraceae bacterium | reverse complement strand
TTGCACGAAGTCTAGCGAACCCTGAGCCATTCCGCTGACCACAGCGAGGATCAGCAGCCCCAGTACGTCATCGATCACGGCCGCCGCAAGGATAATTTTGCTCGCACGTTCCGCCAGCAAGCCCTTCGACGCGAGTACCTGTGCCGTGATGCCGACGCTGGTCGCCACCATGGCCGCGCCTGTGAAAATTGCCTCAATCTGCGGCAATCCCCAAGAGGCCATTAACAGCCAGCCTGCCGCGAAGGGCACGACGACCCCCATCATGGCCACCAATGCCGCCACACCACCAACACGCAACAATTCGCTCGACTTCACCTCCATGCCGACCCGAAACAGCAGGAACATGGCGCCGAGATTGGAGAGTGCGGACAGAAAATCGTTGGGCGCGATCCAGCCCAGTACGCTCGGCCCCACCAAAACACCTGCCAGAATCTCACCGACGATCGCGGGTATCGACAACCGCTCGCAAACCTCCGCGAGAATTTTGGCCGAGCCGAAGATAACCAGCATGGCAAGGGGTAGCGCGAATTCCGGTGAGTTCATCCCGTGCATGAAGGGTGGAACTTCCAGTATGCGCGGTCCGCTGGCGGTTGGGGGCTAGAGAGGTGTGCAAAAGAAAAACCGGGTCAAGGCATTGCCTTAGACCCGGTGAAAGCCTCCGACCATTTAGATCAAACCGCCAAGCGCACTCCGCGGCCCAATCCGCCTGCGCGGAAGGAGTAATGAGGAAAACTATTTCGGAAGCGGGAAGTACATCACTAAGCCGATCAGAGCGGTGTCCTGGTTCTTCTTGGTGCCCACCGTACCGGTGGCGAAGTACGGAATATCAGACCAGTCGTGACGATATTCAAACTTCGTCATCACGCCGGGGAGGAATTCGTAGTTCAGCGTTCCGGTGAATTCTTTCAGCGTCTGTACGGAACCCGTGATGAAACCGTCGGTATCTTTGTAGATTTCAAAACGCGGTGCGAAGTACAGTTTCTTCGGACCCAGCTTGCCGGCTACGGCGATGGTCCACCAGGTGGCCGAGGTATTCGTGAGCTTGAACTTGTTCGAACCGTAATCGTAGTTCACGTAGAACGCGGCATTGTCGCTCGGCGTCACCGTCAGCGCGGTGTCAAAGAAGTTGCGCATGCCCTTGCCGACGTTGCCGGCCTGGAGAATTCCACTGCCGTCGAGCGCCGAATTTTCGGGGCCCATGTAATACGTATTCGACCAAACCACCTTCGATGACGTGAACGTGCCGTTGAAGCCGATCGTCTTACCGGTGTTGTTGTCAAACACATTGTTCCAGCCGTTCACCAACTGGACGCCGCCGGTGAAGTGGCTGCCAGCGGGAACTGTGAAACGCGCGCCGAAGTGGTAGAAAGGTCCATTGGTGAACAACAGCGAGCGCGAGTAGTTCCAGTTGGTATACGTTTCGGTCAACTCCGCGCCAGCCGAGGTGTAGAACTTACCAAAATCCATCTGCACGCCGCCCCAGCCCTTCGGCTTCACGCTCAGGTAGGCCTGTGTGACGTGGTTCAGGAAGTTATTCGACACAACGCCCGCCGCACCAACCACATTGCGGTTGCCGGGCTCCCCGGCGCTGAAGATCTCCATTCCGGTGCCGAATCCGAAGTCGAAGACGAAGCCAACCGGCTCCGGCGCCATTTCGAGGCGCATCTTCGCGAAGTTTAAATCAAATGAATTCGCACTCGCGTCAAAGTTGTGCTGCGCGTTGACCCGCGACGCCGGGTGATTGTTGTTGAAGCTGTAATAGCCGTCCAGCGTGCCGCTCAGCTTAATCGATCCGATCTGAAATGCGGTCGGTGCGGATGCGGGAGCAGTCGCCTGATCTTGCGCGAAGGCAATCGCGGTGGAAAGGGCGAGACCTGCAAGAAGAGCTCGTTTCAAGGGGAACCTCCAAAGTCTTGTTTAGAAATTTTTATGAGAAACGCAACGTGGGTTTCTGCGCGAGTGATGGCTCGGTTACTTTGTATTCTACGGATGCAATCACTGCACGGCTAATCAATAATTTCAATGGAACCCATGTGGCTTGCTCCCATCCGGCCGCTCCACAACTGAACTAAAGGCGCCCCTTGTTGGTTCATTTCCATGAGCATTTGAGCTATCTGATTGATTTCGATATCGCATTTCGACACAGCCAAAACTTTTCCACGACAACCGCGAGGAAAGTTCCCGCGCGGCATCGCATGGCGATATAGATAATTTCGATTGAGCCTATAGATACTGCTTGGGGTCTGATTTCGAAACGTTGCGGGATACTGTAGTGGGAGGAACGATGGCAGTCGCCGCGAGCCCGAATATGTCTGTGATGGAAAAGCTGCACCCAAGCGCTGCCTGGCAACAAATCAGGACAGACTTCCACGCAACGGGCGACGCCGCCATGGTGCACCGTGAGCTCTCCAAAGTGGTGGACAACATGGCGATGTTGTCGTTTTCCACCACGCTGGGCGCGGCATTTCCCAAAGGGGTCGCGATGCTCGCGGTCGGTGGTTTTGGCCGCAAGGAATTGTTCCCCTATTCGGATATCGACGTCATGATCCTGGTGGAGAACGAAGCACTCACGGGATCGATCAAAGAATCTCTCTCCGAATTCGTGCGTCAGTTATGGGACGCCGATTTGCGCCTGAGTAATTCGGTGCGCACGGTGGAAGAGTGCCTGATGGTGCACGAACAAAACATCGAGCTCAACATCAGTTTGCTGGACCGCCGTTTTCTTGCGGGCGATGAATCCGTCTTCCGCACGCTCGACAACCGTTTTGCATTCTTTTTGACGAAGCATGGCCCGAAGCTCGGCAAAGCGCTGTGCGAAATGACGCGCTCTCGTTACGAGAAGTATCAGGACACGATGTTCCACTTGGAGCCGGATGTGAAAGAAACCCCCGGCGGATTGCGTGATCTCCACTTCATTCATTGGTTGGGAATCTTGCATCCCGAGCAACCCAATGAAGCTGCCCTGCAGGGGCCCACGGCCTTCATCTCATCCCTGCGCTGCTTCCTGCATTATCGCGGCGCCCGCGATCGCAACGTGCTCGACTTTGAATCGCAGGACCGCGCGGCGGAGCAGGCGTACTCCACAGAAAAGACACCGGAGCTGTGGATCCGGCAATACTTCCACAACGCGCGGGCAATCTTCCGCGAAGCGCGCCGCACACTCGATGCGACGGAAAAGAGTGGCAGCACGCTGTTGACGAATTTCCGCGATTGGCGCACGCGGCTTTCGAATTCCGAA
>JBEBFS010000031.1:0-41882 GCA_040081855.1 Bryobacteraceae bacterium | reverse complement strand
GTCCCACACTCCGTCGCCGTCCATGTCGCGGGCGGTCCGCCCGCAGCCGAGCCCGTCGCCGGCCGCCCCGGTGAAGGTGGTGAAGGTAGCGCCGCGTCAGTTTGACGCCGGCCGCCTGATGGCGCCCCGTGAAATTCCGAAACAGGTCGCGATCATTCAGGAAGACGCTCTTCCGCCCAGTGCTGCCGATATGGGCATCCAGAACGCAATGCCGACCGGCTTGCCGACGGGCCTGGGCAACATTGGTGTTGGTGTCGCCGCTCCGCCTCCGCCTCCTCCGCCCCCGGTGAAGGAAGCCCCGGTTACCCGCCAGATCAAAGTCGGCGGTAACGTGCAGGCGGCGAACCTGGTGAAGAAAGTGACGCCGGTCTATCCGGCGCTCGCGAAGTCTGCTCGAATTCAAGGAACCGTGCGCTTCACTGCCGTTATCGGCAAGGACGGCACGATTCAGAATCTTCAGCTAGTCAGCGGCCACCCGATGCTGGTTCAATCGGCCACCGACGCGGTGAGGCAGTGGATTTACAAGCCGACTCTCCTTAACGGTGAGGCGGTGGAAGTCATCACTCAAATTGACGTTAACTTCACTTTGAGTCAGTAGTACGCAGCGGGTGCCCGCACCCGCTTCCTAATTTCAACTCGCAGGAGAAAATCATGGTGTTACAGTTGCAGGTTTGGGCGTTCATGCTTCTTCAAGAGGGCGGCGGCGTCAGCTTTGACCCGCGCGCGATGTGGGGACAGATGGGCTGGCTGGCCCGTATGGTCGTCGTCATCCTCTTCCTTATGTCTGCGTGGTCGATTGGCGTTATGATCGACCGTTTCCTCGCCTTCAGTGCGGCACGCGGCCAGTCCCGCGCGTTTGCTCCGGCTGTGGCCGGCGCGCTGCGTGAAGGCAAGCTCGACGAGGCGATCAAGATTGCCGATCGTTATCCGAAGAGCCACTTGGCGAAGGTTGTTGTTGCTGGTCTGCAGGAATTCCGCGCTCATCAGATGAATTCGGATATTTCGGGTGAAGAGATCGAAGCCTCCAAGCGCGCTCTGGAACGTGCCGAAGCCATCGTGCACGCTGAGCTGAAGAAGGGCGTTTCGAGCTTGGCGACAATCGGTTCCACCGGTCCGTTCGTCGGACTGTTCGGCACCGTCGTCGGCATCATCAACGCGTTCAAGGGCATCTCGCAGGAAAAGTCGACCGGTCTCGGCGCTGTCGCCGGCGGTATTTCCGAAGCACTGGTGACCACCGCCGTGGGTCTGTTCGTTGCGCTGCCCGCCGTCTGGATGTACAACTACTTCAGCGGCCGCATCGAAGCGTTCGACACGGAGATGGGCAACTCTAGCTCGGAGCTGGTTGACTACTTCATCAAGCGCACCCAGAGCGCTCGGGCACATAAGTAGTTCCATTCGTTTCGCGAGTTGAAATCCAACACGCGCCGTGTGGCTCCGTAACGAGCCGCGCGGCGTGGGTTGGGAAGACTTAAGTGAGTGCGGAGTGAGGGATTTATGAAGAAACCAAAGGCACCGGCGGTTACATCGGATATCAACGTTACCCCAATGGTGGACGTGATGCTGGTGTTGCTGATCATCTTCATGGTGATCACGCCTATGTTGAGCAAAGGCGTCAACGTCGAACTGGCGAAATCGAAGAACCCAATCGCCATGAAAGACGCCGACAAGGAAGACGCGATCCTGGTGGCGGTGACGCGCAATGGCCAAGTCTGGCTGAGCCCGGGCAACAAGCAGGTTCAGTTGGAAGAACTCCCCGGCAAGGTGCGCGACCTACAAACCAACAAACTGGACAAAACGGTTTACGTTAAGGCGGACGCCCGCTCTAAGTATGAGCGCGTCGAAGAAGTTGTCGACAGCCTCCGTTCCGCTGGCGTGGATCAGCTTGGCCTGCTTACCGAGCAGATGCAGGGCGCCCCAGGCCGTCCGTAATGCGACGGTGAGAGCGGAAAAGATTTCTAGGTTTTCATAAGGAGATATTGCTATGTCAATGGCAGTGGGTGGTGACGGGGGAGGTCCCCGGTCCGAAATTAACATGACGCCCCTGATCGACGTCCTTCTGGTGCTGCTGATCATCTTCATGGTCATTACGCCGTTGACGCCGCACGGCTTGGAGACGCTGGCACCTCAGCCGCCTCCGAAGAATATGCCGCCGCCGCCGCCGGATCAGGACCGCACGGTTGTGATCGTCATCGACAAAGACAAGTCGATGAAGCTCAACCAGGACCCGATCACCGAGGAGACCCTTGGAGCTCGCCTGATTGAAGTCTTCAAGACTCGCGCCGAGCGCGTGGTCTTCGTGAAGGGTGACCCGGATCTGGATTTTCAGACCGTTGCTCGTGCGATCGACATCGCGAAGGGCGCCCAGATCGACAAAGTCGGTTTAATGACGCCAAAGGCTGAAGCCGGCGAATAACGGCGGCCGCAACAAGGAAAACGATGCCCATGCGTAAAGTTACTTTGATTACCGCCACAATCTTGGCGGGTGCCCTGACGATCCTCGGGACCGGTTGCAACCGCCTGAAGTCGCGTGACGACCTCAACAAGGGCGTCAACGCTTACCGCAACGCGAAGTACGCCGAATCGGTTGGCTACTTCCAGGAAGCGATTGACCTTGACCCGACGAACGGAAACGCGCGCACATATCTTGCGATCGCGTACATGATGCAGTGGATTCCTGGCGCCGAATCGCCCGAGAACAAACAGTTCGCGGCAAAGGCGCGCGAGGAGTTCAATAAAGTTCTGGAGGCGAACCCGAAGGAAACGACGGCGCTCGCCTCGCTTGCGTCGCTTGCCTACAACGAAGCTCAATCTCTTCCCACTGAAGAGAAGATGGCTAAGTTGGACGAAGCGGCGAAGTATAACGAGGACCTGATCGCGGCAGATCCGCAGGCCCGCGACGCCTACTACAGCTTGGGCGTGATCAGCCAGAATAAGTTTTATCCCGCGCTGATGACCGCTCGTCTGGCAGCAGGCATGAAGGCCGACGAACCGGGACCACTGAAGGACAAAAAGGCTCGCGCGGAACTGAAAGAGAAGTATGACGCGCTCGTTCAGAAGGGGATCGACAATCTGCAGAAGTCGCTGGACATCGACAAGGAATACGACGATGCGATGGCGTACATGAACTTGCTGGTTCGTGAGCGCGCCGATCTGTCTGACGACAAAGACGAGTACAAGAAGCAGGTTGAAGTCGCGGACAACTGGCTCCAGAAGGCCTTGGATGTGAAGAAGGCGAAGCAGGAAGCCACTGAGAAGAAGAACGCTGGCGGAATCCACCAGGACTAGCCGGTTATTCTTCCCGAGACTGCAGTTGAGCGGCAACGCTGGATCACTCCGGCGGGCTTGCTGGAATTAGTTCACAATACGGCGCCGTTCCTTTTTTCAGGGAACGGCGCTTCTCTTTTAGACGAAGCCAACCGGCCGGCCGAAACCTCCGGCTATGGCGCGGGCCGGGAGTATATCCAGCGTCTGCGCACCCTGACCGAACGCGGCATTGCCCGTGAAGAAGTCTTTCCCCCACTTGAGTATTTCCAGCTGTGCGTTGCCTCGCATTGGGCTACGGCGGGAACGTTTGTGCCCACCGATGTCGACACGAAGATCCGCGGAATTCTTTGGCGCGAATGCCGGGATCGCGATGCGCTTCGGGCCATGTGCGATTACGGACTACAGGCCCACCAGTGGGATCTCTCGCCCGTGTCGAAGCGAATCACCACGGTGGATGGCTTCGGCGAAATCAGTGGGCATGATGGCGAGTGGTTTAGTGTTCTTGCCGGCGCCCATGGGCGGTTCGCGACCTTAGGGGAAACTGAGTACTTCAACAAAACATACGCTGCGATCGACGCCGAATTGGAGCGTCAGGCTGGCGGCTTTCGAAAGATGCTCCACACGCCGGGAGCTGAGTTGGACGTCCTCCGGTTGGCCGTCAGCCTCACACACAATTGTGGCGATCTCGATCAGGGCATTAGCTTCTGGACCCAGCATGAATCGCTCCGCGAGTCGCGCGTACGTTTCCATCGGCTTGCGCATGAAAACACCAAGCTTTATGGGGGAACCTTTCAGGTCGCTGCCCGCATTTACCGCGAGGCGCTCTCGGCCGAGGGGCACCGCCATTACCCACTCCGCCCTGTCCGGGCTTTGCGGAACAGCGCCGATCTTCTGCTGCCACTGGGCCCGTTCCTGGACGATTGGGGCGGCGTTCTGGCCAAGCACCCCATCCTGAGCGCGGAGGACCGCACTGAAATTGTTGGCGCGCTTCTGACGGGATGCCGCAAGGTGGTTGGGCAGCAGGGGTATTTTCGCGCATTGGCCGGGTTTGAAGCTGCATCGAGCCGCAACTTCCAGGATGCCTGTGAGCGGCTGCCTCGCGCACTTGCCCGGGATTTGAAAGAGTTCCGCCCGAAAATCTCAGTACCGCGGGTGACGTTTGAGTCGCCGTACAAGAAATTGGTGGCGAAGGCCCGGGGCTGGAAGTAGCTGCTGCATCCGATTCCTGGATTCTTCATCCAAGGTAGGGTATTTCAAAATATTAAGAAGAATGGGAGGGCAGCATGTCACTGCGTCCAGTTAGGCAAATTTCAAAATCACAGCCCACTTTGGAGGGCGCGGGCGTTCATTTGCGGCGCGCCTTCGGATTCGGCAAGACCAACGAATTCGATCCGTTCCTGATGCTCGACGATTTCCGCAACGATAATCCGCGCCAGTTTTTGGCGGGATTTCCTTGGCATCCGCATCGCGGCATTGAGACGATCACCTACGTTCTTTCGGGCACGGTGGAGCACGGCGACAGCCTGGGAAACAAGGGGTTGCTTGGTTCGGGCGATGTGCAGTGGATGACCGCCGGCAGCGGCATTCTCCATCAGGAAATGCCCAAAGGCGATGGGCAGGGCCGCATGCACGGGTTTCAATTGTGGGCTAACTTGCCTTCGTCTTTAAAGATGACGCATCCGCGTTATCAGGACGTCCCCGCCGCGGAGATTCCTGAGGTGACCGAGGACGATGGCACCCGCGCGCGCATTGTGTGCGGCGAGTTCTGGGGGCAGAAGGGTCCAGTGGAAGGCGTGGCCGCCGATCCGAATTACGTTGATATTTCCGTTCCGCCTAACAAGAAAAAGCGCATCAAAGTGGAGGTGACTCGCAACGCGTTTGCTTACGTGTTCGCCGGCTCGGGAACGTTTCGCGATGCCTCCGCTCCGCAGGCCGTTTTGACGGAGCAGGCGGCGGATCCGACCGCGGCTCCGGTTTACGACGTGGAGAACCATTGCCTGGTGCTGTTCGACCGTGGCGACGAAATCGTTGTCCAGGCGGGCGAGCGGGGCATCCGTTTCCTTTTGGTTTCGGGTAAGCCGATCGAAGAACCAGTGGCTTGGCACGGACCCATCGTGATGAACACGCAAAATGAACTCCGTCAGGCGATGACGGAACTCAACAACGGCACGTTCATTAAACATTCGTAAAAAAAACGAACATTTCACCAACCCCGTGGTGCACGGCAGGGGCCATGCGCCATGGGGCTTCGCTAAACTGGAGTCAGCAAGATTATTCCTCATGTCTGACGCCACACAAGCCGTTAGCCCCCCGCCGGTGGACCCTGCGGCTCCCGTTGTTAGTGCGTCTGTAGGCGCACCCGATGGAACGCCGCCATTGCCGCCGCTGGCGATTCCCGAAGAGGTGGCACGGCGCTACGACGAACTGGAAAAGCACGTTCAGGCGGCGCGGCCCAATGACGATTTAGAGCCGCTACGCAAAGCGTTCCGGTTTGCTTGTGAGCGGCATGGTGCTCAGACGAGAGCGTCGGGCGAACCCTACATGATTCATCCGCTGCAGGTGTCGCAGATCCTCGCCGACATGAACATGGATACGGTCTGCCTGCAGACGGGCCTACTGCATGACGTGGTGGAGGATACGTCGGCAACTCTGGTGGAAGTGAAGCGATTGTTTGGGGATGACGTTGCGCGCTGTGTGGACGGCGTTACCAAGCTCAGTAAATTGAATTTAGCGTCCCGCGAAGAGAGGCAAGCGGAAAGCGTCCGCAAGATGCTGCTTGCGATGGTCAACGACATTCGCGTCGTCCTGGTGAAACTCGCGGACCGCCTGCACAATATGCGGACCCTGGGCGCGCTATCCCAGGAACGGCAGCAGAGAATCGCGTCGGAGACGATGGAGATCTACGCGCCGATTGCGCACCGGCTCGGCATGGGTAAAGTTCGCGCCGAGTTGGAAGACCTGGCGTTTCATTATCTGGAGCCCGAGGCCGCGCAGGGAATCCTCAAGGAATTCGAGGCAGGGCACGCGGAAAACGAAGCGGCGCTAAACGAAATCAAGCACACCGTGGAAGTGCTGTTGTCCCGAGAGGGAATTTCCGCGCGCGTGGAAGGACGCGTGAAGCGTCCGTATTCGGTGTTCCAGAAGCTGAAGCGTCAGAAGATTGCGATTGATCAGGTGTACGATTTGCTCGCTGTACGCATCATCACGGATTCGCTGAAGAACTGCTACGGTGCTTTGGGCGTCATTCACAATGAGTGGCACCCGATTCCAGGCCGCATCAAAGATTTCATTGCGATTCCGCGGCCGAACCTGTATCAATCGCTGCATACATCGGTGATGGGGCCGGGCGGGCGGCACTTCGAGGTGCAGATCCGCACGGACGAAATGCATAAGGTGGCCGAAGAGGGCATCGCGGCGCACTGGAAATACAAGGAAGGCAAGCGCGGCCCGGCCGATGACGACCAACGCATCGCCTGGCTCCGCCAGTTGGTGGAATGGCAGCGCGAAATGCGCGACCCGGGCGAGTTCATGGCCACGCTCAAAGTGGACTTGTATCCCGAAGAAGTCTACACGTTCACACCAAAGGGCCGCGTAATCATTCTGCCCCGCGACGCAACGCCTATCGACTTTGCCTACGCGATCCATTCCGACGTGGGCAACGCCTGCAGCGGAGCTAAGGTGAATGGCCGCATCGTGCAGCTGAAGCAGGGGCTGCGAAACGGCGATGTCGTTGAGATTCTGACGACGACTGGCCATTTACCCAGCAAGGATTGGCTGGCGATTGTTAAGACATCGCGCGCCCGCAACAAGATCAAGCACGTCATCAATACAACGGAGCGCGAGAAGGCAATTGAAATCGGGCAGAAGTATTTGGAGCGCGAGGCACGGCGCTTTGGCGTGGGGCTCTCTCGGGTGACCGATGCGCAGATGGAATCCGTGGCTTCGGATTACGGGGCAAGCAAGATCGAGGATCTATACGCGGCGCTTGGCTACGGAAAGTTTTCCGCACGGCAGGTGCTGCAAAAGCTGGCGCCCGATCAGGTATCGGCCGAAGTTCCAGAGCCAGCGCACACTCCAGCTGTTCCGCCCGCCGGGGACCGCGGAGGAGCGGACAAAGACCTCGTCATCAAGGTGAAGGGCGCTGACGATCTGCTGGTGTATCGCGCCAAGTGCTGCAATCCGATTCGCGGCGAAGCGATAGTCGGGTACGTGACGCGCGGCAAGGGCGTTGCGGTGCATGCGGTCCATTGCACGAACGTGCAGAACCTGATGTACGAAGTGGAACGCAAGATCGACGTGGAATGGGCACGGGCGGAGTCCGATTCGTTCCTGGTGAAACTCGTGGTCCACAGCGACGACCGGCCGGGGCTGCTGAATCAGCTCACGACCATTCTTTTCCACGAGCAGTGCAACATCCGGAGCTTGGAAGCGCGCGGCGATGACGGCCCGGATACCGACGGCGCCGTTGTCGAGATCAGCGTAGAAGTGAAAGACAAGAAACAACTGGAACGCGTGGTGTCCGGAATCCGGCGCATGCCGGGCATCCGCGACATTGAACGCGTCAACCAATAAGCGAGCCAATCCGCAGAATGAGTATTCCCGCAACTGAACCTGAACACATCGCGATCTCAAAATCCAAAGGGATCAAGATCGACTGGAAAGATTCCCACCGCAGCGAGTATTCGAACGCCTACCTGCGGGACGAATGCCCGTGCGCGACGTGCACCGGAGCGCATGGAACCGAGCCGCAGAAGACCAATTATTCGATCGAATCGAAAGACATGTTCCCCATGTTCAAACCCGCGCTACGCATGTTGAGCGTGGAGGAGATCGGCGGTTATGCGATCCGCATTGCGTGGTCGGATGGGCATGGAACGGGGATTTATTCGTTCGATCACTTCCGCCGGATCTGTCCGTGCGAGGAGTGCAAGGCCGCGCCGGCCAAATAGGCTCTGCGCAAAACAAACCCCGCCGATTGGGGCGGGGCTTACCTCTTACAACTTTGGGAATTCCGTCGCTGACGCGCGGTATCCTACGCCCGCCAAACGATTTCGCCGTTGACGATGGTGGCCAGCGGGCCGCCCCGGAACGTTTTTCCGTCGAATGGGGTGTTGCGGCTTTTCGAGAACGACTTGTTTACGTCGTAGGTCCACTCATTGTCGGTGGAGAATACGGTTACGTCGCCGGGGGCGCTTGCGGCGAGTGTTCCTCGGTTGATGCCGAGAACCCGAGCCGGGTTGACGGTGAACAGCTCCACCAGCCTTCGCAGGCTGATCTTGCCGTTGTGCACCAACTGTTCGAGCGAGATGCCGATGGCGGTTTCGAGGCCGAGGATGCCGAACGGGCAACGCTCGAACTCTTGCATCTTTTCGTCGCCGGGATGCGGGGCGTGATCGGTTGCGATTACTTCCACGGCTCCACTGACGATGCCTTCGACGACGCCGTTGACGTCTTTGCGGGAACGCAGTGGCGGCTTCATCTTGAAGCTGCTGTCGTACGGAGTCATATCCGTATCGGAAAGCGTCAAGTGATGGGGCGTCGCTTCGGCAGTCACCGCGAGGCCGCGAGCCTTTGCGTAAGCGACCATTGCGACAGAATGAGCAGACGAGATGTGCGCGACATGGTAGCGGGCGCCCGTCAGTTCAGCGAGCAGAATATCGCGCGCCACCATGACGTCTTCGGAAACACCAGGAATGCCGCGCAGGCCGAGGCGCACCGATTCGAGGCCCTCATGCATGTCGCCCCCGGCGCTCAGGTGCAGATCTTCACAGTGGTTGATCACCGGGATGTTGAAGCCCTTGGCGAACTCCATCGCGCGGCGCATGACACGGGCGTTCATCACCGGGCGGCCATCGTCGGATATGGCGACCGCACCCGCCTGCTTCATGGAGCCGATGGCCGCGAGTTCTTCTCCCGCGCTGCCTTTTGTTATGGCGCCGATTGGAAACACATTCACAACAGCGTGGCGGCGGGCGCGCTCGACGATATACGTCGTCACTGTTTTGCTATCGTTCACCGGAGCTGTATTGGGCATCGGGCAGATGGATGTGAATCCACCCGCGGCCGCCGCGCGGGAGCCGGTCTCGATAGTTTCGGAATGCTCAAAGCCGGGTTCACGCAGATGCACGTGCATGTCGATGAAGCCGGGAGCGACGATCATACCGGTTGCGTCGAAAATTTCCGCGCCCGCGGCGGTCAGGTTCTGGCCTACACCGGTGATGATGCCGTCCGTGATGAGAACATCGGCGACGGCGTCGTGATCCGAGTTGGGGTCGATGACCCGTCCGTTCTTAATGAGCAGCGCCGGCATTTTTCTCTCCACCCAAAACACGTTCCAGGACTGCCATTCGAACTGAGATTCCGTTTTCCACTTGATTCAAGATGACGGACTTTTGCGAGTCGGCGACTTCGGAGGCTATCTCGCGGCCGCGGTTGATGGGGCCGGGGTGCATCACGATGACGTCGGGCTTTGCTAATTTCAAATGCTCCAGGCGAAGGCCGTAGAACGGGAAGTATTCGCTCGCGGGGAAAGCCGCTTCGTGTTGGCGTTCCAATTGGACGCGCAACATCATGATGACGTCGGCGTCGCGGATCGCCTCATTCATGTCAGTGGTTAGCGTCACGCCCGGTGCAAGGTCTTTCAATTCGCGAGGAAGCAGCGAGGGCGGCCCGCACAGGATGATGTCGGCCCCGTACTTCGAAAGCAGATAAACGTTGGAACGGGCCACGCGGCTGTGTGCAATATCGCCGATGATCGCCACCCTCAGCCCTTCGAGCTTCGCACCGCGATCGAGGATCGTGCGGGCATCGAGCAGCGCTTGTGTTGGGTGCTCATGCGTGCCGTCGCCGGCGTTGATGATCGGGAAAGTGAGGTGGCGCTGCAAAAAATGAGGTGCCCCCGAGGCCGCGTGACGCATGATGACGGCATCCGGCCGCATCGCGCCCAGGGTATTCAACGTATCCACCAGCGATTCGCCCTTCGAAACGCTGGAGGCCTGCGCGGTGATGGAAACCGCGTCGCATCCCAAGCGCTTCGCGGCGATTTCGAAACTGGTCCTTGTTCGAGTGGACGCTTCATAGAACAGGTTCACCACCATCCGGCCGCGCAACAGATCGAAGCGCTTGACGGGTTGGCCGGGGGGAACCTGAAAGTCCCGGGCGCGGTCCAGAATTGCCTGAATTTCGGGCCGCGTCAAACTTTCAATATCGAGCAAACCTCTCACGATTACGCTCCCTGTTCCGCGATGCGCTCGACCAAAAGGACCTTCTCCATGTTGTCGATCTCGCGGAATTTCACCTCGATAATCTCCATGTCGGAGGTCTGCACCTTACGGCCAACGTAGCTGGCCTCAATCGGCAACTCGCGCCATCCGCGGTCGATCAGCACCAGGAGTTGGACACGCGCGGGGCGGCCGTGATCGAAGAGTGCGTCGAGAGCGGCGCGAATGGTGCGGCCTGTGTAGAGCACGTCGTCCATGAGGATGACGTCCTTGCCAGCCACGGGGAACGGGATATCGGTCGCGTTTAAAACAGGTTGGCTGGAAACAGTGGAGAGATCGTCGCGGTAAAGATTGATGTCGAGGATGCCGACGGGGATCTTGCGCCCCTCGAGCGTCTCAATCTTCTGCGCCAGACGCTGGGCCATCGGTACGCCGCGGCGGCGGATGCCGATGAAGACCAGTTTCTCGATATTTTCGGTACGCTCCAGGATTTCATGCGCCAGACGGACCAAGGTGCGGTCGATCTCCGAGGCGCTCATCAGTTGTGATTTTTCTCGCGTGACGGGCATGACAGGTAAACGCTCCAGGTTAACACAATCGACTAGAAAAACGTTGAAAAATGGGAGGCTCGCGGTGGGCTTGAATAGCCCAAGTTAAGTTCACCCGCCTCCATATCTTACAATGATACAAGCCGTTCTCATACTCTATGCAGCCAGTCAATATTGGAATAATCGGCCTGGGCAACGTTGGCTCAGGTACGCTCTCGATTCTCGCGGAAAACGCGGACTCCATCGCGCGGAAGTTGGGCTTCCCCTTGCACGTCGCCGCGGTGTGCAGCCGCAATCTGGAGGGGAAGAATATTCCCGACGCGTTCAAGCACGCTCTCCATACGACGGACTGGCGCGATGTGGTGAATCAGCCGGATATTCACGTGGTGGCTGAATTGATTGGCGGAACCGGCGTGGCTCGAGAAGTGATTGAAGCCGCTGCCGCGAAAGGGAAATCCGTCGTCACCGCGAATAAGGAACTGATGGCGTTACACGGCGCCGACCTGTGGGACAAGGCGATCGCGTCGCGCATCAATATCGCCATGGAGGCGAGCGTCGCCGGGGGCATTCCGATTCACGCGGTGCTGCGCGAGGGTATTTCGGGCGACCGGATCGAGACGCTCTACGGAATTTTGAACGGCACCTGCAACTACATCCTGACGGAAGTGGAGCAACGCGGCGCATCGTTTGATTCGGTTTTGAAAGAAGCGCAGGCAGCGGGCTATGCTGAGGCCGATCCTTCGGCCGACGTCGATGGTTTCGACGCGCGATCCAAACTGGCGATTCTCTCGGCTTTGGCGTTCGGTGAGCGCATTGTTCCGTCCGATATTTACACCGAAGGCATCCGGCGCATCGGACCCATCGACTTTGGCTACGCGCACATGCTGCAGCACACCATCCGCCTGATCTGCGCGGCGCGCCAGACGCCGGAAGGGCTGTTGCTATCGGTACGGCCGTCGTTGCTGCCGCAGTCGACGATTCTCGCCAGCGTGCGTGGCGCTTATAACGCGATCTGGGTGCGCGGCCACTACGGCGCGGATACGTTCTACTACGGCCGTGGCGCGGGTCCTCATCCGACGGGCGTCGCCGTGGTCAGCGATTTGATGCGTGTAGCGCGAGAGATCCGCAATGGCAGTCCGGAGCGTGTGTCGCCGTTTGCGCACGCGAAGCTTGGAGAATACCAGCCGCTTTCGATCACGGTGAACAGAGCCGCCTATTATCTGCGTTTCCGAGTGAAGGACCGTCCGGGTATTATTGCCTCGCTAGCATCTGCGCTGGCGGCGGAAGGAATTTCGCTGGACGCGGTTTTGCAATTGCCGCACGCGAATCCCAATGACCTGCCGTTTGTGATTACCGTTGCGCCGACAACCGAGCAATCGATCCGGAACGCCGTTGCGCGAATGAACGATCTGGACTTCCTGATTGAGCCGCCACTAGCGATGCCGATGGAAGAGTCACTCTAATTTGGTGGGGCGGACCGCCAGATCGGCGCCGAGGCGCCCGCCTCGGCAGTAGTTTCCATAAGCCCCAGGCCAGCCGGGTGGCTGGCTGCCGAGCAGGCGCTGGGCCCCACCTTTAGCTCGCGATGTTCTGCGGTTTGCGGTTCGTGCTCCATATTACGAGCAGAGCCGCCAAGTAAAGCGCGCCGCCGATGAGCAGCGTGTTACGCAGGCCCAGGTAAATCGCCAGCACAATCGCACTTCCGGAGCCGAGCACGCTTGCCGCGGCATTGAGCGACCACGCCCAGCGCACGGAAGGCGCGTGGATTTGATCGAGTCTTTGCAATCCGCTGGGGAAGGGCATGCCCATCAGGAACGCCGCCGGAGCGATGACGAGCGCAGTCACTGCCATTTTCGCGGCGAGCGGCCAGGATGCGGCTGCGGCAACCAGCGGGCTTGCGCCGAATGCGAGTATCGTCACGAAAACGAAGATCAGCCCCAGCACGCGCATCAAATTTATGTCGCTCGATCCAACAACCCGGCGGCTTTGGTAACTGCCGAGCCCGCTGGCCACCAGCATCGAGAAAACAATTACCGTGAGCGCGTAGGTCGGATGTCCAAGCAGCAGGACGAACTTTTGTATCAGCGCGACCTGAATCAGAATGTAGCCCGCGCCTAAGCAGAGAAAATAGGGAAGGAAGCCAACGACGCCCGGTTGATGCGGCAGGCGCGCCCGCAAAACAATGCGTGGCAGGAAAGCGACCAGCAGCGTCGCGCCGATGCTCAGACACGTTAGATAAAAGAGCATGGGCAGCGCGCGGTTTACCTTGAAATCGGCGCTCTGTTCGTTCGCGTTCCACAGGAATGTCCAAACATCGCGAGGCTGCACGGTGTAGAAGAAGAATGGACGGTCATCGCCAACGGGCGAGACGTCGTAGCGGTAGTCGTTCCAAAACTTCTTTGGGTCGGGGCTGGTCAACAATTCGCCGAAAGCGTTGTTGATGGGCTCGCCCGGCAAGTAGACCAATTGCAATTTCGAATCGGCGGCAAGCTGTTTGGCGTGGGCACGGTCGGCCTCGGTGAAGGGCTTGCGGGAGACGAGCACTGTGTCCTGCGAGCCCCAACCATACAGCTTCGCCGCGTCGTCGCGGATCACCATGACGTGGCTGGCGGGATCCGGCTCACCCAGGCGCGCGAAAGCGTCCATCGATAAAGAGAGAAGCCGCAGCGACTCGCGTGGAACGTCGAAACCCCAGCGAGTGAAAGACAGCACGCCATCGTCGGTCAGATGCGAAAGGTAATCGTAGAAGGCGTCCGAAGTATACAGATTGTTCTCTGAGAGCGCGAAGGCGCCCGCGGCGGTGGAGGCCCACGTGTCTACTAGCGTCGCCTGCAGTACCTGATACTTCTCCGTGCTGCGGCGCACGTACGAGCGGCCGTCTTCAATGAACAGGCGAACTTCTGGCCGGAAATACAGACGGTGGCTTTCGTCCGCAAATCGCCCGCGCATGATGGTGTTGGCGATGATCGGATTGATCTCAACCGCCGTCACATCGCGGCTGCCCGAGGCGATTGCCCGGGTCACATCATAGCCGCCGCCCGCGCCGATAATCAGCGTTTTTGCGCCCGGACGGAGGAAATAGGGCGAGCCGGGACCCTCGTGGAGAAGCTTCGCCCGGTCGGCGTCGCTCAAACGATCGAGGTCCTTATCTGCAAGGGCGGTTGCCGCATCGCCATCGATTACGATGCTTGTGTAGCCATCGCGGTTGTGAACGGCGACGCGGGAAAAGCTGTTCCACTTGACGAAACGTTCCGGCGGAAGCTGCATGCCCTTTGACACGCGGGTATCCAGCACACGCGCCGGGCCGTTCACCACCATCAATGCCACCAACGCGAGTGAAACGCCGACAGCCGTTGCACGAGCTCGGGGTCGTCCCGCTTGATGGAACCAGAGCGCCGCGGAAATTCCAAAGAAGACCGCGGAGGAGATCACGGTGTTCGGTCCGCCAAACGCGTTCAGAAAAGGAATCAGAGCCAAACAACCGATGGCCGCGCCGCCGAGGTCGAAGAAGTAAGCGCGATCCACGCGATCAATCGCTTCGGCGATCACAATGGAAACAACCGTTCCCGCAAAGAAGAATGGCAGCGTGCTCGCCAGATACACGGCGACCAGGCCCCACTGGCCGACGTCGGCCGGCTGCGCGAGAACAAACCACAAAGAAAAAATGACCGATGCCGCGGTGCAGAGGCCCAGGTTGCCGAGCTTTGAAAACGGGCGTCCGCCGCGTTCCACCAACACGTAAGAAAAAACTCCGCCTGCGCCAAGGCCGAACAGCGCCATCGAAATCGCAAGGAACGCGAAATGATAGTAGAAGACGACGGAAAAAATACGCGTCATCCCGAGTTCCAGGATCAAGGTGCCGAGCGTGGTGAACAACAAGCCCAGGTACAACTGAGTCCAATTGATCTCGCGGCGTTCGGCGGCCGATGACGAGCTAATTCGCGACAATCTTCTTACTGTAGCAACCGGCGGTGTGCGCTGACGACCGCTATTCGGCTTCGGCAAGAACGTTCGGCCTGAAGTGCCCTCCCAAATGTGCTGCAATGAAAGCGTATGACGCACCGACGTACTTTTCTCGCCAGCGTGGCCGCGTTCACCGCAGCCGTGCTGGCTCCGTCCGCACAGGCGCAGACGAGCCCGCCCGCGGAAACCACGGCAGCCATCGGCGGCAAGAAAGTTCAGATCAAGTACTCGTCTCCGCGCATGCGCGGGCGAAAGATCATGGGCGGCTTGGTTCCGTTCAACCAGATCTGGCGCACGGGCGCGGATAGTGCCACTACGTTGAGCACGGAAGCGAATCTGCAGATCGGCAGCCTGAAGGTGCCGAAGGGCAACTACACCATCTTCACGATTCCCACGGCCAACGAGTGGACGTTGGTCATCAATAAGGAACTTGGACAGTGGGGGCTCGATTATCACGAGAAGCTGGATTTTGGCCGCGCGAAGATGACCGTGAAGGCGCTGCCGGCGGCCGTGGAAAATTTCGCCATCGCCGTGAAATCGACGGGCGGCAACAACGGCATCCTCACGATGACGTGGGAAAAGACCGAGGCTTCCGTCCCTATCACCTTGGTGCCATAATGTGGTGCCGTAATACGGCGCACAGCGCACCAGCGCGACGCGAGGAGGCCGGTCATGCAGAGGCGAAAATTCTTGCAGGGATTGTCCATGGGCGTGGCGGGCGCTCCGCTGTTTGCGCAAGGCGATCCGCGCTTTCGTCCAGCGAGCCCGTCCCTGATCGTGACGGCGACTATCGGCGGCAAGGCAGTGAAGATTGATTACTTCGCTCCATCCATGCGCGGCCGGAAGATCTACGGCGGTCTGGTGCCGTACGGCGAGATCTGGTGTCCCGGCGCGAACTGGTCGACGGCGTTCACGTCCGCCGAAGCCGGTATCGAGATTGGCACAATGAAGCTCGCCAAGGGGAGCTACGCGTTGTGGGTGATACCCGGTGAGAAAGAGTTCGAGTTGGTCGTCAACAGTAACTCACACGCGTTTCACCTGGATCACGACGCGTCGACGGATATCGGCCGCACCAAGATGGTGTTGAAGACGCTGGAAAAACCGGTTGAACAATTGACGTTCGAAGTCCGCGCCGACGGCGGCAACAAAGGCACCATCGCGCTGATCTGGGAGAAGACGGAAGCGACGGTCGGCTTCACTCTTACGTAGGTCAGGCGCGGCGCGGCTTCCTACATCATCGCGGCAGGAGCAGCCGGATCTTCCGGACGCCCGGCCTTCGATAGCGGCAACCGCAGCAACACAAACGCCAGCACTGCGAGTGCCACCACGCCGGTGAGGTAAGAAGGCTCGTCGAAAATCGCCGGCACCTTCCAATCGAAGAATCGCACGGTCGCGAAGCCCAGACCCGTGAGCGCCTCGCCCGCTATCAGACCGCTGGCGACAAGGATGCCGACGCTCTCCACGCGGCTCTTCTGTGCTTCATTGTGGCCCGCGCGGCGGCTGAGAACGTTCGTCAATCCGCGCAGCATGCCGCCTACGAAAATGGCGAATGTGGTCGCGATGGGCAGATACATGCCGACGGCAACCAGCATCGGGCTGCGCACTTTAATCATGATCATGGCGACGCCGAAGAGCGCGCCCGTCACCACCAGCGGCCACGGCATTTCGCCGCCCACGATGCCTTGCGCGAGTGCGGCCATCAATCCCGCCTGCGGCGCGGGAAGCTGCGCTCCGCCAAAGCCTGTGCCGCCTGCCTTAATGTTGCCCACGTGGAGCACGTAAAGCGGGAAGTACATCACCAGACTCGAAAGCGTCACCGCGACGAGTTCGACAATTTGTATCGTGCGCGGTGTGCCGCCCAAAATGTAGCCGGCCTTAAAATCCTGCAGTAATTCGCCCGCGACTGCAGACGAAACGCAAACCACGGCGGCCACGCCCAGCACCACGGCAACGCCCCCGGCGCCCGAGACTCCGAGCGAAACCATGAGCAGCGCGGCGATGATTAGTGTGGAAAGTGTGAGGCCAGAGATGGGATTATTCGATGACCCGATCATGCCGACCAGGCTGCCCGAGGCTGTCGCGAAGAAGAAGCCGACCAGCAGCATCACGATCGCCGCCACAATACCACCCACAGTGTTGCCGGAGAAGTAAATGTATAGCGCGATCATCAACAAGAACATCAGGCCGATCAATCCAAACACAACCTTGGAACTCATGTAACGTTCCGTCCGCGCCAGCGTTTCCATCGGCGGCGTGCCTTGCCGTACTTCGGCGAGGGCGCGTCCCAGGCTCGACGTGAGGTTCTTGCGCATTTTGTACATGGTGTACGCCGCGCCCACCATCATGCCGCCCACGGCGATCGGTCGAACGATGTAGCGCCACACGGCGGCGGCCTGTTTGGCCCAATCTTCGTTACTTGCCTCCGGCGGCATGAACTGCTGGAGTTGCGGGCCGAGGAAATAGAGTAGCAGCGGCACCATCAAGCCCCACGCCAGCACGCCGCCGGAAAATTGCAGCGCGGCAAGCTCCGGCCCGATCACGTATCCTACGCCCAAGTACGCCGGGCTGACCGTGGGCGCGGAGACAATCGAGACAGCACCGGTGTTGACTACGTTCTTGCTGCCCAGCGGACCCAGCCGGACGAAGCTTTTGCCGATGGAGCCGATCTTCACAAAGAAATCGCTCTCCGCGGCGAACACTTTGAATTCACCTAAGGCTTGAATCAACGCGCCCAGTCCGATATTCCAAAAAAGATAACGAGCCGCTTCCGCTCCACGGCGTCCGGCTTTGTGAATCTCCGATGCCGCCACCGATTCAGGGAAGGGAAGCTCGGGGTCTTCGACTAGAGCGCGCCGCACCAGCGACACGAACAGCACGCCGAGAATGCCGCCCACCAACATCAGTGCCGTCGACTTCCAATAGGCTTGCCCCGGATCGAAAGATGTCCACGAGCCTGCGATGAGGAACGCCGGCAGCGTGAAGATCGCGCCCGCGGCCACGGATTCGCCAATGGAACCTGCGGTTCGCGCAAGGTTCTCTTCCAGAATGGTGCCCTTCCATGCGCGTAGCACCGCCATACCGATCACGGCTGCCGGATATGTGGCGGCGATCGTGATTCCCGCGCGCAATCCCAGGTAGGCGTTCGCCGCGCCCAGGATCACTGACATCACCAGCCCCAGCACCACCGCGCGGAGCGTGAACTCCTTCATGTTTTCTTTTTCGGAAACAAACGGCTGATGTTTCGGCGGAGTGGGTTGACTCATAAGGGCCTCAATCGCCCGATCATAGCATCGCGAATAGGCGTTTTTGGGCGAGGGTCGCTAAAATGGAGATGTACATGTCTTCTCCAAAAGCTGTCTGTCTGTTAAGCGGCGGCCTTGATTCCACAACCTGTCTTGCGATCGCCCGCGCGCAAAGCTACGACTGCTACGCACTTTCTTTCGATTACGGACAGAGGCACAGCGTCGAACTGACTGCGGCGGCGCGTGTGGCTAATACACTGGGCGCGAAGGAACACCGCGTTGCGAAGATCGATCTCCGGGTTTTTGGCGGCAGTGCGCTGACCGCCGATATCGACGTTCCGAAGCACGAAACGGCAGGAGAAATTGCTGGCGGCATCCCCATCACCTACGTGCCGGCGCGCAACACAATTTTCCTCGCCTATGCGCTGGCGTGGGCGGAAGTGCTGGAGTGTTCCGATATCTTTATCGGTGTGAATGCCGTCGATTACTCCGGCTATCCCGATTGCCGCCCGGAGTTCATCCGCGCGTTTGAGCGGATGGCGAATCTGGCGACCAAGGCGGGTGTGGAAGGCCGCACGTCCATTAAAGTGCACGCGCCGCTGGTGACGATGAGCAAGGCCGATATTGTTCGCCGCGCGCACGAGCTCAGTGTCGATTTTTCGCTGACGCATAGTTGCTACGATCCTGATGCTGCTGGTCACGCTTGCGGACATTGCGACTCCTGCCTGCTGCGATTGAAAGGGTTCGAGGAAGCGGGCATCGTTGATCCGCTCCGGTACGCTGGATGAAACTTTCCGAAATTTTCTACTCCATTCAGGGCGAGGGCATTCTTGCCGGCGTGCCCAGCGTGTTCGTGCGGACCAGTGGCTGTAATTTGCGCTGCACCTGGTGCGACACGCCGTATACGTCGTGGAATCCGGAAGGCCAGGACATGCGCGTCAGCGAACTTGCCGCCGTTGCGCTGAAGTTTGGAGCGCCGCACATCGTCATCACTGGCGGCGAACCCATGTTGACCCCGGAAGTTGTGGACCTCACTAAAGCTCTCAAAAGCGTGGGGGATTGCCACATCACCATCGAAACGGCGGGCACCGTTTTTCAGCCGGTCGAATGCGATCTGATGAGCATCAGTCCTAAGCTTGCCAACTCTACACCCACCGAACGGGAAGAGGGCCGTTGGGCCGCGCAACATGATCGCTTGCGCTATCAGCCCGAAGTTCTCAAGCGACTGATGACTGCGTATCCGTATCAATTGAAGTTCGTCGTTTCGCAGCCGGCGGATTTGAAGGAAATCCGGCAGATCGTCAAGGAAACCGGTGCCGACCCGGAGCGCGTCGTTCTCATGCCCGAGGGCACCAGCCCGGAGAAGTTGCGCGAAAAAGCGGAGTGGGTGATTGGAATGGTGAAGCGCGAAGGGTTTCGCTACGGCCCCCGCCTCCACGTGGATATCTGGGGCGATCAGCGCGGCGTGTAATTTGCGTGATAAATGCGCAGGGCCTTTCGCGCCGTTGTGCCCAGTGGAACTTCCTCCAGCTTGTCCAGGGAGAGCCACTGTGCGGAATGCGGAACCTCGATCGCTTTTGCTTCCACTACGCGGAAGCGGTACCGCTTATTCGTGATCTGATGCGCGAAGTGGCCGAGTTCAGCCCCCATTGCGATTCCCGGAAACGGTTCCGGGAGATCCCAGAAGCCGCCCACACGAGGACTCGGGACCAACAAGATCTTTTCGCTCCGTCGCAGAATCAAGAGCGTTTTCTCCAGCCGCACGACATCGGGTTTCTTCTTCTTTCCCGGGAGTTCATTTTGCGTTCCGGCATTCCGCGCGCCGCAGTCATTCTTCAGTGGACATGCATCACACAATGGCTCGCGAGGTATGCAGACCGTTGCGCCGAGTTCCATCACGGCCTGGTTCCATGCTCCGGGATCGCTGTGATCCAGCAGCCTATCCGCCACCGCCTGCACGTCCACATTCGCATCATTCGTCAATCGCACGATGACACGGCGCACGTTGCCATCGACGGCCGCATGCGGACGGCCGAACGCGATACTGGCTACAGCTGCTGCCGTGTAATCGCCGATGCCCGCCAGTTGCAATAATTCGGAGTGCCCTTTGGGAAAGGCGCCGCGTGCAACGATCTCCTTCGCGGCCTTCTGCAAATTGCGGGCGCGCGAGTAATAACCAAGCCCGCTCCATAGCGTGAGTAGTTCGTCTTCCGCCACCGCAGCCAACGAGTCGACTTCCGGCAGGCGCTTCAGAAACCGCTCGAAATAAGGAATCACCGCCGCCACGCGCGTCTGCTGCAACATGATTTCGGAGATCCAGATCGCATATGGATCGCGCGTGCGTCTCCACGGAAGATCACGTTTTACCGTGTGATACCAGCGCGTGAGTTTGCGGCGAATGGATGCGGCGTTCAAGTTCCTATCGTAGCCAAGCTCGACGAATTACCCCAATCATCCCTCACGCTACACTGGAAGATGGCGATCCTTCTCTAATCCCCTTGGGCGACTCTATCTCCATTCACGGCGCGCGGGTGCATAACCTGAAGAATGTCTCGCTGGACATTCCCCACGAAAAGCTCACTGTGGTTACCGGCGTTTCGGGTTCGGGCAAATCGTCGCTTGCGTTCGACACCATTTACGCGGAAGGCCAGCGCCGCTACGTGGAATCGCTCTCCGCTTACGCGCGTCAATTTCTGGAGCGCATGGAAAAGCCAGATGTCGATGAAATCACCGGCATTGCGCCGCCGGTCGCCATCCGCCAGAAGAACACCACACGCAACCCGCGCTCTACGGTTGCGACGTCCACGGAGCTTTACGATTTTCTCCGCCTTCTCTGGGCCCGCGCCGGGCGAACGTATTGTCCGAACGGACACGGACAAGTGGAGCGCGATTCCGTCGATCACGTCGCGGCGCGCATGATGGCGCAACCGGATAGTTCGCGCTGGTATGCGCTGTTCCCCATTCCGCCGGAAAAGACCACGGAAGCTTTGCGTGACCGTCTCTTCGATCTGCGCAAGAAGGGCTTCGCTCGCCTCTATCAGGAAGGCCGCGTGTATGAGTTTTCGACGCCCGAGTCTCTCCTCGATATCGATTTCACCAAGCCCGTCCACGCCTTGGTGGATCGAATCGCCATCTCGCACTCCGTCCGGCAGCGCTTGGTCGATACCGTTGAAATTTGTTATCGCGAAGCCGGAGAAGTGATCTTTGAGCCGGCGGGCGGCGGCGATCGCATTCTCTTCAATGAAAAGTTCCAATGCAAAAAATGCGGTCTGGATTTTGCCACGCCGGAACCCGTCCTGTTCAGTTTCAACAGCCCCGTCGGCGCCTGCAAGCGTTGTCAGGGATTCGGCAATACAATCGATTACGACCTCGGCTTGATTGTTCCCGACCGCTCGCTTTCGATTGAAGATGGCGCCGTCGATCCTTGGACCAAGCCCGTCTACGCCTGGTACATGGACGAAGTGTTCCGAAAAGCCGCTCGCGGCAAGGTCCGGCTGAACGTTCCGTTTTTTGAGTTGAACGAGGCGGAACTGGCCATTGTCCAGGACCACGTCTACAAGTTTTTCCGGGAAGTGGAGAAGAAGAAATACAAAGTCCACGTTCGCGTCTTTATGAGCCGTTATCGCGGCTACACGCTCTGCCCGGATTGTGGCGGTTCGCGTCTGCGTCCCGAAGCTTTATATGTTCGCTTCGGTGGCAAGACGATGGCCGAAGTGGTCCGCCTGAATATCGCCGAGGCGCAGGAGTTCTTTCTCACAGCCGAGCTATCGCCAGAGGAAGCGGCCA
The DNA here is from genome assembly GCA_040081855.1 of Bryobacteraceae bacterium. Classification (GTDB taxonomy): domain Bacteria; phylum Acidobacteriota; class Terriglobia; order Bryobacterales; family Bryobacteraceae; genus Palsa-187. Next base: position 19,859 of record JBEBFS010000031.1, on the reverse strand, counting down.
TCGCCGAAAAAGTGCTGCTCGAAATCCGGCAGCGGTTGAAATTCCTAAATGACGTTGGCCTGGAATATTTGACGCTGGATCGTCTCTCGGCCACGCTCTCCGGCGGCGAAGCGCAACGCATTCAACTCGCGACATGTTTGGGCTCCCGTCTTGTGGGTGCGTGCTATGTGCTGGATGAGCCGTCTATCGGTTTGCACAGCCGCGATACGAGCCGGTTAATCAATATCCTGCACGAACTGCGGGACCTTGGCAATACGATTGTGGTCGTGGAGCACGATCCCGACGTGATGCGCGCCGCCGATCATATCGTGGATATGGGCCCCGGAGCCGGCGAAAACGGTGGACGCGTCATTTTTGAAGGCTCGTACCAGAAGCTGCTGAGTGACGAAAGCCACTCGCTTACATCGCGTTATCTTCGCGGGGAACTGGTGACTTCGCGCCGCGGTACGCCTCGCACCCCGCATCCCAAACGCACCATCCGATTCCTCGGCGCGCAGGCGCACAACATCAAAGGGCTTGATGTTTCTATCCCGCTGAATATGATGGTTGCCGTCACGGGTGTTTCCGGGTCCGGGAAATCGACGTTGGTGCACGATGTGATTTATCACAATCTATCGAAGCGCATGAACCGTGAGACACCGCCGGAAGCCGCTGAGGAGTGGGGCATCGCGCCGGAGAAGCTTACGTGCAAAAAGGTGGAAAAGGCCGACCTGATCACCTCCGTGGTCCTGGTGGATCAATCACCCATCGGCCGTACGCCGCGCTCGAATCCGGTTACCTACATCAAGGCATTCGACCTGATCCGCGATATCTTCGCGAAGACGCCGGAGGCTGATCGCCGCGGGTATACGGCGGGGCACTTCTCTTTCAATATTCCCGGCGGCCGCTGCGAGACGTGTCAAGGCGACGGTACGGTCACGGTGGAGATGCAGTTTCTCGCCGACGTCGAATTGATTTGCGAAGAGTGCAAGGGTACTCGCTATAAGCAGAGCGTTCTGAAGGTTCACTACCAGGGTTTGAACATTCACGAAGTGCTGCAGCTCACCGTGAAGGAATCGCTTTCGTTCTTCTCTTCCGTGCCCCGTCTTGTGCAGCGCTTGAAAGTTCTGGACGACGTCGGACTCGGCTATTTGCGGCTCGGCCAATCAGCAACTACGCTTTCGGGAGGCGAAGCGCAGCGTGTGAAGCTTGCAGCGCACCTTGCACAAGCCACCAGCGAAGGCACCCTGTACATTTTTGATGAGCCGACCACCGGCCTCCACTTCGATGACATCGCGAAACTCATGGCGGCGTTTGATCGCCTATTGCGCTCGGGTGGTAGTATCCTGATCATCGAACATAATCTGGAAGTCATTCGCAGCGCGGATTGGGTGATCGATCTCGGACCCGAAGGCGGCGCGGGTGGCGGAAAAATCGTAGCCGAAGGAACGCCTGAGCAGATCGCGGCGTGCGTCTGGTCTCACACCGGACAGTTTCTGCGAATGGAGCAAAGTGCCCGCAACCCCACACGTTGAGAAACATTTTCAGTCCACCGAGGTCGTTCGCGATATCGTTATCGGTATGGCGGACGGCCTCACGGTCCCCTTTGCCTTGGCTGCCGGTTTGAGCGGCGCCGTGGATTCCTCGCGGCTTGTTGTGGTTGCGGGATTGGCGGAAATCGCGGCTGGCTCCATTGCGATGGGCTTGGGCGGTTATCTTGCGGCCAAGACCGACGCCGAACACTACGCAAGCGAGCTTGATCGCGAAGAACGCGAAATCATCGAGCGTACGGAAGACGAGCGAAATGAAGTGCTCGAAATCCTGGATGGCTACGGCGTCGAGCGCGAGAACAGCATGCAGATTCTCGCGGCCTTCGAGAAGAACCCGAAAACCTGGGTCGATTGGATGATGCGTTTTGAGCTTGGCCTGGAAGCGCCGGACCCCAAGCGCGCACCGCGAAGCGCCGTCACCATCGCCGGATCTTACATCGCGGGCGGACTGATTCCTCTCATGCCGTACATGCTGGTGGATAGCACCAGTATTGCTTTGCGCGATTCGGTCATCGCCACCCTAGTCGCCCTTGCCGTTTTCGGTTACGTGAAGGGCCGTTTTACCGGGAGCCAGCCGCTAAGAAGCGCCATTCGCACTACGGTGATCGGCGGCCTCGCCGCCAGCGCCGCGTACGGTCTCGCGAAGCTCTTTGGCGGATAGCGGCCCCGAATTCCATGAAACGTCCCTCTTGGCTCGCCGTCTATACTTAAGGAGACGTGTCGATGGAGCCGGAAAATCCGACGAACGTGCCCTCCGCGGAGGGCCTCGGAACCACCCCTGGGCCTGCGATTGAACCCGGTCCCACGTCGGCCATGAAGCGGTCGACCGCACTCGCCACCATTTCCTGGCTGCGCGACCTCTTCCTTAGCGTCCTCATTGCCATCGTCGTCATCCTGTTCCTCTATCAACCAGTGAAAGTGGAGGGCACCAGCATGATGCCCGCGCTGATCGATCAGGAACGCATCTTCATCAATAAGTACGCTTACAAATTCGGCATTACCGAAATCAATCGCGGCGATACCGTGGTCTTCTGGTTCCCCGGCGATCCCTCGAAAAGCTACATCAAGCGCGTGATCGGCGTTCCGGGCGACACGGTGGAAGTGATTGAAGGGGCCGTCTTTGTAAACGACAAGAAGATTGACGAGCCCTACGTGCCCGACGAATATCGCGACAAGATGTCGACGCCCAAGAATCACGTGCCCGTGGGCGAATATTTCGTCGCCGGCGATCACCGGAGTTCTTCCAACGATAGCCGCAGCTGGGGCACTGTCCCGCGCAGCTATATCTACGGCAAAGCCGTGTTTGTCTACTGGCCGCCCGAACGCATGGGCATGCTGAAGTAAACGTATCACCCAATAGCTCACATACAAAAGAAAAGGGGGGACGGTTTGCGCCGCCCCCCTTCGTATTTTGGAAGTAAGAACCGGCTATCGCCGGCGTCCGGTCAGCCGCAGCAGGCTCAGGAACAGATTGATAAAGTCGAGATACAGCGTCAGCGCGCCGAAGATCGCTTTCTTGCGTCCCATCTCCGTGCCTTCTTCGCCGGCCGTATTCATCTGCTTGATTCTCTGTGTGTCGTAGGCCGTCAAACCTGCGAACACGATGATGCCCACCAGAGAGAATACGAAGCTTGCGCCCTCACCCATCAGCGATGGAAACAGCATCGACAGCAGTGCGAATCCAACCAGACCCCACAGGCCCATGATGCAGAACGAGCCTACCGGGCCCAGGTCGCGCTTCGTCAGGTAACCGGTGGCGCTGAGCCCGGCGAACGCGAAAGCTGTAGTGCCGAAAACAGAAGCGATGCTCGATCCGGTGTACGCGATAAAGATGCTCGAAAGCGTCAGACCCGTGAGAGCGGCGTAAGCGAAATAGATCGCCGTTGCGACCGCGCCGCTAATCTTGTTGATCCAACCCGCGAGCACGGAAACCGCGCCCAATTGCGCGATGATCAGCCCCCAGAACAGTAGCCGGTTGCCGAAGATGGCGCTTATCATCTCCGGACTGCCCGCGACGCTCCACGCCACCACGCCGGTCAGGGACAGCCCAGCCGTCATCCACCCATAAACGCGGCTCATAAAACGTGCGTTTTCAAGCGAAATGGTTGTCGTGAAACCCTGAATCTGAGGATGCCCAGGAAGTTGTTGTTCCATGCCCCAACTGTAGACCCCCTATTGACAGCTGTCAACACGAAGGCGGGTTTCAACCCGATTGGGCACTAAGATGCTTACCAACAAGTGGCCAGTAGGTCCGGATCCAAATCCGGAAGATGGGAGTTTCTATGTCTCCGCGGATCTTGTTGGCTGGTGCGTTGATTTTCGCTTCGTCCCTCGTCCCGCAACATCTTGTCGCGCAGTCGCGCAACGCACGGGATCGCCAGTTCGATCAACTAATGGAGGAAGTCGCCCAACTTCGCCGGACGGTGGCCGAACAGGATCGCCGCATCTTGCAGTTGGAAAAGGACGTCAGGGCGATGCAGATCAGTTCCGTGCCCGGACCAATCCCTTCGCTCACGCCGCTCTGGCAGGAGTCTTCGAAGTGGAACCTGATCAAGGTCGGGATGTCGCGCGCGCAGGTCGTTGAGATCCTTGGACCGCCAACGCGCGAATCGAGTGTCCTGGATGGACAGACGCTCTACTATGCCCCCGATTCGAAATCGGCATCGACGCCGTCCGGAACAGTCACACTGGTCGGCGATCGTTTGACCGCGATGATGCCGCCCGCCTTTGAAAAATGATGAGCGGAATTATTTTCCGCGCCCTGCCATCTCCTGCTTGTACGCCTTGGTCAATCTCTCCACTCGGTCCAACATTCCCGCGGTCAGATCCTGCAGGCTCAGCGCCCGTAGTTCGTCATCGGAGAGATCGGCGAAATGCGTCTTCCACTCGGACTCGAGGCGCGGATTGAAGAAGTCGCGGTCCAACACGCTGAGTGCCCGCATGTTCATCGCCGCGGGTACCATCAGGCTGTACGCGTACCGGCGCGTTTCCTTTTTCGCGTCCAGCTCGCTCCCCACCGCGTGGCACGGAATTCCCGCGGCTTCCAACACACTGCGGGCTTCGTCCAGATCCGGCGCGGCATCGTTGCCCGGAGACGATTCGAACGAACAAGCGCAGGCGGCGTCTTCGAGCCAATCCGGTCCAAGCTCATCGCCGCTGTCACCATCCTCTTCCGCGAACGGATCGTCGTGCCGGATCTCCACGTCATCCGTTTCCGCATCCAAGCCCCGCGCGGCAAGTTCCGCATCGTAACAGGACTGCGCGACCTCCGTTAGATCTCCGCGCTCGATTTCGAGCAGCGCTTCATCGGAGAGCGACGCATAATAGCGCTGGAGTTCTTGAAAATCAGGACGCATAGGCAAACCTCTCATTCACGGGATGTCCAACCGAATAACGCAGTATAGCGATTCCGGCTACACCGGGGTTTCGCAATCGCGGGGCTTTTTTGCGAAGCGCGCACCGAGGCATCACCGGTTGCGATAATAGCCACGGAAACAGTCTCAGCGCCATGATCACCACCATTGTTACTTTTCAACTTCCCAAGCCAGTTACGCGCGATGAAGCCCGAGCGATTTTCCTCAGCACCGCCCCGAAATATCAGGGTGTAAAGGGTCTGGTGCGCAAATATTATATGGTTTCCGCAGATGGTGCGGCCGCCGGCGGCGTCTACCTTTGGAACTCGATGGCCGATGCGCAAGCCATGTACACCGATACTTGGCGCGCGATGGTGAGGGAAAAATATGGCACTGATCCCTCGGTCACATTTCTCGAAACGCCAGTAGTCGTGGACAACGTCACCAACGAAATTGTGTCGGACTCCTAGTCGCACCGTCCGGGCCGCGAACCGGCAAAAACTAAAAGGGCCGCGCTTGTTTCCAAGCGGGCCCTTCCGATTACGACGGGATTCTGGAACTACTTCGGGAGCGCGCCCTTTTCCAGGTTGTCCAGGTTCGAGTTGTCGATACAATTCTGCTCGGCAACCTCCCAGTTCGGCTTCAACTGCATGTTGAACGTCACAGAGAATGGCTCTTTATACGCCTTCGCGTCATTCAGTGTCACTTCCACCTGCAGGTTGTCGGCGGTCGTCTTCTTGAACTTCTCAACGACGCGCAACTGTTCGCTGTGAGGATGGCCCAGGCGGTCGATCCAACTCTTCGCGATCTGGTTGGTGGTCTCCACAACCAGCGTGTCGCCTTCCCAATGGCCGATGGAATCGCCCATCCAAGTCGGATCGATGTCCTCGTTGTGCTTTCGGCCATCTGTATAGACGCGGCGCATGGTGTGGTCATACTCGAAGAACATCAGCAACATTTTTGGAGCCTCGATGATCTGCAGCGGGAACGGGTGAAAGTACACGCGCGGCACACCGGGAGGGAAGCACTTGTACACCGGATCGTTCGTCTGATCAAGCGTGACCATCTTGGGTCCGAAGGACGGCTTTGCCTTGGCGTATTCCGTCTTGGCCCAATCCGTCATCAGGGGATCGCCCTTGGTGAAAATCGTCGCCGAAAGGCCACGGGCGGTCCACACACCCGTGAGGTCGGGGGTTTTTCCCTTCTCCTGCGCAAAAACACCCAGCGGGAGCAACAGTATTCCAACGGCTGCAAACCATTTAGTACGAAGCATTTATAAAAGATTCTCCTGATGCTTAAGTTACAAATTCAAAATCCCATACTTTGCAATTGCCGTACCATTCTGCCAGAAGACCAATGCCGGAGAAACCTCCATAAGGGAGTACTCTCACTTCCCGTTCCCGTGCCTGCTCAACGTCCTGCTCAACGTCCTGCTCAACGTCCTGCTCAACGTCCTGCTCAACGTCCTGCTCAACGGCGATGGAACAGCCACATCACAATCGTGAGAAGGATACTCAACAGCACACTGGTCGCCAGCGGAAAGTAGAACGTCGAGTTCTTTCCGCGCAGAACGATATCGCCCGGCAGCTGGCCCAGGCGGATGTTTAACCGTTCGCCCAGTAGCGTGAGCGCACCTACGGCAACCAATCCTAAGCCGACGAAGATGAGCGTGCGTCCCATCGCTTTCATTATCCGCCGCCATTCTTGCCGGTGCCATAATTGAAGCGGAGGATTTGCCCGCATGCTCGTTGAGGCCCCACCGGTCACTCCCTATCTTCACGATGCCGAATTGAATCCATTGATCTCGGCCGAAGCTCGTTTCGATGACGCCGCCCGGCGCTTGGGGCTCGATGAAGGCATGCAGAAGGTGCTGCGTTCGCCCGCGCGCGAAGTAACGGTGAACATTCCCGTTCTTTTGGATGACGGGCGCATTGAAGTTTTCACCGGCTATCGCGTGCAGCACTCCATCGCGCGTGGTCCGGCGAAGGGCGGCATCCGGTATGCGCCCGATGTGAGCCTCGATGAAATCCGCGCGCTTGCCTCGTGGATGACGTGGAAGTGCGCCGTCACCAACGTCCCTTTCGGCGGCGGCAAGGGCGGCATCATCTGCGACCCGATGATTCTTTCTCCCGGCGAACTCGAACGAATGACGCGCCGCTACACCGCGCAGATTTACGAATTCATCGGCCCGGAGATCGATGTGCCGGCCCCTGACATGAACACCAACGAGCAGACCATGGCATGGGTGATGGACACCTACTCCATGCGGAAAGGCCACACGCAGACGGCCGTGGTAACGGGCAAGCCCATCGATCTGGGCGGCTCTCGTGGCCGCACGGAAGCAACCGGCCGCGGCTGCATGGTGGTGACCGAGCAAGCGATGAAGCGCTTCGGCCTGGATCGAACAACGGCTCGGGTGGTGATTCAAGGCTTTGGCAACGTCGGCGGCATGGCCGCGAAGCTGATGTCTCGCGCCGGATTCAAGATCATCGCCATCGTTGAGTGGGACGGCGCAATTTACAACGACAAAGGCCTGGACATTGCCGCGCTCGCGCAGCATCGCAAGGAGACGGGCTCCATCCGCGATTTCGTGGGCGGCGAGAACATGGATCGCGAAGAAGCATTTTTCCTGGACACCGATGTCCTCATGCCCGCCGCGAAAGAGAACGTGATCACGTCGCAAAACGCGTACAAGATCCGCGCGAAAATTCTAACGGAAGGAGCCAACGGCCCGACAACATCCGCAGCCGACCCGATTCTGAGAGAGAAGGGAATCTTCGTCATCCCCGACATTCTCGCCAACGCAGGCGGCGTCACGGTTTCCTACTTTGAATGGGTGCAAGATCGCCAGGGTTACTTCTGGAACGAAGCCTTGGTGAACGACCGCCTGGAAGAAATCATGATCAACAGCTTCAACGACGTGGTGAAGTACGCCGAAAAACACGCTGTCGACAACCGCACCGCGGCTTATATGCTGGCACTCGATCGCGTGGCGTTTGCGATTAAGTTGCGAGGGATTTACGCGTAAGAGTTTGCGCCTATGAAGAGCGACCAGTTAATTACTATCGTGCTCGCGATGGCAGGCTGGAGTATCGCTTATTGGAGTCTGCTCCGCCGTGATCGGATCGCTAAGAAGCGAGAGATGCGAACACAGTACTTGATTGAGGCGTACCGTAGGCTTGAATCTGCAGGAAATCGTCACACTCAATCTCCAGATGACTCGCGGAAGCTGGAATCGGCCATAGCAGATATTCAACTTTTCGGATCAACGGAGCAAGTAGAGTTGTCCAGAGATTTCGCTGTCGCGTTTTCTACCAAACGTAGCGCAAGTCTTGACCAGTTGCTCGAGTTACTTAGGCGCGATCTGCGCCGCGAGCTTGACTTAGGGGAGATCAGTGACCGAATCACTTACTTGCGAATCATCGATGAATGATAGCTATGATCGCCGAAGATACAATTGGTTAGTCTGCGTACATTAGGGCATGAAATGCGGGTATTCCTTGAGTACGATCCCGAAGTGAACAGTTGGTCGGCAGTGTGCCCGGAATTGCCGGGCTGCGCATCGGCTGGCGACACCGAACAAGAAGCGTGTCGAGGTATCGAAGAAGCAATTCGGCTGTATCTCGCACCCGCGGAATCGCCTGATCGATATTCCATATGACTACTCCGTTGTTGCCTCACCTTGCGGGATAATAAATCCTTCCCATGTCCTCTGAGTCTTCCGCCCCCGGGACCGCGCCTAGCGCCGCGTCCTCTGCTCCCGCCACGCCGCTCATGCGGCAGTATCACGGGATCAAGCAGCAGGTTCCCAACGCCCTGCTCATGTTCCGGCTCGGAGATTTTTACGAACTGTTTTTTGAGGACGCCGTCACCGCCGCCCGCGAACTCGAAATCACGCTCACGGCTCGTAATAAAGAGAAAGGCAACGCCGTTCCCATGTGCGGCGTGCCCTACCACTCGGCCGAAAATTACGTCGCCCGGCTGACGCAAAAGGGCTATCGCGTGGCCATCTGTGACCAGATGGAGGTGCCCACGGCCGCGACGAAGTTGGTCAAGCGCGAAGTCACCCGCATCGTCACGCCCGGCACCACGATGAACGCGTCGCTTCTTCGCTCGCATGAGAATAACTTCTTGGCTGCGATCATGCCGGATGTAACGAAGGGCCGTGCCGGATTCGCCTACGTCGACATCACTACAGGTGAATTTCGGGCAACCGAGATGGAGTTGGCCGATGTGCCGGCGTCGCTCGAAACCCTGAATGTTCGCGAAGCGCTTTCGCCCGAGAGTTCGAAGCAGGATCTGCCGTGTCTGAAGACGCCCATCGAAGCATGGATCTTCGGATCGGATTACGCAGCTCGTAGCTTGTGTGACCATTTCCGTTTGCTGTCGCTCGATGGATGCGGGCTCGAAGGCCGTCCGCTTGCCGTGGGGGCGTGTTCGGCAGTGCTCTACTACTTGCGCGAAACGCAACGCGCGTCGCTCGATCATCTGGAGCGCCCGGCTTTTTTCAATCGCGCCGACTCGATGGTGCTCGACGCCTCCACGGTTCGCAATCTGGAATTGGTAGAGCCTCTGTTCGCCGGTGAGTCGAAGGAATCGACGCTGCTTTCGGTGTTGGACCGCACCCGCACCGGCATGGGCGGCCGCCTGTTGCGCCGCCGCCTTCTTGCTCCTTCGATCAACGCAACAGAAATAAATGACCGCCTGGACGCCGTCGGTGAATTGCACGTAGCAACCATCCTGCGCGCGGAAATCACCAAAGATCTTGGATCAATTCTTGATCTGGAGCGTCTGCTTTCCCGTATCAGTCTTGCAAGCGCAGGACCTCGCGATGTCTTCGCGCTCGCTCGTTCACTGGCCGTGATTCCATCGCTCAAACAGCGTCTTGCCTCAGCGGCATGTTCGGCGCTGCGCGACGTTTGTTCGCGCCTCGATGAGATCGCCGAACTGCGGGACCGTATCCAAACAGCCTTATCCGATGAGCCTCCCGCCAATTTGTCCGACGGTGGGGCGATTCGCGATGGCTTCGATCCGCGGCTCGACGAACTGCGAGACATTTCACGCAACAGCAAAACGTACCTTGCGCAAATCGAGCAACGGGAGCGTACACGCACCAACATCTCGTCGCTCAAAATTCGCTTCAACAACGTCTTCGGTTACTACATCGAAATCTCGAAGGCGAACATTCACCTTGCGCCCACCGATTACGAGCGTAAGCAAACACTGGTAAACGCCGAGCGCTTTACCACGCCCGAGCTGAAGGAACTCGAAAGCAAGATTCTCGATGCCGAAGACAAGATGCTCACGCTGGAGCGTGAAATCTTTGAACAGCTTCGCGTTCTTTCCGTCTCGGACGCCGCCCGCATTAAGGCGACCGCCTCTGCTGTTGCGGAGTTGGACGTAACCGCTGCTCTTGGCGATGTTGCCGCGGAGTGCCGTTTTGTCCGCCCAACATTCTCAGAAGCGGGTGAAATGAAGGTTTTCGGCGGGCGCCACCCCGTAATCGAAAAACTGATGGAGCGCGACGCGCAGCGTTTCATTGCGAATGACGTCTACTTTCATCCGCAGCAACAATTCATCTCCGTGATCACCGGCCCAAACATGGGCGGTAAATCGACATACCTTCGGCAGACGGCCTTGCTCGTGATCCTCGCGCAGGCAGGATCGTTTGTTCCGGCGGAAACCGCGCTGCTGCCGATTGTCGATCGCGTCTTCACTCGCATCGGCGCCGCAGATAACCTCGCCCGTGGCCGCTCCACCTTCATGGTTGAAATGACCGAGACCGCTGTTATTCTCAACACGGCCACCGATCGCAGCCTCATCGTGCTCGACGAAATCGGCCGCGGCACCTCCACCTATGACGGGCTTGCGCTGGCCTGGGCCGTGGTCGAACACATCCATAAAAACATCCGCGCGAAGACGCTGTTCGCCACGCATTATCATGAGCTGACCGAACTTGCGCAGCAGCTTGAAGGCGTTCGCAATTTGCACGTATCCGTGAAGGAATCCGGGGATCAAATCCTCTTCCTGCGCCGGGTGGAGCCGGGCGCGGCGGACCGCAGCTACGGTATCGAGGTCGCGCGATTGGCCGCGCTTCCCATGAGCGTGATCGAACGCGCTCGCCAGATTCTGGCGACGCATGAATCGGCCGAACACACCGTGACGGAGGAGTTGGCTGGCGCCGAGCCCGGCCCGCTGCAAATTCAGTTGTTCGAGCCGGTCAACGGAAACATCGCCGAGCGCATCCGCCACCTCAACATAGACGAGTTGCGCCCCATTGAAGCGCTGCAACTGCTGCACGAACTGCAGCGAGATCTCAAAAAATGATCGTCGCCGGCGTCATGAGCGGCACTTCGCTGGATGGCATCGATGTCGCCATAGTCGATATCCGCCGAGAGCGCTCGCGCTTGCGTATCCAGCCGCTTGCGTTTCATTCCACTGCGTATCCCAAGAATGTTCGCGAATCGATTCTTGCCGTGTCGAACACGATGACGCACACCGCCGCCGTCTCCCGGCTGAACTTTCTGCTGGGTGAGTTATACGCGGACGCGATTCAAAAGGCTTCGCGCAAGCACAAGCTGGCGCTCATTGGTTTGCACGGCCAAACGATTTTCCATGAAGGCGCGCCCATCGAATACCTTGGCCGCCGCATCGCAAGTACGATGCAGATTGGGGAAGCGGCGGTTGTTGCGGAACGCACCGGCATCCGCGTCGTCTCAAATTTTCGCGAGCGCGATATCGCGGCAGGAGGGCAGGGAGCGCCGTTGGTTCCCTACGTCGACTACCTTCTGTTCCGCGATCGCAGCCAATCGCGTGTAGCGCTGAACATCGGAGGCATCGCGAATATCACGCTGATTCCAGCCGGCGCAAGTCCGGAGGATGTCGTCGCGTTCGATACGGGTCCCGGCAACATGGTGATCGACGCGTTGGTCCGGCACAAGACCGCAGGGAAGCAAACGTGTGACCGCAACGGTGCCATCGCGAAGCGAAGCAACGTTCACGCGAAACTGCTCGGTTCCATGATGGCCGATCCGTTTTTGAAGCAGCAGCCGCCGAAGTCCACGGGCCGCGAGCGTTTCGGGCAACCGTTTGTCACCGGACTGCTCGCAACAGGAATCGCTATCGACGATCTGATCGCAACCGCCACGGAATTCACCGCGCAATCTATCGCCTACGGTATCGCGCAACACAACCAATCGTATGGCCATGTCATTGCGGCAGGAGGCGGCGTGCACAACCGCTGGCTGATGCAAAGAATCGCGCATCACACTGCTCCACTTACTTTGACAACGAGTGCGGAATTCGGCATCGATCCCGATGCGAAAGAAGCTATTGCCTTCGCAGTGCTCGCGTTTGAATCAGCGGCCGGCCAGCCGGCGAATTTGCCCTCGGCGACCGGCGCCCGTCGAACCGTGATACTCGGAAAAAGTTCAGCGGGCTTGGCTGGGGAAACACGCAATCGCGCTTAACTCCGCTGCCGCTCTTCGCTTTTCTGTGCCTGCCAATCGAGCTGCCGCACGCGCTGTTCCGGGTCGCTCGATAACGTCTGGTTTTCGAGATTCGTGGAAATCGGCGGCTCGGCCTTCGGTTTCTTGCTGGGTATCAAATCATCGAGCATCTGGCGGATATACGTCTTCATGCCACATGTTTGACACACGCCGCAGCCGCAAGGGCGGACGTCGCATGTCGATGTCTTTCAAAAATCAGGATTTGAATGAAATGAAAAGCCGTGATAGCGCTTGCGGCGCAACCACGGCTTTGTTGTTTTTTGATGGAAGTTACTGCAGGACGTTGATCGAGTCGACGCGCTTGGCTTCGTAGGCCGCGATCGCCGCTTCCTGGTTCAGCATGTAGCCGAGTTCGTCCACGCCGTCCAACATACACTGCTTGGCGAACGGATCAATCGGGAACGGGATGGAGTGCCCGCCCGGCAGAATCACGGTCTGCGCCGCGAGGTCAATCTTCACCTGCATGCCGCTCCACTTGAGCAGTTCCGCGTGTACGTCGGCTGGCACGATCACCGGCAGCACGCCGTTCTTGAGCGCGTTGCCGCGGAAAATGTCGGCGAATGAGGTGCTGATCACCGCTTTGATTCCGAACTGCGCCAGCGCCCACGGAGCATGCTCGCGCGAGCTGCCGCAGCCGAAGTTATCGCCCACAACCAGAATCTGCGCGCCCGCCGCTTCCGGCTTGTTCAGCGGGAAGTCCGGATTCGGCGTGCCATCGGCGGCGTAACGCCAATCGCAGAAGAGGTTGTCTCCCAAGCCGTCCTTCGACGTCGTCTTGAGGAAGCGCGCGGGAATGATCTGGTCGGTGTCGATGTTCTCAATCGGAATCACCACCGTCTTGCTTTCGATGACGTCGATCTTCGGAGTGCCGGCGACGACGATCTTCGTATTGGTTTTCGTATCCGTTTGCATAGCGCGTCTCCTTTTACAGCTTTCTTACATCGGCCACGGCGCCGGCGAGGGCGCTGGCCGCGGCCGTCAGCGGGCTGGCGAGGAACGTGCGTCCTCCCTTGCCCTGGCGGCCTTCAAAGTTGCGGTTGCTGGTGGAAACGCTGTACTGTCCCGGCTCCAGCTCATCGCCGTTCATCGCCAGACACATTGAACAGCCCGCTTCGCGGAACTCGGCGCCGGCATCGCGGAACACTTTGTCCAGGCCCTCGGAGATGGCCTGTGCTCTCACCTGCTGCGAACCAGGAACCACCAGCGTGCGGACCTTCGGGTTCACCTTGCGGCCCTTGAGGATGGACGCCGCGGCGCGCAGATCGGAGATGCGCGAGTTGGTGCAGCTGCCGATGAACACCACGTCGATCGGGTGCCCTTCGAGCGGCTTGCCCGCTTCCAGGTTCATGTACTTCAGAGCTTTGATGAGGTCGGATTTTTCGATGGGATCCGTCACGGAGGCCGGCGTCGGAATCGGCGACGAGATCGAAATGCCCATGCCCGGGTTGGTGCCGAACGTGATCATCGGCTCCAGTTCATCGGCTTCCAGGATCAATTGCTTGGCGTAGACGGCACCGTCGTCGGTCGGCAGTTGCTTCCAGCGAGCGACAGCGGCATCCCAATTCGCACCCTTCGGCGCGAACTCGCGGCCGGCCAGGTACTGATACGTCGCGTCGTCGGGCGCAATCAGACCGGCGCGCGCGCCGCCTTCGATCGACATATTGCAGATCGTCATGCGCTCTTCCATCGAAAGCGCTCGGATGGCTGAGCCCGTGAATTCAAACACGCTCTCCGTGCCGCCACCGATGCCGATCTTCGCGATCACGGCAAGGATGATGTCCTTCGCCGTCACGCCCGGCTTCAACTGGCCGTTCACGCGAATCTCATAAGGCTTCGAAGGAACCTGCAGCAGGCACTGCGAGGCCAGCACGTGACCCACCTGGCTGGTGCCGATGCCGAAAGCGAGTGCGCCGAACGCACCGTGCGTGGCCGTGTGGCTATCGCCGCAGACGATGGTCATGCCCGGCTGCGTCAGTCCCTGCTCGGGTCCAATAACGTGCACGATGCCCTGGTGATCGCTCATGCGGTTGTAAAGGCGAATACCGAACTCTTTGCAGTTCGATTCCATCTTGGCGATCTGCGCCGCGCCGATGGGATCGGCGATGGGCAGGTCGCGCGAAGTGGTGGGCGTCGAGTGGTCCATCGTGGCCACGGTCAAATCCGGGCGGCGGACCTTCAGGCCGCGCTCGCGCAGCATGGAAAATGCCTGCGGCGAAGTGACTTCATGACACAAGTGCAGATCGATAAAGATCAGCGTGGGCGCGCCGGCCTTTTCGGCGACAACGTGGTTATCCCACACCTTCTCGGCGATCGTACGCGGACGGGCCGGGCTTTTTTCACTGAGAGACGGGTTGCTCATAATGCCTCGCTCACCGCGATGCCGACTTCCGATGTCGACAGCGGCTTTCCTTTGGGTTTCAAATCCGCGGTGACCTGGCCCGCGTTCAGAACTTTTTCAACAGCCGCGTTGATCGCGGCGGCTTCCTTGACGAGGCCGAATGAATATTCGAGCATCGCCGCGGCCGAGCCGATCGCACCCAGCGGATTCGCCTTGTTCTGGCCCGCGATATCGGGCGCCGAGCCATGTACCGGCTCATACAGTCCCTTGTCTTCGCCCAGCGAAGCCGAAGGCAGCATGCCGATGGAGCCCGCAAGCACCGCACCTTCGTCGCTCAAAATGTCGCCGAACATATTTTCGGTGAGGATGACGTCGAACCGCTTCGGGTTCAGCACCAACTGCATGGCGCAAGTATCCACCAGCATGTGTTCCAGTGTCACATCAGGATATTCGGCCGCAATTTCGGTGACCACCTTGCGCCACAGCTGCGAGCATTCGAGAACGTTCGGTTTATCGACGCTGGTCAGGTGCTTGCGCCGCTGGCGGGCGAACTGGAACGCCTTACGGGCGACTCGCGTGATCTCTTCGCGCGAGTAATTCATCGTGTTATAAGCGCGGTCGCCCGCGCCGTTGTGCTCGGTGTCCCACACGATGCCGCGCGGCGTGCCGAAGTAAAGGCCGCCGGTCAACTCGCGGACAATCAGAAGATCCACGCCTTCAACCAAGTGATTTTTGAGCGGCGAGGAATCGATCAGCGAGCTCCACGCCTTCACGGGACGAAGGTTCGCGAAAACTTTCATGCCGCCGCGCAGGTCAAGCAAGCCGCGCTCAGGACGCTGCGAAGGAGGCGTGTTGTCAAACTCGGGGAGGCCGACGGCGCCCATCAGCGTCGCATCGGCTTCCAGCGCCTTCTGCATTGTGTCTTCGGGCAAAGGCTTGCCGGTTTGGTGGATGGCGGTGCCGCCGATGAGGCCTTCGGTGTACTGCGCCGTATGGCCGAATTTCTTGAGTGTAGCGTTCAAAACCGTGACAGCCGCACTGGTGACTTCGGCGCCGATACCGTCGCCGGGCAGGAGAAGGATCTTCAGATTCATGTTTCTCTTATTTGATTCGCGAAAAGCTGGAGACTCAAACAACCACGCTCGAAACTACCGAGCCGAAACCGCCAGGCGAAACGCGGGGATACCCTTTAGTGTACCGTGAGCGAATCGCGGAACGCACCCTTTGTGAATGGCGGCACCTTTGTGAATGGCCGCGGCCCATTAGCCCGGAGGATCCGGAATCGATAGCTTCCGGCAGATCTTTCGGGCCAACAAGTTTGACAGTTCCGAGTGACGGGGCACAGCTTCTGCGTGGCCCGTCTGTGGATTCTCCCACAGCGAGTGCTCCTTGCCTTCCCGGCGCAGCACGCAACCGTGCCGCCGAAGGTGGCGAAGTAGGCCTTCGCGCCTCATTTGATTCCGTTAATTGACGACTACCAACTCTTGTGCGGCATCCGCTGGCATCGAGCGCAAGGAATCTTCCCGGCGTTGCTCAAGAATCAAAGCGATTGCGTCGCGGAGGTTTGCCAGACACGCTTCATGCGTCTTGCCCTGGCCGTTGGCTCCGGGAACTTCGGCGCAGTAGGCGATGTACCAGTCGCCGTCGCGTTCCACAATCGCGGTAAATTCGTTCCGCATTTGACTCTAGTCTAGCTGCTTCAACTAAGGACTGCCGCTCGTTTTACTGTCCCACAGCCGCGCCCTGCGTTACTTCCTGTGCCAGGCGCGAAATCTCGTCGTTGCGCACGCCCTTTTTGCGATCGGCGAGGCTGGTGAACAGGTGGTACACCGTATCCAACTGGTCTTTGGTTAACTTGTAGCCCAGATCTTCGCAGCGCTTTGCCAGTGCGTGGCGGCCGCTGTGCTTGCCCAGAACCAGTTTGCTCTCCGGTACGCCGACGCTTTTCGGCTCCATGATTTCGTAGGTGGTGCGCTCCTTCAGGAAGCCGTCCTGATGGATGCCCGCCTCGTGCGCGAAGGCGTTATCGCCCACAATCGCCTTGTTCGGTTGCGGACCGAAGGTGATGATGGAGGTCAGCAACTGGCTGGCCGGGAACAGGTGCTCGGTGACAATCTTCGTCTCAAACGGATAGCGGTCCGGGCGCGTTTTAATCGCCATCACCACCTCTTCGAGAGCCGCGTTACCGGCTCGTTCGCCGATGCCGTTGATGGTGCACTCCACCTGGCGCGCGCCTGCTTTAATGGCGGCCAGGGAATTCGCAACGGCCAAGCCCAAATCGTCATGGCAGTGGACGCTCACGATCGCCGAATTGCCCAGAGCCTTTGAAATGCGGCCGATCAGTTCGCCGTATTCTTCGGGAACCGAATAGCCAACGGTATCCGGCAGATTCACCGTGCGGGCTCCGGCAGCGACCACGGCGCGCGAAACCTGCTCCAGATAATCCCAATCGGTACGCGTGGCGTCTTCGGCGGAAAATTCCACGTCATCGCAGTAGGTGCGGGCCAGCGCCACCGCGGCGCAGGCTTCGTCCAGCACCTGCTGGCGCGATTTCTTCAGCTTGAACTTGAGGTGAATATCGCTGGTGGCGATGAAGGTGTGAATACGGGGGCGCCTGGCGTTCTTCAGCGATTCGGCCGCGCGCTCAATGTCCATTTTGTTGGCGCGAGCGAGCGCGGCCACTTGTACCCACGGAAACTCCCGGGCTACGGCGCCTACCGCTTCGAAGTCGCCTTCGGAAGCGATGGGGAAACCGGCCTCCATAATATCGACACCCAGGTCGACGAGCTTCGCCGCCATGCTGAGCTTCTCATGCACGGTCATACTGCATCCAGGCGATTGTTCCCCGTCACGGAGCGTGGTGTCGAAGATGTAGACTCGGTCGGCCATTTATGTCCTCCTGAAGACGGGAACTTGGGGCCGAGGCGAAGGTTTTTGCCCCGGTTGTCGTCAGCCGCCTGTCGAGCCAGCCGGTGGGCTGCTCCATTCAGACGATCCGCCTTCCTGTCCCGATTATTACGCCCGGTTTTGAATTTGGCAAATTGATAACATTCGATAGTTGTATAATTGTTTATTATGGAACTGCATCCGCTGCGCGTCTTCCTGACCGTTGCCTCGGAGAAGAGTTTTTCCCGGGCGGCGGAAAAACTTCTGCGGACGCAACCTGCTATCTCGCTGTCTATTCAGAGGTTAGAGGCCGAGTTAGGGGAAAAGCTGATCGACCGTTCGGGGAAGGATTTGCTGCTGACCGATGCCGGGAGGATCGTTTTAGACTATGCCCGCCGCTTCGACAACCTGCAGGGGGAGCTGGAAAACGCCTTGGCCGAGTTGCGGGATAAGTCGGCCGGGCGCTTGACGATTGGCGCGAATGAGTCTTCGACACTTTATTTGCTCGATCACATCGAACAGTTCCGCAAAAAGTTTCCGCGCGTGAAAGTGCAGATTCGCCGCAGCCTCTCCAGCAAGATTCCGAGCGAACTTCTGGACGGCGATCTGGAACTCGGCATTCTCACGTATGACCCCGACGACGAGCGCCTGATTTCGCAGGTGATCTACACCGACCATCTCGCCTTCATCGTTTCGCCCGAGCACAAGCTCGCTTCGCGCAAAGAGGTTTCCATCACGGAATTGGGCGAAGAGGAGTTCATCGCGCACAACGTGATCTCACCGTATCGTGCCGTTGTGCTGCGCGAATTCCAGCGCCACCGCGTGCCGCTGAAGATGGATCTGGAGATGCCCACCATTGAGGCGATTCGCAAAATGGTCCAGCGTAACGAAGGCGTGGCTTTCCTCCCCCACATGTGCGTCGCCGATGAAATCCGCCATGGTGTTGTTCGCGAAGTAAAGGTAAAGGAGATGCACGTGGATCGCAAGATCCGTCTGATTTATCCCGCGAAACGCGTGTTAAGCCATGCGGCGCAGGCGTTTTTGGATGTGGTCGGCGAGGGATAGCGCAGAATCCGCCACTGTATCGCTAAGCGCTCTACCAATACCACCGCATCTTCACGCCCACCGCTCGTGGCGCCACCACTCGGGTTCCAACGAACACGGACTGAAAATTGTACAGCGCCGTCACATCGAACAGATTGTTCACCTGCACTTGCACATCCCACGCCGGAGCATCACTCGATCCGCGGCGGTTGTGTTGATAGCCAATGGCAATGTCGGTCACCGTGTGCTGCCGCACGCGGGCGGGCGTTCGGTTCAGCTTCACGTAAGGAAGAAGGTCGGCGAAATCAGGATCGGCGGCGACCGCAACTGGGTCGGATGGATTCGCTACCAGGCCGCTATCGTAGCGGACCGATGTGGACGTCCACCAACTCTTGTTGATGGCGTAATGCGCGGTCCCCTGCAGGCTCAGCTTCTGATCGTGATCGATGACGAATGGACCGGAACTGAGCAGCGCAATCGCGTCTTGGCCCAGGAACAAGCCACCGGTAAAGGGAGGAGTCGAGATGGCACGTGCGTGCGTGGCGCTGAGCGTTCCGTTCCAGCCATGTACCGTTGGCAGCGTGAGGCGCGCTTCGGCGCCATTCACGCGAATACGCGCGAGCGTGACGGGAAAGATGACGCCTGTGTTGAAAAAATTATTGTTGTCCTGCTGATCGATGGAGTTCTTGTGATAAAACGAAGCGTTCAGGCTGGCGCGTCCCGCCAGCGCCTGTTGCAATCCCACCTCGTAAACGTTCTCCCGTTGCGGCAGGAGAGGCGCGAACGCATTGCCCAGAGCCTCTCTCACGCTCGCCGGTGCAAGACGCGCGGCGACGGGGGAACTGGAAAGCAGAAGGTTCTCGTTCGGCGGCGTTTGATAGTTGCGGTTATAGGAGGCGCGCAGCACGGTGCCCGTCTCCTTCAAATGAAACGAAACTCCGACGCGAGGCTGGAACTGGTTTCCCTTCACGACCAAGCGATAGCGGTCGTAACGTGCGCCCACGGACAATACGAAGCGTCCAAGGGTGACCGAATCCTGAACGAAACCACTGGCCAACGTGCCGGCCGCGTGATCCGAGAACACAAACATGCGTCCTCCACGAGTTAGATCGTAGGGAAGCAAGCCATCATTGAAGCCGTCGCTGCCAGGGGCATTGAACAAGTGGTTGGTGATTCCCATCGTGAAGTTCTCGCTGATCGG
>JBEBFS010000030.1:0-42173 GCA_040081855.1 Bryobacteraceae bacterium | reverse complement strand
GCCGCCCCTGTAAATCCTTCAAACCACGGCCTCTCCCACCCCCTGAGGTGGTCTACTTTCTCTCCGCCCCAGTGGTCTAGTTTTGCTCCGCCCTTGACAGGCAGCGGTTCCGGGTTAAGGCAATGTTGTCGTTCATGCTGATCCAGCCATAGCGAGATCATTAGCCGCCGAAGCGCCTCTCCACATGTCGCGCCATGGCGGTTGGCTTCTTTCTCAAGATTCAAGCGCTGGAGTGGTAGCAGCCGGTCAATCGCCTCCGCGGCAGCTGCATCAACACGTTCGAGGAATTCATCGTCTGAGATCCCTGGCCCTGGCAATTGATAACCGCGGAAGTGTGCTGAGTTGACGTCGAGTCGGGGTGCTATTGCGGATGCAACAAACTCGCGAAATGAGCCGATACCATGCCATCGCGCAACTTGGTAGCTTTCAACGATCGCGACCGCCTGGCTTTCGTCGTCACAAGCCTTTCGGAGCGCGATCGCGATCTCCGCAATTGTCCCGGCGCGATTGGCCCCACGTGGGAAGGCTCGAAGACACGCGAGGCGTTCGGCAATGTGTACCGCTTGGACTGATTCAATCATTTCTTCTCCTAGGCAATGCCGTTCCCATGGGCGACCGTTGATGGCGCTTTTTCGCGATTCTTATCCAGCTGTGTCTTGCGTAGATGATCGCTCCTCCATTCCGAACTCTGCTTTCAGGCCGGTTTCGCCGTCCGCTTCCAGTTTGGCTTTAACGCCGTTTTGGAAAGGCTGAGAGCTTCGGCAGGCCTCCCGATGAGCCCGAAACACCGTTCCGAGGCCCAGGCGCATTGCACGCGCGATCTTCGGCCAGCTTTGCCCTAACTCTCGGAGTCGAACTACTTCTCGTACATCGACGTGTTTCCTTGGTCTTGCCATGGCGTCCACTCCTACCCTGTTTCGCCGCGAGTTCCGCCCGTGTAACGTTCGGCGATTTCAATTGCGAGGCTCCTGTCCTTCTCATGCCTTGTCACCATACTGCGTTGCCCCTCCCTCGCAGCGAGGGAGGGGCTGGGGGAGGGTGTAGTTGACTGTTCGTTTGACTCTCTTCTTGAGGGAGTGGTCAATCTTGTCCTGTCCGGAGCGGACCTGAGCGTCCTGTCCGGAGCGGACGCGTACGGCCTCTCGGTCCCGTCAAAGATCGGATGCCAGCGAAAGGTGTAATCGTTGGCCCGCTGGAGGCCTACCCGCGTTACGTGAATGAACCCCTCTCGTTCAAGTTCTTTGAGGTAGCGCCTCACTTGCCGCGGGCACACACCCAACTCAAGCGCAAGCAGTTCTTGTGATGGCCAACAATGTCCGCGGTCACCCGCGTAGCGACACAGGCGAGCAAAGCAAAGTTTTGCACCAGCGCTTACCCCCTGATAAGCGACGAGAGCCTCAGGAACGTATGCACCGTAGAAAATCCGATACGGATTGTAAGGCTGTCCTCGTGGTCTCATGTCCGAGTATCGAAGAACACCGCCGAGAACAATATGTGTTCAGAATTGTGTTCAATACGCGCCGAAGAGGCCACTATGGCGCTGATTCGCCGAGGAAACGTGGCAAGAGAATCAACGGCATTGGTTGTGATGAGTGAACTACGAACCAGAAGGTCGCATGTTCGAATCATGCCGGGCGCACCATACAAGCAACACTCCTTTTGAACCCTTTTCTGCATTTTCTTCTAGTCCCATTTTTTACACCACCTGATTCTGCTTCGCATCCAAATGGGTGAAGAGAAGAATGCAGGAGCGGTCGGGCATTGGCCGCGAAGGGAGTAAATACATGATGAAAATGTCTGCTTGTTGGCCGATGGCGGCACCGGCTCGGATGATGATGTCGATGGCGTCTTGTATGGCTCGCATGAGCATGGCCCCGATGGCTATGGCGATGAAGAAAGCAGGAGCGGCGTGCGGAGGTCCGATGCGCATGGGCTCTATGGCCTGGACTTCTGGCGCGTGGGCTTCGGGTGCCTCAAACTGGGGTTCTTCAAAATGGGGTTCTTCAAAATGGCGTGCCTCAAGATGGAGCGCGGCAGGGAAGTGCTCGGTGCAGGCGAAACGAACGTAGGCCGCAGACGCCGTTGCTGATGCGAAACCGGCGCTGAAGAGTTTGCTCGAAACCGCAGGGGTGCGGGCAACTTCACGGTTTAGTGTAGTATGCGCCATCCGGCGTTGTGGCAACGCCCGGATGGGCCCGCTTTTCAGTCACGGCTCACGCGGTTGGAGCATTGAAGCGAAATTCCCAACTGCATTTCAAAGAACCGACGTTTCTTGAAAGATACTTTTCCCAAACAAAGTTTAGGGAGCTCCCGATCCGGATGTTACTCTTCCGGCGAAGAGGCTGTCGTTTGACTCGAACAGCGCGAGACCGTTTGTTTGCCCGCAACGGCGTGGGTCTAGTTTTTACCCGCGTAGCTTAGGGACTGGTTTGAGACCAGTTGAACTCTCATCGCTCGCAGACCCGCCATAGGGACCATGGATTCTACGCTTGGTCGATCCGGCTCTCCGATAAGTGAGCGCGCGGACTCCTTGCTTACGTTGTAAGGCATGGTTTGCGGGATGGGGCGGAGATTTTCTGGAAGTGGTTGAGGGCTGGGAAGATTTTGTTTCGGGAATCGGTGTGATTGGACGGAGGCACGCAACTAACCGTCTCGATAATCGCAACTTTAGACCAAGCCGTCTCCTTCGTTCGCCTTGTTCAGCGCTTTGATACGTAGCGCATCCAGTAGACGCCCATTTTTCTCATAGGCCTTCTGTAACAGCGGAAGACAGGATGCACGCGTTTTCGGACTGAAAGATGCGGAAAGTGGTTCTGCCAATTCGATTATTCGCGCGAAACTACCCTTTCTGTCGAGCATCGAACAAAGGCCATAGATGATTATCGGATCATTAGGGCTTTCTTTAAGGGCTGTCTCGAAGGCTTGAACCGCCATATCCGTAGAGTTCGGTTCGCCCGAGTCCCTCAGCAGCAAGCCGTATTCGCGAAATATTACTGCGCGGTCAGCGCCCCTCCGCGGGGCATTCGATGTGGCCCGCTCATAGAGACGAAGGGCACTTGTTCGATCTTTCCGGACGTGTCTCATGAACTCTGCATATCGATAAGCTGCTCTCCAACTGCGTGGAGATCTGTTGATCGCTTGATCATACAGACTTGCCGCATCGTCGATTCGATTTTGGCGCTGCGCCGCCATCGCAAGGTCAATTAATCCCTGCTCCGGAGAGCCCACGCCTTGACGAAGTTGGCGAATGGTTAGTCTTTGGTCCGGATCCGCGATGTCTGTCGCTTCGTACCACTCTGTTAGTCGCCGCCTAATTTGGTCTGCGAGTGTGCTTTTCCGCGCGAGTTCCGATAGTACGAAGGATCGCGCCACAGGTATTAGGGTGAAGACGTAATCGTTTCTATCCGGATCAAATTCACGCTGAATTAAGGCATCTTCGAGTAACGCTTCGAGTGCGATCTCTACGTCGCCTTGGCTGCATTGTGTGCCGACGAGAATAGCTTCATTGGCTTGAGGTTGATGGAACAAGGCCAGGAGGTACAGAACTGCTTTTTCCGTATCCGTCATGCCATCAAAAACGCGCCGAAAAGAGAACTCAAGCATCTCTTCACCACGTTTTTGGGAACCCGTCAATCCATCGGCGTTGGAGATTGCCTCGGTGGCACTACGTGATCTGGACAACGTCCATCGAATTGCAAGAGGTATACGGTCGCACGCGTCGCCGATCTTCTGTCTTTCAGCAATCGTTAGCTTCTCTGTGTAGAGAAGGTTATTCTCCTTTGACAGCGAACGTATGAACACATCGACCTCATCGGCGCTCAAGCCAGCTAGATCGATTGGCCTTACTAATGTTCGGATACGAGTGCGTCGTGATGTGACGATACCGCGAGAACCGGCGGGTAGAGTTTCAAGAAACTGAATCACACGCGCATCGTCAACCGTTTCCAAATTGTCTATGTATAGAAGGCCACGATTGGATGAGAGTAGGCTTCTCACTTCGTGATAGAAACGATGAAATCGAACTGTCTCTCTTCATAGGCTTTTAGAACCGCCCAAGTTGCAAGGGCGGTCTTGCCAATTCCGCCGATACCCACGACAGAGATGATTGCGACTCTCGGGTCGTGCAGAGCATTTTCGATAGCGGTACAGGGATCAGCCCGTTTTATAAAGGTGTTGTAATCCGGCGCTAAGACCCGAAAAAAGGGTTCGTCCACGGCGTACATCCGTCCAAGCACTGGTTCGGGCCGTGCTCGTTCGAGATGATCCGCCTCTTTTTTGTCGAAAATGTAGCAGGAGTCACGTTCACGAACTGCGGATCCGCCCTCTTCGAACAAGCGCTTCCCGTTGATTAGGGGAGCATCGATCTGAAAGCGCTCCATCACCGGTCCCCTCGGCGGAACAATGGCTATGCCAAGGTACTTTTGATCGGACCGTATAAACTCACGATTGAAATCGACCCAAATCCTATCGCTTAGGTAGCGCCTCAATCCGTCATTAAGCTGCTTGCTGTCGAGCCGATTGGTCGCACCACAAAAGGAATAATTGTCGCCAATGCCAAATAACAATACACCACCGTGCTTGTTGTGCATCGCGAGAACTTCTTTTGCCAAATCGGCCCAAGCGTTTGCACTGTCTTTTCCCATCCGTGGGCAGTCTTTCTTGTAGTCCCATAGCGCGTTCTCAGTCTGATATCCGTAGCCGAGGACTGGCTGATTTGCCTGAAAAAAGAGCTTAATAATGGCTCGAGCGTCGCGTTGTTTGATCGCCAATTTTACATCCGCCCAAGTGTCCATAGACGGATTATAGCTTTCGAGAATCTCATTTGGGTTGTCGGCTCCAATGGGAAATCAGGCAGAAGGAGGAGTTTCCGTTCGTTCAGGCTAGATGCGATGGGGTGAGTTACATCTGATCCCAGGAAAGACAGGGAGCCTGTATTTGCCTTGAGCGCCTGGGGCAAGGCTGGCAAAGTCGCTGACAGAAAAGAGGGGAATCCCCTCCCTCATGGTCGGGGCTCGCGTCGCGGCTCGGCGGGTGGGGGCGGTGGCCGGGAAATTCCTCGGCGTGCTCCTCCCGGACTACCGTCCCTCCAGGCGAAGAAATAGCGTAAATCCTTAGTTCTCAACAAAATGCTTGACCGCTGTTCAAGCTCTGCCGTACACTGGGTGGACGAAAGTGGTTGGTTGTGGCTTAAAATGGCCGATCAAGTGTTAGAAAACGGCAATCCGATGGCGGGTGGAGGGCTCCCAGTGGCTGAGCCGCCGCACTCGATTGCACAGGCTCGGGTGGACGACAAGGGTCGCCTGAAGCTGCCGGCCGAGTTTGCGGGGTACTTGAAGGAGATCGGGGTCAACAAGGTGTTCATCACCACGGTGGACATGGAACTAGTCCGAATTTACCCGACTTCCTTGTGGAACGCCAACGAAATCTTCGCCGAGAACGCCAGTGAGCTGAAGGAAGACGTGGATGACATTGTCTACCTGGCGAAATACTACGGCGGCGACTCCGACATTGATCCGCAGGGGCGCGTGCTGATTCCCTCCGAGCTTCGCAAGGAGCTGAGCCTGGAATCGCAGCCGGTGTGGATCGATTGCCAGCGCAACGGACGTATTAATGTTGCGACCAAGTCGGTACACGAAGCGCGCATTCATCGCGCGAAGGCCGACCTCATCGAGAAGAAGAAGCGAGTGGAGAGGAACGGGTTCAAGTAGCCATGTATGCACGTCTCCGTCATGCTTCCCGAGTGCATCGAGTATCTGGCCATCCGGCCGGAGGGCGCGTACCTGGACGTGACGTGCGGGATGGGCGGGCATACGTCGGCGATTGCGCAGAGGCTTTCCTCCGGGCATGTGATTGCGTGCGACCGGGACGCGGAGAGTCTGGAGATGGCCCGCGAGAATATTCAACAGAAGAATCCGGAATGCATGGGGCGCATCCGGTTTCACAACGTACCGTTTTCCCTGGTGGGAGAAGCGCTGGCAGCGGACCAAGTGCCGCAACTGGACACGACGAGCAAGGTGGATGGGCTGCTGGCGGATTTGGGCGTATCGAGGTATCAGCTCACGGACGCGGAGCGAGGGTTCTCGCTGATGGCGGACGGGCCGCTCGATATGCGGATGGATCGCGGTCAAGGGCAGACCGCGGCGGACATCGTGAATTACACGTCGGAAAAAGAACTCGCCGATTTGATTTATCAACTGGGCGAGGAAAGGAGGAGCCGGAGAATAGCCAGAGCAATCGTGCGGGCGCGGCCAGTCCATACGACGGGTCAGCTGGCCAAGCTGATCGAATCCGCCGCGCCACGCATGGGCAAAATTCACCCCGCCACGCAGACGTTTATGGCTCTGCGCATTGCGGTGAACCGGGAAAACGACGAGTTGGACGCTCTGCTCGTTTCGCTTCCCGAGTTGGTGAAGCCCGGCGGACGAGTGGTGTTTCTCACGTTCATGTCCACCGAGGATCGTACCGTGAAGCGTGCGTTTCAGGAATTGGAGCGCAGCGGACGGGCAAAAATTTTGACGCGCCACGTGGTGCGTCCGAGCGAAGAGGAAGTGCGGGATAATCCGCCGTCGCGGAGCGCGAAGCTCCGGGCGTTGGAAATGCTGTAACGGCGAAGGGCTGCCGGTCAGAGTTCAGTCACGGGGGCTACCTCCCCAGCACCCGGGACTGAGGGTTGACCGGCCAGAAGCGAGGAAACGACGATGGCACACCTGACTGCGGTCTTGAATAAACTTACCGGTAAACGCGAAAACAACACGGGGGTACACGCAACCGCGGTGCCCCTGCGCGCGTTCGCCAACGACGACATCTATTTTTACGTCAAGCGTCACGACAATAGCCGGGTGGTGCGGCAGATTGATCCGAAGTCGGGAAAGATCGCCTGGAAGATGATCGGCTCGGTGGCCGCGGCCGCGGTGCTATTGATTTGCGTGCTGCTGCCGAGCGCGTATGGTTTGTTGGCGGGCTATCGGATTCAAAACCTCAAAGAAGAAGCGAAGCGCCTGGACATGGACCGCGCGGCGCTGGAGATGACAGAAGCCAAGCTGGTTTCGCCCGAGCGCATGGAGCGTTTGGCGCGCGAGCAGCAGTTCACGGATCCGGATGCGCAGAAGGTGGTGTATCTGGAATCGCGCGATGGCTCTTCGGTGGCGATGAATCAGGGGAAGTAGGAGGGGCACTGCTCTTTCCTTGGTGACGTATGCTTGAGACCCAACCCACGCAGCGGCTCAAGTGGCTGCTGTGGTTCATGCTTGCCTGGGTCGCCGTAATTTTCGGGCGGCTCCTGATGCTACAGGTGTTTCAGCACGACAAGCTGCTGCGCGCCGCCGAACAACAACAACAGAAAAGTGTGGAGATTGGCGCGGTTCGCGGATCGATTTTCGACCGCAACGGGCAGCCGCTGGCGAAGACGCTGCCGGCGGAATCCATCTGCATAAATCCGATGAAGATCCCCGACGTGGGCGTCGCGTCGGACATTCTTTCACGTGTGTTGGACGTGCCACGCAAGCCGTTGTACGAGCGCCTGGTTGCGGCGAAAGCCCGCAAGACCGGGTTCCTGTGGGTGAAGCGCAAGGTGTTGCCGGAAGAAGCGGCGCGCATGCGCAGTATGAAGTTCGATTGGGTGGAGTTCCGCGAGGAGATGCGGCGCTTCTATCCGCACGGCCAGTTGGCCGCGCACGTGTTGGGCTCGACGGGCATGTTGAGCAACGACGACACGGTGGAGCGCGGCAGCGCGGGCATCGAAAAAGCGTTCGACGATGAACTGGCGGGGGAGCCGGGTTTGGCCCGCGTGTATCGCGACGTCCTCGACAAGCCATACGAGATGGTCACGACGCGGAAGCCGGAGCCGGGCGCGAACCTGACGCTGACCATCGATTCCAATCTGCAGTTCGACGCGGAAAAGGCATTGACGGAAGCGCTGGAGCGGACGCACGCAAAATCGGGCTCGATTGTGGCGTTGAATCCATATAACGGCGAGATTTTGGCGCTGGCGAATTATCCGACTTACGATCCAAACTTGCCGCCGAAGCCCGGCGATTCGCTGGCGGCGCGCAGCAATCTGGCGGTGTCGGCGCCGTTTGAGCCCGGCAGCGTGTTCAAGGTAATCACTCTGGCGGCCGCGCTGGAAGCAACCAACCTGACGCCGGACACCATGATCAACTGCGGTGGGGGCACCATCAATCTGTTTGGCCGCGTGATTCACGATCATGATCGCTATTCGGCGCTGACGATGGCGGATGTGCTGGCGAAATCGAGCAACATTGGCGCGATCAACATCGGGCTGAAGGTTGGCGAAAAGAAGATGTACGAGTACGTCCGCAAGTTTGGCTTTGGACGGAAGACGGGGATTGAGTTGCCATCGGAATCGGCCGGCATGCTGCGGCGGCTGCAAAGCTGGGAGCCCAGCTCGATTGGTTCGGTGGCGATGGGGCACGAAGTGGGCGCGACGTCGATTCAGTTGGCGCTTGCCGGGGCGGTGGTGGCCAACGGCGGCATGCTGGTGAAGCCGAAGCTGGTGCTGAGGCAGCAGAAGCCGGGTGGACCGGAATATGTTGCGCAGGCGGACAAGCCGGAGCGCGTGCTGCAGCCCGAGACGACGATCAAGATGCGCCAAATGATGGAAGGCGTCGTGCTGCACGGCACGGGCAAGAAGGCCATCCTGCGCGGATACACATCGGGCGGCAAGACGGGGTCGGCGCAGATTTACGATTTCAAAACGCGTGCTTACACGCACACCTACAACGCGAGCTTCCTGGGTTTTGCTCCGGTGGCGAATCCGCAGATTGTGATTGCGGTCACTATCGAAGGAACTTCGGGCGGCGGTGCGGGGTTTGGTGGCGTGGTGGCGGCTCCGATTTTTCATGATGTCGCGACGTCCGCGTTGCGGATGATGGATGTCCCCAAAGACATTCCGGAAACCGAGATCGCCAAGACAAAGAAGAACGAAAAGATTGTGGACAACGATCTTGCGATCGCCGGGCTGGGTTCCTCGCCGGTGGATCTGAGCGAGGCGTTTGCCAAGGATTCCGTGCCTGCGGGAAAAGAAGTGGCGATGGCCGCTTCGAGCGGGCGCAAGCGAGCTGTATCCTCCGTCACTCTGCCGCCGGTTCAAGGTGGCTCGACAGTCGCTGCGCCTGGCGTTGCTTCTGTAGAACCCTCCTCGGACCGGCGGCCTTTTTTAAGCGCACGGAGCAGCGGTGGAGCGAAAGTGCCGGATTTTCGCGGCATGACGCTTCGCTCGGTTTTGGAAGAGTCGGCGGCAATGGGAATGCCTGTGGAAGTGCGGGGAGATGGGATGGTGCGAGCCCAGGACCCGGCGCCTGGCGCGCCATTGCCACCCGGATCGAAAGTCCGCGTCCTTTTTACGCGGTGAGGCGGGATCCGGTTTAGCCCGGCGGAGCGAAGAACGCCGGCGGAATGACTTGTGGTTCGGATTGGGGAAGATCCGGCGCAAGAGAGATGTCCGTCCGGAGGGCAAGCGCCATGATGACGATACGCGAGGTTCTGGCGGGAGCGGGGCTCCTAGCGGAACTTCCGGACGCAGTCGGTGGCAAAGGCGTTGCGGGACTCGAATACGATTCCCGGCGAGTGGAGAAAGATTTCTTGTTTTTCGCCTTTCCAGGCTCGAAGGTGGATGGACGCAGTTTCGCACAGCAGGCGCTTGATCAAGGAGCGGTTGCTTGCGTCAGTGAATTGCCGCGCCCGGATGAATTCGCGGGCGAATGGATTCAAGTGCAGCATGGCCGCCGTGCGATGGCGGGGGCTTCGCGTAACTTTTACGCGAAGGTAGACACGCGGGTCCAGTTCACGGGGATCACCGGGACGAACGGGAAGACGACAACGGCTTATCTGGTGGATGCGCTGCTGCGGAGCACGGGCAAGACGACGGCGATGATCGGGACAATTGAGTACCGCATGGCCGATCAGGTTCGCCAAGCGGCGAATACGACGCCGGAATCGCTGGATGTTTTCCGGATGGCGGCTGAATTGGAGCGGCTTGGCGGCACGCATTTGACGATGGAAGTTTCCTCGCATGCGCTGGCGTTGGCGCGCGTTTATGGGATGCAGTTCCACACGGCGGTGTTTACGAATTTGACGCGGGATCATTTGGACTTTCACGGAACCATGGAAGAATACGCCGCAGCGAAGCGGATGTTGTTTGTGCCGGAAGAGGGTCCGGCGCCGGCATGGGCTGTGCTGAACGCGGACGATCCGGCGAGCGAGGGGATGGCCCCGAACGCAGACTCTGGAACGCGCGCGATTCGCTACGGATGCAGCGAAGGGAGCGACTTGCGCGCTACGGAGATTCGTTCGGGTTTCGATGGGCTGCGCTTCGCATTGACTTTCGAGGGCAAAACGCAGGCGATGGCGTCGCCGATGATCGGGCGGATCAACGTCTCAAACATTTTGGCGGCGGCGGGCGTTGGGTTGAGCTACGGGTTGGATCTCGGGACGATTGCCGAGGGCGTTCAGCAGTGCGCCGCGGTGCCGGGGCGGTTTGAGCGGGTCGATTGCGGCCAGCCGTTTTTGGTTGCGGTGGACTATGCGCACACCGACGACGCGCTGCGGAACATTATTCAAGTGGCTCGCGGGCTGACGTCGAAGCGGGTGATTACGGTATTCGGCTGCGGCGGGGATCGCGACCGCACGAAGCGTCCGCTGATGGGCATGGCCGCGGCGGAGTTGAGTGATCTGGTGGTGCTGACGTCGGATAATCCGCGTAGCGAAGATCCACTCGACATTATGAATGACGTGATGGTGGGCCTAAGGCGGTTCGACACGACGTGCGTGTTTGAGCCGGAGCGCGCCAAGGCGATCCGCACCGCGCTGGAGGCGGCCAAGGCCGGGGACATCGTTCTGCTGGCGGGCAAGGGACACGAGACGTATCAGATTTTGAAGGATCAAACGATCCACTTCGACGATCGCGAAACGGCGCGCGAGATTTTGCGCTCTCTCGGGTATGGGCATGGGGCATGAAGTTTCGCCTTGCGCAGATCGCCGAATCTCTGAAGATCGCCGAAGTCATGGAGATGAATGGCGGCGAACCCGTTCCGGCGGACGCGTTGCCAAGAGTGATCACCGGGTGGTCGATCGATTCTCGTACGATTCGGCCGGGTGATTTGTTTTTTGCGTTAAGGGGGCCAAGCTTTGACGGGCACGCATTCGTCAACGACGTTCTTGCGAAAGGCGCCGCCGCGGCAGTGGTCGCGAGTGACTTCACCGGCGCGGCCGGTCCCGTCTTGCGCGTCCGCGATACGCTGGCTGCTCTGCAGGATCTGGCGCGGTGGGCGCGCGGCGAGTGGGGCGGGCAGGTAGTAGGTGTGACGGGTAGCGCAGGGAAAACGACGACGAAGGAAGTGATCGCGGGCATGCTGGCGCCGGTAAAGAAGACGGCGAAGAATGAGGGCAACCTGAACAATCATGTCGGATTGCCGGTTTCGATTTTGCGGCTGGAGGAATCGGCCGAAATTGCCGTGCTCGAAATGGGAATGAACCACAAAGGCGAAATTGGGCGGCTGGCGGAGATTGCGCAGCCAAACGCCGGTGTGGTGACGAACGTGGGCTACGCGCACATCGAGAATTTCGATTCCATCGAAGGCATTGCCGCTGCAAAGCGCGAGTTGATCGAGGCATTGGGCCAGCAAGGCGTCGCCGTATTGAACGCGGATGACCCGCTGGTGGCCGCGATGGCGAAGTCGCACCCGGGCCGAACGATTCTTTATGGACAATCCCCCGAAGCGGACGTTCGCGCCGAAGACCTGACGCTTTCGCAGGATGGTGCTCGTTTCCGTGTGGGCCGCGTGATGTTTGAGAGCCGCTTGCCGGGGCGCCACAATGTTTCGAACGTGCTGGCGGGGATCGCCACGGCGCAGGTGTACGGAATCGCGCCGGAGAAATTGACGGACGCGGTGGCCGCGATGGCTCCGGCGAAGATGCGCGGGGAGCGGATCGTCCACAACGGAATTACGATTTTTAACGATTGCTATAACTCCAACCCGGATGCAGTCCGCATGATGCTGGAGGTGCTGCGGGATACGCCCGCGCGACGGCGGATTGCTGTTCTGGGGGAGATGCTCGAACTCGGCCGCTGGGCTGAGCCCTTGCATCGCAGTGTGGGAGACCACGCGGTGATGTGCGGGATTGATGTGCTCATTGGGATACGCGGCGCCGCCTGTCACGTGCTGGACGCGGCCAAACGCAAAGGCCTTATGGCTGGCGCCGCGCTTTTTTACGAAGATCCCTCTGAGGCCGGCCGCGCATTGCGCACGATCGCGCAACCCGGCGACGCAATCCTATTTAAGGGCTCCCGCGGTGTGCGCGTGGAACGCGCGCTTGAAGAATTCCTTTGGACGCCGGAAGCCGAAACCTCCCCGGATGCCGTGAGCCCGGCCGGAGGAAGCAACTAGGCGATGTTCTACTGGCTGTTCTTTGAAAAGTTATTTCGCGTCTACTCGCCGTTTCGCGTGTTTCAATACGCGACGTTCCGCACGGGCATGGCCAGCCTGACGGCGCTGCTGCTTTCGCTGTTGCTGGGCCCGTGGATGATCGCCCGGCTGCGCCGGTTTCAGATCGGCCAGCACATTCGCGAAGAGGGTCCGAAGTCTCACCAAAAAAAAGCCGGCACGCCGACCATGGGTGGCGTACTGATCGTTATTTCCATTGTGGTGCCGACGCTTTTGTGGGCGAACTTGAGTGTGCCAGGGATTTGGGTGGCCTTGACGGCGCTGATCCTGTTTGGCGCGGTTGGGTTCCTGGACGATTACTCGAAGGTGCGCAAGAAGCAGAACCTGGGTTTGACGGCGCGCGGGAAGTTGGTACTGCAGTTCCTGGCGGCGTTCGCCGTTGGCCTCGAATTGCTGTGGATGAATGCGCGGGGCGTGTACTCCACCAGCATGAACGTGCCGTTTCTCAAGAACTTTAGGCCTGACCTCTTGGTGGACGCCTGGCTCCACCATCCCTGGAGCTACCCATTCGCGTTCATTTTCTTTTTCGGATTTGTCGCGATTGTGCTGGTGGGTGCGACCAACTCGGTGAATCTGACGGATGGACTGGATGGGCTCGCCATCGGGCTGATGATTATCGCGGCGGGCGCGATGACGGCGCTTTCGTATGTGAGCGGTCACGCGGAATTCGCAAAGTACCTGGAACTCGAACGAACTCCCGGCGCCGCAGAGCTGACGATTTTTTGCGGGGCGATGACCGGGGCCTCGCTGGGCTTCCTTTGGTACAACGCGCATCCGGCGGAAGTGTTCATGGGCGACGTGGGGTCGCTGGCACTCGGCGGTGGGCTGGGCGTGGTGGCGGTGTTGTTGAAGCAGGAAATTCTGCTGCTGTTCATTGGAGGCGTTTTCGTGATCGAGGCGCTTTCGGTGATTTTGCAAGTGGCGAGCTTCAAGATGCGAGGCAAGCGAATTTTTAAGATGGCTCCCATTCATCATCACTTTGAAGCGCTCGGCTGGGCGGAAGCCAAAGTAATTGCCCGATTTTGGATTGCGGGATTGGTCATGGCGCTGTTCGCGCTGACCACGTTGAAATTGAGATAGCACAGGAATGGAGTTGAAAGGCAAAAGAGCGGTTGTGGTGGGCATGGCGCGCAGTGGCGTGGCGGCGGCGGAGCTTCTCCGCGAAAAGGGCGCATCGGTGCGTGCGGTGGATCAAAACCCCGGAGCGGTGACGGACTCGCCCATCCTGGTGGAGCCTCAAACAGCCGCGGCATTCTTAGACGCCGACCTGATCGTGCTCTCTCCCGGCGTTCCAGCGGATCTTGATCCCTGGCATGATGCACGCAAGCGCGGGGTGCCTGTGATCGGCGATCTCGAACTGGCGAGCTGGTTTTTGAAGGGCGAGATCATTGGAATCACCGGCGCGAATGGCAAGACGACCACCACGGCGCTCACCGGTCACATTCTGAAATCGAGCGACATTCCGGTGCAGGTGGGCGGTAACATCGGCACACCTCCGGCGTCGATGGTGAACACGTCGCAGGAAAACCAGTGGAACGTGCTGGAGCTTTCGAGCTTTCAGTTGGAGACGACCGACAAATTTCGCGCCCGCATTGGAGCGGCGCTGAACGTTACTCCGGATCACCTGGACCGGCACGGTACCTTCGATCGTTACGCGGAGGCAAAGGCGCGGCTGTTCGTCAATCAGCTTGCGAATGATTTTCGTGTGCTCAATGCCGAAGATGAGACGTGCCGCTCCTATGCCAAGCGCGGCCACGGAACCACGGTATGGTTTAGCTCCTCGGCCGAGGTTTCGCCGGGTTTGTATTTAAAGGATGGCTCCATCTACGCCGATGGCCAGGTGCTGATGCCGGTGTCGGAGATCCCGCTGCGCGGCCTGCACAATGTGGAGAACACAATGGCCGCCGCCGCGATGGCTCGGCTGGTGGGTGCGACGCCGCAGCAGATTCGCCGGGCGGTGAGAACGTTTCCAGGCGTTGAGCATCGTTTGGAATTCGTCCGCAACCTGGACGGCGTCGAATGGTTCAACGATTCGAAGGCAACCAACGTGGATGCGACGCTCAAAGCGATTGCGTCGTTCCCCGGCCACTTGTGGGTGATCCTTGGCGGCAAGGACAAGGGCAGCGATTATACAGATCTGAAGGCTCCACTCAAAGAAAAAGCGCGCGGGGTATTGCTGATAGGCGCGGCTGCTGGTAAGATCGCTGCGCAGCTTGAAGGCTCGGCGCCGTTAATTTTGTGCGAGACGCTGGAGCGAGCCGTGGCCGAGGCCCGTGGTAAGGCGGAACCGGGCGATGTGGTTTTGCTGGCGCCGGCATGCGCCAGCTTCGATCAGTTTCAGAATTTCGAGCACAGAGGCCGCGAGTTCAAGCGGCTGGTTGGGGAGTTGTAGGAGATTTATGGCGCGCTTAAGAACCGACTGGATTCTGTTCTTGACGATCGTCGCGATGGTCGCGTTCGGGCTCGTCATGCTGTACAGCGCGTCGAGCGCGATTGCGCAGCTCCGCTACCACGTGGCTCCGTATTATTTCGTTGTCCGTCAGGTCGGCTGGGCTGCGGTCTCGTTCATCGTTTTGATGTACTTCAAGCGGGTGGACTACCGGCGGATGAACTCCGCGACCTGGGCATTCTCTGGATTGGCGGTTGTGGTGGGCTTGCTCGTGATCGTCTACTTCGTGGACGCGCGTACCCACCGTTGGTTTCGGATGCCGGGTATCGGATCGTTCCAGCCCTCGGAGTTCGCAAAGCCCGCGCTGATTTTGTTTCTCGCCTACTTCATTTCGCGGCGCGGACACATGATAAACGACCGCAAGACGATTCAACAGGCGCTGCTTGCCATTGCGATGCTCGCGCTGATGGTTGTTGTTGCGGATCTGGGCACAGCGATGGTGCAGGTGATTACCGCGGTGCTGATGTTCTGGATCGCGGGTCTGGAAAAACGGCACATGGCCCGTGTTGTGGGGATCGGTGTGCTGCTGCTGGTTGTTGCGATCTGTTCGCGCGGATACCGGCTTGGGCGTGTCATTAACTACTTCGACAAAGACTACACGAAGTTGGAGATGATCGATCCACACGGAGTGATTAAGGATTACGTCCAACGCTCGCCGGTGCGCGATGTCAGCTATCAGCCGCGGCAATCGAAGACGGCGGTGGGCACGGGCGGCGTGCTTGGTTTGGGATTGATGCAGGGCTGGCGCCAACTCATGTTCCTGCCTGACGCGCACACGGACTTTATCTTTGCTGCGGTGGGCGCCGAGCTGGGCTTGTGGGGCTCGACCGCCGTCATATTGGGCTTCCTGGTGATTTTGTGGCGAGGCGCACGTCTATTTGTCCTTGCGCGAGATGATTTTGGAAAGTATTTAGCGCTGGGCGTGACGTTGACGATCGTGGTGCAGGCGTTCATCAACATGAGCGTGGTCTTGGACATGGCTCCGACCAAAGGATTCCCGCTGCCGATGATCAGCTTCGGAGGCAGTTCACTGCTGAGTACGCTGACTTCGCTCGGAATGCTGTTGAGCGTCAGCGAGCACGAGGGGTAATTTTGCCGGCTTCGTTTGTGATGGCTGGCGGCGGAACGGGCGGGCACGTGGTGCCTCTGCTGGCCGTAGCGCGTGAACTGCGGGCGCGCGGACACAACGTGGTGTTCGTCGGCGTGAGGCGCGGCATTGAAGCGAAGCTGGTGCCGGCCGAAGGATTTCCCATCGAATGGGTGGAGATCGGCGGGCTGAATCGCGTCGGCCTGCGGCAGATGATTTCGTCGCTGGCGGCTCTGCCCCTGAGCGTCCTGGAAGCGAAGGCGATTCTCCAGCGTGTGCGGCCCGCGGCGGTGTTCTCCCTTGGCGGTTATGTGGCGGGTCCGGTATTGTTGGCAGCGATTTGGAAACGGATTCCCATCGTTGTCATGGAGCCCAATGCCATTCCCGGGTTTACGCATCGGAAGCTGGCCCGTTTTGTGACGCGCGCCCTGGTCAGTTTTGAGGAGACGGCGAAATGGTTCCCTGCCGGGCGGACGGAAGTCACCGGGCTTCCGATTCGTGAGGAGTTTTTCGCGGTGGAATCGAAGCCGCTGCCGGAAACGGTGACGGTGCTGATCACCGGCGGTAGCCAGGGTTCACGTATGTTGAACCGGGCGACGGAAGAGAGTTGGCCGTTGTGGGCGAAGGCTTTGCCGGAAGGGAAAAAGTTGCGGTTGATTCACCAGACGGGCGGGCGGATGTTTGAGGAGTTGGCGCCGAGGTTCCGCTCGTCCGGGATCGATGGAGAGATCGCCGCGTTCCTGAATATGCCCGCAGCGTTTGCGAAAGCCGATATCGTTGTTGGCCGGTCGGGCATGGGCAATGTGAGCGAACTCGCCGCAGCGGGGAAGCCCTCGATTCTGGTCCCGTTTCCGGGTGCGAGTGACGATCACCAGTTGAAAAACGCACAAGCAATGCAACGGGCAGGAGCGGCGAAGTTGGTGCTCGATCAGGAAATGAACGGGGAACGGTTGGTGACAGAAGTTTGTGGACTGATCCGGGAGCCGGAAAAGCTGCGGGAAATGTCGGCCGCGGCGCGCGCGTTTGCCCGTCGCGGGGCCGCCAATAGGGCGGCGGACCTGCTGGAATCGCTGGCGTCTTGATGTCTTTGCCAAGTCGGCAGCCTACAGAAAACAGGCCATTGACAGCGCGAAGGAAAGCCGAAACAATACAGTAGTTAAATGTTTTTACGACCCCAACCCGTCCACTTCATCGGCATCGGCGGCATCGGTATGAGCAGCCTTGCCGAAATTTTGCTGGACATGGGTTATCCGGTCAGCGGGTCCGATCTAAAGCTGTCGCCAATTACGGAAAGATTGGCCGGACGCGGCGCAAAAGTTTGCGTCGGACACACTGCGGCAAACGTCGATGGAGCCGCCATTGTTGTATACAGTTCTGCCGTGAAGCCCGATAACCCGGAGATGGTGGAGGCGCGCAGCCGCAAATTACCGCTGATTCCGCGCGGCGAGTTGCTGGCCGAATTGATGCGGCAGAAATTCGGCATCGCGATTGGCGGAAGCCACGGGAAAACCACCACTACGGCGATGACGGCGTCGATGATGATACACGGTGGGCTCGATCCGACGATGCTGGTGGGCGGGCGCACGGGAATCAATGGATCGAACGCGCGCTTCGGCAAGAGCGAATACCTGGTTGTGGAAAGCGATGAGAGCGACGGATCGTTTTTGAAGCTCGCGCCAATCATCGCCGTAGTGACGAATATCGATCGGGAGCATCTGGATCACTACGCGGATATCGAAGCCATTCGCAAAGCGTTTGCCGAATTCATCGGCAAAGTACCTTTCTACGGCGTGTCGATTCTTTGCCTGGATGATGAAAACGTCCAGCAGATTCTGCCTTCGGTGAACCGCCGCGTGGTCACCTACGGCACCAGCTCCCAGGCCGACCTGCGCATCACCGACAAATCCGCCGGTCACATGGCGAGTGAGTTCCATTTGGTGTTCCGCGATCAGGACCTCGGGTGTTTCCGTCTGAATGTGCCAGGCGAGCACAACATATTAAATGCAACCGCGACGGTCGCCGTTGGGTTGGAGTTGGGAATGCCCGTGGAAACGATCCGCGAGGCGATTGCGGGATTTACAGGCGTGGATCGCCGCTTCCAGATCAAAGGCACCGAGTGCGGCGTGACGGTGGTTGACGATTACGGCCACCATCCGACGGAGATTCGCGCGACGCTTGGCTCCGCGCGCGCTTGCCGCTTCGGCCACGTGCATGTGCTCTTTCAGCCGCACCGCTACTCGCGAACACAGGCGTTGATGGACGATTTCGCGCGTGCCTTTCATCAGGCCGATACCGTGCACATCGCCGATATCTATGCGGCGTCTGAGGCTCCCATTCCGGGTGTGACGTCGGAAGCTTTGGTGGAGCGTCTGCGCGCCTATGGCCACAAAGGTGCTCGCTACGTTGGGTCGCTCGAAGCAGGCGTTGATTCGGTGGCGGAAGTCGCGAGCGCGGGCGACGCCATTGTAACGTTGGGCGCCGGAAGCGTCTCTGCTTGCGGAGAGCGCATTTTGCAAAAGTTGAGGAACGCTGCCTGATGCCGCGGAAATTAAACGATTCATCCGGAATGCTGCCGGGGATGGAAGAAATGGACGAACGGCGATCCATGCGGCTGCGGGAGCGCGGTCTTGATGCCGACAACCTGCCCCGTGTGCGCGTGAAACCGGCCAAACCTTCGCAGCGCGCCGTGGTGGCCGCGCGAGTCCGGCTTGGGGTGCGCGTGGGCGCCGTGGTAGCTGTGCTGCTCGGCGTAGTTTACGTTTTGCATACCACGGAGCAATTCCTCATTCGCGATTCGCGCTTCGCAATGGTTGGATCGGATGGATCTCCCGACAGCTATAAAGTGGAAGTCCGCGGAGCTTCGCACGCCAGCAGCCGTACCATTCAGGAAATCTTCAGTGACGACATCGGGCACAGCGTTTTCGTTCTCCCTATGGATGAGCGCCGTGCGGCTTTGCGGAAAGTGGATTGGGTGAAGGATGCCTCGGTGGCGCGCGTGTGGCCGAACCGCGTTTACGTCAGCGTCTCTGAACGCACACCGGTTGCATTTGTTCCGCTGAGCGAATCGAAATTCGGCTTGATCGACGAAGACGGCGTGATTCTGCCTACTGCCGCCGACCGTTTCCATCTTCCCGTGTTGCGGGGCGTCTCCCCAGCCGATACCGCCGCCAACCGCCGCGAGCGCGTTCATCGCATGCTCCGCCTGGTGCAGGAATTGGGTGCGATGGCGGACAAGATTTCCGAAGTCGACATTGCCGAGAAAGAGAACCTCAAAGTAAAACAGCAATACGAAGGGCGCATGGTGACGTTGCTGTTGGGCGACCAGAATTTCGGCGCGCGGTACAAGAACTTCTTGAACCATTACGGCGAGATTAAACAAAAGCTGCCGGGTGCGGGCATGCTCGACCTGCGTTTGGAAGACCGGATCACAGTAGTGGAGCCGTAGGCTTAGCGATGGCGGAACGAAACTACCAACTTGCAATCGGCGTGGATGCGGGCAGTCACCGGACCCGCTGTGTCATTTGTCTCCTCGAAGACGGGGGGATCCGCTACCTCTCCCACGGGCTCGCGGTGTCTGCGGGATGGTCGAAGGGGCGCATCATCGATCAGGAGGCGCTGGCCGAATCGATTCGCGCCGCTGTGACCGATGCCGAACGCGGTGCGCAAATTTCCGCCGAAGGCGTAACGCTTGGCCTGGGCGGAGCGCAAGTGCAGGGAGGCAACAGCCGGGGCCTTTACGAATTCGGCCGTCCGCACGAAATTTCCGCGGAGGATTTGCGGTATGCGGTAGAGCTTGCGGCGGATGTCCGGCTGGAACGCGACCGCATGATGCTCCACGTGCTGCCGCAGAACTTCACGCTCGATGGGCGGTCCGGATTCCGCAATCCGCTAAAGAGCATCTGCTCTCGTCTGGAAGCAAACGTCCATATAGTCACCTCCGCACAGCAGGAACATCATGCGTTGGTGGCTGCGGCCCACATGGCTCATTTGGCCGTGGAAGAAACGGTTTACGAACCGGTGGCGAGCGCCTATGCGTGCCTCTATCCGGAAGAACGTTCACGCGGCGTGGCCGTGGTGAACCTTGGGATTCACTCGACGGACTTGATCATCTACGACGGTGAAGCCGCGTTGCTTGCTTCGAGCATCCCCGTATGGGCGGATCACATGACGCGCGATATCGCCGCGATCTTCCACGTGACTTACGAAGACGCCGAATGCCTGAAACAGGAATACGGCTGTGCGCTACTTGGCTTGACCGCGGATTCCAGCTTGATCGAGGTGCCGTCGCCTGAGGGTCATCCATCACGCGAGGCTCGCCGCAGCGAACTGAATGAAATTTTGGAAGCGCGCGCCGAGGAGATTTTCCTTTATGTGCGCGGCGAGTTGCAGCGCGTTGGCATGGAACGCGGGTTGGGTGAGGGCGTCGTGCTCACAGGCGGCGGAGCGCTGCTAAACGGAATGTGCGATATGGCGGAGCGCATACTAAACTGCCCCGCAGTGAACGGGGTTGTCACCGGGCAGGAAATCGCGGGTTGGCCTGGCGAACTTGCAAGCCCGGTTTGGACGACGGCCGCGGGTTTGGCGATGTATTCGGCGCGCGTGAAGATGCACCGGCCGCCGAGGCGTGTGGGCGGCGGATTGATAGGATTGGTGGTCCGTTAGGCGGAGAATCGCCAAACGGAGGAGGACACTATGGCACTGGACGGCTTGAAATTCATGATTGAAGACGAACCGGCTCCGGCGACGCGAATCAAAGTATTTGGCGTTGGCGGCGGCGGATGCAACGCGGTGGCCCGCATGATGAATGAGGGCTTGTCGGGCGTCGATTTCTGCGTGCTCAACACGGATGCCCAGGCGCTGGCAGTCTCACCGGTCATCGACAAACTGGTGATCGGCACCAAGGTGACCAACGGCCTTGGCGCCGGTTCCGATCCGGGCGTCGGCCGCCAAGCCGCGCTTGAAGACACCGAACGTATCATCGACATGCTGGAAGGCGCCGACATGGTGTTCGTCACCGCTGGCCTCGGCGGCGGCACCGGCACCGGTGCGGCTCCCGTGGTTGCTTCGCTTGCAAAAGAACTGGGCGCACTTACGGTGGCCGTGGTCACGAAACCGTTTGGCTTCGAAGGCCCGAAGCGCCGCAAGCAAGCGGACCAAGGACTGGCGGAACTGGCCAGCGTTGTCGATACGGTCATCTCCATTCCGAACGATCAGTTGCTGGAACTGGTTCCGAAGGGAACTAGTTTCTTTGAGTCGTTCAAGATTGCTGACGATGTTCTTCGCCAGGCAGTGCAGGGAATCAGTGACATCATCACGACGCCCGGTCTTGTGAATCGCGATTTCTCCGACGTTCGCTCCATCATGACCGGGATGGGATACGCCATCATGGGAACGGCGTCGGCTCGCGGCGAAAACGCCTGCGTCTCGGCTGCGGAAAAGGCCATCAGTTCGCCCTTAATGGAATCCGGCGGTGTGCGCGGCGCGCGCGGCGTCTTGATCAATATCACGGGTTCCGCCAACCTTGGCCTGCACGAAGTGAACGAGGCCTGCTCGCTGATCGCGGATGCGACGGAAAACGACGACGTTCAAGTGAACTTCGGCGTGGTGCTGGATGAGAGCATGGGCGAAGAGGTGAAGGTGACCGTTATTGCGACCGGATTTGTTCGCGAGAATCTGCCGCAGATCCATCGCAAGAGCAAGGCCGGCGATGCGGTCGCGCCCGCGAAGCCCCAAACGGTTACAGAGCCGGAGCCAGAGCCAGAGTATGCCTTCGCCGAGGCCGCGGAACCAGAACCGGTTGCCGCCGCTCCCGAACCGGAGCCGGAACAGGCCAAAAGCGCGGCTGCTGCCGCGAACGGAGCCTCTGCGCCGAACGCCGCGCCCGCACCAAATGCAGCTCCTCCGGAGCCCGCTTACGACGACATCGAAGTGCCCGCCATCATGCGCCGGGCGCGGAGAATGCTCCAGTAGTTCTCGAATATCGCCCGGCTCGCGGCCGAAGAACTGCGAGCCGGATCCGTCCACCGCATCAGCCCAAAAGTTGCGCGACAATGGTGCGCTGCATGGGAAGAGCACGGTGTTCGAATACGTAGAGCCCTTGCCAGGTTCCTAGTGCCATCCGTCCACCGATGACCGGTATGGAGAGAGACGTCTGGGTCAGCGCCGAACGGATGTGCGAAGTCATATCGTCCGGACCTTCCAGTGTATGCCGGTATCTTTCGTCGTCTTCCGGAACCAGACGCTCGAAAAAATCTTCCATGTCGAACGTGACGTCCGGATCGGCATTCTCCTGAATCACCAGCGACGCCGACGTGTGTTGAATGAAGAGTGTCAGCAGGCCGCCGCCCACGTTGAGTTCGCTCAGCCAAGACGCTACTTCGCGCGTGAACGGATAGAGTCCTTTGCCGCGCGTGGGTATGGCAAAGGTATGATGGTGCGCCGTCACGGCGGGTTACTCTACCGTGACGCTCTTGGCAAGGTTGCGGGGTTGATCCACGTCGCAGCCCCGGCGGACGGCCACGTGATAGGCGAGCAACTGCAGCGGCACCACTTCCAGAATCGGCAGCAACAGTTCGTTGGTGGCCGGGATCTTGATGACGTGGTCCGCGGACCTCGCCACTTCCTCGTCGCCATCGCACGCCACCGCGATCACGATGCCTTCACGAGCTTTCACTTCCTGGATGTTCGAAAGAGTCTTCTCATAAAGGACGCGGCTCGCTTCGTCTTCCGGATCGCGCGTCGCAATGACAACGACCGGCAGGTTTTCATCGATCAAAGCATTCGGCCCGTGCTTCATCTCGCCCGCCGGATAGCCTTCGGCATGGATATAAGAAACTTCCTTCAGCTTCAGCGCCCCTTCCAGCGCAATGGGGAAGTGGATGCCACGTCCAAGATAGAGAAAGTCCGTTGCGCGGGAAAGTGGCTTGGCCAAATCCTCATAGATCGCATCGCGCCGCAACAATTCTTCAAGCTGCGCGGGCAGCTTCAAAAGCTGTTCCACCAACCGCAACGACTTTACCTGCTTCAACTCTTGGCGCGCTTGCCCCAGGTACATGGCGATGAGGAAAAGCGCCGTTAACTGGCCCGTGAACGCTTTCGTCGATGCTACGCCGATCTCCGGCCCCGCGTGCGTGATGAGCGTTCCCGCTGCCTCGCGCGTGATCATGGAGCCGACCACGTTGCAGATGGCAAGCGTTTTCGATTTCTTACTCTTCGCTTCACGCTGCGCCGCCAGCGTATCGGCCGTTTCGCCCGATTGCGAAATGACGATGGTGAGCGTGTCAGGACCAACGATGGGATCGCGATAGCGGAACTCGCTGCCGTAGTCGACTTCCACGGGAATCCGAGCCAGCCTCTCGATCATGAACTTTCCGGCCAGTGCGGCATGCCAACTGGTGCCGCACGCAACAATACGCACTTGGCGGAACGCCTGAAAATCCTTGGCCGAAATGTCCATTTCATCCAGGAAAATACGGCCGGATTCCTGGCCCACGCGGCCAAGCGTTGTATCGCGCACGGCACGGGGTTGCTCATAAATTTCCTTGAGCATGAAATGCTTGTAGCCGCCCTTTTCCGCCATAATGGGGTCCCAAAGGATGTGCGATACCTGGCGTTTCACTGGACGCCCGTTGAAATCGGTCAAATGCACGCCATCGGCGGTTAATACGGCCACGTCGCCATCGGCGAGAAAGAACATGTCGCGCGTATGGCTTAGGATGGCGGGCACGTCCGAGGCAACGAAGTATTCGTGATCACCCAGGCCCACAACCACGGGAGGCCCGGAACGTGCGGCGACAATTTTGCCGGGATCTTTTCTCGAAATTGCGCTTAATGCGAACACGCCGGTTAACTTTCGCACGGCATCGCGCACGGCATTTTCCAGGTTTCCGTCGTAATATTTCTCGATCAGGTGTGCGATCACCTCGGTGTCGGTTTCGGTAACAAACGTGTGCCCCTCGCTGGTCAGCTCATGCTTCAGCGCAAGGTAATTTTCGACGATGCCATTGTGGACTACAACGATATCGCCGCTGCAATCGCGGTGCGGGTGCGCATTCTCTTCCGTAGGGCGGCCGTGTGTGGCCCAGCGCGTGTGGCCGATGCCGTAGGCGCCTTCGAGTGGGTTCAGTTTCAGCGAGTCTTCGAGGTTGTGCAGTTTTCCCGAAGCGCGGCGAACGGCAAGAACGTTATCCTTGCCGAGCACGGCGATCCCGGCCGAGTCATAGCCGCGATACTCAAGCCGCTTCAGTCCGTCCAAAATAATTGGCACGGCCTGCTTCGGGCCGATATAACCTACGATTCCACACATGTTCCGCCTCCGGGACCATCAGCGAAAAAGGGAACGACAACACATGCTCCGTCTTTCGCGGCTGAATGAGCTAATCGAGCAATTCCACCCGGTAATCTTCAATCACCGGGTTGGACAATACGTCGCGCGCGATTAGGTCGATTTCCTGCTGAGCTTGATCGCGACTAATGCCGCTGGCGATGTCGATATCGAAGAATTTCCCCTGGCGGACGGCGGCGATGGAGGAGTGTCCCAACCCGTTGAGCGCCCCGCGGATAGTCTGTCCCTGCGGGTCGAGCACGGTGGGTTTAAACGAAACGAAAACACGAGCCTTCATACCCCTACTTTAACTGGATTCGCCTTCTCTCGTTCAAGCAGTGCGGATTGGGGCAGGATATTCTCGCCTCAAGTTGAGCCGGATCCACAGCCGATTGCGCCCGTTCCCCGTTTCGCCCTTGCCCCTCCGCCCTCTTTCCGGGTCTAATGTGTGGAGAGGAGTTTTTCCCCATCTTCAAAATCGCGGTTCTGGCATCGTCGAGTTCCGGTAACTCCACTCTGGTCGCCACCG
The DNA here is from genome assembly GCA_040081855.1 of Bryobacteraceae bacterium. Classification (GTDB taxonomy): domain Bacteria; phylum Acidobacteriota; class Terriglobia; order Bryobacterales; family Bryobacteraceae; genus Palsa-187. Next base: position 17,324 of record JBEBFS010000030.1, on the reverse strand, counting down.
AGCGGACTCGCCTCCTCGTCGATGCGGGGCTTTCCCGCAAGGAAACCTTCGAACGCCTGAACGCGATCGGCGTCAATCCGGAAACGCTCACGGCCATTCTGGTCACGCACGAACACACCGATCACATCGCCGGTTTGCAGCCCATTGCCAAGAAGCTGGATATTCCGATCTATCTTTCGCGCCTCACCATGCCCGCGATCCCCTGGGCGGACGGCTTTATTCCGAAGCTTGAAACGTTTGCGGCGGGTGCAAGCTTCCCCATCGGCGATATCGATGTGACCAGCTTCACCATTCCTCACGACGCGACCGATCCCGTTGGCTTTTCCTTCCACGCAGAGGGGCTGAAGTTTTCCATTGCGACGGACCTCGGTTATATGCCGGATTCGGTACGCTTTCATCTGCGCGAGTCCGATGTCCTGTTGCTCGAATCGAATCACGATCTCGAAATGCTGAAGGTCGGCCCCTATCCGTGGTCGATCAAGCAGAGAATCATGGGTCGAATGGGGCATCTCTCGAATGAAGTCGCCAGCGCGTTTGTGCGCGACGATTTGAACAGCCGCACGTCCACGCTAATCCTTGGGCACTTGAGCGCCCACAATAATCATCCGGCGCTGGTCGAACAGTGCGCCCGCATCGCGCTCGATGACCGCGGCCTTGCGGCGCGATTGGTTGTCGCCGTGCCCGATCAACCCACGGAAAGTTTTGTTTACTAGCATGGCCCGAGTTCATCCTGATTGGACCGCGCGCCGCCAGGGCGGGACCCACGTCCCGCAGCCAGCCCCCGGCTGGCGCCTCAAAAGAAAAAGCAGCCGAAGCCGGGGCTTCGGCACGGGTCGAGGGACCCGCCTTCCGAAATTATGATTGCTCGCTATACACGCCCGGAAATGGGCCGCATTTTCAGTGACGAGAATCGCTTCATGCAATGGCTGGAAGTGGAGCTGGCGGCAAGCGAAGCCCTGGCCGAAACCGGCGAGATTCCTGCCGAGGCCGCCCGCGCCCTGCGCAAGCACGCGAGCTTCAACGTCGCCCGCATTCATGAGATCGAGCGCGAAGTGAAGCACGATGTCATCGCCTTCACCACCGCGGTCGCAGAGAGCATGGCCGCGGCCAATGAAGCGGCATCTTCGCGATTCTTCCACTACGGCATGACGTCGAACGACGTGGTCGATACGGCTCAAGCGCTCGTGTTGAAGCAGGCGTCCGCTCAACTGCGCAAGGGCATTGAGGCGATGCTTGAAACGCTGAAGCGCCGCGCCTTCGAGTTCAAAGACACCGTGCAAATCGGCCGCACCCACGGTGTGCACGCCGAGCCAATCACCTTCGGCTGGAAGCTCGCGCTTTGGTACGACGAGATGCGCCGCAATCTCCAGCGCCTCGACGCCGCGGCGGAAGACCTGCGTGTCGGCAAAATTTCCGGTGCCGTCGGTATATTCGGCCATATTGGTCCCGAAGCCGAAGCGAAGATTTGCGAACGCCTCGGCCTGAAGCCCGCCGATGTTGCCTCCCAAGTGATCGCGCGCGACCGTCACGCCGCCTGGGTGAGCACCCTGGCCCTGATTGCCGCCACTTGCGAAAAAATCGCCCTCGAAGTCCGCCACCTGCAGCGCACTGAGGTTCGCGAAGCCGAAGAACCGTTTAGCGTTGGACAAAAGGGTTCGTCCGCGATGCCGCACAAGCGGAACCCGGTAACTTCGGAGCAAATCTGCGGCCTTTCGCGCATCATCCGTGGCAATGTCACCGCAGCGATAGAGAACATCGCGTTGTGGCATGAGCGCGACATTTCGCACTCCTCCGTCGAGCGCGTGATTCTCGCTGATTCGGCCATCCTTGCCGATTACCTCCTGGCCAAGACTCTTTGGCTGGTTGACGGCATGCGCGTTTACCCGGAGCGGATGCGCCGGAACCTGGAAAGCACCAAAGGCCTCATCTTCTCCGGCCAGCTCCTGCTGGATCTGGCGGCGGCCGGAATGCTACGGGAAAAGGCGTACCGGGTGGTCCAAGGGCACGCCATGAATGCCTGGGAGACGGAGGGCGATTTCCGCGCAGTGATTGAGAGTGACCAGGAAGTCCTTTCGTTTCTAGGGCTGGAACAGATTGAGCGGGCATTTTCGGTTGACCGTTACCTTACGCACGTCGACGCCATCTTCCAACGGATTTTTGGATAAACGTTTCTATTTTCAATAGATTGTCCCTAGTGTGGTACTGTTCCGAAAATGCACAGATCGATTTTGACCCTTTCGGGGTTACACTAGCGATTGTACGGACATGAGTATTTGGCACCGCACCGCTGATTACGATCTGGCCAGGGTCCTCCTTGTGGATGACGATCCTGCCGCTCGCTTGACGCTCAAGACTGTGCTTGAAGCCGGTGGATATAATGTGGTTGCTGCTGCCAGCGCTGCGGAAGCTCTTGAAAAGCTTGAACAAAGCGAATACGAACTAGTCCTCAGCGATCTCCAGATGGAGTCGCCTCAGGCCGGGCTGAAGGTTTTAGCCCACGCCCGGAACATGGACTACAAGCCCGCCACCGCTCTGCTGACCACCTACCAGAACGCGCAACCGCAATTCCGGTCCGATTCCACCCTGATTGAACCGCAAGATGTCCCCGGGTTGCTGTCGAAGGTCGCCGATCTTATTGCCTCCCGCGCCACCCGTCGGTTGGAGCGTGAACTGCGGTTGGCCGGCGTATAGAGTCGTTTTCCGTCTGTAACTCATCTCTTTTCATGTAGTTATTCCTTCCCCAGCTACACCACTCTGCGAAACCGATTGGATCGGACGGTACTGTTCTCGTTAGCCTACCATACGGCCGGAGAAGTGCCCGCTTCGCGCCAAGTGCAAGAATCTACAAGCACACCGCATAGTACTATCCTTTGAAAAGTACCTTACTTCTTAACCTGATATGGAGCCTTATTTCTCTCAGGCCTATTGCTTATCGTTGTAAACGTCCTGTATACTTCGTACAGAACAGCAAGACTAGGATCAGAGTTCGTCAATTTTGAGCAACACCGGAGGATTCATGCGGAGGATTTTACAAGTGTTGATGCTCGCCAGTGCAGTGGCGACGCTATCGGCCTCCACGATTAACGGCGTGACGAGCAGTACCGGCACCACAAGCACCGTTAGTTTTTCTTCGTTCACCGCGCAGTCAAACACGATGGGTGGCATGCTCGTGCAGGTTACGTGGAACGACTCGACAATCCAGACTTGTACCTGGGTGAACGCCACGGGCGGTTGTAACGGCACCAATTTCCAGATCCGTGAAACAGATGGATCTACACAGACTTACAACGGTACCTGGCAAGTTTGGAATACGCGTACAACCGCGAATACCTCGATTACGTCTTTCACGTTAATCGGTACTGGCGCAGGTAACTCCGGTGGCACAGTTGTTTTCGATTTGTGCTGGAACTCGGGCAATACTCCGAACTATACGAACAGTGGTGCCGGGACCACTTGCGGCGTCGAAGGCACTTTGGATTCTAACGTTGGGTGGAGCGCTAGCGCTTATGCCGCAGGCAGCCCGTCGGCTACGTCGGTGGTTTACACGAACGCAATCATCCGTCTGGGCTCCGGGGCTCCGGTGGGCGATGAATTCGGCCGCGTGACGTTTAACTTCGCCGCCGGCAACTTTGCCGGTAATGCCTCCACGGCAGCTGGCAACGCCTTCACTTGGCGCATGGATTCCGACATCGTGGTGATTCCCGAGCCGGCGACCTTCGGCTTGGTCGGCTTGACGCTCTTGGGTGTCGGCGTTCTTCGCCGCCGCAAGCGCACGAGTTAATAAACACGAGTCAACGACCGCTGTAGTCTTTTGAACAGGCCACCGGTTCTTTCCCAAACGGGATGGAACATGGTGGCCTTTCTTCTTTTTGCCGCCAGCCCGAAACGTCGTTAACCCGCGGCGGAGGACGCTTCCTTCACCGCTTCTTCCAGGCGTTCCAACCCGCCAGCGAAGAAGTGATCGCTTGCGTCAACCAGAATGATCCGCTTCGGCTCCGGAAGCGAGTCCATCAGCGGCGTAAACTCCGCCAGCGGTCCGAATTCATCATTCGTGCTGTGAATGAACACGCGCGGCACGGTGCAGGAGTTCAAGTACTCCCGGTTTTGGTAGATCGTAGGGAACCCGACGGCAATCACGCGCTGGACCCGCTCAGTGTCTTCAAGGCGTGAACTGCAGCCCAGACGCAGAACGATTCGGGAACCGAAGGAAAACCCTGCCAGTGTCACCGGCAGATTCGGGTAGCGTTCTTTCAATGCAGCCAGCGCCACGCGGGCGTCATCCAGTTCACCCTCGCCGTTGGCATAGCTTCCTTCGCTCAGGTTCACGCCGCGATAGTTGAAGCGCAGCACCACGTGGCCCGCCCGGCGCAATCCGCGGGCTGTCCGGTAGACCACTTTGTTGTGCATGGTTCCGCCATGCTGCGGATGCGGATGGCAGACGAGAGCCGCACCAATCGGTGCTCCGTCTTCAGGCTCTTCGAGCAATGCTTCCAATCGCCCGGCTGGGCCCGCCAGGAACAGGCTTTCGATCTTGCGCGGCATCTTGTTGGCGGTTCGTTCGCTGGTTAATTGCTGCGGAAGTTGGTGAACTGCATGTCGATACCCAAGTCCTGCCCGCGCAACAGGGTCATGACTTCCTGCAGTGTGTCGCGGTCCTTGCCTGCGACGCGCACCAGATCGCCCTGGATGGAGGCCTGCACTTTCTTCTTGCTGTCTTTGATCAATTTGACGATGTCTTTCGCTTTCTCCGTGGCAATGCCCTGTTGCAGCGTGATCTCCTGTTTCACCGTGGATCCGGCGGAGGGCGTGATGGTACCGAAGCTCAGGCCCTTGAGCGGCACGTTGCGTTTCACCAGCTTGCTTTGAAGGATATCGGTGACGGCCTTCAGTTTAAAGTCGTCGGCGCTTTGCAGGATGATCTTGTTGTCTTTTTCATTCAGCTCAATGTTGGAGCGAGAATCCTTCAGATCGTAGCGCTGCGTGATCTCTTTCATCGCCTGCTGCACGGCGTTGCTCACTTCCGGCATTTCAATCTTGGAAACGATGTCGAAACTGTTGTCGGGCATTGCTTCTATTGTCGCTCAGGCGGCCTCCGAGCGAAGCAGGGCCAACTTTGGCATCTAGCTGAGTAAGGCGTCGAGCGTCCGGCGCGCCGTCCGTTCCCAGGTGAATTCCCGAGCCCTGCGGCGGGCGGCGGCAACCAGCGGCGACTGCGCGGCTCCGGGAGACGTCACGTTCTCCAGGGCGGCTTCGAGTGCGTCCTCATCCAGGGGATCGAACAAAATCGCGGTATCGTTCACCACCTCGCAATGCGGCGGAATGTTGGAGCAGGCAAGCGGCACACCAGCAGCCATCGCTTCGAGCACGGGCATGCCGAATCCCTCGAACGTCGAAGGTTGCACGCAAGCCAAGGCCCGGCTGTAATAGCCGAAGAGATCCTCGCGCGAGATCCAGCCCGTGAGCGTCACCTGATCGGTCAGGTTGAGATCGCGAACCAGTTGCTCAATGGCTTCCGCGTGAAAACCGCGCATACCCGCCAGCACCAACTGGTAATCGCGCTTCTTTCGGCCGTAAACTCGCACCAGACGATCCAGGTTCTTATGCGGATGAAGTGTCGAAACGCACAGAACAAAGGGCTCTGGTTTTTGTCGCGGTAGCGCAAACATCCGCGGCTCTACGCCGTGATGAACGACGTTGACGTGCTCTTCGCGAATGCCGTAGAAGACCTGGAGATCTTTTCTGGTGGCTTCTGTCACGGCGATCAGGCGCTTGGCTCGATGCGACGAGGCCCACAAAAGAAAATTCCAAAAAGGAAGATCGAACCAGCGAAAGTATTCGGGATGCCGCTTGTGCTGCAGATCGTGAAAAACGGTGACGTTGGCCGCCATTTCAATGACGGGGGCGGTGAAGCCCGGATTCAGCAGCACGTCGAGCTTGTATCGCGCGGCTTCCATCGGCAAGACGCCTTGTTCCCAGAGAATACGTGCCGGACGGTTCTTTGCGTGCACCGCCTGCTGCTTCCAATGAAAATTCGACTGGCGTGGGACAAGGTCGTCTTGGGTTTCCAGGTTCCCGAAGACAAAGTATTCGTTGGCAGTGTCGATCTGCGCCAGCGCACGAAGCAATTCGCGCAAGTACACTTCGGTGCCGCCGACGCCGCCGGGAATCAGATACAGCGCGTTGACCCCGATCCGGGCCATCTAACGCGTCGCTCGTGCCAGCGCATCGCGCGCGGCCTGATTCGATGGATTGATCCGAAGCGCGTGCTGGTACTCCGCCGCAGCGGCCACCTTGTCTCCGCCCAGCTCATACACGATGCCGCGGTAGACGTACGTCATCTCAAACGCTGGATCGAGATTCTGGGCCAGCTGCAATTCCGTGAGCGCTTCTTCGCGCTTGCCGGTCTTCGCATAAAGCGAGCCCAGCACCGCATGTCCGTGCGCGCTGCTCTCGAATCGCAAGGCCTCCTTCATTTTTGGAATCGCGTCGGAGGCGCGGCCGGCGCAATCGAGCGCGATGGTCCAATCGGACAGCAGTTCATACGTCTGGGTGCCGGTAGCCGCAGCGGCTTCATAGGACTGGGCGGCTTCCTGGCAGCGGCCCGCTTCGTAGTACGCATACCCCAGTTGGAAAAGAGGCCGCCATTTCTTTGGTGACTTCGCCACCGTGTCCTGCCACAACGTCACGGGAGTGGCCCACACCTGATTTCGTTGGTACGTCAGCACCGTGCAAATGGCAAGCAACGCGGCCCCGATGCCGGCAATCTGCTTCATTTCCAAACGGCGCAGCGCTTCCACGGCCACAAGTGTCAGGCCCAGAAACGGCAGATACATACGGTGCTCCGCCTGCACGTCGAAGATCGGAACGAAGGAAGACGTTGGCACAAGCAGCAACAGGAATGTGACCGCGCCAAACGACGCGAGGGGAAACCGTTTCCGGAAGAACCACGCCGCAGCCAACAAACCTATGAATCCCAGCAAGCCGAAGATCGCTCCGCGATCGAACAAAGTTGTGGATAGGTCCACATCGGGATCCAGGTTCTGCCCAACGGGGACAAAGAACAGCCGGATGTACGTCCAGATCACGCGGCACTGCGTGTAGAAATACGTCATTGGAGTGCGGCCTGCAACGTGAAACCCGGCGGTGCCAGAACCGGTCAGAACTTTGAGAACGAAGGCTCCGGCAAGCGCGCCGGCTATGGCCAGAGTTCCATACAAGATGATATTTTTGCGCACGCCACCGCGCCGCCAGAAATAATCGGCAAAAACGATGAGCGCGGGCAGCACCACGGTATGCTCCTTGGTCACAGCGGCCGCCCCGAAAAGCGCCAGGATCGCCAGCGTGCGCGGCAACGTCATACCGATCTCATCTCGATACAGGAACACCGCAAACGCGGAATAGAAAAAGAAAATGCTGAGTGCCTCCGAGCGGCTGGCAACGTAGGTCACCGACTCCGTCTGCAGCGGATGCAGCAGAAAAAGTGCACCGGAGAACACGGCGAGTATATTTCTCTTCTTGTTCTCGACACCGGCCCACGAACACAAGCGCGCGGAGATCAAGGCCACCCAAAAGGAGTTCCCCAGATGCAGGAGCAGGTTCGTGATGTGATAGTTGCCTGCTTCCAGGCCGCTACGCGAAAAATCAATCCAAAAGCTGAGCATCAACAGCGGGCGAGTCGCACCCAGCCAATCGGTCCAGGGTTTTCGCTCAATGCCTGGAGTCATGAAGGGAAGAATGCGGTCATCGAATACGAACGCACTATTCAAAGCCGGTCCATAGGCTTCAAAGGCCACGATCACTGCCGCCAGTGCAGCCGCCCAGGGCCACCAGAGGATTGGTTTTGAGGGCGCCGCGATTGCTGCCCGGTTCTCGACTGCGGACGCTTTCGGTTTTTGCTTCTTCATCCGTTTGATTGTTCCTTCGATGACTCCAGCCGGTACTCAAGGATGGCCACACGCTGGATCAATGCGACGTTGGAATCCTTCAGGTCAGAGATCACCAGGGAGAGCCTATACAGAACGACGAGGAAAATACCGCCGCACACCATCACCAGAGCCAGTGCCGCATCGGAAACTCCAAGCCATGCCGGCAGCCTTGTCAGCAATCCGGGCCACTGCGAGATCACCAGCAGAAGCGCCGCCGCCAGCAACCAGCTCACCGAATACTCCACGCGGATTCGAGCGCGCCGGACCGACACCAACACCAGCGCCAGCAACAGAATGCTAAACACGGTCAGCACGTTCAACATCTGGTTCATCGGTGGCTCCTTCCAGAAATGAATCCGACAACGGCGGCCTCACTCTATCTTCTCTTAGCTTCCATCTTCAGGATGTTCACAAACACCCCCAACAGCACGTGGAGCATGTAGTAGATCGACTTCAGGGGCGTGATGGTGCTGCGTCCGGCCTGTCGCCTGCGCATCTGAACAGGAACTTCCACAAAGCGAAAACGGCGGCGCTGCAACACAACAAGAGCCTCGATTTCCGGATACTCCAATGGGAACGTGTGACTGAAGACTTCGAGCGCGGTCCTGTTCACGCCGACAAATCCCGATGTCGGATCGTGCACGGGTTTACCGAGAATCGGCCGCAGAATCGCACGGAAGAAAATAATGGCGAGCCCGCGCGCATGGCTGGTGTGCTCGCCCGCGCCATTCACAAAGCGCGATCCAATCACCATTTCGCAGCCTTCTCGTTGCAGCGTTTCCAGCACCAGAGGGATGTAGCGGGGATCGTGTTGGCCATCGCCATCCACGCGGACCACGTAATCGTAGCCAAGCTCGTACGCCAAACGGTAGCCCGCTTGCACGCAGCCGCCGAGCCCCAAATGATAAGGGGCCGCCAGCACCCGCGCACCTGCTTTTCGGGCCACCGTCACCGTTGCGTCTTTCGAGCAATCGTCCACGACGAGCACCGGGGTGCCGGGCAGCACAGCCTGCACCTCGCGTATCACGCTGCCAACGGCGCCCTCTTCGTTGAATGCGGGAATCAGCACCAGAAGTTTCACTGCAGCGCCACCTCGCGCAGAGAAATCCAGTTGTTCCGCAAGAGCGCGCGAAAGTCGGCGGCGGACAGCTTCCGCAACGCTTTCAGTCGCCGCCGCTCCGCAAGCAACCGGGGCAATCGCCAGAGCATGGCAACGTGAGCGCGGAGGACAAGGAAGGGAAGCATGAAAACATCGTGGCCGGATTCCCGGAATTCCGATGCTTTCCCGCGGCCTTCGAGCAATGCAAGCCCGTGCCACAAGTAGCGGATGAAAGCGGTGAAGGGTGACGCAAGCACCATCCCCCAGGGAAGATTTTTCACCGCGCAGTAGAGGCGATTGCGTTCCACGTAATATGCCTTCAGCGGCGACGCTTTGCCGGCCGATTGCGAGTAGCCGTGTTCCACCGTCGCGTGCGGCGCGTAGGCACACTCCCATCCAGCCCAGCGCCCTCGCAAGCCCAGGTCTGTATCTTCGCAATAGAGGAAAAATGTTTCGTCGAACAAGCCGATTTCTTCGAGCATCGCACGGCGATAGAGCGCGGCGGAACCGCTACACAGCAGAGCGTCGTTTTCTTTTTCGTAGGACGAAGGCGGCTCCCCGTGCCCTCGCTGCTTGCTGGTACCATCCGCCGCGATCAGCATTCCCGCCGAATCCAGAGTGCCGGTCTCGCCCAGCATCACGCGCGATGCGATCATTCCGGCTTTCGGGCGGCGCTCGGCACAACCAACCAGCTCTTCGAGCCACGCGGGATCGGCATGAGCATCGTCGTTCAACGTCGCGATGTACTTCGTCTCCGAAGTCCGGTACGCCTGATTGATCGCTTGACCGAAGCCGGCGTTGTACGTGTTGTGGATGACGCGCCCGCGCGATCCGGCGCTTTCAACGATGCGCTTGCCGCTGTTATCGATCACAACAACCTCGAACCGGTGGAACGTCTGCGCATCCAGCGAACGCAGGCACGCGGCCAGCGGTTCTCCGGCATGCAAAGTCGGAATCGCGACGGTCACGATTGGCGTGGAACTAGCGTCCGCGGTGGACTTTAAATTGGCCTGGGGGGACGGCAAACGATCAGTCTAACGTACTGGCTGGTTTCTCAGCTCAAAACCGCGAACGGACTTGCTTCGTCCGCTTCCACGGCCTCTGTCTCGCCATCCAGATCCAGAAAGCGGGGATCGAGCATGCGATGAGTATCAATTTTGCCCATCGCGGAAAGCAGGGTTTCCTTGAGAAAAGGATATTCTTTCTCGAGACCGCCCAGCATGTCCCGCAAAGACCGGCGCACTGTACCCGTGCGTTGAGAGCAGCCGCAGGGAATGACGGGCGCGCCTAGCGCCGCCGCGAACTTCGTCGTCAGGTCTTCGGTGACGTAGACCAACGGCCGGATCAACCGGAAATCACGTTCCCGCGAGTAAGTAACCGCGGGCAGTGCGCTGACGCGGCCCGTGAACAGAGCATTACGCAGGAACGCCTCGCAAAAATCATCCGCTGTGTGCCCGAACGCGATGACGTTCGCGCCCAGCCCTTTGACGATTTCATACACCGCGCGGCGGCGGAAGCGGCTGCACATATCGCAGCCGTGATCGGGCTTTTCTTCGAGCAGCCTCAACGAAGGATTATCGGTATGATAAGTCCAATCCACGCCACGCATTTTCAGATATTCGCCAAATGGTTGGATCGGCGCAAGAAATTTTCCTTGCTCCACCGTGAACGCACATACCGAAAACGAGATGGGCGCGCGGTCGCGTAACAGCAGCAGCGCTTCGAGCATCGTGACTGAATCTTTGCCGCCGGAAAGCGCGACGGCCACGCGGTCGCCCTCGCGAATCATCTTGAATCGCGTGACGGCGTCGCCAACTTTGCGGAGGAGTGCTTTTTCCAGGTCCAAAATACTATTATATGTGGCGGCGGCTCGCGGCCTTCTAAATCCCAGCCCACCAGGAATACCCACCCTCGGGCGACGACGACCCCAAGCCTTTGCCAATATCCTTCAGCGAATCGGTGACCTCGATCCGCGAAAGATACTTGATGCTCTTGTAGCCAAGTTGCCGTGCGACTCGCAGGCGCAGAGGGGCTCCGTGCCGTGTGGGGAGCTTCTCGCCATTCATTCCATAGGCCAGGAGCGTTTGCGGATGCAGGGCGTCGGCCATGTCCAGGCTTTCCCAGGCGGAATCGAACGGATAGAAGACAACGTATTTTGCTTGCGGGTCCGCGCCCACCACTCGCAGAACGTGCGAAACCTGCACGCCAGTCCACTCCGCGATGAAGGACCACCCTTCTTCGCACGCCTGGTGCGTGATCTGCGAGGTGGCGGGCATTTGCTGGAGCTGTTCGAGCGTGAACGCCGATGGTTTCTCTACCATGCCCTCGATCGCCAGTTCCCACTCGGCAAAATGATGCGCGAGCAGCCGCTGGTATTCGAAATCCTCCGGCGGCTCGCCACTGATGGGAGCGACGTTCGAGATCTGATCGCGCCGGAACTCGCGAGCCATGGAGTGCCCGGACGTGAGAATGCGTTGAGAAGCGTACGTGAGTGTTTCGCCTGGCCCCCAGATACCGCCGCTATCCGGCGGAATTAATCCGTAGCGCGCGGCTAGGCGGGCTGCGGCCAGGCCTGCCGCGCCCGCTGAGATGCTCCCTGCGATCCACTTGCGACGCGAAATCGGTTGGCTCATGCGCGCCCCCGGCCTTCATCGCCCGTGATCATCGCCCTCATGCGGCTCCGGAAACCTGCCAGAATCACCATGCCGACGTGAGCAATCACAAACAGCACCAGAACGATCGACAGAAAAAAGTGCAGTGTCCGCGCCGTCTGGTGTCCGCCGAACAGGGTGACAAACTGCGGAAACACGGACGTGATGGCGGGCGACATCGCGAATCCTGTGTCGATGAACAGAGGGAGCATCACGAAGATCACGAACAAGTACGCCGCCTTCTGCAACACGTTGTAGTCTCCCGTGGGTTTCCGTGCATGGAGGTGCTCGATCACACTGGCGCGAATCGCGATCCACGAAAACTCTTTTGCAGACGGAATCAGATGCTTCGCGAAGTGGCCCGAAACCCCACCCCACAGTACATAGACCAAGCCGGCGAACACGGCCACCCATGCCGATTGAAAATGCAAGGAGCGCCCCCATCCCGAAGGTCCGCCGAGCATCGTTGGTAAGGGCAAGTCGAACAACGACGGTGCCCCAGCGCCTCCGGTTTCTCCCCAATAAAAACGCGGGTGCGCGAGGATAATGGCGATGCCACTGACCAGCAATCCCAGGGCGCTCAGGGTGAAGATCCAATGCGTGATGCGTACGATCCACGCGTGGCGCCGAGGGGATGCAGCGACCGAAGTGGCGTTGGCGATCCTCGATGGGTAGGCGAAGTCAGCCATGGCCTGCGGGGGAGGATAGCATGTTTGTGGAACTCATAAGCCGGGACTGCCAATCCCGCGCGGACTCGAAGTCTGCCCTACCTAAAACGCTTGTGCGAGCGATTTGCCGGGCTTCGCCGTCAGGAAACTCAGGAATTCCTGCGTATCCGTGGTCATGCCTTTGGTGAATGTTGAGACGACGTTGCCGTTGGGGTCCATGATCGCGTAGTAGGGAATTGCCACGGTCTGGAATTTATCGTCCTGCAACTTTTGATTTTCTTCGGACTCCTGATCGGTGCCATCGGTGTACAACTCAACCAGCACCAGACTCTTCGTCGCTTCGGCAATCTCTGCGCGCGGGAACATATTGGCCTTCATCCAGTGGCAATTCGTGCACGCATAGCCAGTGAATGTCACCAACACGAGCTTGTTCTCCGTGCGCGCCTGTTCCAACGCAACTTTGTACTGGTTCTTCATCCACACCTGCGGACCCTCGCCCGCCGTGCGTCCGGAAAGAACATTGCCCGGTGCCGCGGCCGGAACATAAGCGTCCAGTTCTCCAAGCGGCGCACCGAACATGCCCGGCAGCAGGCTCACCGAAAAGACCAGCAAGGTGCTGGCGACCATCAAGCGGGGCACGCCCAGGCTCTCGTGCGCTTCTATTCCTTCCAGCCGCAGCAGACCCAGCAGGTACAAGCCCGCCATAGCGAACAGCACGGCCCAACTGGCCAGGAAGCGCTCGCGTGTCAGCCATCCCAGCTGCAGCACTTGGTCGATGTTCGAAAGATACTTAAGCATCGCCGCCAGCAGCATGAAGCCCATGACAACTTTGACGCGCGCCAGCCATCCGCCACTGCGCGGAAGCTTTTTCAAATACGAAGGAAACGCGGCGAGTAGGAAGAAAGGTGACGCAAGGCCTGTGGCGAAGCTCACCATGCCGAGCACCGGCTGCCATCCCTTCGATTGCACGGACGCTACCAGCAGGCTTCCCATGAATGGCCCGATGCAGGCAAACGAAGTCAACGCGAACGTCAGGCCCATCAGCAGCGTGCCGAAATAACCGCCGCGCCTTGAAACGGAATCGAGTTTGGTCAGCAAGCCCGAGGGCAGGGTGATTTCGAAAGCTCCCAACAGACTGAAGGCAAATGCGCCGAAGACCAGGGAAATAAATCCGTTTACCCACGGGTTCGCGCCAAGCTGGTTCACGCCAAACGGACCCACCGCTGCCGTCACGCCGATGCCGAGCGCGCAGAACAAGACAATGATGCCGAGCGAGAACACAGCGGCTTGTGCGAGGCTTCCCCCACGGTGCTCGCTGGGCGAGGCCGCGCCGGGCACCGAGCCGTGCGAGTGATTGAGGAAAAACGACACCGTGATGGGGATCATCGGGAACACACACGGCGTAAAGATCGCCGCGAGTCCGAAGCCGAACGCAGTCAGCAGGAACACGCCCAGGTTCTCGGGCGCAGCTGAAGCGGGAGAGTCAGGAGATGCCGGCGCTTGCTCGGCGCCTTTTGCAGAAGTAGCCGGCGCTTCCGTCTTTGCAGTCGAGGCTGCCTGGCCCACCATTGCCCCATCTTTCACTTCGCTATAACCAGCAGGAACCGCGAACGCGACGGGCGCCGCAGCTGCTTTATCCACGGTCAACGTGAATGCCGCGGTCTTCTTGCGCGGCGGCAGGCACTGGCGTGACGTGCACGCCTGGTAGCGAACATTCGCGGTCAACTCCAGCGGCCCTGCTGCGGCATTCGGAGCGAGTTCCGCCTCAATCGCGAAGTCCACCTGCTTTTCGAACGTTTCCGTGTCGAGCTTGAAATTCTGGTCGAACTGGCGCGCCGGTGCGGGTTGGAACAAGCGCGAAGACTTGACCGATGGGTTCTCGGCCAGCCCCGCCGTTGTTTGAATGGGTCCGCCCTTGGGCGTCGTTAGCGAATAGAGGTGCCAGCCCTCTTGCATCGTCGCGGTCAGGTGCAGTGTGGCCTTCGATCCCGGCGGAGCCTTGGCCGCGGGAGAGGTCAGTGTCCACTGGATCGGGTCCAATCGTTGGCCGAAGCACGTGGCGGCCAGCAGGGTTCCGAGCAGAAGCGATTTCATGGAAGTGTTCATTGCGTCAGCCTTCGTCAGCGTTCGCCCCTGCTTACGATTATGCCAGTGCTGGAAGTGGATTGTTAGGGTAGGTGCTTTTAGGGGGAGGATGCAATCCCGCGAAATTTGATGGTGCGAGGGAAAACTACTGTGTAGTCAGCCACTGCGCCCAACCGGTCGGATTCGCCAACTAATTGTGTACAGCTAGCTGCGAAGCCGTTTCATCCAGTTCGGCTTCCAGGCGCTCATTCATGCGGCCTTCGGCGAACTCGGCCGCCACGCGGATAGCGTTCTTGATCGCGTGCGCGTTGGAGCGTCCGTGGCAGATAATGCTGACGCCTTTTACGCCCAGCAATGGAGCGCCGCCGTATTCGGAATAATCGACGCGTTTGCGGAAGTCGCGGTAGGCCTGCTTCGAAAGCAGGTATCCGACCTTGCGCGTCACCGTGGCCGAAAGCGATTCTCGCAGCATGCTCTGCAGCATCTCCACGAGGCCTTCGCTCACCTTCAAAGCCACATTGCCGGTGAAGCCGTCGCAGACAATTACGTCGGCCATGCCGGAGTAAATGTCGCGGCCTTCCACGTTGCCGATGAAGTTAATGGGCAGCGCCTTTAACAGCGGCGTCGCGTTCTTCGTCAGATCGTTGCCTTTGTGTTCTTCTTCGCCGATGGAAAGCAGGCCCACGCGCGGTGTCGCGTTGTGGAAGATGATGCGGGAATATACCTCGCCCATGATGGCGAACTGCGCCAGCATTTCCGGAGTGGAATCGACGTTGGCGCCGACATCCAGCACGATCACGGGTGTGCCTTTGAAGGTGGGGAACGCAGAGGCCAGCGCCGGGCGCTTCACGCCGCGCGCCATGCCCTGAATCATCTTCACCGTAGCCATGACCGCGCCGGTGTTGCCGGCCGAGACCATGCCGTGCGCAATTCCGTCGCGCACCAGACGGGAAGCCACGTGGATAGACGAATTCTTCTTGCCGCGAACAGCCTTGGCCGCGGCGTCGTCCATGGTGATTACCTCGCTTGCAGGGACCACTTCAATGGGCAATCTCGCCGCGGATGGATGTGCAGCTAATTCTTTGCGCACCACGTCCTCCAAGCCGACAAGTAGCACCTTGTGCTTGAATTCGGTGGCAGCGCGAATCGCTCCTTCAACTTCAGACTTGGGCGCGTGATCGCCGCCCATTGCGTCAACCGCAATCGTCAGCATGAGGAGATTGGGTTACTGTTCAGCAACCTCAACAACTTCGCGGCCCTTGTAACGGCCACAATGGGGGCAAGCCCGGTGCGGGAGCTTCGGCTCGTGGCAGTTGGGGCATTGCGCCATGCCTGCTACGCGCAGGGAATCGTGGGCGCGGCGCGTCGACGTCCGGCGCTTGGAATGTCTACGTTTTGGATTTGGCATCGTTCTCTCACTGCGGCTCCGTCTCGCTTTGGGCGTTTTGGAGGCCGTCTATTTTTTCAACATTTTAAGTGCGGCCCAGCGGTCGTCGGTTGCTTCCACGTGGCAATCGCAATCTTTCAGGTTACGATTCTGCCCGCAAACCGGGCAAATCCCCCTGCATGACTCCTGACAAACACGCTGCATCGGCAGCGCGAGTGAAACGTACTCCCGAAGAACTTCGTTGAGCTCCAGGCCATCGCCTTCGTAAAAGCCCATCTCCGCGTCTTCGTCGCCCACTTCCATATCGCTGCTGTAACCTTCGGCAACGGGGCGGTAATAAAGTTCAAAATCCGAGTCTACCAGCAGTTTGGCCGGCTCCAGGCAGCGGTCGCAATCGGATTCCACTTCCACTGATACGTGTCCGCGAACCCGGAACTCTTCGAGCGACCCCAGAACCAGTTCCGCCTTACCTGCCGCTTTTAACGGCGCAGTTTGGCGAAGCTTCGCGTCCAGAAAATCAATTTCCCCTGGCGCAAGTTCCACGGCAAATTCTGCCGGGTGAAGCTCCAACTCGCGAACATCAATGAACACTGCAAAACTCCCTGCCCGCCCACACCTCGTCAGCGATGGCGCAAGCCAGACAAACAATTAGTATAACAGGTGCCCCAAGCGTTCTGCCTCAACACTTTTTAGATTTTGCAAAGTGGTTGTGAATACAGTATGTTGCCGCCATACCCAGCTTTTTCGCATCCTTCACCCCGTTTCCGCATCCATGTCAAGTGCATGATCTGGAAGAAGGGTTGCCATTTCACTCGTATCCCGGTAGAATCGGTAGTTTCGTATTCGAAATCCGGGAGGATGCATGTCTGTTGAGCAGAAGGTCAAGCAAATCATCGTCGAACAACTGGGTGTGGACGAGGCCCAAGTCGATCCCACGGCTAGTTTCGTCGATGACCTCGGCGCTGACTCGCTCGATATCGTCGAGCTGGTGATGGCGTTCGAGGAAGCATTCGACCTCGACATTCCTGACGAAGACGCGGAAAAAATCGCCACCGTCAAGAATGCGATCGACTACATCGAGTCCAAAAAGAAGTAGTCTCGGGAGTTCTCGTTGCAACGTAGAGTTGTGGTCACTGGAGTCGGTCTTCTGACTTCGGTCGGTATCGGTACGGACGCCACTTGGGCCGCCATTAAAATGGGCGCCAATGGCATCGGTCCCATCACTTCTTTCGACGCCACGGCCTTTGCCTGCCGCATCGCCGGAGAAGTGAAGGGCTTCGATCCGTCGTTGTATATCGAAAAAAAAGAAATCAAGAAGGCCGGCCGCTTCATTCAGTTCGCCATTGCGGCGGCGGAGTTTGCCATTGAAGCCGCGCAATTCAAGGTGGCTCCCGGCGAGGATGCCGAGCGCACCGGTGTGTACATCGGCAGCGGCATCGGCGGCTTTGAGGTGATTGAACGCGAGCATAAAATCCTGCTCGAACGCGGCCCCTCGCGCATTTCGCCGTT
>JBEBFS010000171.1:0-3268 GCA_040081855.1 Bryobacteraceae bacterium | reverse complement strand
GGCTGTTGCGTCGTCCGGCCCCGTGCTGGTAGCCACAACTTGGGCACCCGGCGCCAGAGTACGATCGATCGTGGAAGCCAGCACTGCGTCCGTCCCTGCGGATTGAGGAAATAACAGCGGCAGTGACATGAGGTTCCCGTTGTTATCAATGAAGTTCATCTGCGCCTGTGTTGCGGTTGTCCCGAGATTCACCATATCCAGCGTGAATTTCCACGTGCCCGCAGAAGTGATGTGAGCCAGGGAACCCACAACATTTGGACCAGGCGAACCAACCCCGTATACATTCCCGTCAGAGCCAACGACCACAATCTGTAGCCGGCCAGTACCCTCGGCATCTGCGAGAATTGGCGTCCCTAACAACGTACCCAGGTCCAAGCTCCATAGGATTTTGCCGGATCGGTTTCCTGTGTCTGCTCCAGCCACAAAGATCTTGCTGCCGCAAGCGAATACGCCCTCCTCGCGGCCATCGCCGTCAATATCACCTACGGTCACCGGTGTTGGGGCGTTGTTTGTCGGATTATTGTTCGGACCGAAAGTGCCGCACCCCGATAGCGGGACGGACCACAATGTCTCTCCAGTGCTACCGCGTTGCGCACTGAGTACCGATTGTCCATTTGCCGTAGCTCCCGCGCTCAAAAGGGTCAGCGTCTTGTCCCCCTCCACGTCTGCAATGCCTTGCAAGAATCCGGGCGTGCCGGATTGTAGCGAACCGTTCCAAATAGCCTTTGCGCTTGGATCAATAAGGCCTAGTAGATACGTAGTCCCGCCGTACAAAATTGTATTTGTTCCGTTTCCGAGGAAATCCGCGACAACTGGAACACCATAGAATGTCCAGACATTTGAAAATACGCCCTTATTGAAATCGCGATCAATCAGGTTCCTTCCTGTTCCGTCAGCCACCCAGAAGACATCTGTCTGGGTGTTTATAATTTCGTCAAGGCCATCGTTGTTCCAGTCGTACACTGCCATCCATCCCATGCCCGCACCGCGCTGATTAAACGACGAACCCGGAGTATTTCCATTGACCTTGGTCCACTGCAATTGGCCGGTCCTTCCGTCCAACAAATTAAGCTCTTCGCTACCCTGTGCCCCGCGCCGGGTTCCCGCGACAATATCCTCCCTGTCCGAAAAGCGAAACCTTCCTGCGATCGATAAGGTTACACCGGCCTGATTCCATTCCGGCGGCGCACCGGGGAACTGGTTAAGGTCGGAAGTCCACAAATCTTTGCCATCTGGCTGGATGGCCACGATCCTTGCTTGGCCCGCTGGTCCTCTCGTCTGAACAATCGTTTGCAATGTACCGTTCCCGGTCAGAGATGCGAGCAGCAAACCTGAGTACCCGTACTGCCCGTTGTAGTTATCGGCGCCAAAGTTGCCACCCCGGCCGGAATGGGTCCAGAGAACTGTGCCACCCCCTGTTTTGGACGAAGGCCGAAATGCAACGGCTTGTTCTTGCGCGTCCTGCACGACAACAGTGGGCGTTTCACCGGGCGTCAAATGACCGACCACCACGCTTGATCGTGGCGCCACAAGCAGCCTAGATCGCACGATGGTGCCGCTCGCACCGTTCGCAAGAATTGTGCCGCCGCTTTTGCCGGAAACCGACGCCGTCGTGAGAAATTCCGGTGTGCCTTGTGCGGCGATACGTGTCGCCACCGCTTGTAACCTAGGTCCTGAAACTGTTGCGACATTCAAGAAGTGACCGTCCTTCCACTGCCATCCCGTCACTTCCACGATGCCCGCCAACGAATCGGTAATCTTGCGTGTGAAAAATACTGGAAAACCGCCCTGCGCGACCGGCCCCGCAACAATCGTCGTGTGCGAATCGCCTGTGTTGACATTGAGTGGCAGGCTTTCTACAGGTCGTGTCGACAATGCGACGCCATCTTGCTCCAGAAGAATCTTCATCGTCCTACCGCGAAAACTCACAATATCGACTTGTCCGTATTCCGGAGTGAGAAGGCCTGCGGTCGCGATTGTGAACAACTCCGCCCCAGGAGCGTCGTCGACATTCGTCATTCCCAGCAGGAATTGTCTCGGTTGGTCGAGGATCACTGTACCGGTCATTCCGTCACGGGCCACCACGTGCCACTGTCCATCGCCTGTCTCGTTGTATATAGACGTCACGATGTCGGGTTTGCCGTCTCCATCAATATCCTGAACCGGCGATGCTCCCGTAACGTGAACTGTTTGCCGGGCACTAGTCGACGCCTCAATAAGGTGATCCCAAAGCTTCACCAGGTTTCCGTTTTGCCAGCCCATTACGGCAATCATGTTTTGGAAGGTGCCGAGCGCTATGATTTCCTGTGTTCCATTGCCGTTAAGATCGAAAGCGCCTAACCAGCCATAACCGCGCCCGCTCTCCGCACCGGATGGTTTGAACTGTGCAGTGGTCTTCATTTGTCCGTTCAGGAGATCGTAGACTTGTATGTTGTCCCACGGCTCAGCCGCTACATCGAGCCGCCCGTCATTATCGAAGTCGCCGACGATGGTATTGGCTTGAAACAACGCCGGAATGGGATTTGTCTTCCACTGCTCCACCCAATTTCCGTTTTGCCATTTGTAGAAATGCCCATACTCGCTGCAGGCACTTGCGTTGTTGCCGCAAGACGAAAATGCACTGGCAAATTCCACTTTTTGAAAATCCGTGCTTCCAGCAACGAAATTCCCGATCTTCGTCGTAGTATCGATGCCAAAGGTTGTCAGACGGCTATCGTGATTGAGATCATACGCGGCTGGCCCAATGCCCCACGTGGCGTTGGCGGCCAGGGTACCCGCATTTGAGTCGGACGATGGCAGGCCGATGGCAACACTGCCACTGGCGGCGTCAGACCTAAACGCGACCGAAGTTTGCCGTGCTCCAATAAATTGCCGCCACAGGATTTGACCAGGGCCGGAAATGCCACCCGCGAGCCTCGTTCGACCAGTCAGCTTCCGGTCAGCACGAAACTGTAACCAGTCGCCCGGAGCGACACCGTTCGAGGTTTGCCCAAAGCCGCCAACTGTTGTTAGGAGTGCAACCAAGAATGGCAAACAAGTTCGCATCGAGGGACAAATTGTTACACATCCAACACCTTGGATCAAGGAGCAAAAGCTGGGAACGTATGCGAGTCGGTGTGCGCTGCCTCACCGCGGGAATTTTCAATAGAGGCGCAGTTGGGGTAGGTTGGCCGGATCGCGGAGTGCATTGCAAACGAATTCGCGCTCGTGGCGCACGCACTCCTGCGTGCCGCGTCGAGACTCGTCTCGACGCCTGCCGTGCAGCTGG
>JBEBFS010000105.1:0-12323 GCA_040081855.1 Bryobacteraceae bacterium | reverse complement strand
GAGTGGTGTGGGGTGGGAGGGTTCGGGGAGATTGTTCGGTTTGGGAAAAAGGGGAATGTTCCCTTCCCCCGGGTTCCCCCCGTTTCCAGTGGGGTGCTGTCCCGCGGTTGACCTATTTTAGTGGTGGAGGGGTGTGCCGCCGGTCTTTCCAGCATTCCCTGATTCGACGCTGTGTAACAACGCCGATTGAGTAAGAGCATGAACTCACCGCTGGGAGCGTGAAAAATAGGATTCCCAGCCCTGAATCCGGAATTTGCGGATTCCAGACAATAAAATTGGAGATGAAGCGATCAGTAATCCCATCACTGACGATCACAGACACGAATACCATCGCGGCGGTGGCAACAGGAGCAATCCAGACCCATCTGCCTCCGGTAGTCCGAGCAAGTGGGAAAAATGTTTGCGTTCGATTTCCGATCAGAAACCCAACCATGCAAAAGGTTGGGTACCAAACCCAGTTTGCCCAATCGAGCTGCACATGAAAAGTACTGATTATCGTTGATGAAAAGAAACCACCGAGTACCAATCCACCGACGGGGGCGATTATTTGCTGCAGCAAGAACAACGCGACGGGACTGCTCGCCGTGTCGCAGCTGGACCCAAAGGAAAAATATGGTTGAGCGGGCATGGGGGTCTATGGGAAATCGAACATTACGGTAGACGTAACGTTGGGTATCCTACCAGTTGATGGGAGAGAACCAACGTCAAACATGCTACACCTTAGCATTCTGGCATGAAAAAGGACAGACACCGATTTCGGCACGGACCAGCTTGAACATCGGCGTCGTGGCGAAATCTAGTGTCTGTCCCTTTTTCTGGTTTGGGGGCAAACGGGGCTGGCGCACAAAGAAAAACCCCGCCGGAGTGGATCCGACGGGGTCTGACTTGCAAGTAACAATGTTCCAAACAGGGACGCGAAAGAGTGATCGCCACATTACGCGGCGATCACGGTCACGCTTTTACTTCGTGCCCCAGGGTTTGCCCACCAACAGATTGGGGTTGACGCCCTTGCGCGGGGTGTATTTCTGGGTGCGGCCGTCGCGGACGGAAGCGGTGTAGAGGCTTCCTTCCGAATCGGTCACGAAGCCGTGGAGGCCCCACATGCAGCCTTCGCAGGTGCCGAAGGTGCCCCACGAGTAGAGGTAGTGGCCGTCTTCGTCGTAGGCGTTCAGCTTGTTCGTGCCCTGATCGGCCGCCCACAGGATGTGGTTCTGGCCCATGTAAATGGTGTGGATGTTCGAGGGGCGGCCACCGGTGCTCCACTGGTCGAGGAACTTGCCTTTTTCGTCGAACTTCTGAATGCGGTTGTTGTCGCGGTCATTGATGAAGACGAAGTGGCGCTCGGGATCGATGGCGATGCCGTGCACGTTGCTCCAATAGCCGGGGCGCATCTCGCCGCCTTTGGCGCCTTTTTCGCCCCACTGGAAGAGCTTCTTGCCGTTTTTGTCGAACTTGATCACGCGCGTGCCGTCGTAGCCATCGCAGAGGTAGAAGCTGCCATCCGGCTCAAACGCCATGAAGGTGGGGCGGGCGAAATGGTTGTCATCGGTGCCGGGAACGCCGGGGGTGCCGAGCGTCATCAGGCGCTTTTTGCCGTCGTGGCTGAATTTGCTGACGAAGTGGTTATCGGCATCCACCACCCAGACGTTCTTTTCCGGATCCCAGGGGCTGACTTCAATGTCGTGCGGGCGGCCCCAGATCTTGTCCCACTGGTTCCAATCTTCGATGACCTTGCCGTTGCGGTCGAGCACCACGATCACGTGATCCCAACGCCAATCGACGCCCGGGCGTCCGGAGTTGCCGTTGCTGACGTCGGGGCAGTTCGGATTGCGCGGAAGGTCCGGCGGATTCTGAATGCCGCCGCAGCTGGGCGTGGCGCTGGCGGTTTCACGCATCGGCAGGCCCATGCCGACGGGGAACTTCAGGCTGGGGCCGATCTCCGGAAGCCACGTCGTCTTCATGCGTTCGGGAAGCAAGGGCAGCAAGCCTTTTTGCGCAATAAAGACGCGGTCGGGAGTTTCGGGATAAACGTAGGTGGATTGGGAGAAGGTCCAGCCTTTGAGATCGGGTCGGCTATCAGCCAGCGGCTTTTCCCAGTGATCCACGGGATCGTAGGGGCCGAAGGTATCTTGTCCGCCCTTCTGCCCGGGGATGGCGGCGAAGCCAGCTCCCGTAGCTTTTGAATCTTGACCGTGGACTACGCCGAGGTTGTTGCTGACGAGGATGGCTGTCGCGCAGACCGCGGCCGTAATCAGAATGTTTTGGATTTTGGCGCTCATAACCAGGAAAGTATAGCTCAACGGGCAGTTGAGTAGTAGCGCCGAAAGGAAGGAGGGAACGGGGGGAGCATGTTCCGATTTTTTGGAGCCCGCGGCTACGGATGGGCATTTGGCCTGAAGAAGGGACAGATATCGAGTTCGGGATGGACCATCTTGAACAACGGCGCCGTGGCGAATCTAGTGTTTGTCCCTTTTCCGGGTCGGTGACTGAATTGAACGGGTAACTTATCCGGCTCTGTAGAGCTTGGGCCCGGACTAGTTATTGATCGGAATCATCACGTGTGCGCCTGCGCTTCCGGGGAGCATTAACCACGGCAGGCCCTGGCCCTTCAGCGCGGCGTCGCGTTGGCTCTTAGTGGAAACGCCGATCGATTCGGGGGTCGCAAAGGGAACCGACATCACCCACAGTTTCTTGATCACGCCTTCTTTGGTCGCCAGGCGATACGACATGGTTCCGAACGGCGTCTGTTTCAGCACGCCTGATTTAGTGGCGGCCTGAATCGCGTCCTGGATGTCTTTGTCCGATTTCTTCTCGGCGCGGAGCTTCGCTTCCATTTCACGGCGCGGCACGGTGACTTTGTTGTAGCAACGGATGAAGCCATCCACCGGGCTCGCCGGCTCGCATTCAATCGCGCCTTTTCCCTCGCGCAGCACAACTCGGGCGCCGGTTGCCTGGTCATAGCGGACGACGGTTGCGTCGGCACGGAGTTCTTCCGGAAGCGGTTGGATCGCCTGTGCGATGTCTTCCGCCGACGTTGCGGCGATGGAAGGTACGGCGGAGAGCAGGCTGGCAAGTGCGGCAGAACAAGCAAGTGCGAAGTGACGGTTCATGCGAAATCTCTTTCCCAGATGAATTTCCTTTAAGGAGTGTTTTCGACTACCCATTGTGTCACAAGAAAGTTTCCAAAGGGCTGCGCTCACTGCGCCGTTGCGGGATTGACCAGCTTGCTCTGGAGCGCTGCCAGTGTCTCCTCGGAGGCCTGAATCGCGGTTCGCTGATGATAGAACCACAACGCGCGCAGGCCGCCCATCTCTTCACCGCCACCCGCGCGGCCGGGGCCACCGTGAATGCAGGAGGGCATCACCACGCCGTGGCCCATGTGGGAATCGCCGATGGAGGGATCGACCAATAAGAGACGGCCGTGGCTGGAGCCCATGCACGCTGCGGCGTTCGCGAGGAAGTGCGTGTCCGCGCTGAATACGGAAGCCGCGAGCGAGCCGCAGCCCTTGTGAGCGAGCGCGAAAGCCTGGTCCGCATCGGCATAGGGAATTACCGTCGCTACGGGGCCGAAGACTTCGAGATCGTGGACGAATTGCACATCGGCATTCGCTCTCAAGAGCGTGGGGCCGACAAACGCGCCCGCGTCGGTATCAGCATCCACCACCTGCAGCGGACTCGCCTGATAGTGGACCGTGGTCGCTTCGCTCAGCTTACGAATCCCTTCTTCGATGGTGCGCCGCTGCGCCATGGTCGCCAGAGGGCCCATGGTGACGGTCGCGTTGGCGGGATTGCCCACAATCACCTTGGCGAGTTCCCCCGCAATCGCATCGGCGACAGCGGCTTCCTGCGCGGCAGGCACCAGTACACGGCGGATGGCGGTACACTTCTGCCCTGCTTTGATGGTCATCTCGCGGACCACTTCGCGGACAAACAGGGCGAAAGCGGGCGAGCCCGGTTCGGCATCGGGTCCGAGCACTGCGGCGTTGAGGCTATCGGCTTCGACATTCAAGCGCACGCCGCGTTCCCGGACGCAGTTGTGTTGGCGGATGAGGTCGGCGGTATCGGCCGAGCCGGTGAAGACGATGGCGTCGCCGAAGCGGAGGTGATCGAGCAAATCGCCCGCCGGGCCGCACATCCAAGAAAGAGCACCTTCCGGCAACACGTTCGCCTCGATCACACGTTGCGCCATCGCCTGGGCGAGCCACGCGGTGGAAGTCGCGGGTTTCACGAACGCGGGAACCCCGGAAAGCAGGCTGACCGCCACCTTTTCCCACAGCGCCCACGCAGGAAAGTTAAACGCGTTGATATGGACCGCAACACCCGGAATCGGCGTGCCGATATGGATCGCCTGAAACTTCGGGTCGCGCGAGACGCGGACTGCGGGACCATCGGTGAGCAGCGTGGCCGATCCGAGTCTACCGGCTTCCTTCGAGTAATAACGCAGCGTCGCGATGGAACCATCAATGTCCATCGAGGCGTCCGCCTTCGTATTGCCCGCGTTCGTCTGCGCGATCTCCATCCACAGCTTGCGGCCTTTGAACAACGCATCGGCAATGTTCCAGAGGAGTTCAGCGCGATCGGCGAAGGGGAGCGCCTTTAGCGCAGGTCCACCCAAGCGGCGCGAATACTCAAGCGCGGCGGCAAGGTCGAGGCCCTGGCTGCTGCACCGGGCGACGGGTTCGCCCGTGGATGGGTTGCCAAGCGTCGAACCACTGCCTGTGCCTGCGATTTTCTTCCCTGCGATGAAACTTTCTAAAACGGGCACGCCGGTACCGGCAGCAGCCATGTTAGTCCCTCCGTCCCTTTAGTATCCGACGGGTGGGGCACTTTGGGCGAATTGAGCCAGTTCATCCGGCACTACCTTCCGCACGCAGCGGGCGGATTTTACTAACTCACAGATATTAGACGACATGTGCGGAGAACGGCCCCCGCGTCACGGCATCCAACGTGCATGGTCTTTCCATAGGCAGGAGGCTAGAAGCCATGAAGTCGAGATGGATGGCGGTGCTGGGAGTGGCGATGTTCGTCGGATGGCCCATGGCGGCCGACACGATCATGCTCCAGAGCGGCAGCCGGGTGGAGGGTGTCATTACTAAGCTCGAAAAAGGAAAGGTGTTTATCGAAACCTCCGCTGGACCGCAGGAGGTGGATCTCACGGAAGTTGCTTCCGTAAATTTCGATACGCCGCATGTGGTAACGGGCACGGCAAAGTTGCCGGCTGAACACTTTCTGAAGGATTTCGACCCTCAAGAGATGGGCCGCCTAGGCGACGAGGTCAAACGCATGAAAGCGGAAACCCGCAAGCAGTTGGGCCAAATCAAAACCACCTGGGGAGCGCGTCAGCCCATCGATAAGGACGCGATGGCGAAATGGTCGGCCGCGAAGGAAAGTTTCAGCGTTCCCTTCTCCCGCTACCGGGAAGCCGTGCAGGACATGTACTTCCATGTACTGAACCAAATTGACGAGTACAACAAAGTGGCGCACGAAGCCGAGCAGGTTTACATCGGCGTAAAAGGCCCCTTCAATGTGGGTTCGCCACTGGTCACGGCGGAGACTGGTGAGCGCACCGTGAAAGAATCGGTGCCCAAGAGCTGGTACGACCGCATCTACTTTGACGGCTACAACAAAGGCTACAAAGAAGGTGCCGAATTCGAGCGCTTGACCAGAATTCCGGCTTCGCCAAGCTCCTGCGATCCATCCCGCTAATAAGATTCGGACATCACTTCAGCAGTACGGGCCCATCGCGAACAGGCGGTGGGTCCGTTCATTTTCCGGTACCGTTCGCGTGAATGCAGCGGCCACCCTGGGGCATGATTTCGTTCCGTCGCCTCGGCTCATTTTGCTAGACTACCTGCTAATAGCCTGAGGAGACCGCCGATGAGTGTGTTCGCGCGAAAAACGCTTGCCAACCTGATGCATGAGGCGCACGATTCAGGCGAGCACAGCCTCAAACGCACCCTCGGCCCTGTGCAACTGACGGCGCTCGGCGTCGGAGCGGTGATCGGTGCGGGCATCTTCGTCCTCTCCGGATTGGGCGCCCATTACGCGGGGCCTGGCCTGATGCTTTCCTTCGTGTTGTCGGGATGCGGCTGTGCCTTCGCGGCTCTCTGCTATGCGGAGTTCGCGGCCATGATCCCGCTGGCAGGTAGCGCTTACACGTATGCATACGCGACGCTCGGCGAGATTTTTGCGTGGATCATCGGCTGGGATTTGACGCTCGAATACGCGATGGGCGCGAGTACGGTATCTTCCGGGTGGTCGAACCATTTCATCGAGCTGCTCGACATTTTCAACATCAAAATTCCGCTTTGGCTCGCCTACGATCATTGGACCGGGCTCCGCACGGCCGAAAATATGATCGCAAGGCAGATGGCGACCGCCGCCGATTCTTCGCTGACCCCTGGCACTTCAGAATTTCTCAATAAAGTCGGCGAGATCATGAGCGCGCAGTCACCTGAATTGATTCAGCGCGCGCACGATCTGCTTGGAGCGCCACAGATTTTCGGAACGGATATCGGCTTCAATCTGCCCGCGTTTGTTATCGCCTTGGTGATCACCGCGGTCCTGACACTGGGTATCCGCGAAAGCGCCCGCTTTAACGCCGTCATCGTAACCGTCAAAGTCGCTGTCGTGCTCTTCGTGATTGGGTTGGGCTTGAAATATGTGAACCCAAGCAATTGGGGCGGCGATTGGGCAAGCTTCGCGCCTTACGGCTTCTCCGGGATTGGCGCCGGCGCTGCCTACATTTTCTTTGCCTATATCGGCTTCGACGCGGTTTCGACAACCGCGCAGGAAGCCCGCAATCCGCAGCGCGATCTTCCCATCGGCATTATCGTTTCCCTGGTCGTCTGCACGGTGCTCTACATTTCGGTATCCGCCGTACTCACGGGCATGGTGCCGTGGCGCGAAGTGAACATCGAAGCGCCCATCGCGCGCGCCTTTCTGGACCGCGGCCTCACCGGCGCTTCGCACGTCATCACCTTCGGCGCGCTGGCGGGGCTGACCAGCGTGATGCTGGTGATGCTGCTGGGCCAAACGCGCGTGTTGTACTCGATGGCAAAAGACGGCCTACTGCCGCACAAAGTCTTTGGGGAAATTCATCCGACCTACCGCACGCCCTGGAAGAACACCATCCTGGTTGGCATGCTCGCCGCCATTGTCGGAAGCGTGACGCCGATCGATGACATCGGCAAGATGGTGAACATCGGAACGCTGCTCGCGTTCGTGATCGTGTCGGTTGCAGTCGTCGTGCTGCGCAAGACGGACCCGGCCCACGCGCGGCCGTTCCGTACGCCGTGGGTGCCGGCGGTCCCGATCCTGAGCGTTCTCTTCAACGGCTATATGATGTACAAACTCGGCTGGGTGAACTGGATGCGTTTGATTGTGTGGCTGGCGATCGGCCTGGTTGTGTACTTCACTTACAGCATCAAGCACAGCCGCGTGCAGAAAGCGATTCGCGGCGAGCAGGTCTGACGCAGGGCTATTCTTTTTCGACAATCACGGCGGTGCCGTAACAGAGAACTTCGGTCACGCCTTGCATGACCTCGGTGGCGTCATAGCGCACACCAATAATGGCGTTTGCGCCCATCATCATCGCGTGATTTATCATTTTGTCGAACGCATCATTGCGGGTCTTTTCGCACAGGTCCGTCAATAGGGTGATGTTGCCGCCAACCAGCGTCTGCAGGCTTGCGCCGATGGTACCGAATATGGAGCGCGAGCGGACAATAATACCGCGCACGATGCCCAGGTTGCGCGTAATCTTATAACCATCCAGCGTGAATGTTGTCGTGGTGAAGTCGTGCGTCATTCCCGGATTATGAGGCAACACACGGGAGAGCGCAATCCTGTGTTTCGCTGAGAAAGATCTACCGGTCTCGCCAGGCTTATTGCTGTGGCACGCGGAACGGCAGCCCGCGTTCGTCATTCAAGCGGATAGAAAGGTCGCGATCCACCAGGCTCAAAGACACGCGATTGGGCGCTCCATTCATCGTGACGTAGTGGAGCGTGTCGTTCTCCACCCAGTAAGCCAGCGCCGGATAGATTGTGTGGTCCTTCATCGCAATCAAATAGATCGTCGCGTTGGTGCTGCCGCCCGTAGCTTGTGGCGTTGGACGCACATCGCCCGGCGGCGTCGCACTGCGTCCCGGCTCAGGCAGCTGTACGTTGGTGTAATCGTGCAACACCGGATGAACGGCTTCCGGCTGAAAGTTCTGATTGATAATGACTGTCGGCGTCGCGGAGGACGGTGGCTGACCTTCCGGGTACACCGCGACGTAACCGGAGTTCGTTTGCGGATAAACTCCCGGATTGTAGCCACCAAAGATCGGATCGTACTGGCCCGGAGGAGGATTGTGCACCGCGCCCGTGGCCGAGCCGCCGTAAACCGGCACATAAACATAACCGCCGCCATTGCGCCGGCCTCCACCCTGACCATAACCGCGTTGCGGAGCGGGAGCCTGTGTCCCAAAGTTCGAACCCAGCGGAGGGATCGGGCCCAACGTGGGCAGTCCGCCACCCAGTGTTGGAAGGCCCCCACCCATAGCGGGCATGGAACCAAACGACGGCCCACGAACAACAGGAGAGGGTCCCCTCAGCGGGACACCGGGATTCAGGATGTTGCCATTGTTCCCGACTGGATTGAGGCTTCTCTGCGCGAAGGCCGTGCCGGCACTGAGCGCAATGAATGCGAGTAAAGCTGTGCGCATGGCCATTGCCTCCTAGCCAAATTATAGACCCAAACGGAGGCCGCAGGGTGCCGCTTTCGAGCCCTATAAGGCCCACAATTTTTGGAGTGGGTTCCTCGCGAAGTTAGAACTGGTAGAGCATCAGATAGACAACTACGCCCGTGATACTCACGTATAACCAGATGGGCAGTGCCCACCGGGCCACAGCCTTATGCCGGGCAAAATTGCCGCGTAATCCGCGCCGCAAGGCGATGATCGCCAGTACTGGAACCGATGCCGCCAGAATGGTGTGCGTGGCGAGAATCGTCAGATACACATTGCGAATGAATCCCGTGTGCGGATAGCGCACGGTGCCCACCTGCCAGTGATAGACAAGGTAAGAGATTAAGAAGCAAACGGATACGGTGAACGCCGCCAGCATCACCTTCTTGTGCTCCTCGCAGTGGCCCTTCTTGATCAACACGTAGGCCCACACCAGCAGCACGGCGGAGGTGCCGTTCAACGTCGCGTTTAACGCGGGAAGATCTTGAAAACTCACGGACGCTCCTCCAGCAGACGCCGCGCGTCCGCTACCAAGTTGGGAACCACGTCTTGTTCTGTGGACACATAAAAGCCACGAATCTGGGCGGACTGGTCCACCAGCGCCAGCCGGACCGAATGCTCCAGGTTCTTGCCATCAATCTCTCCGAAGTGAAACGCGTCCTTCGAGAGATTATTCAACGCGGCAACGGAACCGGTGAGGAAGAACCAGCGTCCTGGCTGGGCCTCAAAATGCGTCGCATACTCGGCGAGCACCGGCGGCGTATCGCGCAAAGGATCAATGCTGAACGATACCAGACGGGCTCCGTCATTCGACGCCAGCTCCTTCTGAATCTTGTTCATCTTCGAGCTCATCATCGGACACGGCCCGGGGCAATTGGTGAAGATGAAATCGGCCACCCAAACTTTGCCTTTGAGTGCGGCGCTGGGGAATGCGGCGCCCGTTTGATCGGTCAATTGAAAATCGGGAATCGCTCCGTAGTTCGGCAGTTCCGGCTTCTTCGCGCATCCCGTCAACGAGAACGCGAGCAACAGAATCGCGGGAAAAGAGCAGGCCGCGCTAGAACGTGCGGTCCAGCACCAGGAGGCCATAGAGCACCGGAAGGTAAACAACGCTGGCGAGCAACACCTGGCGTGCGCGCGGTACCGTGCGTTCCATGGAGACTCGCAGCCCGGCATAAAGGAAGTACGCGCCTGCGGCCAGAGCGCCGATCAAATACAGATTACCGGCCATGGCCAGATACTTCGGCAGCAAGCTGATGGGAATCAGCACCACGCTAAACCACAAAATACGGCGCGCAGTGGATTCGTTCGAAGGCTCCACCACCGGCAGCATGCGGATGCCCGCGCTTGCGTAATCGTCGCGGTACATCCAGGCGATCGCATAGAAGTGCGGGAACTGCCACAGAAACAAAATCGCGTAAAGGACCCAGGCTCCCCAGCTCAGCGAACCGCACGCCGCGGCATAGCCGATCAGCGGAGGCATCGCGCCGGGAATCGCGCCGATGGTCGTCGAATGCGGCGACCGCTTCTTCATCGGCGTGTACCAGAACAGATAGCTGACTTCCGTGAATAAACCGAGCAGAGCGGTCAACAGATTCGCACCCATCCAGAGTTCGATAAATCCAACGATGGAAAGCGCCACGCCGAAAATAAACGCGCTCTTCGGAGTGATGCGGCCCGCAGGCAGAGGGCGGCGTTTGGTGCGCGGCATCAGTGCATCGGCGTCGCGTTCGTACCATTGATTGAGAGCCGCGGTGCCGCTGGCCAGTAGACCGGTGCCCACAAGAGCATGAATCAGAGCCATCCAGCTCCATGCCATGCCGCCGTTCACACCGCATAGAAAACCAATGGCCGTGCTCATTAAAATGAAGCAAGTAATGCGCGGCTTGGTCAGTTCGATGTAGCTCTGCAATGGCACAGTTGGAGTGACGTCCGGGGGTAAGGGACCCAAAGAAGATTGTACCCTAGAATCCGGAACCGTGCTACTGACGCAGGAATCGTTACACTTAAAATCGAATGAATCCAGTCTTCATGAATAGGGCCATTGAATTGGCCGTCGCCAACGTAAACTCAGGAAAAGGCGGGCCTTTTGCCTCCGTGGTGGTAAAGGACGGCAAGGTTGTTGGTGAGGGCACAAACCTGGTCACCTCCACGAACGACCCCACCGCCCACGCCGAGGTGGTGGCCATTCGCGCGGCCTGCGCGGCATTGGGGGCGTTCCAACTGGACGGCTGCGATCTTTACACTACCTGCGAACCCTGCCCCATGTGCCTGGGTGCGATTTACTGGGCGCGGCCCGAGCGAATCTTCTTCGGAGCCACGGCCATCGACGCCGCCAACGCCGGCTTCAGCGATGAGTTCATCTACGAACAAATCAACGTCGAGCACGGGCAGCGTCAGATCCCCTTTGTGCCGATGATGCGCGAAGCAACGCTCGTGTGTTTCGAGGCGTGGCGCGCCAAAGCAGATCGCGTAGACTATTAACAATGCACACGCGACTTCCTGACTGGCTGACCACGGCGAACCACGAATTTGCGAGGAAATATCCGGGCGATTCGGGCGCGCGCCAACCCGTGCACTCGGTGTACGGCGGCGCTCATCTTTTCAAAGCAGACACCTGCCGCAAGCTCGGCGGGCTCGCCGAAAAGTCGCTGCTGGAATATGCTCCCGATGGCGCCGCGCTCGCGCAGGTCTTCGGACTGAAGCCCGAGATCGCCGATACCATTCACGCGCGTGTGCTCGATAAGCTCCGCCGCGAACCGATTGAAGATTTCCGTGTGGATTTCGAAGACGGCTACGGCATCCGCCCGGATGAAGAAGAAGACGCCTCGGTGGACACTGCCGTTGAGCAAATGGCCAAAGGCATGGCCGATGGCACGCTCGCTCCCTTCACGGGCATTCGAATCAAGACGCTGAGCGAAGAGTTGAAGCTGCGCGCCGTCCGCACGCTGCATCGCTTCCTCGGTGGACTTTTGGAAAAGACCGGCGGAAACCTGCCTGCGAACTTTGTCGTGACGCTGCCGAAGATCACGGTGGTGGAGCAGGTGGCCGCGTTGATCGAGGCGCTCTCGCACTATCCGAAAATAAACGTCGAGCTGATGGTGGAAACGCCGCAAGCTCTGATGAACATCGACGCGCTGGTGGAAGCGGCCAAGGGACATTGCATTGCCGCGCACATGGGTCCGTACGATTACACAAGTTCGCTCGGCATCACGTCGTCGAGCCAGCATCTGATGCATCCGGCGCTCAACTTCGCGCGCTGGTACATGCAGAACGCGCTGGCCGGCCGAGGCATTTCGATCTCGGACGGCCCCACCAACGTGCTGCCGATTCCTCATCACCGCGGCGCGCCGCTCACCGATGACCAAAGAGCAGCCAATCGCGAAGTAGTGCACCGGGCGTGGAAACTCCACTACACG
Source organism: Bryobacteraceae bacterium (assembly GCA_040081855.1). GTDB lineage: Bacteria > Acidobacteriota > Terriglobia > Bryobacterales > Bryobacteraceae > Palsa-187. Next base: position 175 of record JBEBFS010000105.1, on the reverse strand, counting down.
CACGTCCGCCATGCTTTGAGCAATGGCATTTATCGCGGATGGGATCTGCACCCCGCGCAACTCCCCGCCCGCTACGTGGCGCTTTACGCGTTCTTCCTGGAAGGCGAAAACCTGGCCTCCGAACGTCTGCGCAACTTCATGCAATCCGCCGCTCAAGCGACGCGCGTCGCTTGAG
>JBEBFS010000170.1:0-3292 GCA_040081855.1 Bryobacteraceae bacterium | reverse complement strand
GTCCGGAATGGATGGCGGTTTCACCACCGCCTCCTTCGTCAGCCCGACGCTCCATCTAAGGACAGACGTTTTTTTGTCCAGACTATGGGGTCCACCTCATTGCTTCCACTGGCTGTCGCCTTGGATTATCCACCCGAGACCCCATGAGCCATTTTTCAATACGGGCGTCGGACCTTTCGAAAATACGCCGGGAATCTGATTCCTGGTCATCGCCGCCACAGTCGCCGGGCTCAGCACGTCGCTTTGTCTGTGTTTTCCCTTGTTGAGGAACATTTGCGCGAAGGCTGACATATCAGGAGCAGTCGAAAAAAGATTGCCGCTAGGGTGAGGAATCCGCAGTTCAAAGTCATCGTTCGGATCGTAGGTGGGGCGAACGTCGCGAAAAATACTCGGGTCTAAACTGACATACCGTAACGCCAACCTGTCATCGATCCCGTACCTTGAGTCCGACATATCGAGGGGGTCAAACAATCGCTTTTTTGCGAAGACATTTAGATCGCAACCGGCGCAGCGTTCGATGATCTCCCCGAGCAGCACGTAGTTTATTCCACCATACAAGCACCATTGACCTGGGTCGAATCGTGGGTGGGTTGCACAAGCCGCCGCGACCATCTGCTGGAGCCTTGAACGGGGGGTATGCTGAACGGTGGGACAACTAACCTCACCTAGAAGTTTCTCATAATCGCGGGTATCAAGACCGGATGTGTGCGTTAGGAGATTATGTACAAGCGTTTCCTTGGAACCAGAAAATTCGGGAAGATAGTCGCAGACGGCCCTGGTTAAGCTCAGGCGACCGTCCTCAACAAGAGCCATTGCTGCACTTGCGGTAACGACTTTGCTTACGGAAGACATGCGAAAAACCGAGTCGAGTTGAACGGAAGGCGACGTATTCTCCGGGGCCCTCTTCCCAGTCGCTCCCGTAGCGACCGTGTGGCCGCGATGCTTGACCACGAAGGCGGTCGCCTGTGTGTTGTGGCGTGCTATCCATTCGCACACTCGGGCTTTCAGCACGCCTCCAGGCGATCTTCTTACATGTGAAACAGCCCTAGACGGATTTGATTCGACCGGTGTTTCCGCTAGCCAGGTCCTTTCAAATGATCTACAAACGATTGCATCCCATTCTGGGAGCGGGTCCCCGAAATGAACGATGATGTGAATCCGCGGCTCCTCTGACATATTGATGCAGCTATGCATGTTGCTGATGTCAACAAGAAAGCCCAGTCCTGGCTGAAACGGAACGCACCCGTGGTCTCGCATCTTGAAGTAGGACGAGGAGGGGTTGCTCAGAGCAATATTAAGAGCAGTTAGCTCGCGATGCCATGTGTCAATATGTGGGAAGATGATGCCCCCGGGTTCGAGCCACATATAGCGGACCCGAAAGAGGCGTCGAAAGGGCAGTCGTTCCAGGAAGGACCGCGTGACTGGGCAGATCTCGGCTACGTCTGTCCAAGTGTAAGGAGCGTCGCGCTCCGAGTTGTAGCCATAGTTGGCCGAGGATCTAGTGGCCGTCGCTGAGAGCCCATGAATTGCGAGACTTTTCCATCCAACATTTCCGTCGGCACGATGTTCAACGAACTTGTCATGTAGCGCGAGAGCCTCGTTGTTCATTGATTCGTAATCGAAGCGTGGAACGTCGAGATTTAGCCACGGAATCCTACTCGATTCGATGATCCACTCTCTCGACAGTTGCTCGGGCGGGCACGGTACTTGGAGGGGAGTTGGAGACTCTGCCCAAAATCCGCGAAGGTCGTCAAAAGTGATTCCTCCTCGCGGCGCTAATTGGGAAATGTCAATGCCAGTCTTCATCATGGCTGTTACCTCGTCAGACGCCGGCAATCGTGACGCGGTGTGTTATCTTGACGGATCCAACTGGCGTTGGGCGCGCTTTATGGATCATCGACACGTTGTCCCAAACCAGCAAGTCGCCAGCATTCCACCTATGGACGTAGAGGGAGGAGTGCGCAGCTACCGCGCCATAGAGTCTATCCATGAGCGCCCGACTTTCAGACTCTGTTGTGTCAGCGATCGCGGTGAGCCACTTTTCGTTTAGATATAGCGCCTGCTGTCCCGTCGTCGGATGTTTTCGGACAAGAGGATGGGTCAGGTCGCGAAGTTCAGTTAGTTTCTCTGGGTCGGCGAGACCAAGTAAGGCGAGTTCGTTTTCGTAGATCGATCGGCATGGGTAGAGGCCGATCCGCGATTTAAGTTCTCTTTGTGTCTCCTGAGGCAGACCGGAGTAGACGTCGCGCATGTCTACGAAGTGGGTCGAACCGGTGATCTCGGAAGCCTCGAAGCAGAGCAGCAGGGTTGCGCTTGACGGTGTGGCTGACCAAGGCCCGTCAGAGTGCCAATATTCCCCCCCGCCGCTGACGCCGATGCCGGGAATATTCGACTGAATTCGGACATGAGGATAGCATTTAGCTCGAAACTGTGGCGGGTAGACTAGTTCAGGCCCTCCAAAGTGAGATGCGAAAGCCATCAGTTCGTCGTCGTCGCGGGGAAATCCTTTGATGATTAGCAGGCCACTAACACTCAGCGCCGCGCTCAACTTGAGGCGGAGCACTTCGGCCGAAGAGCAAATGAGTTCGTCGTAAATGAACGTCTGAGTAGGCATTTTTCGAAACCATTCCTTTCACGATGCACAATTGAATCTCAGCAAGCTACCACCGTCAGGCTTCTTGTTCGATTGACCGGCAAAACAATCAAGCAGAACTGGAATACCGGGCGTTGACAAGAACCACCATCGAGCCGGGGGATTGGCGGTTCTCGCTCAACAGTTGATGGGCCTTGCCGACTTCAGCAAACTCAAAGGTCTGGCCGAGGCAGGGTAATACTGCGCCCTTAGCCACCAAATCAAGGAATGCCTCACAGTCGCCTGGAGTGGCGAAGTGGGATCCTTGCAGTCGCTTCTGGCGCATCCACAAATACCGAAGGTCGATCTGGGCGAGATATCCGGTGGTTGCGCCACAAGTGACCACCATCCCGCCGCTGTCGCACAAAAAGAGAGAGGCCGGAAGAGTGGACATCCCGGAATGCTCCAGAACGATTCGCGGTGCTCGGCGCTCGCCTACCGCGGCCCAAATCGCCTTGCCGAACCGGCGGACTTCTTCGGTCCACACATTCAAGGCGGCATCGTTGTTAACAATCGAGTAATCCAGCATTGGGAAGTGACTTCGGTTAATCGCAACTGCTCCTAAGCTAATACAGTAGTTGGCTCGCTCTTCGCTTGACACCACAGCTACCGGAGTACCCCCGCCATGTCGCACCAATTGAATCGCAAGTGTCCCAAGCC
>JBEBFS010000029.1:0-42910 GCA_040081855.1 Bryobacteraceae bacterium | reverse complement strand
GGTCTTGCGATTGTGCAGAGCATTGCTCATCTCCATGGCGGAAAGGTCGAGATCAAGAGTGATGTGGGCAGAGGCACAACCGTGGCGCTTGCGTTCGCGAACAGTCCTACCCTAGAAACGCAACAGGTGCCGTCCCGAATCGCTGCTGCCCACCGAAGTCCCATCGCGCGTCTGTAGGCCTCCGCTCTCCTGGACAATCAAGCTTCAACGCAACAACAACCTGGGCTTCTCTCAGCCAACGCTTAGGGTTTTGGAACCAGAGGGCTAGCCAACGGGGTCGATGTCGATGGGTTGGTTTCGAATTGCTCCATACTCGTTAGTGCCAACTGATCAAGCTGGACGTCGACTCAGCCTCATCACAAAAATCAATGAGTTATACACTCACGGTTCTTAAAGGTGGGCGGCGCCGTCGTCTCGTTGAAGATGCGGAGAATTCGTGAGATCTCTCCAGCGGTTTTCGTTTTTATTAACTCACCAAAACCGAGGATATCCACGTACGAGACCAGCATCGGCTCATAATTAACCTTCGCCATAGTCCTTTCGCGTTTCCTGCGGGCCTCCTGACCAAGGCTATCAGGACGCTCGAATAGCCGGACAGGTGAGGTAGTGCCGAGCGCGCCGAGGCGTCTCATACAGGTACAATCGTACGGTTTAAGGCCAATGACAAGTTTCTGCAGCTTCGATAGAGCTTCCCGAAGAAACAGCCGGCCGGGTCATTACGACGCGGCCGTTACCGGACATCTGTCTACCCGGCAAGCCTTGTGAAAGGAGATTGAAGTGAAAGAACGATTCGAAGGCGATAATCGTCCCAATCTTATCGATGCGCTGAAACGTCAGGAATTCGTGAGTGGTGAAACAACACTGGCCGAGGCGATGGCGGACCAGGGTGAACTCCTCGAATTCCCCAAAGGGCACAAAATCATTACTCAGGGCGGCGAGGACAACGACATTTACCTTCTAGTCGCCGGCAACGTTTCAATCGTTATCAAGGGCAACGAGTACACCACCCGCAAAGCCGGACAGCATGTCGGAGAAATGGCCGCCATCGAGCCGTCGCAGAAGCGGTCCGCCGACGTCGTGGCGCATGATACGGTGGTCGCGCTCAAGCTGAGTAACCCGCAGTTCATGAAGCTCGGGCGGAGGTTCCCGCAGATCTGGCTTCCCATGGCGCGCGAGCTTTCCCGGCGTCTCTTTCAGAGAAATGAGCTGATTTCGGCTCCGAATGAATTTCCCAAACTGTTCATTATTTCCTCCAGCGAGGCCTTGAGTGTCGCTAACACGATTCGCACTTCGCTGGAACATGACGTATTCAGCACGGTCTGGAACGAGGGCGTATTCTTTGCCGGAGGCTACTCGCTGGAAGCCCTGGAAAAAGCCGTGAGCGAGTCGGACTTTGCGATAGCGATCGCTCAGGCTGACGACATCATCGAGACGCGGGGGAGCCGGCACCCGACGCTGCGCGACAACGTCCTGTTCGAGCTTGGACTGTTCATGGGCAAGCTGGGCCGCCACCGGGCACTGCTCATCCATCCCAAGGTGGACGGGTTGAAACTGCCTTCGGACCTGCAAGGCCTGACGTTGTTGCGTTACGAGCCGGGAGATCCGGCCGACCTGGTCGCCTGTCTGGAGTCTGCCTGCGACGACATCCGGACGATCGTGAAAAATCTCGGCGTGCGCACGCTGCTGTCCCAGGCCGGAAGCCTGAAGGCAGGCAGCTAGCCTCACTCGGTGTCTGCGTCAGAGTCCTATGAATCTCCGGACTCGGTCGACGAGCGTAATTTGGCCGTCGGGCTCCGGCTCGACGGAGATCGGGACGGCAACGGGAGGAGATCCTACACGGAACGCCGTGGCTGTCAGTTCGAGCACCCGCCCGCGGCCGGAGGCCATGCGGCATACCATCAATACCAGGAAATTCACACCGGCGTCCGGGTCTTCGACCATCGATTGCATCGTCCGAATGTCGGTATCGCTGGGCAGGGGCTCAAAACTCGGATGCGAGTGCCACTCGCCCATATAGTTGAACCGGCTGAAGTCGTTGCCGGTCCCGGCGAAGAATTTTTCCAGCTGCGCCTTGTGATCCTGCGGGCGGCGGATAAAGCAAGCATTCGTACCGCCGCCGCGCTGAACGGAAAGTTCGACGAGGCGGAACAACTCGTCCCGCACATGTTCGCCCATCAGCAACCCGCCGATTTCCCTCCGGCCGGCGCGCCGTAGCTCACGCTCCAGGCGTTGGATTACTGGCCGTGCCACCAGAAGCTGCATCTTCGTATTCTGAGAAAAGTCGCTTGACGAATTCAAATTCCATTTCCGCCTCCGCCGAATCTCCGGCGTCCTCCGGTTCCGGAGCGGGCGGCCCCACGTCAATCGGGCGCGTCTCGAAAGGCTGACCGAAAATCCAGCCTTCGGCAAGCCCGATCATGTAGACCGAATGCGGAAATGAGGAAGGGTCGCGAGGGATTAACAGATCGATTGCCATGCGTGCGGCGTGACCCGCGATGACCGTTACATCGGCGTCATCGGCTATCGCCGGCGCGTCGGGTTCGCCGCCATAGCGATGCACTGGCCGCGGCAGCACCTTTCCCTGATCGGCGCACCAATTCTCGATCGCCCTTCGCATCGAGGCCGGGTCCGGCTCTTTTGACGGCCTGTGGCGCGCAATCAGGCCGCCGAAGCCCCCGCCGAACACTTCGGCCCAGACCATCAGCTTCTTGGATATCGCGACGGCGGCGCACAGGTAATTGAACACCTTTGCCTCCGCCGTTGCATCGATGATCAGATCGGACGCTCCGAGGCTTTTGAGAAGGCTTTCGATTCCACCGCTGGATTCCTGACCGCCGAGGCGATGTTTTCGTACGCTGTACGCCGCCGTCGGATTGACCAGAGCAATCCGCCTGGCGACGCTGTCCGCTTTATGTATGCCGACGTCGCGCCAGTCAAGGTCGTGGCGAACGAGGTTGTCCGGAAAGAACAGATCATCATCGACGAGCAGAAATTTACCTACGCCTGAACGCGCAAGCATGACCGCTATCTTGCTCCCGAGGGACCCGCACCCTACGAGCGCCACCTTCCGACCCGCCAATGCCTCATGGTCTTTATCCAGGCGGGGCACAGACGGCTGAGCCGGAATGACGGCCGATTCCAGAAGGCTGTCTCCATCGGCATTGAGAAAGAACGACCGCACGTCGTTGCCGCTGGCGACCATCACGTAGCTGACGTCCGGCAGCACGAGGCCCGCTTGCCCGATCGCCGCGCGAAACGCCGTCAGGCTGTGCGTTGCGGGGAAGGGCCTGTTGCCCGGCCAGCGAAAGACTGCGACCGTATCGGCGAAGCCCAGTATCCCGATGTCAGGCACTTCGTCCTTCCATGTGCGTCCGTCGGGCAGCGTTAGCGACTCGATCACGTAGACGACGCAGTCTCCCCGACGGTGGATGCCAGCGGCGCTTGCGACCGCCATCACGGCCTCGGGAAGATTCCGCAGTTCGTCGGTTAAGGGCCGCGTCAGCAGGAAGCGGCTGAACACGCCGCGAAGATCCTGCCCCAGGGTCATGGCGTGCCGCGAGGCGACCTCTGCAGAAACCCCTGGCTCAGGTTGTTCACCTTCCAGCAGCCTGTGCGCGCTCTCAATCATGTCGGCACCTGAAATGTCCTGGTGCCAGTTATCCGGACCATACTCCAGGCAAAGTTCGTTTCCTGGGCCCCACTGGTGCTGCGACCAGCGCGTCGCATCTCCACGCGGAACCACGAGGGGAGGGGAGAAAGGAAAGTGATTGGGATAGATCAGGGAAACCGGCCGGTGTCCCGCCGGAACGGAGATATCGGCGTCCCAGGCGACCCGCGCAGAGTCGTCGATGCGCCACTTGATCGGCGTCAGCCAGTCCGTGCGGGCGGCCAGCGCCTCCAGCGCTTCGCGCTCCTGTTTGAAGCGCTGGTGATTCTCGATGTACCAGATCATGCGAATCCGGCAGGTTTGGAGGGCGCAGCCGCGCGACTTGGGAAAGTGAACGGCGCGGCAGCAGCGGTTGCGGGTTTGAGCAATCCCGAAGACTCCAGCGCCTTTGCGGCTTTCGCGCTGCTGTCGTTCTTTTCGGACAGCTCCTTGACGGCCACCTCATAGGTGAGGCCGGAACGCTTGCGGCTCGTGCCGAACACCGAGCGGACCGCGTCGGACGCCTTGTTGTAAGCATTCATGCCCAGCGCCGTTTCGGTTCCGGCGCAGCGCTTTTGTTCGTTCTCTGCCGTGAGCACACCGCGGCTTACCGAGCAGCGCACCAGTTCACCCTTGATTCCTAGCCGAGTTACATTCATCGGCCCGAATTCGAAACCGATGGCTAGGCCAAGGCTCGACGCATCCGTGCCGTCCTCCTTGAGCTTCGTAAGCGCGAGATCGAAGCTGCTGCGCATGCCGCCTGCGCAAAGCGTGAGGTTGCTAATCGTCTCCTGTTCATCTGTGGTCTGCGAGGTTCCCTCTACGGTCAGGCCGTGGACGCAGTCGCCGATGAAACGCACCTTGCGCCCGGCAAAATCCGAATGCAGAACCGCATCCAGTTCGCTTCGCAGCACGTGCAGGGCGCGGACGACATGCTTCGCGCTGTCATCGGAAGCAATGTTGGCGGAAACATACGCCGTGAATCCGTCGATGTCCGCATACACCGTGGCGGCGTCCTGACGCCGTGAATTCTTCACCGACAAAGTTTCGATGTCGAGAGTGCTCATGGGGGGAGTGTGGGTGGAAAAACCGAAGATGCCGATCGGGTTCTTTTCCAGATCCTCCTTCCATTCCTTGACGATCTCGTCGGCTGTCACGCCGAGCTTCGCTTTGTCCTTGCTCGTTGAGATTTCGTCGCTCGTGAGGGCCGTCGTGTCCTCGTTATCGGCTTTCTTAAGCCCGATCGCCATTCGTGCTTCATTGGTGAGATAAATTCCCGTGGTCTTTCCGCTGCTGGCGCGCTTCGCCGCGTGGTTCGCCGGAACTCCCAGGAACAGCGGTTCACGATGGCCTCTGCGGCCGTTATTCACGGCCAGCGCCTTGCCTGTGTCGATGCCGACGCGAACTTTGGCTGCCGGATGGTCCGCATCTTCGCCGGTCTGGGCGAGAACGTCGATGATCAACTGCGCCATAGCGACCGCCTTGTGGACGCGGTCGGCCTCGGCGTCGTAAGGCTTGGAGACCACCGAGTGGAGGCGCTGATTGTGGAAGTCTACGAAGATCGCATCCACGCGCTCAATGATGCGATAGACCGCCCGGTAGTGGAGATTCAAAAAGCGAAGCGTGCGTCGATGACAGGTCTCGCCCTCGACATCGGTCACGTGCAGCATCTCGGAGAGGTTGAGGATGTCCGCGTAAAGATGAACCCCGTCCACACGATAAGCGACGTTGCCCGGAAGGTTGGTCAAATCGGTGTCGCGGACGTATTTCCTGATCTCAATGCCCTTGAGCGGAAGCCCAGAAATCTTACTGTCGATCCGCTTTTCTGCGCGGTCCTTGTTCCAGCTACGAGTTGCCACGTTCGTATACTCCGTTCCTCAAAAACCTCCGGATAGTGCATAAAATGTCGCTGTCCGGTCGAGCGACCGCCAAGCGGACCTCAACAGATTGACCAAAAATTTGCCAGACCACTACAGGTGGAGATGGCTGCCCTCCCATTATAGCAAGCTTGACCTATGTGTCAAGCTGAGCTAAAGTGTCATTAGGATGCAACGAGCAGCACGCCCATGATTCCCGATTTCGATTCCGACGGCCTCTTGCCTCAGGGGGACTATCAAGTCTCTTTCGACGACCTGCGGCAGTCGGTACTCGTCGCCGGGAGCGGAATTCCAAAAGGTCAATGGGATGCGGCGTGGCGAGCCCAGCTCGTCGATAACCTCGAAGTATTGACCCGCCAGCTCTGGTCGGTCGGCATTCGTGACGTCTACGCGGACGGTTCGTTCGCTGAAGACAAAGCGCATCCCAACGATATCGACGGCTACTTTGTCTGTGATCTCAACCGGCTCATCACTGGTGATTTGGAGCGTCAACTGAACCTGCAGGACCCTTCCAAGGTCTGGACCTGGGACCCTGCGTCGCGCAGGCCGTACCGCGGTTATCCCAAGAAGCAGCTGCCGATGTGGCATCGCTACCGGGTCGAGCTCTATCCCCATGTGTCGGGTCTGGGCTTAGGCAGCGGCATTACTGACAAGTATGGCAACGAACTGGAATTTCCTTCGGCCTTCCGGCAGTGCCGGCGTAACGGCAAGCCGAGAGGCATCGTGAAAATTGAATATGGAGGTCAGCCATGATTCGCAATGAAGCTGAATACCAAGAAGCCTCGGCTCGTCTAGCTGACGAGCGGCAACGCCTCGCGGAACATCGATCACGCCTGAAACAGGCGGGTCTGGGCGAAGAAGAAATAAAGCGTGTCATCGATCCTATGGAATCATTCCACCTCCAGTTGAAGGAGGAAGTGGAAAGCTACGAAAGGCTGAAGCGCGGAGAGTTTGAAGAGCTTGAGAATTTTCGCGGGTTCGGCCATCTCCTCATCTCGCTTCGCATAGCCAAGGGAATATCCCAGCGGGAACTCGCAAAACGGCTCGCCGTCCACGAATCGCAGGTCTCCCGTGATGAACGGAACGAGTATTTCGGGATTACGCTGGAACGCGCGGTGAAGATTCTCGACGCGCTCAATGTGCGCCTTCATACCAAGGTTGAAATCGAGCCGCCGAGAGCCATGGCGATTGCATGAAAGCAGCCCGCGCACCTGAAGAACCTAGAGGCGAGAATCTCGCGACGGCGCGCAGTCCTCAGGACGAGCGAAAGGAGGCACGCGATCAGCTGACGCTTATCCTGGGCTTCTTTCCGCGCGTTGACGCCAAAGCGTCGGCATTGCTCGCAATCAACACAGCCATGCTGGCGGTATTGGCCTCCAATGCGCCGCCCCTTTCCACCATGTCGGTATTCTCGTACGTGATGGCGGGTGGTACCGCCGCCCTGATCGCCGCCAGCCTCTGGTTCCTCTACCGTGCGGCCTTTCCGGCCCTGGACGGCGGCCACGCGTCGCTGATCTATTTTCGGGAGATCGCCCGGCGAACGGAATCCAGCTTCATCGATGCGTTTTCCGCGCAGGAAGACGTCCCGCGCGTCAAAGACCTACTCGGCCAGGTGTGGCGGAATTCCTGCATTCTGACGGCAAAATTCGATGCGCTGAAGCGAGCATTCATCCTGATGGCGCTCGCTATCATCCCGTGGACCGCTGCCGTCGCACTCTTTTCATCGCAACATCCCGGTGTCCGCACGTTTCTCACGAGATAGACACGATGGAGGTCGAACTCACCACGGCGATCGATTCCATTGTTAAGACTCGCTGGGATTTGCGCGCAGGCCTGGTGATCCCCGAGACGGACGACATCACGCTCGGCAATTCCGGCGTCACGCTCGAAGCCACGGTCCTGTATGCCGATCTCGCCGATTCGACCGAGCTTGCCCTTTTCGATCAGGAAATCGCTGCCGAAGTGTGCAAAGCGTACCTCGTGGGAACCACGCGGCTGATCAAGGCGGCGGGCGGTGAAATTCGCAGTTTCGACGGCGATCGCGTCATGGGCGTTTTCATCGGGAAATCCAAGAACACCAGCGCCGCAAAGGCCGCGCTCAAGATCAACTACTTCTTCACGAGAGTGCTGGAGCCCGCGTTCCTGTCCTTCTATGGGCGGCTCAAGGATTCGCCCTTCCGATTCGCGCAATCCGTAGGGATTGACACGGGCGACGTTCGCGCGGTGCGCGCCGGAATACGCAACAGCAACGATCTCGTGTGGGTTGGTAGGGCTCCCAATATCGCTGCCAAACTCAGCAGCATCCGCGAACCGGACTACTCCACCTACATCACGGAGGCAGTCTATGACATGCTTCACGACAGCGCGAAACTCTCTGATGGCCAGAACATGTGGGAAAGGCGATCATGGGCGAAGGGGGAACCCTATGGCACCGACACCGTCTACCGTTCCTGCTGGTGGATGAAGCCGTCCTATAACCCCTGAAGCTGCGACTCTCCGAGCGCAAATCGTTACCCACTACGACATGAAATCACCCCTAGACGAGCAGACGAACCCAGGCCCCGACCGGCCCGGCATTCGTGACCTCTGCGCCAAGGCGCAGCAGAACCCGAGGTTTGGCGTCCTGTTGGACGCGTGCCTCGCCGACCCCCTTGTGGCCAAGGTGCTGCTGCTACACAGAACGGAACTATTTCCTCGCCTGGAACTGCCGATTGAAGGCTGGACGGTGACGATTGCGGCCGGGGGACTTCCGTTCCTGAGCCATGCTCCCAAACAGATTCGCCGCACGCTGAAACATCTCGCCGCCAAATACGCGGCATTCAGCCCGCAGCCCGAACGCATCGTGCAGGGTCAACAGCGGGTGGAGTCCGCACAATCCGCAGTTTCAGAACCGCTGCAGGACGCGTTCGCCCTGGCTATTCTCAATACGGTCGCATCCAATCCGCCGCTGCTCGAACTGGTTAACGGGCCGCGCCCGATAGACCGGCCTCAGCTTCGCCGTGCAGTCAAAGACTATTCGGGCATCGATTGGAGCCACGCGACGATGCTTCTGCGCGATGCATGTGCGGCCCTATGGCAGGCGGACAAGTCGCGCAAACCCGTACAGCAACTGTTGGTTCATCTCGACGCGCTGAAGGATGTAATGGATCTGGAGCGGTTCAAGGCGCAAATCGTGGACTGGCTCGTCACGCACTTCCAGCGCCTGCTGCAGATCCGGGGCGTGCGTTATGAGGACTGGGACGGCGTCGTGCTCCGCCTGCACCAGGACCGCTTTCTTGAGCATGCCGGACCCTTATACTTCTGGTGCGTGAGGTGCGCGGAAACTGGAGTCTTTGCGGCCGTTCAAACCTCCCTGGTTGATCGTCCGCTGTTCTGCTGCAAGTGCGGGCGGGAAGTCCCCTATATGGCGGCGTTCTATTCTACGGGTCCCCTGGCCCAGGCACTCGAACACCATGATGGCGTTCTCGCAGTAGCGCTCGCGTGGCATCTGAAGCAACGCGAAATCGCATTCGACGACGGCGTGAAGCTGCCAGACGCGGAGCTGGATTTCGTGCTGAAGGGCAAGGCTGGCGACTGCCTGATCGAATGCAAAATGAATCATATGCTCGGCGAAAACGATAACATCCGCGGCACTTTGTACCAAAGCCGCAACCAATTGCGCGATCACCTGCACATTGCTACACGCCAGGGGATGACCATAAGCCATGCGGCTTGCGTCGTAAACCTGACGCGCCAGCAACTCGTTCCCCTCACAAGAACGATGGAACCTGAAGCCGACGCGGAATTCGCTCGCGTTGGGGCCCAGATTCTCAGTTACGAAGATGTAACCATTTGGTTGAACTGTACCTGGGGATGAGTGGGCAGTTTATTAGCATACCTTCAGTTCAAAAGTGATCACCGCTCGATCTCGTTGAGCGTAGCAAGGGTTTGAGCGATTGACATCGCGTTCTGCATAAGGCACGAGACCGGCGATCATTGCGATTCACGGGCATCCGCGGCGAAGCGCAACGCTAGAGCACCTGCTTGCGAGGGCAGGCGTTCGCGGAGTACTTAACTCTATCCAGATTCTCACGACCGGATTCCAGACACGGCTTTGCATGGCGTCTGCAAGCGACCCAGCTGTCTGTTGTTTGGGCATCTACGATTTCTGCCTTTGTCCCGCCGCTTCCATAGCTGATCCTAAACGCGCCTGTAAGCGATCATCAGAAAACGTAGTTTTCTGAACCTGGGGCCGAGGCCAGCAACATCATCCGCGCCGAAGGCGCCGTCGACATCATCGCGGTCGCTGTGTGGAAATTGCTTCATTCACGCGGGATGGAGTGGCACAATTCTCGTGTGGCCGACACCAGAGACACTGCTGTGCGCTTGCGGATGAGGCAGTGCAACCTGCCAGGGTGTCACATTTTGTTCACCATTTGCGCGGGTTGTGATCGAGGTCAGCGCTACTGCACTCCAGAATGCCGAGTGGCGGCACGTCGCCGTCAGCGGACTGAAGCCAATCGTCGCTATCAGCAAACCGAGGGCGGTCGAAAAGCCCACCGCCATTGCCAGAAGCGCTACCGGGAGCGCTCTGCGCCACCGGTGACAGATCAACCTATGGTTTCGATCACGGCCTCGAACGAAGACTCACCGGAACACGCGACGGCGTGCCCAGCGCTCTGCATTTGTCTCGTCTGCGGTAAGTCCAGCCGCTGGATTGATACATCGCCAATTCTGCCGAGATCCTGGAGGGGCGGCCGACGTCCAAAAAAATACGTTTTTACGTGATCGCTAACAGCGCCTAAGCAGCCAGCCGACTATTGCCGTGCCAGGCTCTCCTCGGTCCATGCCGAACGCTTCCCTCCGATGAGACAGTTGCTTCGATGGGAACGGAACTCCGTGTGAAGTCTCAGGCGGCCTTTCAAATCGGGGAAAAGCCTTCCCCAAAGTGGTCGATTCATTCCACCAACGCCTTAAACACCGCGTCGGCAGCATCCTTGTAAAACTCAATGCTGATCCGGGTCCACATGTCGTCTGGCAGATCGTTCAACTGCCGACGGGCGGAAACTGGCATCAGCAACGTTTGCGCCTGCTTATCCACGGCTAGTTCGGCGATACGGACGGCATTCGGGATCGGCTCGATCGACCCGCCCAGATTGAGAGCGCCGACGATGATCGTCCCGCCTCGCGTATTCTTCCCGAGCAGCGAACCGCAGAGTGAGACCAGGACCGGCAATCCGATGCCGACGCCAGTCTTGTCCGAATCGATGGCACGCATCTGAATTGAGAACTCGTGCTCGCGGGGATCACGGTCGCCGACCAGTTCCTTCGCCCGCGCGTATAGGTTCTGCTCGCCCACCTTCACACTCTCGCGGAACGCCGGTGGAGCCGGGTGATTGAGAATCTTGACGCCACTCCCAGGACCAGAGTTGGTCTCGATCCGGAAGAGGCCGGGACCTGTTTCAGGCGTTCCCATGCTCGAAGCCCAGAGCTGACCGGGCGGTAATGGATCGGTTTCGAGCGCTTCGTCGCTGTGTAGCTCCGGCGTCGAAACGAACTGTTCAACGCCTTCCGCACCCATGATGTAACTGAAATGGGTATTGCGGAACTCGCTCTTGAAACATCGCTTCTGTTGCTCCTTGATCCTTCTCCGCGCCTCCAGCGCGAGGCGCACAATCCATTCCAGATCCTCGTCCGAGACCGGCATGTCCGGCTTGGGGAAAATCAGCTTCATCAGCCCACTGACCGACTTATTCACCGCTTCGATGTCACGGCCGCTTAGGGCTCCACCAAGGTGAACTCGCCCTTGCATGATCGACATTCGGTTGCTCGAACGCAACTTGCTCCAACATTCGCTGAGGAAATCGCTCACCAAGCCGAAGTGATCGGTCAGATGCTCGGCCGGGCTCACTTTGGGGAAATCCCAGCCGGGCGCGAAAGCGTGCAATCGGTCCATGAAAGCAGTGTCATTACGCATCTCCGGCGGCAGAGGACTCAGCAAGTGGCCGACACGCTGCTGCTGCTCGACATCCACATCGAAATTGCCCACCATGACGATGCCGCCGTCGCCGCGAATGTTCTCCTTGCCGCGGCTAAACTGGCCGGATGCCATGTAGCCCTTCATGATGTTGACGCCGTCCTTCTGATCGAACGAGATTCCCGACACCTCGTCGAAGCACACGACATCGTATTGGCAGACCAAGCCGCGCTGTCCGGTCGCGTTGTTGACGAACATCTTCGCGACGGTCGCTTTGCCTCCAGAAATCAAATGCGCGTACGGTGAGATCTGCTGGAAGAGGTGGCTTTTGCCGGTGCCGCGAGGCCCGAGCTCCACTAGGTTGTAGTTGCGCTCCACGAAAGGAATCATGCGGAGAAGAATGACTCGCTTCCCGCGTTCGTCCAACGATGCCGGCTCGATTCCGATGGAACGAATCAACAGGTTAATCCAATCGGGCGTGGTGAACTTCTCACGCTCTCTCGCCAATGTCTCTACGGCATCAGATTTCGACATCTGGATCGGCCTCAGTGAATCGATCCCAAACGGTTTTCCATTGGCCTGTTGCGCTACGATGCCGTCATAAGAGAGTGTGACCTCGGCATAGAATCCATCGGTCAGCATTCTCTCGTTTTCGCGAACCAGATCATCGCTGATTCGGACGTTTCGGAGCGCCAAGCTCGGCAACTCCGCTACGAAACAGTCGTTGGAGGCATCCAGGCGAGCGCGAACAATGTCGATGAGTTTGACTGACCCCTGCTCGCGCGCCCGCGCCTTGAACAGTTCCTCCTCGCCCGTGCGGACGGTCCTGTCCCTTAGCTGTTTCTCGACGATTTCGAGACCCTCGGCGATTTCGTTCTCGTCCGTGCTCGCGCAATATCGGCCAAGGAGGAACTCCACAACGTACGTCGGCACAGGATATTGGCGGGAGTACTTCCGCACTAGATCCTTGCGCACAAGGTATCCATCGAAAGCCGACGCTGCCAACCGGTCAAGATTATCCATTTCCATGCTCATGTTTCGCTCCTAGGCAGTCTCGCCGACGCTCGTCGTCCGACGATCCAACACGTTGCCTGCGGAATCCAGCAGCACTACCGTGGCTGCATCCCCCAATCGATCATCGTCCGCGACCGCCAGGCTGGCCTCGCCCGACGGCCCCACTTCTTTCACCGTTGCAACGATGCTCGATGACTCCTGCTTCCAGTTGAGTCGCAGATCGACGCGCAACGACGGATCACTAGTGTCAACCGTCACTCGGCAACGGAGCCCTCGCCATTGGATCGATTTGATTGCCGCGCGGACCGTCTCCACGCCGCGCTCCACCAAGATTTCCGGAACAACGCATTCCTGAAGACTCACACCACCGTGCGTGTAGGTTTCTCCGGCGAAAAAGCTGGCAACGCCCGGAGGCGAGACAATCCGCACGTCCGGATTCCAGTGCCACCCATAAGAGACAACGGCTGGATCCGCATCGCCCTTGATCACCGCACAACGCGCCCACTTTGTCGCCGTCAAGTAGGACGGCAATTCAACTTTGGGCAGTCCGTCTGGCACGAGCAACCAACCGTGATCGGTCACCACACGTACCCGCTTCCAACCTGTGTCCAGCAGTTCCGTTACCCGATCCGCGATCCGCTCAATTTCGTTCTCAAGGTGCAGCGGCAGTTCCCCCTGCACTTTATGGCCAAGGGAGTCGATCTTTCCGCATTCGGTCCATCCTCCGCCCTGGCTACCTGCTGGGAATCGCGCCTCACCGGCGTCGAGCGTCTCCACGTTGCGCGCGACCATCCGATCCCGAAGAACCTGCCCCTGCGCAGCGCGAGGTCCGTTCTTTGTTTCGATCGTTGGTAGAAACTCTTCCCCGTTGCTAGTGCCTTTGACGTCGCTACTCACGGGCGTAGCGGCCGGCTTGGCAGTTGGCGTCACGGTCGGCAGGGGCGACAGGCGATGGCTCAGCCGCGCTACGAGCGAACGCGCCTCCAATCGCTCCGTCAGCCAAACGCCAAGGTCGTATCTGAGACCATCGACGAACACAACACAGGTGTCCTTTTCCGCCTTCACCGCACCGACGCTTTTGCGACTTTCAGTAGCTTGTTTGCGAACGAGGTCCTGGAAATGCCGCGCTGAGTCTTCAAGCCAGGTCAAGTAGATCGCGCGGATGGCGCGACCCAACAACCGCCGGTCGGGCTCACTCTTGAACTGCGCCAGAGCGTCCATCACCAGACGATCACACCGCCAACCTGAGTCTGTATACGAGGCCACTGCTGCTTCCAGAGAGGCCCCACCCACGGGAGCCTTCGCCATCTGAGCCAGTTTCGACAAGGTCGCCAGGACTCGAGCCCAAGGACTCTGCCCAATCGCTGCCCACACCCACTCCCGCCGCCCACCGTGTTGAGCTTCCAACTGGGAAATCCGCGAAGCAGCCGCAGCGGGAGCCAATCCACTTACGGCTTCCAATTGGCTCCGAAGTTCCTTTTCGTCTTCTTCGTTCGCCTTCGGATTGCGTGAACCATCCAGCGCGAGCAGGCCCTGGCCAGCGTTAGTTGGTTCGCTCAGCAGCCTACCGATGCCTGGATACAACTGCGGTGCCTCGCAGAACCGGCGCCACGCCGTGTCCCAAACGCCCTTGCCCGTAGCGAGGGCCGTACCGGCTCCACGAACCCCTTCCTTGTCCGGATCAAAGGCGAACTGTGTCCGGCAAACGTTGCGGAAGCTCTCCCACCGATTGCCCTTACTCGATGCTTCGAAAACCTCGGGTGCACTCATCCAGCGCAGAAGATCCCGCACCGGATCGGAAACGGAGAGTTTGTCAAAATCATCGGCGTCGAGCCGGCGTCCACGCAACCCATCAACATCCACTTCGGCCAGCAACTCAAGTACGCGGAGCAGAGCCTCTTCGGTTCGGCGGTCCTGGGCGATCTCAAGCCCTAAGCCCTCTTCTGAAACGAGAAACCCAGGCACGGACCAGTCACGCCCGTTCGATTGGTGCCACACTCGGCCGCGGAACTGGAGTTCCACAAGTGGCAGCAGTCTTGGCGGGCAATCCCCGGCGGCGCGAAGTTCCTGACGGCTCACCCGCGGGAGATAAAGGATAGGGATCTTGCCCTCAGGAATGAGGACATCGGACAGAGCGCGATCGATAACACAACGCAGCCAGATTGCGGGCCCAATACGCAAGGCTGGGTCGTAAGGAACCTTCGGTTCGTGCGAGAGTGTTAACAGTTCAGGGAATGAGGCTCGAAGTTGTGGAAGGAGAGGCAGCCACTGGCCTTCCGCATCCGTCCAAATCAGTGCGATCGGCGGAGCCACCCCTTCAGGAACGCGCAGCGATACCTCGAATGATGATCGGAGGCGGTCGAGAAACGTCATGCTTTCTTCCTACGCTCCCTCGCGGCTAGCTTCTCTTCCAAAGTAAGGTGCTCGTCGTTCGTTCGGTCTTGGCTGGACGCGTACCAGGGGAAGCCATCCGTACTCTCTAACTGCTCCTTGCCTTTGCTCTTGCCCAATGGAAGTTTGAATGGGGTGACTCGGAGGAGGGACGCATCCTTCTTGGAAGCCTGATAGGGCTTGGCGTACAGCCACGGGCGCATGTTCACGCGCACCCCGTCGTTCACGTCCGGTTCCCATCCGATTGGTTGCTCATGAATCGGTTTCCACCTAACAAATATGTCGTAGCCCGATTTCGACTCTGGGAAACCCTGGCCGTGAAGGATCTTCTCTAACTCCTGCCCTAAATGAAGTGCGGCAGTCAGGCGACCCTCCGCTCCATCCGAGCCCTCGTTGACTTCATCTCTCTGACGCTTGATCCAATCGCCTAGCGAAGTGTAGATGAGCCGTTCCAGAGTCTTACGGCCCTCGCCCCGTGGGCCGACGAGCCTGTGATAGTTGACCAACGCGTGAAAGCCGTCCTTGCGGCCATCCCAGACGTGCCAGACGAATGGCCGATTACCGAAAATACTGCAATGTTCTGCGAAAAATGCGTCCCTTAGCCAGTCGTCAAGCGTACAGCGCTCGCCGATAAGCGCTGCAAGGCGTTCTGCCGACCATTCCCATCCAAATGCAGTGGCCAGTATGCCGCGTATCCTTTCGGCGGCCGGAGGCCTGCCAGACAGGGCGCTCAGGCACACGATGCCGTCGCTATCCTCGCACTCACTCAGGGAATCCGCCGGCAAGGCATCGCAATTTGCGAAGCATGACCCTGACTGGCGTGGCCACCGGTAGCCAACAAGTCTGGCAACTGCCACTTGTAGGGGGTGGTCGCCCGTCCTGGGATTACCGTCAAACAGCCACTGCGTCTCATCCGAAGCAACCGGCGCGGGAATCCCTTGAGGATAAGTGTCGCGGGCTATCTGCTGCCAAGCAGTCAGATCAAATGGAATCTTCAAGAATGTAGCGTTGGTGGTCTTGAGGGACTGATCAATGCGCCCTACCGCCTCACGAAACTCGTCAGAAGTACAGAAACACCAAAGTGCCGCGAGATTCTCCAAGTCATGAGGAACAATCGACGCTGCGTTCTTACCGAAAACCTCTCCTGTGTATAGGGTGCATGGGAAGTCCCCCATCTGTGTGACACGAAGACCAGCGCTGCCAAGTATCCGTCTGCCGTTCATAATTTCTGACGGAAAATTATGGGCGGAGGGACAAGCTCTCAACTCTCCGCGGCCATTCTGCCAAAGGAGGATGTCAGTTCGGCCACCGTAGTACTCCGTACTGTCCACGTTCTGGATGAAGGGCTCCCACCCTTGGTCAATTGAAGGTCGTTCCCAAAACTTCCTCACGAAGCGGTCCATGTCGCCAGTAGTCAGACCCTCGATGCTACTGGCAAACTGTCCCAGGAATGCAGAAGTCCCGACATGCTCGAGCACTACACGTGCATCCGGATTCGATAGTTGACGCCTTTGGACAAGTGGCAACAGCTGAGTTGCCGAAAGTTTCGTTGCCTTTGCGGCCGCGGAAGTTTCTTCTTCAAGGTCCGCGCCATGGAACGCCCACTCCCCTTCTGGTATCGAGTGGGTAAAAGAAAGCAACGCGACGCTCACAACCTCGCCACCAATAGCATCAAAGGCTCTAGTGCCCAACCTAATCACAAAATTCCATTGGCAACTTGCCAACAGCCTCCGACGCATCTGTTCGAAGCGTTGAAGAAATAGCCAGCTTTGGGGTGTTACCAACACGGCTGAACCGCCATTCGCCGTCAGATTTAGACAACGATCGACAAAGCATGTGGCGAGATCGTTCTTGGTATCCGAGTGAAACTCCTCGCAGTGCTCTCGCAGATCAGTGTTCTGCTTCCCGCGACCGAGATAGGGGACATTCGTCGCGACGAGAGTGAACTTTTGTGCAAGCAGTCGCGAAGCCGCCAATACACCCTTCGCTGCTATCACTAGTTCCCTTGATTCGTCATTAGCGCTTTCTACTGCCAGCGCTTGCTCAAGAAGGGGCGCAACTTCGTCAAACTTCGCGAACAGCAGTGGTCGTGCCAGCCGAGAGGGGTCGATTAGACTCCCCAGGACGGGGGCTTTCTGAAAAGTTGTATACAACTCAGAGAGCGTCTCGCGCACGAGTCTGTTATCGCCACCCAATGCGGTCCATGATTCCTTTGACGCGTTGATCCCTAACCCAGAGCAGGCCAGATTCAGCTCCGGTAAGGTCACAGGTTCGCCGATCATTTTCCATGCCATCAGTGCCAAATTGAACGCGGCAATCTGACTGCAGCGCGCGTCGAGTTCTAATCCAAATAGATTGTCCTTGAGAACTGCAAGGATGGCCGCCCGAAGGCTCAGTTTCTCCTCATCCTGGCGCATTCTAGCAAGAGCTGGCAGCGCGAATGCCAAGAAGTGACCACTTCCCATGCAAGGGTCGAGAAGGCGAATATCGCTCGATTTGTTCGGCCATTTTTCGAACCCTCCCGTCACCGGCGAACCATCTTCGTTCAGCTGAAGGTAGGTCCATTCATAGCCGGGCAACTCAGGTGACTTGCCTTCCCCACGACACTTGGCCGCCCACCAAGCTCCGAGCGAATTGTGTAACAGGTAAAGGACCATGTAGTCCTCTGTGAAGAGTTGGGTGACAGGGGCAAGCTCATCTTTGCCGATCTTGCTCTCAGAATCGTTGACACGCTGTTTTTCGTCACGCTGCCAGAACTGGTATACCCAACCTAGGCTGTCGTCTGCCAAGAAGACCTCGACCGGCAAATCCGCGAGCAATTTCTCCATCTCTTGGCGTGCCTCCGGTGGCATTATCAAACGAAGCACCGGATCATCTGGCCGGAAGACTTCAAGCAACATGCGCTGGGCGTAGTCCGACGCCAAACTCAGCCAGTCTCGATTCTGTTCCCGCGCGGTCTCCTGAACTTCTGCCAAGGACATGGCAACTCCATAGTCAGGATTCACCAGTAGGCCGTTTTCCGCTAGAAAGCGCGCAAACAACAATCGGTGCCAGTGTTCGTATGCGCAGGCCTGCTCTAAACGTCGACTCTCCTGCGTCCCATCAGTTTGCCTACTGTCGCCGAGCTGCCGTCCATGCGCTCGCAACTGTGAACGAAGGGCCTTCTGGTCGGGATCAGTCGGTGATTCCTTGTCGCCAACGCGAAGTGCAGTCAATGCCTTTCTCGCGCCGGAAACGGCAGACTGCCGCGCGGATACGACGGTGTTTTCGAGTAGTTTTCGGAGTTCCCGAGAGAGTGACGGCATTTCGATTCCTTTAGGCCACTTGTACCGGACCGTTAGCAATGGCGGCCAGCAGTTTCTTCTCCTGACGCTCCAACCACTCTTGGACCTCTTCGGGAGTCTTCAACGTCGACCTTTCCAGGGTCACGAACTGAACCTTCGGCTCCAGCAATTGGGCGGCAAGTCTAAGGGCCTCGCCTACACGTCCTGCGACCGCGTCCTTCTCCGCGCGACGGCCGGCTAGATTTCGCATATCGAGCGCGGAGAGCAACGCGGAATCCGAACTGACGTCTGGCTTCACTGGGGCCGCGAGTCCAACTTGGGTGAGCAGTCCGTCTTGCTGGCTGGCATCGAGCTTGTCCCAAACGTCGCTCGCGGCAAGCGCCGCGACGCCGGCCTGATAAGCCGACTCATGTTCCTGTTGCGCGGCATTCAATGCTAGCCGCAGCAAGTCCGAGAGCTTTCCCCGCAGAGGCGTGGCGGGATCGGCTCCATCCAAAAGCAATCGTCCGTCCCGTATCGCTTCCACTTGGGTGAGCGGGGCGGCGGCGTCCGCAAGTCCTTGGGCGTGTCGAGCCAAACGCTCCACGGTTGCCCAGACTTCGGTCCGCTGCTTGATAAGTTGCCTGGTGTCACGCCAAGTCTTGATTGCAGAGGTAAATCCGTCTGCCTTGCCTCGAATCGCGAGCAACTGGTCATTGCCAACGAGTCGCTGGATATCTTCAATGTCAGAGGTGGCCGGGCGCACTGGCAGGGGCGCTTCTCCGCCGGCGTCGAGCGCCAGTTCGCGAAGAATCCTCAGAAACTCCGGCGCCTTCGCGGACTCCTCGTTCGGCTTGCAGGCTAGTTCTATCGCTTGATAGAGCTGACGGATCTTCAGCCGGTCACCAACCGAAAGGGTGATCTTCTCAATGCGAAACTCCGTCTTCTGGATCTTGTTTTGGTCAAGCAGGCCGGCAACAAGCGGAACGCCATTGAGCATCGCGTTGATGTGCTGGCTCCGATGCAAGGCGATTAGCGCAGCGTCCACCGCATCACGCGGCCAACCGAACGGGCTTGCCTCGAGGTCCTTACGAACTTGCGTGCCGGTCTTTCCCGAACCGATGGTGGTCAAGACTTGATGGCATACGGGATGTTGCTCAATGGCGGCATCGTACTTCAGTGGCGAGAAAGGGTTATCAGCCCCATCACGCGCGCGCTTGATGACGGCCTCCCAAGCGGACGCCGCGAAGTCGGCTTCCTTGAAGCGCGGGAAGAGCCGTTTGAGGGATTCTTCCGCGCCATTCTTCAGCTTCTCGTCCAACGTCAGATGCAAGAGCTCGTTTCCGCCACCCTGGAAGCCCTTGGCTGCGGCTACAATCTCGCGCACCAGGTGGTCACGCTGCTGAGTGGCCAGAACCCGGCGGCTTTCCATGCTTTGGCGGGCAAGTTGGCCTTCTGGGGTAGCCGGGGCGCCTTTCGCCGCAATCGTTTGTTCGGCCGCCTGAGCTGCCGCGATCGCGTTCGCTAATTCGTCCTTCGCTTTACGCGGGATGAACACGTAGATGGTCGGGTTATCCACGCCAGCGGTCCGCGCGGCATTCACCAGGTCGGCTTCGGAACTAGAGAACTGGTCACGGACCCAAACAGGAACTCCGTCGCCATTCACCGGCGGTGCGTCGGTTCCGGTATGGATGGAAAGAGTCCGCAATTCCTTTGCGGCTCCCTGCAGCAGCTTGATTTTGCGAACGATCTCGTTGAATTCGGCGAGGAGCAAACGGGTCCGCTCTTCGTCGAAATTATGGACGTCGTTCTTGAGCTTGGCTTCCCGTGTGCGAAATTCGGAATCCCAAGCACGGCCTTCCTCGGTCTGGATGCGGTACTCGGTGCCAACACGCATGAGCGCGCCTTCATCGGCCAGCTTCTCCAGTTGATTGGCTACGGTGTTGCGCAGTTTGCCGTTATCCGCTTTCAGGTCCTCTACCAGAAGATCGGCGATGTGTTCCTTTGTCGCCCGAACGGCAATGTCGCCCGGGCCACCCACCGGCAAACGTCCGATCAGGAAAACCAATCCGCAAATGCGCTGCCGGAGGCGGCCATCTTGGGTGCCGTCCTTGCCGAGACCAATGATTCGTTCATTAATCTCGCGCGGGAGCGCTCCGGTGGTCACCATCTCCGGAGCAAGGGCTTCATAGAGATCGTCTGCAGGAACGACCGCTCCCAGGCTGCGTCCGGATAGCCGGGCTACGGAGTCATAAATGATACGGAGCTGCGAACGAAGTTGGCTCTGCGTTCCAGCGGTATCCACCTGTCTAAAGCAGTTCTCCCAGAATCGGCGGCGCACCGGCAACAGCGGATAGTCGGCAACGATGTACTGCTTGTCGTCCAGCCGTTCGCCAATTTTAGAGTCCTGGAGCTGACGTGAAACCTCGCCTCCGTTGCCATCGAGGAGGGCCTTGACATCATTCAACACGGTCGGATGTTTTTGAAGCAACACCTTCCTCGTAACGGTCTCGACGTCAGTGTCGGAAAGCTGGATTCGAATCGTAAACCGGTCCATCAATTTGTTCAGTAACGTCACGCCGGTGAGTGAAGACTGACCTGCACCCACGACGATCACCTGGCTGTCGAGCTCCTTCGACAACGCCTCAGTTACATCGGTGACTAGGACCGACCGGGTCATTGAATCACCGATGTACTGCTGAACTTCGTCCAGGATCAGAATCGTGCATGGCATCTTGCCGTTGCGACCTGCGCGCTTCAAAACACGTTTGAACATGCCGACGAACTCAGCGTTGGTCAGGTCCTCGGACTTTACGGGAAATTGTTCACGAAGCGTCTTTCGAGCCTCGGCTTCACTTGTAGCGAAGTGGGGGTCCGCCGCGAGCAGCGCTTTCGCCAGTATCGGGCTGACATATAGGTTGTTCAGCTCACTCGCCCATTTCTTCTTCGCGGTTTCCACAGCGGCTTTCACAGCATCGAGGTGCTTGTGTTCCTCCAGCCAGAGAACGAACTGGGCCTGTGGGTATTGATCGGGGAGTCCCGCTGCACGGAGGAGGATGCTCAAGATACTCAACCGAACGTTCTCCGTGGTACCGGCCGGTAGTGTGCCGGCGGCGGCCAAGAGGCCTCCGGATCGCTTCCCGGCCGTATCAAGTTCCCGAAGCAGGCTTCGGACATCCTCCGGCAACTCCGGAACGAGGCTCCTTGCCGTCACACCATCGGGGAATTCCGTGTCCTGCCAGAGGTGGCAGAGCATCTTCAATAAATGTGATTTGCCACTACCAAAGAAGCCACTGACCCATGCGCCGCGCTGGCTCGTTTGATTCTGATTTCGCAAGAAGGATGAAAGAATCTTTTGGATGCCATCGGCGTACTGCCCCTCGCAGACAAAGGTCGAGAGTTCGCCCCGAAGCTCATTCATGACTTTGCCGTCATCGTCCTCGTTCGAAATGCGTGCCTGGCCATTGTTTACCAGCCCGTGCGTTGAGGGATCGCGGAGCAGAATATCTTTGATGAGCATTTAGAGAACTCCTCCTGTGTAACCGGTGGCGTGAAGTGTTATGGGTACGGCCAGATAGTTCCAACCGTCTCGTGCGTCTAGAAGCCGGTAGTTGTTGTTATCGTACGAGCCTGGAAAGAACATGGCCAGACGGCCTTTTATGGCGGGTTCCAGGATCTGAAGGATTCGCGAGACACGTGTGAAGCCGAAGAGCGCGCCAACACCGAAGACTGCCACAACGGAGTCGTCGCCAGCTTCTGGCTTCTCAAGTTGTTTACGGATCTTCTCAGCGACAAATTTGGCGAACTCTACCTCAAGCTTTAGCTGCAGGTCATCGGGTGACTCGAAATACGCTTCTCGATACTCCTCGCCAGCCATCCATTCGGCGAAAGTGCCGGCGATGTCGATCTCCAGCCACGGGTGACCGGCCTTTTCGGTTGCAATCTGAAATTCGTTCTTGCGCGCTGCCAGCGTACGCTCCAGCTCCTTGTCGTACACGATCATGATGACCCTTTGGGCACCGGAGACCGTTCGCTGCCAGGGCAGGGCGACATGGCGTCCGTAAGTTTCAGCGAGTTGCTCGATCCGTCCCATGAATTACCTCCGCGATCCTTCCGGGTCGAGCCGCCCGAGATTCAGCTCGAAGACGTCTCCTGCGGCGCGCAGGTCAATTAAGCCGATCCGTTTGGCCTCTAAAGCCAATGCCATGGCGCTTGAAGTACCGCAATCCAGGATCTTTACCCAGGCACTGCCGAGTGCATCCTGTCCGTGAAAACCCGCCGCGTCCGCGAGATAAAGAGCGAACGCAACGGCCGCGGCCGTGGGTTTTACCAAACGCCGAATCTTGAATGTCCTGCCTTCCAGATGACCGGCCTGGGCCCATGAGCTTGCAGTATTACGGACGATCTTGTTGACTGTGGATTCGTTTAGGCGATCACCTGTCGCTTTGCCGATTGCGCATCGCGCAGCAGTGCGTTGGAATTCGGCACCATCTGGCATGGCTGAAATGGTGGGTGCAGTCGAGAGAAGGAGTGGATCACGGGAAAGGGATGCGAGCAGGGCAAGTAAGGGCCGACCAGAAGAATCGAGTGCCCAAAGCCGGGCGAGAACACGGAAGAGTGGAATTGTCCCGTCCAACCCATAGAGTTCGCGCAGGTGCTGAAGAGAGTGCCTCCGGTTCGCGATCGTCTGTTTGCCCAGGCAGTTCTCCTCAATAATGGCCGAAAGGAAGTCCTCGGGCTTGGCGTCGGGCGGCACAGCTAGCAGTACCGAATTGAGTTCATCGAGCATCATGGTTCGACTTGAGTGCGTCCCGACGTGTCCAAAGCGGAAGCCAACGTTTATCGCGCTGGCCCGATCGCGTGTCGGAGGAAAGAATGTGTTGCGGAGTTCGCTCATTGTTATGCTGCGCGGGCCCCCGTGGTTTTCAACCCGCTTACTTGGCGGTCCAGGGCGTCCACTTCTTTTGCTAGATCTGAACGCATCTTTGCTGCGCGCTCAACAACCTTCTCGCCGTTGCTCCTCACTGTTTCAGCCCAGATCTTGATCTGATCGAGGTGTTCAAGCTGCTTCTCTATGGCGCGAGTGGCGATATCAATCGCCTTCAACGCTTGCTCGCTTTCGATGGATTCGTGATTCTCCCGAATGACCAGTGCGCGAGCAACGCTGTAGGCCACGCGCACGTTCAAGTCGGAGTCGGCGTTCTCTGCGTCCCACGTGATGACGATATCGCTGCCGTAGCGGGCAAATGGCTGGAGGCCTTCTGGAGCAGTGCTCCGGGAGAAGACAAACACCCCAATCTGGGCTTGGCGGTTCTTCCGAGCAAGTTCGATCTCCGCTAAGGCGCGCTTGAGATCGTAGCTCTTGTCCTCCTTTGCCTCCCAAACTACCCGGGCTCCAGGCGCCGCACTGTCGGGACCAAGCGTCGTGACAAAGTCTCCGGTCTTGCAGTTCTTAATGGCGCCTGTAGTCATGCCTGCGAGTTCATGAGGGTCGTTTAACCGCTGCGCCTCTGTGGCGATGAGCAGTCCGATCTGTTCTTCGAAGGTCTGGCCGTGCCGGGTAGAGCGCGCGGCCTCTTCTTTTCGAGCCTGCAAGGTGGCAAGTGTAGTGCGGACTTCCGACTGGAAGCTTGAATTGCTCGTGACCAGCGACTCAATGGTGGTTAGAAGTTCGCGTTTCAAGCGCGCGAGCGCGGAGCCATCGTCATCGAGGGTCAAATGTTTGTTGATCTGCTGGCTCGTTTCCTGGAGCATTCGAGAGAGACGCGCGATGGCTGAGTGCTCGTTGTCGGCTGAAAATTCGTTGGTGATCGCCTTGTGTGCGATTTCCACTCGGCCAACCAGGCGAGAGAGAGCTGATTCCGGTCGGTCAAGCGAAAATTCGTCGACTAAGCTATCAACCTTGGTCTTCAGATCAGTCTTCAATTCTCCGTTGCTCGCTGCCAATTCCGCGACCAACCGGGAGAGCGCGGATTGCTTATTGTCGAGCGAAAACTCTTGCATAATGTGCTCGCGTTGCTCGCGGTGGAGGGTTTCAAGGACGCCCTCGACCTGAGCTTTCACGCCGCTCGCATCGGTAGGCGATAGGAGCTTGAAGATAGCGCTGCCTTCACCAAAGTGCGCAGCGAGTGCTTGAGCAATGGTGGAGTTTTCTGGAGCCAAATGCGCGCGGAGAGCCCGGTCGAGTTCCCCGTCATTCCGGAGGAGCGCTTCAATGCGCTGCGGCAGTGCCCCGCTCGACGGATCGAAGTACTGTCGAAGGGCGCCAGAGATTTCGTTTGTGATGTCGGTCCCCCGATGAGAAAGCAACTGACCTAGATCGGTCAACATATGTTGGGCGGCGGCACGAATCGTCGTAGAATCCAGCTCCCCGGCGGCCTGGCGCAACGCCAAGACACCAAGGCGGAGGGCACTTGAGGCGTAGTCCTCGCGCGCGGGTCCCTCCCGGTGCTTCCTGAGTTCGAAGACAACGTCTGGGTCGGAGACCTCCAATCGAATTTCTAGCGTAAGCTTACCGTTTTCAATATTTTGTTCGAGTGCTAACATCTTAGCTCCAAAATCACCGGCAAAGTCGCCGGTATGTATTAATTTGCCACGAAGACAAATTCTGCGCTAGAATCGCTCGGCTGTCAATGCCTTCGTTTAATCACACCGGCAAGTTTGCCGGTGTGATTAATGATGAAACATCGTATCGTGAACGAAACTTGGACGAACGCACCATTCGACTTAAGTGCCTGAGCCAGAGACCAGGAGGTCATCCCACCAATCTTGCTCTGGGTAACCTCTCCATGGTCTAAAGCGAGCGCGTGTGCCGATCAACCGAAGTGCTGATCGGACCGTATCGCGGTCGATCCCGGCTTCCTTTATCCAATTAAGAACCAAATGGGATGAAGCCACTATTGGGACCGCCCGTGCCGTGGCGATCGTCTGCGCTTTGCGGTCATCGGTGGCCAAGGCCCAGTTCCGGGAAACGCACAGAGCCAGAGACATGGCCTCTCCATCGTCCAAGGACGCAGCCAATTGCACGAAGATCAACTCCTCCTGCGGCGTCAGTGGGGAAGCGGAGACAAGCACACCAGAATCGATCAGCGGTTGGACCGAAACGGGGTCAGGCGGTTTGGCCGGGTCTTCATTTCTCAAATGCAGAACCTCCGACGGGGCAATAGTGCACACGATACGCGGAACTGGTACACATCGCAGAATAGCTTCCGCTTCGCCAGTGGCGAGAAGATTCAAAAGCGTCGAGGCGTCCAGGACCAACGGCTGTTCGAACATCGCGTCCTACCGGCTACCAAGAGTTTGAAGCAGGTCCATTTCAATGTCGGTGAAATCGCCGTCGTGTTCGGCGTGGATTCGATGCTGAAAGGCCTCCGCAATAGATCGTGCGGAGAGGCGATCAGTCTGAAGAAACTTCGCCAATTGCCCCTCGCTGAGATCCCCCCGTCGAAATGCGCTCGTAGCCAGCGACACGTACCGCTGAGGAAACAGATCTTCGATCTGACCCTCGACATCTATCCCAAGGAGTTGCTGTGCCTTTCGGACTTCGAAGCCCTCAGTGACAAGCCGCTGCCAGGTTCCCGCTGGTAACCGCCGGAGATTCTCCAAGCGAAGCACAAGCGCTTGCACGGATACGCGATAAAGATTGGCAAGACTCACGATATCGGCGAGGGTTACTCCTTTGGGAGACGAACGATGAACCTCACTAAATCGCCGATTCATCCCAGACGACGGCATCAGGAAGTTCTCCGCAAAACCGTCAGTGAGCCGTTCTTTGCCAGCGTTCAAGTGCCGGGTCTCGAGGATGGTGATTTCAGCCTGATACCGGTGCATCAGGAAATGACCATACTCATGCGCCAGCGACCACTGCCTGCGGTCGCGAGGATGGCTCGAATTGATGCCTATGCAAGCTCCGAAGCCTTCGTTGTAGGCAAAGACGCCAGCGATTTTGGATGGCATCGAAAAATAGAAGATTCGTAGCCCCACTTCAGCTTCTAGGTGCTCCCGCAAGTTGCCCAAAGGGCCATCGCCCAACCCGAGACGATTCCTCTCTGCGGTTGCGATGTCCGCAGCGACTTGTTCGGCGCCAACACCAGCCGTATCGTAGGGCGACGGGTATGCTCGGTTCAACGGCGCGTTGGCGAGACGCTCCAACTCAACGTAATTCTCGGATCGAGTCTGGAGGTCGAAGACGACTTGCTCGTATTCGGGTTTGGTCTCCAATACCTCGCGTTCCGTCGAGCGAAACTGAGCCACAAAGCCCTGCGTAAGGCTCTGCCGCCCTACAAAATCTGAAACGGAACGCTGATAAAATCGCGCCAACTGGACCAGTTCACTCGGAGTAACCTTTCGCTCGCCTTTCTCTATCGCCACCAGCGTCGTCCGAGCGAATCCCATTTGATCGGCGACCGCTTGTTGCGTTAGCCCTGCGGCGCGTCTCGCCTCTTGAAGGCGCTGTCCCAAGACGCGTGGGTCGATCTGCTCAAACACCAGAGTTTCCATACCTAAGCCGCCTCACTGAGTCTTCGAATCCATCTCTGCACGGGAAAGGACTCCCATTCTGAGCAATGCTTTGAGAACAGCCGACCGAGTTGCGGAATTGCCACCAACTCGGATTCGTTCCGAACAGTCATCAAAGCCGCACAAGCCTCTCGGATTTCAGGAAACTCAATGACGAGTCCCTCCCAATCTGCTTGCTGACCAAGGGCATGCTCAAGCCTCTCGACTTGCCAGTCCATGGCGTGCAGACCCCGAAGGCGCGGCGGGTTCACTGTTTCCGCAGAAGCCAGCAGATCGAGACAGTAGCTCGAACTGTCCGTGTCACCTAATCCTGCGTTAAACAACGCCAAACGTCGCAAAATACAGGAAGTGCAGACACCGCACTGCGGCGTCTGCCGGCGGCGAACCGGAAAGCCGTCGCATGAGAAAGTGTCCGAAACGCTTCCCCGAAGGGCCTGAACGCTAGAGTGCAGACACATTTCCGCTTTCGTCAAATATGCACACGGGTTATCCACCGAGAATTCTGACTCCGTGAGCACCCGGATCAGCCTCGCAAACAGCAGCAGCGACCGAGGATGCACCGCCCGTGAGTTTGGCACCCCCGCCGGAACCCTCTCATAAGGGAGGTTGATCGCCCCGACACCATTTTCGAAGACCACTAGTCGATGGCAGTCAATTGCAAGCGCAGCAGCGGCTCCTAGAGACAGAAACAAAAATCCTCGCGTTCGACGTGTTTGTTCCTGTCTCGTCTCGACTGAATCACTCAGAGTTGTCTGTATTCGAACGCCGGTCAACGAAAGTGGACGAAGCGAGTCTTTCAGAGTTGCGAGCTGCCTCTTCTGATGTGCTTCCTGACGCCGATTGGGCGAGTTCGATACGCAGACAAAGTGCTGCTCCCGATTCGCCGCGATCCACGCCGCCGTGCCTGCGTACGAATCGAGACCACCACTGAATAAGCTGACTGAAAGCGGGGCACCTTTTGCGGCCAATGGGAGAAACTGCTGCCGCTCTGACGCACGTCCGTCTGCTTGCCTCTCGAAGAAGTCAAATTCGTATTTTTCTTGCGTTAGGAACGTGAGGTAAGCCTCAAGAGCTTCTAGAACCTCGGGCCTCCTCCACTGATTCACGCACCGTACAGGTAGCCTCAACGTGATCTCACGCCTCCACTCGTCAGGATTGGCCGAACGCAATGAGATGCGATCTGCCATGTAGACGGCCACACTTACATCGACGAGATCAGCATACAGTGGCTCTAACACAGCACCAAGCGACTTTGCGCCCGGTTCGTCGTTGACCTGATAATGCCGTGCGATCTCTTCGTGATTGGTGTCCCGTCCGGCGATACTTCGGCCATCATCCGCGAATCGATATTCAAAGCGCTTGCGGTTCACAACAAACCTCCTAGGACCGTCAACGGTTCGCTCAGGCGATCCAAATCGGTAATCTTCACGGGAACAGTCCTGACAGGCGTCCTCACTGCGGAGTCTGGCGGAGCGTTGAAGAAAGTTCCCACGAGTCTTGCGCCTTCGCTTCGAGTTGAGTCGATCATTTCATGCTCGTAGGCAAACTGCTCACTCCGATCCCGACCCGCCTCCCGTGCTAAGTCTTGCCGAACGGGCTGCAAAACCCGCTGATCAAGAAGCCCCGCAGCCAAGGAGGACATGAGCTCCTGTCGGACTTGCCCCGAATCTGGAGTGATCGGTGCGTCGTCCAGTGCACAAATGGCTCGCCGGCTGGCCGGAAGCATCCATCCAGCGCTGCCATCGCTGCAGCCGTCAATCGCGGCCTGGATTCCCTCGCAGATCTGATCAATCTTTTCGGAGTGAGATCCGAACCCCTCGGTACTCCGCAGCGCTCTTATGCCCTCAGGCATAAGACCTGCGATCCTTCGGATCACGGGCTTCCAATTTTTCTCATTCGCCTGGCTCACAAGCATGCGCGCGGCCTCCTGGCCGACCAAGCGAGGATCCGCTCCGCTGCGAACCAAGCTGAGCACAATTCGGGACCGCTTTCCGCGGACCTTCCAGTTCATGCTGTCACCATCGGGCATACAAATAGCTCCCTGATGAGAAGGATAGCGCCCGATCCTGACATTGTCAACAGTAATCAACTGATCCTTATTATTTTGTCAGATCATCTCCTTGGTGTGACCTTGCGACCCGGGGCCGGGCCGGACCGTCTTGGAGTTCTCATGGCGCCTGCGGATCTTCCGCCAACTCTTCTGGTCAACCTCGAGGGGCTGGACCCTTTGGTGGGCGACGCCAACGAAAGCCCCATGGACATCCAGTTCGCCGTGCCGGAATAATCGCGACAGCAAGGCCAGCGCGTGACTTGCTAGCGTTTGATTGACAAACGGTTCTTGCCGTTCGAGCGCCTCCAGCGCGCTACAGCTCGGGGCATCGTCTTCGCCGCGCGTGGTGTCCGTGATCTCGGGAAAGAGTTCGCTGGCTGTGCGCAGTCGTTCAGCACGTCTTAGATTGCGTCGGTTCCATGGCTGGCCTAGGACAAACTGGCCGCCGTCGGCTCCATTCCCCAAGTCGAGCCAGTACGTCACGCTCGCATTTCCGCCGACCAAGTTATCAATGTCTGCACGGGCTGATCGGGTGTCCACGCAACTGATGACGATGTCGGCTTCCTCACCCTTTTGCGACTTGGACACATGCTCCTGGATGGCCTTCCACTGGAGCCCCCAGAACAGATTGATGCGCGACGCGAGCACGACGCTCTTGCTCAACCCAATTTCGGATTGGCTGAATGGTTGACGCACGCAGTTCGTCGGCGACACGACATCGCCATCGATCAGCGTCACGTCGAGGCCTCCGGGATGGCCAGCGAGAAGCAAAGCGTGGTGGATGTATGGAAGGCCCATCGCCATGACGCTGCCGTTACCGCCACAGCCGATGACCACTACGCGGATGGCGCGCCTTTGCATGAGATGCGCTGGGATTGTATGTTTCATGGGAGCCCTATCGTTCTCGTTCGCTAAACTGAGCAAGCGTTTCCCGGGCCGTTGCCAATTGTTCGACCGGAAAGGTCTTCTTACCCGCTAGCGAACTCCAGAGGCCGGCCACGCCGCCAGAATGCTGAGTGAAATGGCCGCTCCCGTAAAGGTGCGTAAATTCGGATTCAAAGAAGGACTGTTCCCATTGCGCCATGGTCGCCACGCTGGCTTCGTCTGGCGAACGCATGGTGCCCTGGCAAACCACGCCCTCGGCGTTCACGTTGTAGTAGGGCGCGACATTGAGCGCGGTCGCCGCAGTGGGCCGCACGTCATCAGCAAGCGCCCGAATCCACAACTCGCGATGACTTGCCCGGTAGACTAGCGCTGGCTGCGGGAACACCCGCCCGCTCACTACGCCCAGGTCGTCATCGTGGCGGAAAAACATCTTCCGGCGCTGCGCCGGCCGCCACCACACAAGCACATCCGGTGTTCGAACGAGGACGTTTTCCGGAAGGATCTCGGGCCGCAGCATGGCACCCAGACCACGCGACAACTCTTTCAGAAAAAATGTTGAGAGTGGTTTGGCCGGGCCAAGCCGTGGAGCACAGGTCTTGTCACTCTCGACGTCGTGCCAAGCTGCGAAGGCGCCGCCGGCGGAGTGTCCGCCTGTGTAGACGAGGATCGCGCCTTTCAGCTCGAACTGGCTGGGGCCACCAAGATATACGTTGCATTCCATGTTGAATCTCCTACTTGAAACTGCTGTCTGGAAGACTCGCTATCAACTTACTTGCCGCTGCAAGCGCCTCACAAACATTGGCCAGCACATCAAAAGCGGTGCGGGTTTGATTTGGATCGGTGGCGTTGAGCGGAATGATGAGATTCGGCTCCGGAGGCACCTCCATCATCGATTCAGCCTCGGCGTCGAAGCACGCCTCGATATTGTCCCTGCGTGAAAATACTACGAGCAGGCAAGGTAGCGGAGCGTTGCAGTCCCCCAATTCTTCCTGCGTCTGTTCGGTTAGCGGAGGATGCTTTTGCCTCTTGGCTAGCCGGTCCAACTCGACCACACGTTCCATCCAAACCAGCGCCTCACCGGAAATGTTCGGCAAGAGTCGCTTCAAGCCCCTCCTCGAAAGTGGCTTTTGTCGCATGCAGGCAGGGATGCTTCCTTCGACGTCAGGTACCTCGATGTCGCCAGAATCGGGGTCCGCGCTGTACCAATCCCGCAAACGCTCTATATGTTCGAGGGCTTCACGATAGTCGTAAACCCGCACCCAGCGGTTCAGAGCGCCGCACAGCAGGTGGAAAAATGTCGCCGGTAGCCTTGGATGTTGCTCCTCCAGAATTCGAAGCGTTGCGCCAAGCACCAAGTAGCCTGCCTCTGTCGGGTCAATCGTCAGGAACAGGGTTGCGGCTTCGATCTCACGATCGCCCGTTGAGTACTCGTTCAAGGTTCCGGTAAGGGACAGATTCACCGGAAATGTGTCGCGAATTGCGGGTCCGTCATGCCGGTCGACGAATTGTTTGATCGAAAGCTGAACAAACTGAAAAGGGTCCTGTTCCGCAAGCGCCCACGTGTCAGCACTGGCGACACCGGCGCGTAGTAGACCGCTCCCGACCGCGGCCGCGACACGATCCCCGCGCCAGACCTTGTGGGCGGTCGCGACGCCATCGAGCCGGGGCATTGTCCAGCCAACGTTGCTAGACGCAAGACTCAGAGCAGCGGTGGAAGCCATTTTGGCGGTACCGCGATCACTGCCTCTGTCCCGCACCGCTGCTCTTGACTGACGGCTCTTGCCACAATTGCCGCCGCAAGTTGCCACTCTGGACATTTCTGGAACTCCTCGATCACGGGTGATTGCTGGGGATTGGAGCCTTGCGCGATCAAGTTCATCTCGCGCAGGGCGTGTTCTTTGGCGTTGGAGCGTGCCACTGCGTTACCCCTTGGTGCCGATGGCTCGTTCAAACCGGTAGACGCACTTGTCGCCGACGGTTTCCGGCCCGGAAAGTGCCGCAGTCGCGATCTCCGGGTATTGGGTGGCGAACACGCCGCGCACTTGCTCAACGGTCATTGCCGAGTTTGGATCGGGAAGGCGAATTCCTTGAAATTCAAAAACCCTCTTCATCGGTGTGATGGTCATTGCCGTTCTCCTTTGAAATGTGTGTTGTTGGTAGTCGTCGTCAGTCCGGATATTCGCTCTCGTCGACGGACGGGTCGTTTTGCCCTGGCGCGTGCGTTACGGTTGCTTCCGAAGGTACTTCGGGCTCATCGTTGTCCTGGTCGAACAGTCCGGGGGACACTTGTGGTTTCGCAATAGCGGTGTTGGCTGGCGGAACCATCTTTGTTTTCGACTTCTTTGCGCGCCGCTCCTCTGCGGCTTCTCGCTCGGCCTTCTCTGCCGCCGACAGATCATCTTTGATCTTTTGGATGTTGGACGCCGCCTTCGCATGTACCTCCGTGTACTCGCGGAGTTGTGCTGGCAAGTCGCGATCAAGTTCTTCGGCGCTGGCCGTAATGCACAACGCCGTCGTCAGGGCGACGCTTTCGTCGTCCTTTACTTTCTTCGGGATCACGTTGAGGGTCAGTAGCCCCTTGCCGTCCGCCGCAACGGTCATGATGACCGTCCGATTGACAAGTAGAGGCGCGAGTCCCTGGAACAGGCCCGTGGGTTCTGTGGTCATGGTTGAATTCTCCTTTTCGTTGGGCGGGATTTCCGCCAATATCTTGAGGGTTGTCAGCATCATGCGGAGGTCAGCCAAACTCGCTTGGTGATTCGAGCCGTTGACCGTATTCTGCTGATGTGATTGGTAGCGCTCTTGAGTTGCGAAACGTCGCGGAGGTTGTGACCTCCAACGGATCTCTACAATGCCGCTTTGAGGACGGCACTACGGCTGAGGCGCCGGGCATTCTTGCTCGGTTCCTCCAGCGCCGGGACCAACTCAGGTTTCTGGGAGCGAGCACCGAAATCTTGATCCAGCACCCTACGGGTCGCCGACACCAACAACTGCTGCACGTGACTATCGGATACGTCGGTCTCCCCAAACCCGGCAAGAACGGAGTAGTCTTTGTCCGCGCGGACCTCCCAGACTGTAAGGAGGGTCCCAAAGCGCTATTCCTGTCCGAAGGAGCGCTCAGGCGCTACTTCTACTTGCTTGATGGGGACACGCCGCAGTCTCTTTACCGGCTTCTCCGAGTGCCCGATACTGCCACACTTGATCAGCTCCGCTTCGCTTGGCGGATGCGTTCGCTCGAACTCCAGGTGAGCGACTCGAAAGCCCGGGACCTTTCCTGCGTCGAACGAGCCTTCAACGTCCTGGCGCACGCAGATCTCAGAAACTGCTACGACGCGCTTTGCAAGAACGAAGATGCCGCGCCGTTGTTTCCGTACGGCGGGTTCGGTTCGATCCTGGTTGACGGCCATCTCTCTGACGACGAAGGCGCTTTCTTCGCTGACCGGATCCTGGCTTATAGGCCGGAAATGACCTCACGCAAGGTAACCTTGCTGCTCCGCCGTTGCGAGTTTTTCGCGGATCGGGTCGTCTGCCGCGATCCCCGGCGGAAGCTGGAGGTCTGGCTCGATTCGAATGTCCTCCCAGGGCTGCGCTGGGATCTCACATGGAACCATTGGAAGCATTGGCTACGGACTCGTATCGAGGTCCAGGCGACCTTCGTTCACGCCGGCAAGTACCGTCTGTACAACGGTGAGTGGATTCTCCGAAAATGGCAGGCCGCGCTCCCATCCCGGCTTCAGGTTCACACGCCTTCGAACGTTCCCGGGGACCTTCAGCACGCCCAGACGATCCATGCCCTTCTCGGCGAGCACGCCGATCTGGTTCAGCATATTCGCAACCAGTGCGAGAAGATCCCCATCGAGCACACGCAGGTCGAGCGCTGGTTCGATCAAGTCAACGCGTCTGTGCACCTGAAGCCTCACCATGTCACGTGGTGTCCAGACTACGAGCCCTACTACTTCGATCAGCTCCGCAAACGCAGCCGGACGTGGTTCATCTTTCGAGAGGAATACTTATTCGTGTGGCGCAACGTGTTGATTGCGGAAATTCCGCAGCCGGGGCACGCCACGTACCTTTTCGCGAAGCCCGAGAACCTGGATGAGTTTCTGGAACGCTACGCCAAGCTCACGCGTGAGGACATCCGGCGCAACCGTGGCAATCTAGCTACCGCGCTAGCCTTTGTCGGTCGCGTGGTCCGCGGCAAGAGAAAGAAGCGCTGGCTGGCCGATGTGCTCAAACAGGCGGGCGAGAAGGCAGACTACATCGAGGCATTTGACTAACTAACTAGAGGAGCATGATGGAACCAATGACCGATGAACTCAAGAAAACAATTATTCGCGAACAGCCCGGCGGCATCTGGCTCGTGCTCGCAGAGGAGTATCCGCCCGACGTCGTGACGGCTCACGATCTGCTCTGCGGCAGGCATCAGGCAAAGGTCATTCCGTTTCCGCAGTCCCGTATCAAATGAAGCCACGCGCAAGCACCCATTCGCAACCGAGCTCTCATTTCTACAGATGGAGTTTGTCGCCCACATGTTGTGAGATCACGGATAACTCAGACTATGCTGAGATGCTCAGCGTAACCGCGTTCATCTTGAGAAATGCGAAGATGGACGCTGTGTGCGCAACGAAACACAAGTGGTCGTCTGGGTGAGCTATCAAGATGTTCTGAAGAGGCATCTCGTCGAGTTCAAGCGGCTAAGCCTCGGCATTAGCGAGCCTGGAGTGTTTCGCTACCGGGGACGCGATGTCCTGCACCACCATATCCTCCCACTCGCGAAAGCTTCCGCGAACCTGCTTGAAGAGGCCGAACCGGCAGCGAGTGCTTTCTTGGCGGCGAATCCTAGCAAGCGTCACCGGTACTTCCATCATTTGAATTCCTCACAAGCATTCGCGTTCAATCTGTTCTTCCCGTACTTCTCTGCTGGACCGGATTCGGCGACCGCGCTACTCAGGGCCCTTGGCCAGGATGGAATACTCGCCGGATGGGAGCCGGAAGCCGTGCCAGCACCGGACGAAGAGACCAACGTAGACGTATGTTGGGCTACCACCGATGGTGTGCAGACCTTCTGCGAGGTCAAGCTTTCTGAGACGGACTTCGGAAAGGCTGTTGATGACGCCCGCCACCGCGCCAAGCTTGTCGATATCTACAGCCAAATCCTTACCGGCCATCTGGAGCCTGCGCGGCTTGAGCGGCTAGCGTTTTTCAACGCTTACCAGTTCAATCGTAACGTCTGGCATATGGTTCGCACTGACGGTAGTCGTTTGATCTTCCTGTTGCCACGCGCAAACGCTGGTCTGTGGACGCTCCTACAACATTTGCTGTCGGGAGTGGCGCCTCTTACGCGAGAACGCATTTCAGCTGTAGCCATCGAAGACGTGCTGGCGACACTCTCGGCTGACGATCAATGCCCCATCAGATTGCGCGAATATTCACGCAATCTGAAGCAGAAATACCTGATTCAAACCGCAAGATGACAAAGCGCGGGAGCGGCCTACGGCTCAACTTCCTCAGCGAGCCGCATCTTGCGGCCGCCCGCTTTCACCAGCATGCCGTCGAGGTCCGCCGCGAGCGAGGTCACTCCCTGCCGCACACGCGCGCGCATGTCGCCACTAGTCCGCAGATCGTCTGCTGCGACACCTTGCAACAGATCACGGGCCCGGCCCACCAGTTCCTGCAACTGCCGGTCGTCGGTCACGTTGCGGAATGAGAAGTTCGATAGGAACTCGACGAGATTCGATACGGTCGATTGCTTGAACTTCAACGGCTTGCCGTCCGCGCCATCCTTCAACCTCTCGGCCATGTGGGCGACCAAATCGGCCATGGATTGCCGCAATACTTGCTGGATCTCGGACGACGCCTCCGCCATGCGTAGGGCGGCCTTGTCACGCTCCTGCTCCCACACTTCCTGGGAGATGCCCTTGAGTTGGTCCGGCACGCCGAAACTCACGTACTGCCAAGACAGCCCGAACTCGCGGGTGACTTCGTCGATGGGAGGGTAGTCGGCGGGGTTGTACAAACCGCGCAGACGTTTTGCGGCGTCCTGGCACAGGCTTGGATACACCGAGAGGAAAGCGGCCACTAACACCTGACGGTCCTCTGCGAACTTCCGCATGCGGTCCTCGACGATTTCCAATGCCGCGATAGGCAGCAGGTGAATGCCGATTTCAAAGGGTAGGCAGATGTTGTAGAGGAACCGGCGGATCTCGCCGTCGAAACGGCCAATCGCCTTCAACTCCGCTGAATCCAGCAGATGCTTCGATACTCGCAAGAGATCCTTGTCGGCGTCCGCTTCGATCTGAGACGTCGAGACTTTACGCGTGTTGCCCATCGTGGACAGGCGCATTTTGATGCACACGGTCTTCTTGGCGAGATCTACGCCGGGGTCCTGGACAATAGCTCGCGCTGGTGGGCGTCCATTGTCACCGTTGTCCGATGCCGTGTCGGCCATGAAGGATGCGGGCAGTTCAGTAACAGATGCGCCATTGCGCAGAAATAGACTTGCTTGTGTAGCCATCACGGCCACCTCCTATCATTTGATTTGGATTGCGGAAAGGGATCGCCGCCAGAGCGTGCGGCAAGGAACGTTTGAGAAGAGACTTCGTTAGACGGGCAAACCTGCGAGTGGGAAACCCGTGATCTGGACTAGGCCCGCAGACTCGATGTTGACTTCAAATTCCAAGGCCTTGAAATGCTCCTCGCGATAGCGGTCGCTGAAGAGCTGTAGGACTTGATTGGCGCTGGTGCGCATCGGGAGATCATTCGGCCTTGCAGCGACGAAACGCCCGAGCACGGCGAAATCGAGCTGTTGTTTGATGTTCGCCCAGACGGCCTGCCGTGCCTCCTGCCTGATGCCGTCACGGGTCCAGAAGCCGCCACGGTCCAGTTCGCGTTCCGTATAGCCGGAATACATGCCGATGCTGATTTCAGACCGCGCGTGTCTTAGCAGCCGTATCAAATCCAACAGATCCCGTGCCTGCTGCATAGGCTCACCACCCGAAAACGTAACGCCGTCGAGGAATTGGGTTCTGTGTGCGCCTGCCACCTGCTCGGCGACGTCTTGCACTCCACGCGGCGGACCAACAAAGGCGTGCGTTGCCGGGTTCCAGCAGCCATCGCAACCCAGATTACAGCCCTGGAAGTAGACGACGGCCCGCGCGCCAGGTCCGTTCACTCGGCTGTGGGTTACAAACCCATGAATCAGCATCGTTGCCCCGCAGTCCGCTGGAATGCTTCCAGGAAGCCTTGGTCGCGAATGTTCACGTCCCACATTTCCATGAAGCTTTCGAGGTCGCGAGTCTCTGGGGGGCGGCAGGTCATCGACCCGTCGGCCGCTCGCTGGCGGTTCCATCGTTCCACGCCCGCGTAGTCATTTCTGAAGTAATACGGCCAGAGCTTTGCTGCCCCGTTCTCCATGACAATCTCGGCGCAAATCTCCGGGTCCCTCATGGCGTCGCCGTTCTGCTCTCCGTAGTGGGCGATCGACAGTGCGCGGTAACCGTTTGGACCTGGCTCACCAAGAGACTCGATCACAAGAAGCATGAACGGCGGATTCTCGATCCTCGTCCAAGTGAAAGTGGCAAGACCGCCTGCCTCTTCGATGATCTGCAAAACCGTTTTCATGACGCTTCGTCCTCCTGCTCGATTCCCGAAGGAAAGCCTAAGATCTCCCCGACACGGTCGGATGCTTTCAGATATTCGGAGGCAGCCAACAATTGGTCGGCATCGACCGTTCCATCTACGTGAACTTCGATACAAGGCAGGTCGCTGTGATTGAGGCGCGGCACCTCGTGGTACTTTCCGCCCGTGCTCGCGAAGCAAGCTCCGTCATAACTTCCACCGGCATCGTGCCAACCACCGAATACGATACCTTTCTCGGCAAGAGCCTGAAGCTCGGTCGTGGCCCCTTCTGATGCTTCTGCATCTACCATCGTCACCACGTTGGCAGGCAACGCATGACGGAACTCTTGCATGAACCCGAGAGCCTCAAACAGCGGCTCGTCTTCTTCACGGCACACGATTTCTACGTACGCGCGGTCTCCCATAACGTGTTCTCCCCCGGCTGACTGCAAACTACGTTTGCTTCAGCGACTGCTTCGCGGCAGTCGCCTGCGTGTAGAATTCACGTTTCTTGCTGGACTGAGTGATGGAATCGCCGCCACGGAAATCCTTCGCGACATCGCCGCACCCCTGGCCGTGAAAACCTTCGAGGTCAATGGAGCTATTTCCGTTTTCGTCTATCTCGACGGTGATGAGTTTTTCCTGCATGATGGTTCTCCTCGCCCTTTCGTTAACGAACGGCGAAACGCAACTGCACCTTTGGACCTTGCGGCGTTTGAACTACTTCGCGGCCCCGGAACACGTAGCCTTTGGTCTTGGCCACGGCCATGGTCTGCCGCTCTTTGTAACCCTGCGCGACTCGGCCGAGCCAGCTTTCATTCAAGTCGGTGTACTTCCGGTCCAGGTCATCAATGATGGCCTGGAAGACTCCGGTTTCGTCCCGACCGAAGCCGACCGGTGCCAACGCGCCACGAAGCTGGTCCTTTGGGATTGTGACCTGGACTGGTCTATTCCAACTGACCCCGCCGTACCCTCGCAGGGCCGTTCCTTCCGTTCGTACTTCGGGCTTGTAGCCCATCTCCGTCAGAGCTTCGACCAGGTATTGCTGGTCGGTCATGGTTGTGGTGAGTTCCTCGTATTGGCTCATGTTGTCTCCCTATTCCGTTTCTCGAAATGCCCGTCTGCCGGGCGCAGCGGGGCTGTCTGATTCAGTCGAAAATACTCCCGGTCGGGCCGCGCTCAGGAATCGCCCGGACGCCTGCCGGCGCAGTGCTTCGATTTGATCCGACGCTGATCGCGAAACCGGAACGATGTACTCAGCGGACTCCTTCAATGAAAGATTCAGCCGCCACGCCTTGCGGCAACACTCTCGGATTTCGGCGCCGGTCCAACCCTCGTCGTTCGGCCGTTCCCCATCAAGGTTCCATTTCGCGAGGTAG
The DNA here is from genome assembly GCA_040081855.1 of Bryobacteraceae bacterium. GTDB lineage: Bacteria > Acidobacteriota > Terriglobia > Bryobacterales > Bryobacteraceae > Palsa-187. The sequence goes on along the minus strand of JBEBFS010000029.1, from coordinate 4,315 downwards.
ATCTTCCAGATCGCCTCCCGCTCCTCGGCTGACGGCAGATCGAAGAAGAACGTCCCCAGAGTGAACCGGCGGCGCAATTCTGGCGGCAGGCTCGTGATCGAATTACATGTTGCGATCCACAGGCTCTTGCCCTGGGAAATCGCATCGACGACCTGAAGCGCAGCGCGGAGGCGCTCACCTGAGCCGCCGACCAGCGAACTTTGCATCGCCGAAAGATCGAACGCGACGGTGGGAATCCCCGCCGTATTGCCCGCAGCTTTTGCGATCATCGACTTCGCCGCCCCCGGAGGGCCTATGGCGATGATGCCGTCCGCCCCGCGGTCCTGCATCCACCCGAGCATTGTCCCAGTCATCTCGGTTTTCACACCGGACGTGTCGGTGCCAGTGCCCGCGAACGCCTTCTCGATCTCGTCGACAAACACGATGACGCGCGGAGATTCCTGGCCCGTGAGCACCGCGCTAAGAAACCTCTTGATGTTGTCGCAACCACCGATGTCCGCGAACGTTTCGCCGCCGCGCCAAATGGTCAAGCCCGGTGCCTGTTCCACTGCTTGACGCTTCCGCTCCCAGAGACGCTCGGCATCCAGACCCTTCTTCGAGAGCGACATTGCCAGCGCTTGCTCCGCCGGAAATGCCGCGAGTCCCACCAGGGCATCGACAGCTTGATCCACTACGGACCCGTCAGGTGGAGCCAGTTCCGCTGACTCGAACATGCCGGGAATGATCTCGCGCAGGTCGTCCGCCGATGGAAGCGGCTCGTCGATAACCATTACGTCGTTCTGCAACTCAACTGGGAGCACCGAGCCGGGAGTCGTCACCAGAACCAGCATTTGGCCGCCGACCTTGAATGCGTCGCGAAGATTCCAGACGCCCTGCACGATGTCGACCTGTTCCCAGATGCGTTGCGGGTTGTTGAAGAACACAATGGCGTCCGCAAACTGTTTCACCGCAGCGCCCTTGTGAAGGGCCAACAGTACATCCGCCGGACCAGCAATATCGGCCTTCTCACCGAACACGTGGGCAGTAGCCTCTTTGGCTGCCTTGTTGCGTGCGGCGATGCCGCCCATGATGTCCCATGCGAATACAGGAGCTTCGGTTTTGCCGCAGAGGCTTGCCGAAACTTGAGCCATCGCGCTCGCCGGATCGGCCGTCCTGACGGCAAGTAGCGGAGTACCCGCCCGGCGAGCCGCCTTAAGCAGGCTGCGGAAATCTTCTGTGGATCGAATCATTGAATTGCTCTCCTGAAATACGAAAACGGGAGCCCGAAGGCTCCCGACGTTCTGAAAAATAGGTGGGGACACTCGGCACCATGGCGACGCAGGATACGACTACGCGGAGCATTACCGTCGAACCTGGTGTTCTTTGAACGGCGACGGGAACTCGTACGTGAATGAGTAAGCCTGCTACTCGAATAGCAGGGACCGTATTCGCCTGGTCTTGTATCATTGGCTTCAGGATCTCCCTGCGTGCGAGGAGAAATGGATGCCAGGAAGCGATCAGTGGTTTGAGTCAATCGCCGCAAATACTGCACTTTCGCAGTCGGAACAGAACGCCCTTCAAGAGGACGGTTTCGTCGTTATCCGCGGCCCCGTCTTAGCGACGGATTTGACTGGCTTGTCGCGCGCTTATGACGCTGCCGTGCTTCAGGCCGATCCGGCGGATGTGAGGGAGGGTTCAACCACGACTCGAGTTCATGATTTTGTCAATCGTGGACCAGAATTCAATGGCCTGTACCTGCACGCACCGCTGCTTGAGGCTTGTTGTAAGGTCATCAAGGAACCATTTCGACTAAGCACTGTAGTGGCACGCGCGCTGAACCCCGGCAAAGTACCCAAGAAACTCCATGTCGACTTTCCAAACGACGATGTCGGCTGGCCGATGGTAGGATTCATTTTTATGGTTGACGCCTTCCGGCCAGAGAACGGGGCCACCTGCTTTCTGCCGCACTCCCAAGGGATGACCACGGCTCCGGATTCATTCGACGGAGTCGTCCCAGCGTGCGGCCCGGCTGGTTCAATGCTCATCTACAACGGATCCGTGTGGCATGAACATGGGCCGAATCTGACCGATTCTCCTCGACGATCCATCCAAGGTGCGTTGATACGGCGAACTGAGAAACCTGCCATCGATTGGCAAACGCGCATGCGACCAGAAACGCTGTCCACCCTAAGCCCACTCGCGATGTATCTCCTTGGTCTGTGATCGCTCCCCTCCTTCCAGGTAAACGGCGAAGGCCAAGGCGATCCACCGGCCCTACTGAATCGGACGAATTAAGCCCGCCCCTACGTTGGTTCACGCGATAAGCGCGGCTGCCGAAAAAATGATGGCATTGTACGCCGAGTGCGCCAGAAATGGCGAGGTCGTCGAATTCGACTTGATCCTCAGCCAGGCGTAGACCACGCCCATCACGAAGATCACGCCGATCTGGAGACCCGTGATGCCGGCCTTCGGAAGGTGACAGAGCGCGAATACGGCGGCGATCGCAATACCCACGATCCAGCGTGGATGGGGAACCCGTTTCCGAAGTCCCAACTCCGCCAAGCCAAAGAGGTACCCGCGAAATACGGCTTCTTCCATGAAGGGACCGAGGGTGATTCCGATCCAGGCATCCTGCCATTTGAACGGCGCGCCTTTGTACAGGGCCTGGAATAGCAGTGCGACCGCAAAGCCGCAAAACGAACCGAAGGCAAGTGCCTCCACGTTTTGCCGGTTACTTGTCCGGCGCCACGCCAGGAACTCTAGTCCGAACGCATTCAATCGATCACGCCCCGCCCACGCAAGGATCAGCAGCGCAACGGTGAAACCGATACCGGCGAGTTCGAGGGGATGAATCGAAATGCGAAACATGATCCACCTGCCTACATAGGAATCATAGCCGCAGCTCGCCCGAAGGCCAACGGACTTGCCATCGTTACCGGATGCGAAGATGGCTGCCAGTCACAAGCCGCGCGCCAGGGACCGGTTCATGGTTCACGAGCGTTGCCCGGACGGCTTCGCCGTTCACTTCCCAGCCGTCCTTGAGTGCTGCCTCAAGACGCCGACGCGGTTCGCCGTCGGGCAGTTGGTAAACGACCTCCTGGAACTCAGTCTTGCTGAACTGGATGGCGCGTTCGAAGAATCGTTCCGCGATTTGCAGAGGATCATCAACGACAAGGGAAGCGCTGCTGTTGCGTTGCATTCCGATGTCGCTCTTTTCGCCTTCCAGCTTCTTGGTCCCACGGGCCATCATGAAAGCAAACAGGAATCCCTTCAGCCTGTTCACTCGATTCTCCGCCGCCTTCTTTCTGGCTGCCAGTCTCTCTGCCTCCTTGGAGCTGATTTCGGCAATCGACTGTTGCCACCGCCAGTAGCCGACGATGCGATCCACCTTGAGCCGGTAGGCCTCCAAATACGTGTCGATCTCTTGGGACAGTTCCTTCGAAATCTCGGCTCCCGCGTCGGCCGCTTCCTCGACGAGCCCCATCAATTCAATCAACCGGTCGTCGAGGTCGAAGAGCGAACGATGGTCGTGGTCAGGCTTGCGGATTATGCGGCGGCGCAGCGCCTCCACCAGGCCGACGGCCTGCTCCCGTGTCGCATCGGAAAGCTCACCCTGGATACCTTCAGACTCGGTCTGCTCGATCAGATCCGCCAGCCGCCGCGAAAGGCCGGAGACCGTTTCCGGTAGAACCGGCACCATTGCCAATGCCGACATGAGTTACCTCCAGAAATAGTCGCCATCACTTCAAAACAGAGAAAGTTGAACCGCCGGTGCCGCCGGTCGAATCCAAGTCACGATCTCTGCGGGGTCAGTTTCCACAGTTGCGATCAATGGTTCGAGCGCCAGAGGCAAGGCTGCGTCCGCAACCTCGATCGACCCTCTGTGTCGACCCACCAGATTTTTCCAAACGTCCGCAGCGGCTTCGCCTACGCCCTGCCGTGTGACGAGATCGCGTGCCATTGCGGTAAGCAGGTCGTCGTCCGCATCCATGGATTGAAGCCCGTCGGCGTGGAGCTTGCCTTCCATCGGCAGAGACGCCATCAGCTTCTTTCCCATTAGTCGTAGGCACGACTCCTGTGCCGTCTCTGAGTAGGTCAGGAATCCGACCCGAATCGGGCGTTTCTGCCCAATCCTCCAACTGCGTCGGCTAGCTTGACGAAGCGTGTATGTCGAGTAGCCGGTTTCGTAGAACAGCAGCACCGGGAAGTCCAGCAAGTCGAGGCCGACGCTGCACAACTTGGGGTGAGCCAGGCAGACCTGCATTCCGTTCCGAAGCTGCCGCTCGTACCAGGCCTCGCGCTCGGCCGGCGGCACTTCCGCGGTCAGTATCTCGAC
>JBEBFS010000169.1:0-3346 GCA_040081855.1 Bryobacteraceae bacterium | reverse complement strand
GAGCGCTTATGGTTCCAGCAGCGCATGGAGCCCACCGCGAATCAGTGGATGCTCGATCCGGCCGCGAAGCGCCGCGCTTTGAAGACGGTGATCGAGGCGGAAGGTTTTGAGGGCTTCCTCGAAAATCGCTTCAAGGGCAGCAAGCGATTCTCCATTGAGGGCGGCGAAGCAACCATCGCCGTGATTGAGGAAATGGTAGACCGCGCCGCGAACGTGGGCGTGCAGGAAATCGTGATGGGTATGGCCCACCGCGGCCGCCTCACGGTGCTCGCGAACGTCATTGGCAAGGGCATCGCGCAGGTCTTCTCCGAGTTTGAAGGCGAGATTGACGAAGAGTTCGAAGGCTCGGGCGACGTGAAATACCACCTCGGCGCGAGCGCCGTGCGGGACTCGTCCAATGGCAAGCAGATCACTGTGTTTGTTGCGCCCAACCCTAGCCACCTGGAAGCAGTGAACCCGGTGGTGGAGGGCATCGTTCGTCCGAAGCAGGATCGTCTGGGCGACGTGAATCGCGAACTGGTCATCCCTGTTCTGATCCACGGCGACGCCGCCATGGCAGGGCAGGGCATTGTGGCCGAGACGCTGAATCTTTCGCAGATCGACGGCTATAACACCGGCGGCACCATTCACATCGTTATCAATAACCAGATCGGCTTCACCACCAATCCATGGAGTTCGCGCTCCTCTACGTACTGCAGTGATGTTGCGCTGATGGTGCACGCTCCCATTTTCCACGTCAACGGCGATGACCCGGAAGCCTGCCTGCGTGCCACGCAGTTGGCACTCGACTTCCGCCAGAAGTTCCATCGCGATGTGGTGATCGACGTCCTTTGCTGGCGCAAACACGGGCATAACGAGGGCGACGACGCCTCCTATACGCAGCCGGTTTTGTATCGCAAGTTGAAGGATCACAAATCGGTGGCGACCCTTTACGGCGCGCGATTGGCCGCCGAAGGTGTGGTTTCCGCCGAAGAGGCGCAGGGCTGGGCCGAAGCGCAGAAGAAGCGCCTGTATGCGATCTACGATTCCGCGGCCAAGAGCAAGGAAGAGTGGGAGCTGCATGAGCTGACCCCGCTTGCTCCCGGCATGATCCCGCAGGATCTGCCTCCGACGGGCGTCAGCCTATCGACGCTGGAGCAAGTGGTGAAAGGCGCCACGGCTTTCCCGGCCGAGTTTAACGTGCATCCCAAGCTGACGAAGCTGGTGGAAAAGCGCGTCACTTCGCTGCACGACAATTCCATCGATTGGGCGACGGCGGAAATGCTCGCCTTCGGCAGTTTGCTGGTGGAGGGCACATCCGTTCGCCTCTCCGGACAGGACTCCGGGCGCGGCACCTTCAGCCATCGCTACGCCGAATATCACGATTACGAAAATGACCGGGTGTATTCGCCACTCGCGCACTTGGCTCCAGGCAAGGCGCAGTTTGAGGTGTACAACAGCCCTCTCAGTGAATACGGTGTGATGGGCTTCGAGTTCGGCTATAGCGTGGCCGATCCTTTGAGCCTCGTCCTGTGGGAAGCGCAGTATGGCGACTTCGTCAACGGCGCGATGATCATCATCGATCAGTTCCTGGTTTCCGCCGAATCGAAGTGGGGCCAGCCGAGCGGCCTTGTACTGCTGTTGCCGCATGGTCAGGAAGGCGGCGGGCCTGAGCATTCCAGCGCCCGCATCGAACGCTTTCTGCAAATCGGCGCGGAGGCCAACATTCAGGTGGCCAACTGCACCACTCCGGCGCAGTACTTCCACCTGCTGCGCCGCCAGATGCGCGGTGGACAGGACCGCCGTGGTTTGCGCAAGCCGCTGATTGTGTTCTCGCCGAAAAGCCTCCTCCGTCATCCGAAAGTTATTTCGACGGTGGACGATCTCACGAACGGCTCGTTCTACCCGGTGCTCGATGATCAGACGGTGACCGATCCCGCATCCGTCACGAAGATCGTCATGTGTACGGGTAAGCTCTATTACGAATTGTTGGCCGCACGCGAAACCCGCAAAGCGACCGACGAAACCGCGGCCTCGATGGCGATTGTCCGCATCGAGCAGTTGTACCCGTTCCCCGAAGTGGAAATCCGCGCGGTGTTCGAGCGTTATCCGAACGCAAGCGGCGTTGTCTGGGCGCAGGAAGAGCCTCGCAACATGGGCGCCTGGATCTTCATGCGCACGCGCCTCCAGCGCATTCTCGCCAACGAAGATCGCGCGGTGGGTTACGCAGGCCGTCCGGAAAGCGCAAGCACGGCTCCGGGATCCTCGAAAGTTCACGCCCGCGAGCAGGCCGAGCTGATTGATTCGGCGTTCGCTCCCCCCACGCTCACGCGCCGCTGGCGCCGCCGGCTGATCCGCAGACGCCGTCAGTGGATCAGCGAAGGCGGCTAAATTTTTTTGTAGGGCGGAATGGACTTCCGAGCGGGATTGGTAATCCCGCCGTGTGTGGTGATGGCAAACGGCGAAAGGCGGAGTGCCACTCCGCCGCGGATTTCCAATCCGCCCCATCAGTAACTACTGCGCCATCGCTTCGGCGATGTTCGAACGCGCGCTCTCGTTGCCGTTCACGTCCACCGACGTAACGGTGTACCGATAGCGTTTTCCTGCTTCGATCATCCGGTCGCTATAGACTGGCGCTGCCACGGCGTTCGCCACTTTTTCAAACGCGGCGTCGCCGACCGATCGGTAGACGTTGTAGCTGAGGAAATCGTCTTCGGTGTTGCGTTCCCAGGAAAGCTCCATCGAATCGACGCCCGCCACGGCTGAGAGGCTGACAGGCACCGCGGGAGGGAATTCGTCTTTGGGCGTGATCTCGACGGGCTTGGACAGTTCGCTCATCCACGCATCGCCTTCGAGTGACTGCACGAAGTAGCGATAGCGCGTGCCGAAGGCCACGGAAGTGTCCGTGTAGGGAGAAGCTGGCGCTTCTGCCAGACGATCCGGCGTCCCATCACCAACAGCGCGAAACACCCTATAGCCCGGACCCGCGCCGGTCCAAGTTAATTGCACTCCGTTGGGCACATTCATCGCTTCGATAGCTGCGGGCGTTGCGAGCGGCGGGCCCACCGTCATTCTCGCTTCGTTCGACCAATCCGACGCCTTGCCCTTTGGTCCAATGGCCCGGGCGGAGACAGAGATGGATTTGCCGATCCACTCCTGCACGGGAATATCCTGGGCGATCGCGCCGGGCTCTTTCTTCAGCACGGGATAGTTCTTCTCTCGCCCTTCGCCGGAAATGCGGATCTCCACGGCGCGCGCATTCTTCAGTGCGAGTCCTTCGGTGGTGAGCGGCGACAGCGTGAACTCCACTGCGATGTTCGCGCCGTACTCGGCTGCACGAAGGTCCGTGATCCGCGTGGGAATGTCG
>JBEBFS010000028.1:0-43414 GCA_040081855.1 Bryobacteraceae bacterium | reverse complement strand
CTGGGCGTCTATACAAACGGAGTAAACGTTGATCTTTCGCGAGGTCGAAGATCGCGACCTGATATCGAAAGCACGGCGGGGAGACGTCGAGGCGTATAACCTCCTTGTGTCCCGGTGGGAGAAGCGTGTCTTCAACTACCTGCTGCGGCTGGTGAACCATCGGGAAGACGCCCTCGATCTCTGTCAGGAAGCGTTTTTGAAGGCGTATCAGAATCTGCCGAAGCTCGACGATCCGGAGCGGTTTTCCGCGTGGTTGTTCCGGATCGCTCATAACGAAGCGTTCTCGCTACTCCGGCGCCGTAAGCCGGAAACCGAGTACGAGGAGCCGGAGGCGAAGGCAATTGGCGGGCGTATGTTGCCCATCGAGCTTTCGCTGGCAGTGCAAAGCGCCCTCAAAGTTCTGAGCGAAGATCAACGTGAAGCCGTTTTGTTGAAGGTTTACCAGGGGTTCAAGTTCGAAGAAATAGCGGAAATTCTGGATTGCCCGGTTTCCACCGTTAAATCCCGCGTCTACACCGCATTGGACCTTCTGAAAACGGCGCTTGCTCCCATGGTTCTACAGAAATAGAGCCGGGTGGTTGCTTCAAAAAGAAGCAGACACGGAGGGAACATGAATTGCGGTTTGGGATCGTCGAAGCCCGATTGGAAAGCATACGTTCTTGGTGAATTAGACGCGAAGTCGCGCCGCGAAGTGGAAGCACACGCGGCTGCCTGCGTCGCCTGCCAGGAAGAGGCCGCCTCGTTGCGCATTACGCTGGATGCGATGGCTACGTTGCGCGAAGAAGAACTACCCCGCCGCATCGCGTTCGTCTCCGACAAAGTTTTTGAACCGAAATGGTGGCAGGCCTTCTTGAAGCCCTCGTTCGCCGGAGCCGCGGCTATCGCCGTGGCGATTCTGGTGCACGCCTTCGTGCAGCCTGCTGCCGTTCCGCAGACCGCTCCCGTGGCCCAAGTGGAAGCCGCGGCATTGGAAGCCCGGGTCAGCACCGAGGTGGAAAAGCGTGTTCAGGAACGGCTGAATGCCGCGGTGAACGCTGCGGTGGATAACGCCGTGAACGCCGCCGTCAACACCGCTGTCAACACTGCTGTCAACACTGCGGTCACCAGGGCCGTGGCCGATGCGCGCAAGCGTGACGAAGAGCACACCGTGCAATTGCTGGCCGCAGCAGAACGCCGCTACGGGCAATCCACCGAGCTGATGACGCGACAGGTCACGCAGCTCTACGCGATGAACACCGGATTGGGAGTCCGCTAAATGAAACGTCTTTTGCTTGCTTCACTTCTGTTTTCGACGGCCGCTTCCGTCCTTCTCCAGGCGGCCGCTGATCCGCCGCGCGTCAGCCGGACAACGCTGATTGGCACTGAGGAAAATCTGGACAGCCGCTTCCGGCAGTTGTACAACGATAATCCTTATGCGTTGCCAGGTCCGACGCGCGGCGTTTATTTGGAAGGCTACGGCGTTGTTTTCACCGCGGAAGTGAATCTGGTGAACGGTCCCGCTATCCACATGTTTCATCCCACGGCCACGCCCGAAGAGATTACCGCCCATCATGCCGCCAAACTGAAGCGTGTGCCGGATTTCCGAAAAACGCTACAGACCGCGCTCATGAACACCGCGAGCACACTCGATTCCGTGCCCGACGATGAGCAGATTGTCCTGGTTGGTATGCTGGCCAAGTACCCTTGGGAAGATCTCACTGGTTTGCCGCGGCAGATCCTGGTGCAAGGTCAGAAGAAGAAACTCCTGGAAGCTAAGAAAAGCGGTAAGACCGACCTCACGGACATCATCAAAGTGGTGGAAAACTAGTCCCTCATGCGTCTTGGCGAGATCCTCATTGAGCGTCGTCTGATTTCCACCGAGGATCTCGACCGCGCACTCGAACTGCAGCGGGAACGCGGCGACAAGATCGGCAAGATCCTGATCGACCTCGGGTATGTGGCCGCGCGCGACGTGCTCTCCGCCCTCTCCGAACAACTGCAAGTTCCTGTTCTCGCGCTCGACGGCCCGCCGGCTGTTTCGCCGGAAACCGAAACGCTTTCGCCCCGGTTCTTGCGCCAGTTCAAGTGCCTGCCGGTTGCACTGCAAGATCACACGGTGACGCTGGCCATGGCGGATCCGCTGGATTTCGAAACGCGCTCGACGGTGGAGACGTGCACGGGCCTGGCGGTGCAGCCGGGGCTTGCGGCCGAGCAGGATATTCTTGACGCGATCGATCGCTATTACGGCCAGACCGAGAAATCGGAAACCGAAATTGCTCCAACCACCGGCGAAGGCGATGAAGATCTCGAACACTTGCGCGACATGGCGAGCGAAGCTCCCGTCATCCGCCTGGTGAACGCGATGGTGGCGCAGGCCGTCGAAAAGCGGGCGAGCGACATTCACATTGAGCCGTTTGAAAAAGAATTCCGCGTGAGATTCCGTATCGATGGTGTTCTGGTCAACCAGGAGCCGCCGCCGCGTGAACTCAAAGCCGCGATTATTTCCCGCGTCAAATTAATGGCCCGGCTGAACATCGCCGAGCGCCGCTTGCCGCAAGACGGCCGCATCAAAATCAAGACGCTGGGGCGCGAAGTGGATCTTCGTGTTTCGACGCTGCCCACGCTTTACGGCGAAAGCGTCGTGATGCGTTTGCTCGACCGTTCGGCGGGAGATTTCTACGATCTCGAACGCCTTGGCTTCGATGAGCACATGCTATCGCGCATGGAGTATTACACGTCGCTGCCGCACGGCATTTTCCTGGTAACCGGGCCGACCGGTAGCGGTAAATCGACTACGCTCTATTCGGCACTGAAGCGCATCAATCAATCCGACAAGAAGATCATCACGATTGAAGATCCCGTCGAATACCAGATGGACGGCATCAACCAAATTCACGTGAATCCGCAGATCGGACTGACGTTTGCAGCGGGCCTTCGCCACATTGTGCGTCAGGACCCCGACGTCATCATGGTGGGCGAAATCCGTGACCGCGAAACGGCGGACATCGCCATCCGCTCCGCGCTGACCGGTCACTTCGTCTATTCGACGCTGCACACCAACGACGCGCCCAGTGCGATTACGCGCTTGACCGACATGGGCGTGGAAAATTACCTGATTACGTCGTCGATGGTCGCCGTGCTCGCGCAGCGTCTGGTGCGGCTGATTTGTCCGGAGTGCCGGAAGCAGCACGGGACGGCGCTCGCGCCCGATGGCCGGCAAGTGGAATCGTTCCAGGGCTCGGGTTGCGAGAATTGCTACGGTACCGGCTACCGCGGCCGCGTCGGCATCTTCGAATTGATGGAGTTGAACGAAGAGCTACGCGCGTCGATCATGCGCAATGAGGACGCAAGCAAGATCACGGCCATCGCACGCCGCAATGGAATGCGAAACTTGCGCGAAGACGGCTGGGCGAAAGTCGCCCGCGGCGTGACCACGGCGGAAGAAGTGATGCGCGTGACGCAGGAATTGTAAGACGCCTTCCCCATGGCCACCACGTTCCATTTCCGCGCCGTAGCTTCCGACGGGAAGCCCCGTACCGGGACGTTGTCCGCGGAAAACGACGCGCAGGTGGTGCGCGAGCTGAAGCGGCAGGGGTTGATTCCGGTCTACGTCGGGCTGGAGCAAAAGAAAGAACTGGCGCTAAAGCTCCCGACGTTTACGTCGGGCAAGCGCAAAGACGTTCTTTTCTTCACGCAAGAACTTTCCACGCTGCTGAACGCGGGCGTTCCGCTGGATCGTGCGCTTTCGATCACGTCTGAGTTGACCGAGCGCGCTACGTTTCGCTCCATCGTTCTAGATGTGTTGCGGCTGATTAAAGGTGGCAAATCGCTGGCCGATAGCCTGGCCGCGCATCCGGCGTATTTTCCCGATCTGTATGTGAACATGGTGCGCGCGGGCGAGGCATCCGGCGCTTTGGGACAAATTTTTGAGCGCTTGGCCGAATTCGAGCGCACACGCGACGATCTGCGCGGCTACATCATCAGCTCCTTGATTTATCCGGCGCTGCTCACCGTGGTGGGCCTTGGTTCCATCATCGTTTTGCTGGAATTTGTCGTCCCGCGCTTTGCGCAGATTTTTTCCGATCCGCGCATGACGATTCCGACGCCGACGCTGCTCATGCTGGAGGCCAGCCGTTACTTGCAGCAGTATGGCCCCATCTCGGCCGCCGTGTTCGTTGTTGCGCTCATTGCCTTTGTCAGCTATATCCGCACGCCCGCCGGCGCGATGTGGTGGGATTCGTTCCGTCTTCGTCTACCCGTTTTAGGCGACGCGCTTCGCAAGGCCGAAACAGCGCGCTTTGGACGTGCAATGGGAACACTTGTTGCCGCGAACGTACCGTTGGTGCAATCCATCGGCATCTCGCGTGGCATTTTGAGCAACCGGAAGATCGCGGGTTCGCTCGATGCCGTGGTGCAAGGCGTGAAACGGGGCGAAGGCATCGCGGGGCCATTGCAACGCGCCGGACAGTTTCCGCCCCTCGCGGGACATCTGTTGAGCGTGGGCGAGGAAACCGGACATCTCGACACCATGTTTCAGCGCATGGCGGACATTTACGATACGGAAACGCGCTCGGCCATCCGCCGCTTTACGTCACTGTTTGAGCCGCTGATTATCCTGGTGATGGGTGTGGTGGTAGGCACATTGATTTTGAGTCTGATGCTGGCGATCACAAGCATCAATGATGTAGCAGTCTAAGACGGTGCGAGCTAGCCGCGCGTGTAAGGCGAGGCCGAAAAAGGTGAATGAGAAATGACGATCAAACGTAGAAATCGAGCCGGTATCACCCTGATTGAAATGCTGGTGGTGGTCACCATCATCGCGTTGTTTGCGGCGTTGGTTGGTCCACGGCTGTTCAGCAACGTCGGCAAGGCGAAACGCACGGCGGCGAAGGCGCAAATCAGCAACTTCATGACCGCGCTCGGCTCCTACAAATTGGATACAGGCACGTTTCCCACCACCGAGCAGGGCTTGAATGCGCTGCGTGTGAAGCCTGAGAATCTGAACCAGTGGTCGGGTCCGTATCTGCCGTCCGATGTTCCGAAAGATCCGTGGGATCACCCGTACCTTTACAAGTTCCCCGGCGATCATGGGGACGAACCCGATCTGCTTTCGGTCGGCGCCGACGGTCAACCGGGCGGCGAAGGCGAGAACGCCGACGTGAGTAGCTGGAGCAATCAGTAGCGAATTCCCTGGCATCGTCCAAGCATTGTGTGTAGTTTTCTCCAATTGCAGTTCCGATGTGGCGCACGCGCTCCCGCGTCCCGCGTCGAGACTCGCCTGAACGCCCAGAAATTTGCACGTTCGAAGCGCCTCCAGCGTGGGATCACACTCATCGAAATGATGATCGTCGCGGCGCTGATCGCGCTGGTCGCGGGCATCACGTTTCCTGCGGCAACGTCTGGCATTGAATCGCTGCGGTTGCGGTCCGCCGGCGATTCCGTGAGTCACTTGCTGAGTGCCGCCATCGATCACGCGCAGCGCCGCCAGCAGGTGATTGAAGTCTGGATCTCCCCGGAGGATAACGTCCTGATCGCGCGGTCTCCAGACGTTGCGTTTCAACGCCGCTTGGATCTTCCTTCCGCATTCCACATCACCGCCATTCAACCGCCGGCGGAAGTTCCCGAAAACGCACCGCGGCGCTTTCTGATGTATCCGGGTGGAACGATACCGAAGATCGGCATTGAGCTCACCAGCCAAAGCGGACGCAAGCGGTGGATCACAGTAGACCCGCTCAGCGGACTGCCGCGCGCGGAGGCGGCAAAATGAAATCCGCTTCCGTAAAGTGTCCCGTAAAACGGAAAGCCGAAAGCGGCTTCACCCTGCTTGAAGTCCTGATCGCGACGCTCATCATGGGCATTGCGGTTGCGGGCGTTCTTAATGGCCTGGCAGGTGCCGCACGCAACGCCGCGCGGCTCACGGATTACGATCGTGCCACGGTTCTCGCACAGCAGAAGATGGACGATCTGCTGGCCGACCCCGCCGCGCCCCGTAATCAGGATTTCGGCGGCGAATACGAGCCGAAGATAACCAACGGAGTGAGGACCGGTTGGCGTGCGCGTGTGGCTCCGTTTGAAGCGCCTCCGGGCGGGGGGCCTGGTGTGATGGATCTGGACCGCGTGCAACTCGAAATCTGGTGGATGGACGGCCAAACCCGCCACGCTTTCAGCCTGGAAGGTTTTCGCCGCGGACGTTTAAGGGCGGGAGATCCGACGTTTCGATGAAGAACGTTGCGATGAAGAACGCTCGATGAAAAGCGCCTCTATGAAGAACGTCGCGATAAGAACTCCCATCCACGGAAAGAGCCGCGAAGCGGGTGTCACGCTGCTGGAACTGATCATTGCAATTTCGCTGGTCGCCTTGATCTCGGCGGGCATGTTGACCGCGATGCGGACGGGACTTCTCACGAACGAAAAGATTACCGCGCGGCTTAGGTCGAATCGAGAGGCCATGAACCTCCGGCAGATGCTGGTTCGGCAAATCGGGGGCGCCATGCCGGCAATGGCCATTTGTCCCGGTTTATCCGGCGGCGAGGCGCCTCTGTTTGTGGGAACGTTGCAACGGTTGCGCTTCGTCTCCAGTTTTTCTTTTGCCGAAGGTTCGCGCGGCTATCCGCAGATTGTCGATTACACGGTGGGGCCCTCCCAGGGCGGCGGATTCCGTCTTCTGGTCAGCGAGATTCCCTACACTGGCCCGAGCAGCGGTGTTTCGTTCTGCGCCGGGCAGGGTTCCGTGCCTGCGCCGGAAGGAGTGCTGACCACAGTAGCGGCCGATCACCTGGCGCATGTCGAATTTTCCTATCAGCAAAGCGCCCAGCAGATACCTTTCGGCGATGTGATGTGGGTTGGCGATTGGAATCAGCTGGGGCTGCCGCTGGCGATTAAGATTGGCATGGCTCCGCTGGACACGGCGCCGCAGCTGTTGCCCGCGCTGGATGTCACGGTGCGTCTTCGCGCGGACCGGGATTTCAGGGGGGTCATTGCGGATCGTTAAACGCACTTCCCGGGAACGTGGCGGCGCGCTGTTGACCGTGCTGTGGCTCTCGGCCGGTCTGGCGGCTATTGGCTTCAGTGTTTCTTCCGCTGTCCGGTCCGAAACCGACCGTGTTTCGACGTCCGCCGACGGGTTACGCGCGTCTTATCTTGCCTCCGGCGCGGTGGAGCGGGCAATCCAGTGGATGTCGTGGGGGCCGAATTTTCTCCGTGCGGACGGGACGTCACTCTACTGGAATATCCGGCAGACGCGCATGACGATGAGCTTCCCCAGCGGCATGGCGACCGTGGAGCTGCTTCCGGAAAACTCCAAGCTGAACATCAATGTGGCGAACGCAGATGACCTGTATCGCGTGGTTCTCGCAGTCAGCGGCGATGAGGCGCAGGCGCACCTGATCGCCGAGGGTATTGTCGATTGGAGGTCGCCTTCCAGCGGGCTAAGTAACTACGACCAATACTATTTCTCGATCCGTCCGACTTTTCAGGCCCGGCACGCGTCTTTTCAAGAGATCGAGGAATTGCTCCTAGTGCGTGGCATGACACCAGAGCTGTTTTATGGCAACTATGTGGCCGACCCCGAAGGGCGTCTGTACGCCCGCGGCGGGCTGCGCGATTGCCTTTCCGTGTGGGGATCTGTCGGCCCCTTCGATGCGAATACGGCGAGCCCCGCACTGTTAACGGCGATGGGCGTAACGCCTGACGCGGTCGACGCTATTGTGAAGCGCCGCCAGTCGCAACCCTTTGCGTCGGCTGCGGAGTTGAGTGCCCTCGCTCCCGGTGTTCCGCGCGTTTCGATTCTGCCCGGCAACACGATGTGGACACTGCGTGCCGCGGCCCGATTGCGCCGCCCCGACGGCGGAGCTTCCGAAGTGGTCCGCATCGCCGCGGCTACGGTGAAGGTCCAATCCGACATGCTGCGCGGTAGAGGCATTGCGAGGGTGGTTCCTCAACAACAGAATCAAAACCCCGTGCAGGTGATCCGCTGGTATGACGACGCTTGGTCGCAGGATGTGCCGATGACCGGTAGTCCTGCTACTGCCGTGCCGGGTGCGCCGGGGCCAACTGCGGGAGGAAACGGAACCGCGCTATCGTCGTTGGGCGATGACACGAAATCACCGAACGCAAATGCAACCGGCGAAGCGAAAGGCAAGGTTCAATGAACCTGCCTCCTGAACTCAAAAAGTGGATCGCCTTCGGCGCAGGCGTTGGCATTGAGGTTCGCGGCGCGACGGGCGCTGAATCTCTGCACATCGCCGCAGCCTCTGTACGGCCGGGCACGGTTCGCGTTCTTGGTGAGATGACGGTGGAAAACGCGGGCGAGCATGCCGGAGTTTGGGGCACCGAATACGCGGCCTTCGTCAAGAAGCACGGCCTTGGAGGTGCTGCCGCCACCATTCTGCTGCCGCGCCGCGAAGTGATTCTTCGGCAGCTTTCGTTGCCGGGTGTTGCCGCGAAGGATCTCGCGCAGGCGGTGCACTTTCAGCTGGACGGCCTGCATCCCTTTCCGGAAGAACAAACGGTTGCCAGCTGGGCACTGATTCCCGGAACATCCACGGTGCTGGTGGCCATTACGCGGCGCACTGTACTCGAGCGCTACGCGACTCTGTTCGGTGAAGCGGGCGTTCAGGTAGGCTCCTTCACGTGTTCCGGCGTGGCGATCTATTCCGCTCGGCATTTGTTTGGTGCGGCAACCACTGGAGAGTTTCTTGCGATTCAGGAAACGGCTTCGGGCGTGGAAGTCTATGGCGAAAGCGTTGTGCGGCCGGCATTTTCGGCGACGTTCCCATCGGGCGCGGATCGTGCCTTGGCCATGGCCGCCTCGGAGATGCGCCTTGAGTCCGCTGTGCCGCAGACATTTGAGGACGTGCTGCAGTTGTCCCCCGCGCTTCCGGGCGCAGCCGCCGCGTGTTCGGCATGCCCGTGGTTAACGCTGGACGTCAATCTGCTTCCCGAAGCGCAACGCGCTTCAAACTCGCGCGGTCTATGGATTCCCGCCGCGGTGCTTGGCGCGCTGGTGATTCTGCTCTCCGGCGCGTTGCTGGGATTCCCGCAATTTGAGCGTGCGCGGTATCTCAAGTCATTGAACGAAGAAATTTCCCACGTGGAGCCGCAGGCCAATCGCGCGCAGGCGCTCGACCGCCGCATCACCGCGGCGCGCGCAGATATCCAACTGCTGGACACTTTTCGCGTGCGCACGAAATCCGATATGGATGTGCTTGGCGAGTTGACGCGCATCCTGCCTCCTCCAACATGGGTGAATCTGCTGGACGTCAACGCCGCGCAAGTGACGATCGCGGGCGCAACCGCGCAGGCGGCCGGATTACTGGAAGTGATCGATGGGTCCCCTCTCTTTGAGGGGTCTGAGTTTCAATCCGCTCCGGCGCGCGCCGACAAAGAGGAAACGTTCCGCATTCGCGCGAAACGGGAGGCGGGCAAGTGAAGCTGCAGACCCGCGACATCCGTGCGTTAGCGCTTCTGGTGGTGGTGCTCGTCCTCGGCCTGATCTATCGCTACTCGGGTGGCGACGCCGCGCCTAAAGTGGTGGTGGCATCGGTGGATCCCGTGACGCTGGCGGAGAAAAAGCTTGCGAAGCTTCGGGATACTGCCGCAACCATGCAGAGCAAAGAAGCCTCGCTCAAAGACATCGCCGCGAATCTTTCGGCTCGCGAAAAGGGTATGCTGACGGCGGAAACCGCCGCGCAGGCACAGGCGCAGTTGATTCAAATTGTGCGGCGCCTGGGCGCGGCCGAAATGCCTCCCGTGGAGATCCGCTCCACCGAGATCGGCCCTGTGCGCACATTGGGCGCTGACTACGGGGAAGCCGTTGTCTCCATTTCCGTCGAATGCCGTGTGGATCAACTGGTGAATATTCTTGCGGGAATCCAGGCTGAACCTCAGTTGATCTCGGCGAGCGACCTGCGTGTTGTCTCCACCGGCGCGAAGGAAAAAACAGTTGGTGCGCGCATGACTATCTCCGGAGTGGTTCCCAAGAAACTGATTCCCACCAAGAGCGGAGGCACTCGATGAACCGCAAGTTCGTCGCGCTGTACGCCCTGCTTGCCGTGCTTGCCGGAGTGCTGGTCTGGCAGTTGCGTGTGCGCTGGGTGGAAGCGAAAACGAAAGAGCAACAGGTTCTCGCACGGCAAATCGAGCAGAAGAAGGCGCTTGCCCCAGCGATTGCCGGCGCGCCAGGAGCCGTGAGTCCGGCCGAATACGTCGATGTGGCGCAGCGAACGTTGTTTTCGAAAGACCGCAACCCCAACGTTGTCGTGGAGGCGCCGAAAGTCGAGCCCGAGCCGCCCATGCCGGCACTACCGCGCTATCACGGGCAGATGGCGATCGGTGAACCAGTCGCAATTCTCAGCACTGCGAATGCAACGCAGAAGGGCTACCACGTGGGCGAGAAGGTTGGCGATTATGAGCTGGTGAAATTTGATCGCGAGAATATCAAGCTCGAGTGGCACGGAAAGACCGTGGAAAAGAAGTTAACCGATCTGGTCGCCAAAGAAGCGCCGGCGGCCTCCGCCCCGCAGCCCGCCGCTCAGCAGGCCAATGCAGCCAGAAACGCCGCGCCTCAGGTGCAAAACAGCGGCCCGATTACCACAGTGATTTCATCACCCGCATCCAATGCCGGGTCAAGCACGTCCACTGCCATGGGCAGTAGCAACACGAATCTGCCTTCCGCTATCGGTGGAGACATCGGTGGCGGTCTGCGCGCGTGCGTGAGCAGCGATGACTCGCCCTCCGGCGCGATTCTATCCGGATTCAAGAAAAACATTCTTAAAAGCATGTTCGGCGAAATTTGCCGATGGGAGCCAGTAAAGTGAAGCTGCAACGTTTGATCGCTCGCCTTCAACCAGTTACCTTGCGCGGGGCGCTCGGAATGGCCGCCGCGCTGGTGTTGTTTACTGTGTTGGGTGCACCGGCCTTCGCGCAGGAACCCGCCGCGCCGCAACTCGTACCACAACCCGCACCGCAGACTCCCGCGCCAGCCACGGCACCGCAAGCGGCCGCGCCGCCAGCGCCCGCGCCGCCAGCGCCCGCGCCTGTGCGCATTGGGAATCTGTCCCTGCAAAATGCCTCGTTGACCGAAGTAATCGATCAGCTCGCGCGCCAGTTGAAGATCAACTACATTCTGGACCCCGCGGTGAAGGGCAGTATCGTTCTCAATACGTACGGAGACACCACCAATCTCGACGCGCGCAATTTGCTGGATCTCATCCTCCGCATCAACGACGCCGGCATGGTGCAGGAAGGCGAGATCTATCGCATTGTTCCGCTGAAGCAGGTCCCGCGCCTGCCAATTAAACCCGAGGTCAACCCGCGAAATATACCCGAGGACGATCAGCCGATGCTGAACCTAGTCTTCCTGAAATACGTGACGGTGGATGAATTGAGCAAAGTACTCGGCGAGTTTGTCGGCGAGAACGCCAAGATGTATTCCTACGCGCCGGGGAATTTGCTGTTTGTGCTCGACAGCCGCCGCAACATGCGCCGCACCATGGATCTGATCGCGCTCTTCGATAGCGATACCTTCGCCAATCAGCGCGTCCGTCTGTTTGATGTGAAGAACACGCGGCCCTCGGACCTGTTGAAGGATCTTGACGCGGTGCTCAAAGCCGTTTCTCTGGATGGAAAGAACACTGCCGTGCGCTTTCTGCCCGTGGATCGCATCAACACGCTCATCGCGGTTGCGCCGAATCCGGGCGTGTTCGATACGGTGGAGCAATGGTTAAAGAAGCTCGATGTCCCCGTCCAGGTCACCGCCGGCGGATCGAATGAGAACTACGTATACCGAGTTCGCTATGGACGCGCGGAATGTTTGGCAATGGCGCTGAATCAGCTCTTTGGCTACATGCCAAACTCTGGCTACGGAGGCGGTTATGGCGGTGGCTTTCCTGCCATGGGCGCTTATTCTTACCCGGCCGGCGGCGGCATGGGCGGCATGTACGGCGGCAACTTTGGCGGAGGCTTCGGCGGCAATTTTGGCGGCGGGGGCGCCTATCCGACCGGAAACGGAGGCGGAAACAACTCTTACGGCAACCAAAACACTTTCAATAACTCGTTTGGCGGCTCGGGCGGCTGCAATGGCATGACCAGCATGGGTATGGGCGGGGGAGGAATGGGCGGCGGCTACGGCGGTGGTGGTTACGGCTATCCCGTGTTCGGCGGCTATTCCGCACAGGCACCGGCCAACGCCATGGGGCAGGTCCCCGGGGCTGTAGGGGCGCAGGGTACGGCTGGAGCGCAAGGCAGCGGAGCGCCCCCTCAACCGTTGGCCCGCATCGTTGCCAATCCCTTCGACAATGCTTTGATCATCCAGGCGGACGCCCAACAACTGCAGAATATTTTGAAGATCCTTAAGGACCTCGACGTTGCGCCGCGCCAGATTTTACTGGAAGCGAAGATCTACTCCGTTGCGCTCACTGGATCGTTCTCCAGCGGCGTCTCCGCTCAATTCCAAAAGGCTAACGGATCTGGAAACCACTCCATTCTCGGCAATCTCACAAGCACCGGTGCATCGAGCCTAACCACGGGATTTCTTGTGGGACAGAGTCGCGAGTTGCTCATGTTCCTTAGTCTTTCCGAGAACACCGGCCGCACCCGCGTGCTTTCCGAACCCAGCCTGATTGCTACCGATAGCATTCCCGCCAGCATCACGGTGGGTACACAGGTTCCAGTGCAGACCGCGACATCGGCGGTGAACGCAGGCACCAGTACGGTGTCGTCGACCATTTCCTCCCATAACACCGGTGTCACCATGCAGGTAAATGCGCGCGTCAATCCAAGCGGCGTTGTCACGCTCATCATTAATCAAGAAGTCAGCAAGCCAGGGAGCGGATCGGGAACCCTGACGCCCTCCTTCGATCAACAAGTGGTGCAGACGCAAATCACCGTGCAGGATGGCGACACCATCGCGATCGGCGGCATCATCAGCGAAGACACCAGCAGCGCCACCGCCGGAATCCCGGGCCTGATCCACATCCCCGTGCTCGGTGCCCTCTTCGGGACCAAGACCTACAACAAGAACCGTAGCGAACTGATCATATTTATGACGCCACACGTCATCTTGGACGAGAGTGACCTGGTGGACGCCAGCAACGAACTGAAGGATCGAGTGAAGAAACTCCGGCGCTACGTGAAAGAACTTTAACACTTTTAGTCAGCCCGCCATACCATTCAGCCCCGGAAAATCGCCGTTTATTCCCCTTGGTGGCCCTCCGGGGCCACCCCATCCAACTATTACTTTAGACTTGACTTGACTGGCCGCCTAATGCTATCAAAGTAACTGACTGCGTCCAGGTCTAACTAGCAGTTGGTGTACCAGGGCAGGGCGGTGTAAATGTATGCCGTCGTTCCCGCGAGCACAGAAAAACAAAAAAAGAAGTCGAATGAGCTTAAAGAGAAAAGCAGTCGAGCGGAAGTCAGCCAGTTGTGAAGTCGGCTGGAGCGCTCGGTTTCCGGAAGCCAGGCAACTGGTGGAAGGAAATGCGATTGAGGCTCAGGTTGAATAAGAGAACTTCCATCAATTCAAAATTCAACATATTTCACAAGGAGAAGGAAATGGCAGATTTTCGCAAATTAGTTTATGCGGTTGCCTCCGTCGGCCTGTTTGCAGGGCTTTCGGTTTCGGCAAATGCGCAAGGTTTGTTCTGCGACTCCCTCACAGCGGCACCACAGATTGTGCGCTCTGAAGGATATACAGAACTAGTTGGTGATATTCAGTTGCGTTGCCGTGCGGTTTCGGAAGGCATCGCGACCCCGGCCGGCCAGAACGTGCCCCAGGCCAACGTTCACGTTGCGATCCTGGGCACCACGGTGACCAGCCGCACGATCGCCAGCGGCTTCAATGAAGCCCTGCTGATGATCGATGAACCGGGCAAGCTCTCGAACCCGACCCAGTTGTATTGCGGCAAGAGCGGCGTGGCCACGGACAACGGTCCGTCGGGCGCTGGCGTTTGCGCGATCACCTCGACCGGCAATCCGGCCCAGACCTACGATGGCACTGCGGGCAGTGGCAGCTACGGCTCCGGCCGTCCGAACATTTACCAGGGCCGTCCCGATGGTCCGAACGGCGTTGTCTTCCCGTTCGTTCCGTTTGATCCCCCGGGTTCGAACAGCGTCCGCACCATCCGCATCACCAATATCCGCATTGATGCCACCAAGTTTGACCCGGCCGCCTTCCCGCAGATCAGCGCGGTTGTGACGGTTGAAGGTCAGGCCTCGGTCGCCCTCCAGTTCAACAACACTGTCGTCGCCACTGTCCTTAAGGGCATGGGCGCCACGACCGTGACGGCGGACAAGGGCTTCCTGCAGTGCATCTCGGAAACGGGTGGCCACACGCAGGTGGAAGCGCTCGGAGTTGTCGAAGGTTTCCGTTCCGCCTGGAAGCCCAAGAACTCGGCGCAGTACGTCGCGAACTACACCGGCACGCAGAACCTGCCGTCGTGGATCGCCTCGATCACTCAGTTCCAGTACAACGGCACGACCAGCTACGGTTCGGGCGATCTCGATCAGAACATTCCGGACTACCGTTACTTCTCGGAATCCGGCTTTGAGAGCTTGGCCTTCGGCAGCGAACACGGCATCAACAAGGCCGGCGTTGCTGACTACGGCACCCGCATCTCGTTCGCGATCAGCGCTCCGCCGAGCGGCACCACCCTCACGATCCCGACCACCGCTTACCTCACCAACGGTGTGGGTACGTCGGGTGTCACTAAGATGACCTCCTACACTTCGGGCACCACCGGTCTCGGTGTGTACACCCCGGTTAGCGGCAGCGCCTTCACTATCCCGGCCGCTGGTGCGACCGTGGTTTACGAAGTGCTGTTCTCTGATCCGGGTTCGATCGAAACCCTCAACATCGCGGGCACGTTGTCCTACTCGGCTCCCACCACCGATGCCGCAGTGGGCGTGACGACCACCGTTAGCGCGGCCACCTTCGCTCCGTACTACACGAGCGTTGGCACCGACAGCAACGGCATCCCGCGCTTCAAGCAGACCACTGGCCCGGCGCAGGACTTCGTCGCCATCGGCAAGTGCTCTTGCAGCCTGCTCTTCCCGTGGGTTGTCTCTGACTCCAACTACGTGACCGGCTTCGCCGTTTCCAACACCTCGATGGATCCGACGAACGCTTCGTCGCTCAACGTTCCCGGCTACAGTGCCAACCAGCAGTCCGGCACGGTGACTGTGTACTACTTCGGCCGCACGGGTTCCAGCCCGGTGTCGAGTGGTACGGCCGCCCAGTCGGCTTCCAGCCCCAGCGCCAACGTCCCGGCCGGTAGCTTTGCTACCTTCCTGGCTCCGAGCGGCTTTGCGGGCTACGCGATCGCCAACTCCCAGTTCCAGTACTGCCACGGTGTTGCGTTCCTGTTCTCTTCGAACAGTGGCGTTCCCCCGATGTCTTACCTCGGTCTGGTTATGGACGGCGTGGTCGGCAACCATGGCTACAACTCTGACTCCTCGAACAACTACTACTCCGGTAGTGGCGATGCGAAGCAGTTGCAGCGTACGATCCAGGTCTTCAAGGATTCGCTCGGCCAGTAAGCCAAGCGGTTCTTGTCTGAACCCAAGAAAGGGAGGGCTTCGGCCCTCCCTTTTCCTTTTGTCCCCAACCTCTCCCTCCCGCTCTTACCTGTCACAATAGAAACCGGTGAACCACCTCCGTCATATCCTCGAAGAAGACCCGCCCAAAGGACGCCTGGACAAAGCCGCACTGGAGATCGCCTCTATTCAGACACCGGGACTCGAAGCGGAACCGTATCTGGATCGGATGAACGAATTGGCCGCCAACTTGGGTGACCGCCTTCGAAACTTCAATGACGGGCGGGAATTTGTCGAAGTTGCACAACGCTATCTGTTCGAAGAACTCGGCTATGGCGGCAACGAGAATGACTTTTTCAATGCGAGGAACAGCTGCCTCGATCAAGTCCTCACCCACAAACTCGGTATCCCCATCACACTCTCGGTGTTCTACATGGAGATCGCACGGCGCCTGGCGATGCCGGTGTTCGGCATTGGCCTGCCCCGTCACTTCATCGTCCAATTTGACGACGAACGCTACAACACATACGTGGATCCCTACCACGGCGGCAAAGCCATCACCATGGCGGACTGCTTCGCACTGGCGGGCGCAAAGATCGCCGATCCAGTACTCCTTCGGCGGGCATCGAAGAAGGACATCGCCATGCGAATGTTGCAAAATCTACGCGCCGCCTACCTACGCGACAAAGACTGGCCACGGGCCGCTGTAACGCTAGATTGGTTGATCCTGGGCGCGCCGGGAATTGCTCACTGGTACAAGCAAAGAGCGACGCTCCGCCTGGAACTGAACCGCAAACAGGACGCAAGGCGCGATCTGGAGCGCTATTTGGAACTGGAACCGGACGCCACCGACCGGGACCAGATCGAACAACAACTCCGAGCCATTCACACCTGGATGGCCCGAAACAACTAGGGAAAGCCCGGCATGCCAGAGCGCAAATGCCGTGCCATACTACTCAATAAGGCGCATGTACGATTCCTTACCAGACAGCGAAGCAGTGTTGGCGCAGTTTAACCGCCTCATTCAGGAACTGCTGCGCGGAAACATGAACCGCAACACTTTCCGGCCGTGGGAGGTTGAATTGCTTCTCGACATCGAAGCCTGCAATCTCAAGGAATCCACAAAACGGGAAACCCTGCGGCGCTATCAAAAAGCCGCCCAACGACATTTAGAAAAGGGCGCACGGCTCCCGATCAAGCTTTCCGAGTACCTGGAAAATCTCAAGTCGAAAAAGACCGCCAACACGTTACCCGAGCTGCCCGCCAACCAGTGAACGAACATGCGCCGAGGAAACACCGTGCGATCCAGCTACACCCGCCGTGAACTTCTTCAAGCAATTGGTATGGCGGCGGCCTTACCTCGAATCACTCACGCTGCATCTACCGTCGAAACGCGAAAAGCCGTTTTCCAAGACATACCCGTTCACTACGAAAGCTACGGCGATGGGCCGGAGGCTCTGGTCTTCATCCACGGCTGGACCTGCGATCTAACTTTCTGGCGCGGGCAAGAGCCCATCTATACGCGCCGACGGTCCTTGCTCATCGATCTCCCTGGACACGGCGAAAGCGGAAAGCCGCACGTCGCGTATCCCATGGAATTCTTTGCCAAAAGTGTAGACGCAGTAATGCGGGACGCGGGTGTGGAGCGGGCCACCTTGATTGGCCACAGCCTTGGCGGACCGATCATCTACGCGTACCTTCGCCTCTTCCAGGAACGCGCCAAATCGATGGCCCTGGTCGATGTGGACGTGCGAAAAGGCAGCGCAGGACCCATCAACCGCGAAGAACAACGCCAACGCATGGCGCGCCGCGCATCGTACATGCGGGGACCGGCTGGAGAAAAAGACTTCGCGAGAACCGTTGAATCCTGCTTCACCAAACTTACGCCGGAACCGGTTAAAGAAGAAGTTCGTGCGAAGATGTTTGCGACACCGCAATACGTACGCGTCGCCTCGCTGACCAGCCCATCCTCATTGCCGCCACCCGGAAGGGATGAGGCGTTTCGACTGCCCGCCATCGCCATTCAGGCGGCGTCGCCCGCCACCGAGCTCAGTTACAAGGCGATGAAAAACATCTTCCCAAATCTGGACCTCGAAATATGGAATGGCAGCGGCCACTTCCTGATGATGGAAAACCCCACTCGATTTAACGAAACGCTCGAACGCTTTCTGCAAAAAACTAACTAGTCGGCCCATCCCGGCGTAGCCGGGAAACGGCAGACCGAAATACGGCATCATGGAGAAAGGGGTTTTAACGCCAATTTGTGATGCCGCTTTCGAAGCGTTTCTTGACCAAGAGCATCGCTCTCCTTTGCCTAGGACTACCGCTGCTCGCGCAATCTGAAAATAACAGCCCACCAACCGCCGAACCAGCGTGTAAAGTCCAAGGGCCGGTGGCCAACTGGGACAACGCCGCGCAACTGATTGCTGGCGTCAGCGCCACCGGATATCAGGAGTCCTTCACCCCTGAACAGAAAACCGCTTGGGAGGCATACGCGAAAACAGCGACACGCGACTGGCGCGGCCTCAAGTATCGCTACGTAGATCACATCGCGGCATGGCGTACCAAGAACCTGCCGAAGAACACGCCAATCGATGCGGTGTTTTACCCGTTCAGCGGACCCGATGCCACCAATCCGATGGCATTCTTCCCCGATGCCAAAGACTACACGCTGATCGGCCTCGAACCGGTGGGATGCGTCCCCTCCAATGCCACCGATTACAGCCCTGAATACTGGCCCGCACTGCGGAAGGGCTGGCAATCGGCCGTTGCGATGGGATTTTTCAAAACAGAAGACATGGAGCGCGATCTTGCCGAAGGAAGCGCTGGTGGGGTGCTCCCCGTACTCCTCTTCCTGATCGCACGGGCCGGAAACACAATTGTCGACGTTACGCCGATCGCCATTGCGGCGAACGGATCTCTGGTGGCGCAGGACGACAACGTGAAACCCGAACCCAATAAGGTGAAGCCCGAAACCAATGGCGTCCTGATTCGCTTCAGCGCCACGCCAGTGACCAATACAAAAGGCAAAGCCGCCCCGCCGGCACCCGTTCGAACGCTCCGCTACTTTGCGCTTAATCTCACGAACACGCGCCTAAAGCGGAAGCCGGGAACGACCAAGTATCTGCAATCGCTCCCCGCCCAGGCAACGCTAGTAAAGTCGGCGTCCTATTTGATGCACAAACGCTACTTTTCGGAAATCCGCGGAATCATCCTGTCCAAGAGCAACGTGATTGTGGAAGATGATTCCGGCATCCCCTACCACTACTTCGAACCGGCCAACTGGGATGTTCGTCTCTTCGGCGCGTATGACAAGCCGATAGACCTCTTCAAGAACTGGCTCCAGGAAGATCTTAAGGCTGCTTACGACGCCAAGCAGAACGTGCAGCCGCTCGACTTCGGCATCAGCTACAAGTTCCGTCTGGGCGAATCGAATCTGCTTTTGGCCATCCGGAAAAAGTAGGCGTCCACACTCTCAAAATAAACAAAAACGGCCCGGAGTTGCCTCCGGGCCGCCAACAGGAATCTAAACCGCTCAGGTTTAGAACTTGTTCCAGAGATACTGGTTGTAGACTTCGTGGTGGAACTGCACTTCCGGCGCCTTCACAATGGTACCCAGCAGACGAGAGCAGCGGTCCGCCGAGGCCTTCTTGAGGTCCGCGTAACGCGACTTCACATCGGCACCCAGGATCTTCGTCGTCCATTCGGACTTGTTGAAGTTCTCCATGGCATCGTAGATGTTATCGGGCAGGTAGCGCTTCGCCGTGCGCAGGTCCTTAATCTTCGAGACGCTACCGTCAATGCCGGTCTTGAAGATCGCGTAGAGAACCATGTACGGATTGGCGTCCGGACCCACCGAGCGCACTTCCACGCGGATGCTCTTCTCGTTGCCGATCGGGATGCGGACCATCGAGCCGCGGTCAACGGCCGAGGCGATGATCTGGTTCGGCGCTTCGAAGTGTGGATCCAGGCGGCGATAGGCGTTGACGCTTGAGTTCAGCATCAAGCAGATATCGTTGCCGGCGGTCAGAATGCGGTCCACGAAGCCCCAGCCGAGGCCACTCAACTTCTCCTGGCCCTTGGCATCCCAGAACGCGTTCTTGCCGTCCTTGGAGATGGACACGTTGGTGTGCATGCCGCTGCCGTTGACGCCCACCACCGGCTTCGGCAGGAAGCTGGCGGTCAAGCCCATCTTGTTCGCCACTTGGCGGCAGATGAACTTGTAGAGCTGGATCTGATCGGCGGCGATCAGCACTTCCGAGTAGCTGTAGTTAATTTCAAACTGCGACGGAGCCACTTCCGGGTGATCTTTTTCGTTCTCGAAGCCCATGGCGCGCTGCACTTCCGCGACGCGGTCTATGAAGGTGCGCAGCGGATCGCCCGGCAGCGAATGATAGTAGCCGCCGTTGTTCACGTAATCAAACTTGCCGGTTTCGTGGTAGTTGCGCTCGGCATCGGGGCTAGCGAACAGGAAGCCTTCGATTTCGTTGGCCGCGTTCAGCGTGTAGCCATTTTTCTTGTACTGCTGCGCAGCGAAGGTCTTCAGCACGCCGCGGAGGTCGCCTACATAAGGAGAACCGTCTTTGTCGATCACCTCGCCGAACACCAGAACTTTGCCCGCGCCGAAGTAATCGGCCGGAGCCCAGTAGAACGCCGACCAGTCCAGACCCAGACGAAGATCGCTTTCGCGCTGCGCCGTAAAGCCGCGGATCGAGGAGCCGTCGAAGGTCAGGTTATCCCAGCTCTTCAGCAGGAACTTCTTGTCATAGTCCAGCATGTGCAGGCGGCCTTCAAGGTCGCTGAACATGACGGTCACGGCTTTAATACGCTTCTCGTCGGTCAGGTACTTCAGGCGCTCTTCACGAATCTTGTCCATCGGCACGCGGGCGAGGCGCTGCTGCTTGGCGTGAAGATTTAACTCTTCGAGCTCGGAATAGGAGAGCTCCAGGAAGTCTTGCAATTGAGTGCTCATTCTTCTCCTTCGGGGCTGGGGGTTCCAGTTTTACCTATTTGCGTAAGGTTAGATTCATTTTCGACGACTGCGCCCCGTTTGGCAACGCTTTGACCCATAGTTTGTTTTTATAAGGGTGATTGCCGATACCACGGGGACTAACGCCCCGCGTCTTCGGGGAATCGCGGCGACCTCCCCGCGGCGACCGTGCGACCGGAGTAAATGGATCCGCGCGTCTAAAGTGCCGTGGCCGTTACCAATATCTGCGCTTCGCTGGTGCGCGCGTCGGCGAACTTGCCTGATGGGTTTTCGACTTCTGAAGACTTGCGCATCAGCGCCTCTGCAATTGGATAGCTCCATCACGTGGATAGCCCCATCACGCCGTAAAGCGCTATCATCGTCCTGCACCCACTTATTTCATGGCAGACGACGTTTATCAAGCCCCCCTTGCGCCGAAAGTATCCGTGATCCTGACGGTGCGGAATCAAATCGCCGAAGTTCGCCGCGCCATTTCCGCGTTGGAGAGTTCGCGCGGCCGCGAACAGATGGAAATTCTGGTGGTGGATCGTGCAAGCGAAGACGGCACACCTGCGCTCGACGAGGAATTTCCCTCCGTCACCATGCTCCGCCTGCCCCATGATTTCGGCAATACGCGAGCCATGAACATTGCAGCCCGTACCGCAAAAGCCGAGTCTCTGTTCTATCTCTCGCCGAACGTCGAAGTGCATCCGGAAACGGTAATGGCCTTGGCGGAGCGCCTTCAAAGCGACGCTACGGCCGTGGCTGTTTGTCCGTTGCTGGTCGACGCAAATGGAGAACCGGTGCCGCAAGTGCTCCCCACGCCGGATGCATCGCTTTTTCGGGAAGCGTCCGAAAAGTTGCCTTCAAAAAGCGTGCCAGCAACGGATACGGAAACAGTAGACGTCAGCTATCCGGCCAGCGATGCGTGGATGGTTCGCCGCCATTTTGTGGCGGGAATGAACTACTTCGATGAACGCTTAGGCCACCACTGGGCGGATGCCGACCTCGCACTGCAAATCCGCCGCGCCGGCCGCAGAATCCGAATCTGCACCGGCATCCGCGCGACGTGGAACCCACCAGCCACCCAGCCCAACGACATCGCCCACCAAGCGGACCGCATCCTGGGAGGAGCGGTTCTTCTCGGCAAATACTATGGCTTCTTTTCCGGATTCACGTTCCGCTGGGGCGCGATCCTCGGCGCTCTCGTAACTCTCAAGATGGGATTGTTTGGCGCGCTGCTTTCCGATCGAAAATTGGACGGCGCCGACGCCAACTAGCGAATTTTGAAACCCATTTCCCCGCGAAAGGGAAACCTCGTACCGCCGTCTAAGTTTTTTCCCTTATAACCCTAACTTTTCTCTCATAGCGGGCCGATAGACTACTGCAGGTAACTTATGCCCATGGAAGCGTTTCTCTGGATGTTTCTACCGGTCTTCGTGGCCGGGGGAACCGCATTGTTGTCCTATTACATCATGCAGGCCCGCATGGAAGTGGCCTTGGCAAAGGAACGCGAATCGCTCGCGGAAGCCCGCGCGTCCATTGCATCCAGCAAAATCACGCTCGAAGAGCGCGTGAAAGCCACCGAAGAAGCGTGCAAACGCCAGGCCCTGGACGATTTCATGCACGATATCCGCATTGAAGAACGAAGCTACGTGCGCGAAACCAAGCAACTGGATTCGTCCCGCCGCGCCATGGTGATGCAGGAGCGTATCTTTTTCCGCAACATCCCTCTTTCCAACTGGATAGAGCACGAGATGCTGATCGAAGAAGGCCGAGCCCTATCAGAGCTTCCCAAGGAATCCGTCTTTGTGAGCGGCTCGCTCGCCAGCGCGCCGGCGCAGTCTCTCGCCCCCGCCCCGCCCCCGGTAACGGAAACCACGATTTCGCTCGCGAAATTGATCGAAAACACTCAACCGGCGGCCGACCCGGTGACCGTTCTAACGCATCACGCCACGGCGTTTGGTGCGCAATAGCCCCTAAGTATCTGAATAACAATAATTTAACCAAAGCCTCGCCCAGGGATCCGCACACCGGACGCTGGGCGATTGCTTTTAGCGGTCGTGTAAACCACTGCCGTCCAGTCCCGTCTGGAAGAGTATGATGGGGCTGATGGCCGAGCCTCTGTTCCCGTCCCAGGCCGAAGCGATGAAAGCGGAAGCTGGGCGTGTTGAGGCGGAGTGGATGCACGATTTCGGCGCTTGGATGACCGCGGAGCAAAGGCGCATCTACGGTCTGTGCCAACGCATGCTCCAAGACCCCGACGAAGCTAATTCCGCCACGCAGGACGTCTTTCTGAAGGCCTACCAGGCCCTGCAGAAAGAGGACGCCAAAACGCTGGACGATCCGGGCCGCTGGTTGTCGCGCATCGCCGTCAACACGTGCCTGGACCGGCTGCGCTCGCGAAAGTGGCAATTTTGGCGGCGAAGGCCGCAGCCTGCCGACGAAGCCGTGATTCTCGGCATGGCGAGATCGAAAGCCCCCGAGGGCGAGCAACAGTTGCTAGCATCGGAGATCGGCTCACGGCTGCAGCTGGCGCTCTCGCGGCTTTCCGACCGGCAAAGGGCCGTGTTCACGCTGCGGCATTATGATGAGATGAGCCTCGAAGAGATCGGCGAAACACTGGGGCTCGACGTGGGCACCGTGAAGGCCCACATGTTCCGCGCGGTGGGCAAACTGCGCAAGGAATTGAAGGATCTGTACGAAGGCGGCCAGCGATGAGCACCGAATACAACAAGGCGAATTCGAACAACGGCGGAATCCATGTGCCTGCGGCGGCGATGGTGGACGCCTTCTATGGCGTCGCCGATGACCGCGCCGTCGCCGCGCTCCATGCGCATCTTGCTGAATGCCAGGCGTGTTCCGAGCGTTGGGAAGGGCTGGCGGAGAAGCGTTCCGCATCGGCCTCGCCGGTCGAGGTGTCACCCGAGTTTCTCGCGGCCCAACGCCGCGCGATCTATGCGCGCATCGAACGTCCCCAGCCGGAGGTTTGGCGAGTGTGGGTACCGGTGGCGACCGCGGCTATAGCGCTGACGGCGGCTGTGGTTACTTTCCGCCCAGCCGCGGAACCGCCGCGCCAGGAGACTGTTATCGTGAGCACCGCCGTGAATACAGCGGAGAACGACGCGCAGTTGTTCAGCGATGTGTATTTGCTGGAGCAATCTTATGAGCCAAGCGCCACTGCTCCCATTCAGGCGCTGTTTTTAGAGGAATCCGGCCGCAATGATGCGGTGGAGGAGCGAAATTAGTTTCGCGGAGTTGTCGATGAAGTCGCGTGTGCTACTCATGCTTGTTTTACCTGCTGTGCTGCTGGCACAGGGCGGGCCCCCGCCGGGTCCCATGGCAGGCCCCATGCCCGGTCCTATGCCAGGTTCCATGCCAGGCCCGATGGGCGCGCGCGGCCCTCGTCCGCCCGCCGCCTGGTGGGAAGGCCCGTGGTGGAATAATCGCCAGGTGCAGGACCTGAACCTAAGCGAGACGCAGAAGAACGATATCAATGCAGTGTTGAAAGATTACCGCGGCAGAATGACGGACGTTCGCTCCGCCATGCAGAAGGCCGATGCCGATGTGCAGGCGGCATTCAACGAAAATCCCGTCGACCAGAAAAAGGCCACCGACGCGATTGAGCGCCTGGCCGCAACACGGGCCGACCTAACGCGGACGCTTTCCCAGATGAGCCTCAAAATGAGGATGGTGTTCACCGCCGACCAGTGGCAGGAAATCCAGCGCCGCCAGCCACGCCGCTTTGAAGGCGGTCCCGATGGCAGCGCGCGCCGCCCCGGCATGCGCCCCCAGTTCGGCCCGCCGCCCCCGAGCGAAACAAAGCAGTAGTCCGCGGAGCCGCCAATTCGACCCACTCCCTGCTGCGGAGTGTCCCGGAGACACTACCCCCTGCTGTTTATGGTTGACTTTACGACCCCCGGCACGGTATCTCTGGAGTAGCCCTCGCAATATCGGGGCGCGGTAGCCAAGTGGTAAGGCAGAGGTCTGCAAAACCTTTATTCGTCGGTTCGACTCCGATCCGCGCCTCCAACTAATTCCCCAAAATCAACTTGTTGTGGGCCCCTCAGGCGTTGACCGTGCGCGCGGATTCGCATGCCTACACCGCTGCGTTTGCCAGTTCCGCTGCCGACCGCGCTTCGGCACCGGCCTCCAGCGTCAGGTCCTTGGAGCCGAAGCTTACGCCGACGCGTTTGAGGAATTCATTCGGGGCCACACCGCCGGCGAAGATCCAGACGTAGTCATTCGGCAACTCCCTGTGCGCGCCGTCTACTTCCAGCACCACGCTGCCGTCCTTAAACTCGGTAGGAATCGAATTAAAGATGACGTTGAGATAGCCGGCATTCATTGCTTCTTCCGCCAGCTTTGAATTGCGCTCTTTGATGCGGCCGAACCAATCCTTGCGATAGGAAATGGTCACGCGGTTGCCTTTTTGCCGCGCCAGGCCTAACGCCGCTTCCACCGCGCTATCGCCACCGCCCACCACCAGAATGTTCTTGTTCCGGTAGTGATCGGCTTCAATCAGGCGGTACATCACTTTGGGGAGCTCTTCGCCCTTCACTCCCAATTTGCGCGGTGAACCCGCCCGGCCCATGGCCATCACCACATTGCGGGCGCGATAGGCCACCTTCTGCGTGGTCACGGTGAAGCACCCGTCGGCGTCTTTGACGACGTTTTCCACGCTTTCGTTGGTGTAAATGTGAAAGTCCGGGCGGGCTGTCACTTCCTCCCAGAACGCGATCAGGCTTTCCTTCGAAAACTCGCGTTTCTTGAGCATTCCATACAGGGGAAACTCAACCGGGGCGGTCATCACTAATTTCTGACGCGGATATTTGCTCACCGTCCCGCCCACTGTGTCGCGTTCGAGGACGACATACCGGAGCTTGTGCTCAATCGACCTCAACGCCGCGCTGATACCCCCGGGGCCGGCGCCCACAATCAGCACGTCGAAAATATCGGGACTCGGCGCGGGGTGAGACTCGGACACACGCTTCGCAATGGAATCCACGCAATCGCGCCCCTGATTAATGGCATTCCGGATCAATGCGAGCCCGCCGAGCTCTCCAGCGATGAATAAGCCGGGCACGCTGGTCTCATACTCAGGCGTCAGATAGGGCAGGTCCGCACGCATGCCGGGAGTCGCAATGGCCATCGTGATCGCGCCCACCGGACAAGCATCGGCGCACAATCCGTGACCGATGCAACGGACCGGATTCACCACGGCGGCTTTGCCCCCCACCATGCCCAGCACCAGCCCTTCCGGACAAACCGAGGTGCAGCTTTGGCAGCCAATGCAGTTCGACACGTCGATCTGCGGATGTTGCGCGCGTGGAGTCTCGGAGAATACCTTGCCCTTCTCCGCCGCCTCCGCCGCCGCAACCTTCGCGCGCTGCTGCCGGTGCAGATAGATTGCCAGGGGGATGATTAAAATGACCGCGTATATCGCGTACGTAACTAAAGATTCAGTCATACAGAACCCACGTTTCCGTAAAGGAAATGCAACAACTTACC
This sequence comes from Bryobacteraceae bacterium, assembly GCA_040081855.1. GTDB lineage: Bacteria > Acidobacteriota > Terriglobia > Bryobacterales > Bryobacteraceae > Palsa-187. The sequence goes on along the minus strand of JBEBFS010000028.1, from coordinate 17,421 downwards.
GGTGTCCCACCAACTGCACTACCGTTAAGTGGACAATCACCAGAACGATGAAAGACAAGCTGAACGGCCGGTGAACGACGTGCCATAGGTGAAACAACTGCAATGCACGTTCCAAAAAGGCCGTCTTCGCCCGGAGCCAGGACTGCCGGCGCACGCCTTGAATCACGGATTCGAAGTCCGCGTGGTGGGAATCCAGAACTCCACCCAGCGTTGTCAACAGTTCCGAGCCGTGCAGCAGGCGACGCCGTAGCCGGCCAACCAGGAACGGGCGCCGCAGATCCATCATCAACATCGTCCATACCAGCACTACCAGGTTCATGCGCTGGACTTCCTCCCGCGTCGGCACGGCCAATAGTGGAGACACGTCTTCCTCCCGGAAGTACCGCTGCTCGTGCAACCGGGCCGCCAGCGCCGACGTTTGCTCCTGTAACTCATCGACCGAAAGTTCCACCGAATGGATGCTGCGCGGAATCTGTGAATAGACGTACCGCCCGATAAAGCCGCTGAGCGCCACCACTACCATGATCCAGTACGCCAGCCCCGCAAGCCCGTGGAACTTGAACGCGGAGTGGAACGTGATGACGAGCGGCGCCGTGATCCCGACCACCGCATGGAAATCCAGCCAGTGCCGCGTGCTGCCTTTCTGCGCAAGCCATCCCCAGCGTTTCCGGATCGGGTGCAGGAACAGGATGCCAAACAGACACACGCCCAGGATGCCCAGCCGGAAGCCTATGGTGCCGCTGGAACGCAGTTGCGTGTGCAACGGTGAAAATGGGCGATCTTCCAGATTCGTTGCATAGTACGTGTACCCATGCAGGGCCAGATACGCGATGAGCACCGCAGCGGCGAACGCAGCGCTACCCACCCGGGCCCGATGGCCCAATCTATTGCGCGGCGGGGAACTCATGGCCGGGGATGCAGTCAGTGTCGCCATCGCTCACTTCCCTCCCCAATAAGATTCCCGCTCATAGCCGTCGACTGTTGATCTTGCCAACCACATCTTATTTCTCACCCACTTCGCTTAATGGCACTGCGTACATTCCAGAGCCGTTCCTCGATACTTCCGCATCGGCTTGCCATTCACCTGGCCCTGTTCGGCGTGGCATTTTTCACAGCGGACATTCACATGTGCGCGATCCATGGGAAAGCGTGTTCTGTTGTGGTCGAACGCGCCAAGTCCGATTTCGGGCATCGCCCATTGATTCATCGAGTGGCAGGAGCCGCAATCTTTTTCCGGCTCGCCCGCGCGGAACTGTCCGGCGTGCGGATCTTGATGGCAACCGTAGCAATTCGCCCCAAGCTTGGCGAATCCCGGAACCGTTTTGGCCGCGCCTGCCTTTGCGGCCGCACTCGGCAAGGCGGCTGCCGGCATGAACGGAATCTGCTGGTGGCACTTCACGCACTCCACCTTTGCGTGCGCACCGGCCAGCGCGAACTTCGCGCGCGAATGGTCGAACTCGGCCTTATTCCACTTCTGCACCACATGGCACGTCTCGCAACTGCCCGCGTAGGCCGCATCGATTTTGTGCGGATCCGTGTGACACGCCGTGCACTGGCGCGATTCAAAGTGATAACGCCGCGCTGCGCCCGGCTCAATCTTGGCAGCGAGCATCTTCGCGGCTTGCGGCGCAGGCGCCCCGGCTGTCCCCGCCAGCGGCTTGTGGCAGTCGTAGCAGGCCACCGCAGTGTGGGATCCCTCCAGCGGGAAACGGGACTTGTTATGAGTTTCCTGCGAAAACAGCGCCGGTTTGAATGCGTTCTGCGAATGACAGTTCTCGCACCTGTTGTTGTGCGGCGCCCCTGCGAATTCGCTTTGATGCGGATCGGCGTGGCATTCTGCGCACTGTGATTTCCGGAGCACGTAAGCGGTTTCCTTACCCGCTGGAAGATGGCACTGCGAACACTCGAGCGATTCGTGTTTTCCCTCTAAGCGGAACTTGCTCTGCTGATGTGTCTGCCGCGTGAACAACGTGGGCTTGAATCCACTCTCGTTGTGGCAAGCTGAGCAGTCTGCACCGGCCGCCCGCGCAGCAAACTGGCCGCTGTGCTGGTCCTGGTGGCAGTCGGCGCATTTCTCGTGGGCGATCGGACGCCGGAAATCGCTGCTCTTATGGCACTGATCGCAAACCAGCGCCGCGTGTTTGCCCGCCAGCGGAAACGGCGTGCCTGCGTGATTGAAGCTCTGGCTGGGACGATTGTTTTTCCATCCATTGGTCGTGTGGCACGTCTCGCAACCGCCCTTCACCTTCGCGTCCTGGAACGCCCCCTTGTGCGGATCTGTGTGGCAGCTTTGGCATCCGTTAAAAGACAAGCCCTTGTATCGGGCCGCCTGATCCGCCGCCTTCGGCCCGTGGCAGTTCTGGCAAGCGACACTCTGATGCTGCCCGGTGAGCGCAAACGCCGTCTTTGTGTGGCTGAATCCCGGCGCCGGTTTCCACGCGTCCTGAGAATGACAGCGCACGCACTCGGTGCCCAGTTGCCCGCGATGCTGGTCTGTGTGGCAGGTAGTGCATTCGCGCCGCAATCCGAGGAAGGAGTGATCCTTATTTGAAAGCTTGATTTCGGCCTTCGCTTCGGCGGTGATGTGCTTTGCGTTATGACAGCTTTCGCACGTTTTCTGGCGGTGCTTACCCTCCAGCGCAAAACCCGTTTGCGTCGCGTGATTGAAATCCTTACGCTCCAGCTGGATCAAGGGAAACTTCCGCCCGTTGTGCTCCACATGGCAACGCGTGCAATCGGTCTCATTAACGGAGTCGGTGTAGTTGCGCGCATGGAAGCCTGCACGCGCGGCAACGCGCCGCTTGATTTCAACGTGACATTCCAAACACTTGAAACCGAGCGCGCCTCCCCCCAAGCCATGACATTGGCTACACTTCGTCACCCCCTCTAATCCCTGGTGAGCTTGAGATAGAGGACCCGGTGAAATCTGCGCGAACAAAGTGCAACACCAAAGCAGGGCAACGAGGATACTGACCGTGACGTTGGCTACTCTAGGCAAACTACATAGATACATCGGTTTCCACTGTCGTTACGGTTAGGGCTTAAGTGAAAACACTGATCCAGCCTAGGGCTCTTCGTGAACTAGTCCTTTGGCGAATAACATTTCTGCCTTAACAGCTTGCACAGCGAATTATTCCCATTGTTCTCGAAACGTTTGGTTCTAGCCAGATCTCTATCGTCATACGCCAAACACCGTAGGTCCCCTCACTAAGAGCGAATAGTTTCCTTAGTGCCTAAGGTCTAGGCCTTTTGCAGTCGAAGTACTTGTATGTAGATGTTGACGCGAGTCGAGCGAGCGATATGCGTCATACCAGTGTGCGTTTTCGTCAGCGAGAAAGTCGCTGAATGTTCTTTTGCACTCTAAGCGCTCTGCTCGGCGGCCACTTGTCGTGGTCTTCGTCGCGTGAACCCGTAACGAACCGCTGTGCCCGCAAAAGCGGCGCCGCGGATATGGAGCGTAAGTGTGCAACTGAGTCGTCATCCGTTTCTATTTCTTCCTTCCATCGCCTTCCTGATCGCCTCCCATTCTTTAGCCGCCGATAAAGCTCCGCCAAAGAAAATCGCGAGCGCGGCTCCGAAACCTACGGAGCTGATCTGGCCGTTGCCTCCAGACCCGCCGCGTGTGCGTTGGGTTACCGAGTATTCCGATCTCGCCAAAATCGGCAAGACCGCGAAGAAAGCGAGCTGGATTGAAAAAGTCAGCGGCGCGAAAACTCCGGACGAAAAGCAGGAACTCCGCCGTCCTTACGGCGTCGCTACCGATTCACATGGCCGCATTTTCGTTGCGGATTCCGAACGGAAAGTGGTCTTTGTCATCGATCGCGACGGCAAAGCACTCGAGCGCCGGGAGGGAACCGGCCGCGCGCCATTGGTCATGCCCGTAGGCGTGGCAATCGACGCGCAGGACCGCCTGTTCGTCTCCGACGCCGCCACGCATTCGATCACGTATTTCGACGCTGCCGGTGAACCTGTCGCACAGTTTGGCTCCGCGCAGCTCGGCCGCCCGGGTGGCATCGCAATCGACCGCAACCGCTCGCGCCTCTACGTGGCCGATGCGAAGGAAAGCCGCATTGCCGTTTTCGATATCAACACGCTCAAGTTCGTTCGCTTCATTGGCAGCGCCAGTAAGCCGGGCAAAAGGGAACCGGGCACGTTTGCCAACCCCTCGAACATCGCGGTGGATCGCCGTGGCGATCTCTATATCGCGGATACCTTCAATCAACGCATCCAGATTCTCGACGCGGAAGGGAAGTTCATCAAGTCCATCGGCACGCAGGGCGACGCGCCCGGCGAATTCATTCGGCCCAAAGGCATCGCGGTTGATTCCGAAGGCCACATCTACGTCGCCGATGCCGAGTTCAACAATTTTCAAATTCTCACGCGCGAAGGACAGCCGCTGCTTGCTGTTGGCGCGCTTGGAACCAATCCCGGCCAGTTCGCCTTGGTCGCCGGCCTATTCATTGATTCCAACGATCAGATCTACACCACCGAGCAGTACCACGGACGTGTGCAGGTATTCCAATACATCCCGCAGCCGGTTCCTACGAATTCCAAAGCCGACCCCAAAGCGGATGGAAAGGAGGCGAATTCGAGTAACAGGCACTAAATCCATTTCATGACCGTCAGGACAATGCATCCGGGCGGCATTTTTTCGTTTTGAGAGAGGAACTTTATGAAATCCATTCGATTTACACTGGTCGCCCTCTTCGGCATGACTGCGGGTTTGTATGCAGCCAATTTGCCGAAAACCGGGGTGGCCGGTTCATCGCATGACATTAGCGGTAGCGGTTGTAAATCATGTCATGCGCCGCACAACGGATCGCTGGCAGCGGGTGGCACCCAGGCAACTGGCGCCATTTTGCTGTGGGCCCGTTCATTTCCCGCGGCTGCCAATACCTTCGGCGTGTACGATTCCGCCACCATGAATAACAAGGCTACGGAACTTGGCGGCAGTGCATTGTCGACGTCCACCGACGTTCGCATGTACTCGCTGCTTTGCCTTAGCTGTCATGATGGCGTCACGTCGTCGTTCAGCTCCATCAATGGCGGTGCTGGTATGGCCGCCGCGAACAAGGTGGGTTCGAAGGCTCCGGCTTATGATTCGGCCGGTTTGACCAACGACCATCCTGTGAATTTGAGCCACAACCCCGTCAACGATACGGGTCTGCAGGCCGTGGCCTCGGTGGTCGCGTCGCTCCCGCTGTACGGAGCTTCGAACACCGTGCAATGCTCCACTTGCCACGATTCGCATAACAACACCAATACCAACTACCTGCGTATGACGAACAACACTACGCTGTGCACCACTTGTCACCTGTAGTCTGATGACCCCGGTGGGCGCGGTCTCGCCCGTTCCCACCGGGTTCTGTTTCCGATTTTTCAGAGAGAGGACGCAATCTTGCTACGGAACCGCACAATCTTGCTGACCTCCGCCCTTCTCAGTGCGGCGGCCTGTCTCTGTGCGCAAGAACAGCCCTTGCGGATTACGGGAACGTTCTCCACCGGTTTCTATAGCAGCTACACCCGCGACGAAGTGAATCAGAAGATCGCTTTCGTCCCCGTCGGCTCGGTCTTTAATATCACCGGCTACTATATGACGCCGGATCTCGTAACGTTCACAGCGCAGCCCGAACTGAACTTCGGCCCGCAAGCTACCGAAGCCGGCTTCCAGGGCGGCAACGGTATCCGCTTCAACACAACATTTCTCCGCCGCCGCGCATTTCCGCTCACCTTCCGGTACACGAACGTGCAACTCGAAGACGCCTACTTCGGCGGGCTCGGCCAGGTATCCACCTATCGTTTGAAGAACCGATATAAAGACATCGGCGTGAATTGGGAACTGCGCCCCGCAAAGTATCCCGTCTTTCATTTCGACTGGGACAAGAGTTCGTCAAACTCCGTCTCTGGCATCGACCTGATTCCGGATACGCACGCCCACGGCAACCACGTGAAGCTGGATAGCAAGTACGATTACGCGGGCTGGACCTTCGGTGCTTTCGCGAATCACCAAAACTACCAGACCGAACTCTTCGCGCCGCTCAACCCGTCAGCCAGCACCTACCATCTCACCCAGGGCGTCACTCAGTACCAGGCCGACGCGCAGCGCGGCATCGGAAAAAACTCCACCCTGCACATGACCGCGGGAGCACAGCAGACGTCCAGTGAACTTTTCCAGCAGCCGTTTGATCTCAACACGAAGTACGCGAATGTGAATCTGCTGATTTTGCCCAAGCGCCGTTGGAGAGGCTCGCTACGTGCCGGGTACTCTTCGAACCTTGCTTCGCAGGTGTTGAACCAGGTACTCAATGGCTTAGGCGGCACTGGCCCCGGTGCCATCGCACCCGATCCCAGCATTCTCTCCACGCTCCGGCAAAACATCTCGAACGCCAATGCGAACGGCACCACGTCGGTGGAACTTGCTCACGGTTTCGGCCTCTACGCACAGGTGGATCATAACCAGGTTTCGGCAACGAACCGGGAAGCGGGCCCGCTTCACTCATCCTTTTCGACAGGCACCGCCGGTGTCAGCTACACAAAACATCTTTCGTGGCTCTCCATCGCCGGCCAGTACGGCCGCGATCTCGGCAACGGCTCTGTTACCGGCCAATCGGGCACCATTCGTGGACAAAATTACATGCTGACGCTGCAGCACGGCACAGCGGACCGCTTCCAGCTCGATGGCACCATCCATGGCTCAGAGCAGCGTGTCTTCAACGCCACCGGCTACACCAGCAAGAACTTCAACGCCGAAGGCAGCGTGATGCGCCGTGTCATCGGCAGTCTTTCCGGCAGAGTGGGCGGCGGTTGGCAAACCGGCGAGTTCCGCAACGCTTCGAATTCGTTTCAATCCGACGGCTACACCGCACGCGTCAGCCTGGAGCATCCTCGCCTTCAAGTGAGCGCAGCCCTGAATCAGGGCATCGGCAATTCTTTGCCCATCTACAACCAGCTCTTCGCGGGCGATCCCACGGGCACGATCCTGATCAACCCTCTTGCCATCATTCCCAGCGATTATCGCGGCCTGAATTTTTCGGCCCACGCGAATCCGACGCGCAAGATTGAGGTCGCCGCCACCTGGACGCGCTCACGCCAACACCTGGCTGGCGTTCTGAATAACGATTTTGAACTGCTGAACGTCCGCGCAACGTATCACTTTCGTCAGCTCCAGTTCGATGCCGGATACATCCGCACCAATCAGATCTTTGCCTTCTATCCGCAGACGCAACGCGGCCGCTTTTATATCCGTATCTCGAGGTCGGCCCGGTTACTCTAATGGCGAACAAAGCACAAATCCGGATGCGTCTTGCGGTCTGCGCGCTCGCCCTCAGCGCCATGCGCGCGCCCGGTGCCACGCTCACACGCGGCACCGTCGATTACCTTCGCACCGTTCCCTCTGTCCGTGAGTTCACCAAACCCAAAGGCTTTTTCAGCAAACTGGTGCAGTGGGTGGCGGGCCCCGCCGACGACAAGCCCGAAGTGTTGCGCCCCTACTCGATCGCGCACGATAGCACCGGCCGCATGCTCATAGCCGACCCCGGCGCGCACGGCGTGCATGTCTTCGATTTCGAAAAGCAGAAGTATCAGTTCCTCAAAGGCCCGCGCGGCAAGAACCTGGCCTCTCCCATCGGCATCGTTTGCGACAACGCCGATAACGTTTACGTCACCGATTCCGAACGCGCGCAGATCTATATCTTCGACGCCAAGGGCCGCTTCCAGCGCACGATCGGCGGCAACGCGCACGAGGTCCGCTTCGGACGTCCCACCGGGATGGCCATCGATACCAACGCCAGCCGCCTCTACATCACCGATACTCTCCGCCATCAGGTGCTTGTCCTCGGGCTTAACGGTGAATTGATTCGCACCATCGGCAAGCGTGGAGCGGGCCCGGGTGAGTTCAATTTCCCAACGTCGCTTACTCTCGCCTCCGGTAAGCTCCATGTCGTCGATGCCATGAACTTCCGCATCCAAACGCTTACCGCCGACGGTCAGTTCCTTAGCTCCTTCGGCCAGCTCGGCAACAGCACCGGTACGCTGAATCGCCCCAAAGGCATCGCCGCGGACACCGACGGCAACATCTATGTTGTCGATGCGCTTTTTGAAACCGTTCAGGTCTTCGATCAAGCCGGCAAGCTTTTGTATTACTTCGGCTCCACCGGCCGCAAGCCGGGGCAATTCCAGCTTCCATCCGGCATCTCCATCGACGACCGCAATATTATTTACATCGCCGATTCCTACAATCAGCGCGTTCAAGTCTTCCGCTACCGGAGAGTCTCGGAATGACGAAGCTTCTCGCCCTAGCCGCTTTGATCGCGTTTCCGTTGGCCGCCGCCAGCTCGACGCAAGCCATCATCGGTAGCCAGCACGATCTCTCCGTAACGGGTGGAGGTCCCGTTAAATCGGGAGTGGGCGATGCATGCATCTTCTGCCACGGCTCACACAACGTCAGCACGTCCATCACGCCGCTCTGGAATCACGCGCTCTCGGCACAGACCTACACCGGCTACACCAGCACCACCTATAACGCAGGCGCGCAAACGCCTGCATCCGGTTCGTCGAAGTTATGCCTCAGTTGTCACGACGGCACCGTTGCCGTCGGCCAGACGCTTGCGAAAGGTTTGATCTCCACCACTGGCTCGATGTCCGGTTCCGATGTCTTTGGCGCAAGCCTCGCCAGCAGCCACCCCGTGGGCATGGCCCCGGTCGACGACGGACAATTGGTGTCTACCTTGTTCTCGAATCCTCCCAGCACGCGGGACTCCTCCGTGAAACTGGTGGGCGGCAAAATCGAATGCGTCACCTGCCACGACCCGCACGTACAGAACAACGACCCTGCCGTGCCCATGTTCCTGGCTCGCTCGAACTCCGGTGGAGCGCTCTGCACGGCCTGCCACGATGCTTCGCGCGCTCAACCGAATCAGATGAATGGATGGACCACGGCCGCGCACGCCGTTTCCACCAACACCGCTCCCACAACGGCCGGTTTCGGCGCCTATGGCACCGTGAGCGCGAATGGCTGTTCGAACTGCCATCTCGCGCACAATAATCCAGTCGCCCCACGCAACATGCGCGCGGCGGAAGAAGCCGCGTGTTCCGCATGCCACTCCGGCGCCAACATGTCGCCCTCGATTTCCAACGTGATGGCGGAATTTACGAAGACCTACGCGCACCCCACCACAACAGTCACCGGTGCGCACGACCCAACCGAGTCGCTTCCCGTCAACAACACCCGTCACGCCGAATGCGCCGATTGCCACAACTCACATGCCGCTCAGGCGCAGACCGGCACTCCCACGGCGCCCAACGTCCAAGCCGCTCTGCTCGGCGTTAACGGTTATGACACCAGCGGAGCGCAAACACCTGCGGCCTATGAATATCAGATCTGTCTCAAGTGCCACGGCGATAGCACCAACAAACCGGCCTCCAGCGTTTACGGACGCACTCCGCCGCGCTACTCCCAAGGTCCGTTGCCCGCCACTTATGCGCCGCCACCGCCCACACCGCCGGATCCTTTAAATATCCGGCTGAAATTCATGAGCCCCATCAGCCACAACGTCATGGGCTACAGCGTACCAAGCACCCCGAACCGCTACTTGCGTCCGTTCATGTTGAATCTGGATGGCACCAACAACACCAACCGGCCAATGACGTCCACATCCAGGATCTTTTGCACGGATTGCCATGACAACAATCAGGCGCGCTCCTCGAAAGGCACCGGTCCCAACGGCGCGCACGGCTCGGCGTATCAACATTTGTTGCAATGGTTCCTTTATCAGGAACCCTCGGGCGGCGCCAGCGGTGGAGCTAACGTGGCCAATAACTATGCGTTGTGCAACAAGTGCCACGTCGTCGAAGGAAATAATTCCGTTTACTCCAATGCGATGCACAAGAACCACATGGATAAGGGAACTTCCTGTAGTTCCTGCCACGATCCTCACGGCGTCATCGGCGGAACCGCCACCACCAGCCGCGCCATGATCAATGTGGACACCGCCGTCGCGCGTCCGGCTGGCGGCAATTTCGGATACTTCACGACAACGGCTGGCCGCGGTGGTTGCTACATGATCTGTCACGGACAAGATCACACCCCGAAGACTTATTAATCATTGTTTAATCGCTTATGACGTCTTCCCTCCCGCGCGCCGCGCCTGGGCGACGTTAAGCAGTTTCCCACACGGAATTCCGAAACCGACCGCAAGTGATGGGCGATCAACATCTTACGGGCGGGTCTTTTGGGTTCTTCGCCCATCCGCCCCGCACTCGGAATGGCACGAGAAGTCTATTCGCCATTCTCCCCCTAGCCGACCCTCCTTTTCGGGCAACGGAGACCATTGACATCCGGCTTTTGTCATCCTAAACTCAAGGCCATGCAAAAAAATTTCTTACGCGCAATCATATTGGGCGCCGCAACGCTGGCGCTCAGTGTTTCGGCATTTGCACATCACGGCAGCGGCATCTCGTATGACACCAACCACCTGTGGTCTACCTGGGCTACTGTGACGGAATTTAACTACCTGAATCCGCATCCGTCGATGACGTTTGATCGCACCACCAAGGACGGAAAAGTGGAGCACTGGGTCTCCGAGTTGCTCACCAACCCGTCGGTGCTCGCTCGCGCTGGCTGGACCAAGAGCCGCTCCAACGAAGCTCTGAAGCCCGGCACCCGCGTGAAGCTCTTCATCGGCACCTCGCGCGCCGGTGGCCTGAGCGGCATCGTGATGAAGGTCGAAAACGAGAAAGGTGAAAACATCGTCGGCGAGCGCGCCGAAGTGAAGTCCGTGGATATGGACGGAGTTCCCGGCGGTCTGCAGCCCTCTGGCGAAGACAAACTCCCCGGCAAGGAATAACAATTTATGGTGAATACAAGCGGTTTGACGCAGTTGACTTGGCGAGCTGCGCGTGCAGCCGCACTGACCGGACTCCTGGCGATGACCGGAGTCTACGCACTCGCGCAGATGCCTGCGGGCGGTCGCGGTGGACGTGGTGGCGCTCCGGCGGGCCCGTCCGATACCGACACGCGTCCGTACGACAAGAAGAACTTTGACGGACTCTGGGCGCGCAATCCGCAGACCTACAAGCTTCCGGTTTGCCCCGAGTGCCGCGACCAGGCAATTGCACCGGGATACGGCTTTTTTGGTGACACCCCGCCGCGCACGCCGCTCGGCGAAAAACGTTTCCAATTGAACAAGCCGGGCCGCGGCTATGAGCTCAATAGCAAAGAAGCCGCCGCGCATGCCGATGTTGACGCAGGTTATCGCCGCGCCGTGTTGCCGGCCTTCGGCAACGATCCGGAAGCCCGCTGCGAACCCCTGGGCTTGCCTCGTTTGATCGCTTTCTCTGGCGGTGGCGCCACTATGGAAATGGTGCATTCGGCCAAGAACGACCGCATCGTACAGCGGTTTGAATGGACGTGGGATAATCGCGAAATTTGGATGGACGGTCGCAAAATCCCGAACGTCGACGACTATCTGCCGCGTTATAACGGCTACTCCGTCGGCAAGTGGGAAGGCGACACGCTGGTGGTCACCTCCACCGGCTTCGATGACCGCGCCTGGCTCGATCAGTACGGTTTCCCGTACAGCGATAAAGCCGTTCTCGAAGAACGCTGGAGCCGCCCGAGCCCCAACCGCTTGCGCGCAGACCTGACGTTAAACGATCCGACCACCTACACCAAACCCTGGCACGCCAGCCCGAAGGTGTGGGCGCTGATCCCGAAAGAAGCCATGTCGATCAGCGGCTGGTCCGGCATCCTCGAAGACCGCTGCATCCCGACCGACGAGTCGCTGTTCAACAAATTCCGCGACCACGCGGCCGGCAAGAAATAACAATCACCGGTGGGAGTACAAAACCCGGCCCGCTCTTGAAAGAGAGTTGGCCGGGTTTTTTCATTGGCAAATTTATTGATTCGCTACAATCGCGGCAACCTCTCGCCCCCTCTCGATGCACTCAACGGGGCCGCGACTATAGGGAGCGGTCGTATACCCCGCGGAAACGGAATACCTGAGGAAACGTGGCAAACGCGGGCAACCCTGGGACGCTAACGCGGCACGACACAATCGGCGACAGGCTACCCTTTCACTTTTTACGACAGCGCCCACAATGCGATGATCATGTACGATGCAATTAGCCAAAAATAGCCTGTCACCGAATTTCCTTACTGCTTAGGCCATTTGAAACCATGCTTGACGCTGCTCCATTTCCTCCCGAACTGCCAGAGCGTATTGCTAGTCGTCTTGGTGCGATGAAGGTAGAAATAAACACGATATTGCAGGACGCGAATCGCCTGTTGACAACTAGACTACCGGAGAAGATTGCTTTCGAGATAAGGAGTGCGGTAGTAAACCGTGATATTTTGAGCGACTATGAGCGTGCGCAGTCCGTGAGTTTTATTACGCGCTACGAGCATTTCCCGGCTGACCTGGGAGTCCATCTCGGGAAAGATGAGAAGGATAATTGGTACATCAGAAATCTCTGGGACTTGCGGCAGGCACTCAATGACTTTCGACCGGTCATCTTCAATCAGAGCGACTCAGTGTTCTATCAAAACATACATAACACTTGGTTTAAGATGTTGCGGGAAAAGGACCACTCGAAAGGCACATTGATTCGTGTCTTGGCCACGTCCGAAACTGACGCGACCGACACCTATGCCTTGTGGCTCGGAGAGCGTAACAAGGCGTTGCGGCACATTATCTCATCACTCGACTACGGATACCTGTACAACGGCTACTTGCAGCATTCCGACACGGAACTTTCGAAGCGATTGTTTGATGACTATACATCTGGTGAGTTGAACTGGTTGCTGTGGAAGCATGTGTTGCCTTTGGGCCACATTAATTCATTGTTGCTGCCCTATCATCAGATGATGCGCGTGCTCACATTTCCGCGCCTAGGTCCACTTTGAAGGCTGTAGGCGGAGGAAGGCTGGTGGAAAAGATGTTCAAGGCGATTCGTGTCAAGTCTCGTGCGGAATTTGACTGGTTGATCGATCACCTAACAACGGAGGTATATCGTGTTCGTGATAATTGGGAGGCTTGGAAGACGATCGACGAAGCAGCTAAAACGCACGTTCGCGAATTGACTCAGACGCCAGGGTTCTGGGAGCTGACGAAACAGGCGCATAAAGATGCGGTTGTGCTCCGGCTAGGACGGTTATACGATCCACATCCTACCGCGACTAGCCTCGGGAACCTCTTACAGACTTTGAGGGAGAATATGACACGTTCGGGAACATCATTCCCGGCGGCGATAACGAATATTCGCGCGGCGGACATTGATAAGGACATCGCGAAAGTGTCTAATGCCGAGGCGGCAATAGAGAAACTGTTGGCGCTACGCAACGAGTACCTGGCGCATAGAGGAACGCGACATGTAACCAAGGGCAGCTATGCGGCGTTACCGACGCTTAACGCGAAAGAAATTTCCGGGCTCATTTTGAAGGGTATTCGTCTGATGAGCAAGTATAGAGAATGCCTCGGCTATCGAACTGTGGGGTGGGGTCACCACGAACGTCAGGAATTCCGAGTTCTCCTCAAGTTGTTGCGGACGGGGTTACGGTCCCGACGTTGATTAAGCTTTTGAAGTCCCCAGTCCGCTCATTCACACCCTACCCCGCAACTCAATCCGCCCCAAGATCAACCACTTTGCGTTTCGCCTCACGCGCATCAACAAAAACATGCCCTACAACATAGGCAAGGAGTCCGAGCGCTCACTTATCGGAGAGCCGGATCGACCAAGCGTGGAATCCATGGCACCCATGGCGGGTCTGCGGGCGATGAGAGTTCAACTGGTCTTAAACCAGTCCCTAAGCTATGCGGGTAAAAACTAGACCCACGCCGTTGCGGGCAAATAAACGGCCTCGCGCTGTTCGAGTCAAACGACAGCCTCTTCGCCGGATGAGTAAAATCCGGATCGGGAGCTCCCTAAATTTACTTGGGAAAATTGCGTTCTGAGAGAAGTGTTTTGAGAGAAGTGTTCTGAGAGACAGACAGGTTCTTTGACAAATCAACCCCACCCCGGCGGGGTACCCTGAAAACATGAGCGAGAGGATGAATCCGGCTTCGCGGAATGGAAATGCAAACCGGGAACCAGGAAAGCGCAGCGGCGCACAGCAGAACGCAGGACCGCGCTATGCGTAGCGACCAAGAACTTCTCGACCTTCTGGACGCGCGATTGAAGACTCTTCTCCCTGAGGAGTATCAGGATTGCTACGAAGACGTCCAACCGGTTTCCATGGGTTCTGCCGGCCTCAAGTTTGACGCCGAAGGCAAAGTCGCGTGGGACGAAATCTGGGGCAGCTTCTGTGATCTTGCGATGGCGGGCGGCCCTCCGCACAAAGGCAAGTTACTGGAGCCTGCGACTCCCGCGCAAATCGCCGAACAGCCCGAGCGTTACCGCGAAGTGGTGGACGAAATCTGCAGAGGCGTCGGCATGGTGGCCTATCTCCCGGTGGAAGAATCGCCCGTAGCGGGCTGGGTGCGTGTCGATTGCGAACGCGACGTGATGGCGGATTGGCTTGCGCGCGCGATTGTGATGGAGAACGTCTCGTGTTACCGCGACGGCCGATGGATTGATCTACCCGCAGGCCCCCATTACCGGCTGGAAAAAGAAATCAAGAACGTCATCACCGTCATCGCCAAGACGTGCCACTATTTTGTCGATCACATGTGGCCCGGCCAGCAACGCCAAATCGCCCAACTGTTCGCGGAAACAAAAGCCAACGCGCCCTTGGTACAAGCCGCCGCATCAGGGCATGGCTTCGATGCGCAACGCAACCGCGCGCTCAGTCATCAAATCGCCGAAGCATTGCGCTTATCGACCGGCATGCTTCGCACAGGCCCCGAGTACCCAGGCTGGCTTGGCCTTGAGTGTTCCAGTGTCCGCAAAGCCATTTCAATGATGCGCGGCTTAGTGGTTCACAACGTCTTTTCCAGGCGCGAAGAGACGGTGCTGTTTGTCCCTGTAAATCCGGCAGACGATCCCGAGGGCCACTTCGTCGTGAACGCCGTAACCACCCTCGCGCGCCTGGCAGCCTACAGACTCCCGTAGCATTCCGATCGGCAAAAACAAAACGGCCCGCGTAACCAGTGCCTTTTTCAGCACCAGCCAGCGGGCCGTCTCGATCGATCTTCGAAAAACTACTTCGTGATCGTCTTCACCTTGGGTTCCACCGGCTTTGCGAATTCGCTTGCCGCGATATTCGCATTTGGTGTCACGTTGCTCAGTTCGATGTGCGACTGACCGTCGGTCCACGTCACAACCGACTTGAACGGAACCTTCACACCCGCAACGTCACGGTAATCCGAGTAGTCGTTCTGAATCGGTACCATGCCAATGGGCGTGTCTTCGTAGCGAACCACGCGCACCAGGTAGCCCGTTTCCGTCTGGAAGTAGAGCTTGAAGCGGCTCTTGCCCGGGCCCATGCCCTGTAGGATGACCACTTCTTTGCCATCGATACTGGTGGGCGGGAAGCCGATTTTCCAATCGGTGAGCGATTCCCGGATTCCACCGGGGAAGCTCAGGTAGGATTCCAAGCGGCCAGCGTCCGCCTCTGCGCCCGGCAGCATCGGCAGCAGGCGAACCGGATTGTTCACAGCAGCGATCCATCCGTTGCGTCCGTCGAATACCGTCGTGCTATCGCCGTTTTGCGTATGCGAGATCAGCTTCCTCTGGTTCGGAGCCTTCGCGACGATTTCGAGCGGCACCTTCTGGTGATACGTGTCGAAACCTTCGATGGTGCCCTTCGCCGTGTAGCCAGTAAGCGCAGCCAATTTCTGTGCGCCGCCAACTGCATTGATGTACTTTGTCAGGATCTGATCCGCCGTCGGCTCCTTGGGTGCATCGGGAACAATCTCGATGGCGTTCGGATCTTCTTCGGGAACGCTGTACTGATCCTGAAGGCTCGGAATCAACTGCGGTGCGCCAGTGCCGCGATGGCAGCTCCAGCACGTAATCGCGCGCCGGCCGCCGAACTGCTGTTTATTGATTGCATTCACCATTCGAATCATCTGACGAGCCATGCGCTTGCGCGGCACGTCATCGGCGAACTTCGACCAATCCTGCAAGCTCTCACCCGTGTGGCAGCCCGTGCAGTTTAAGCCAATTGCCGCGGAGAAAAAGCCCATGGTGTCCATGAATTGATTCACCGGAATGCCCTTCAACTCCTGGACATTCTTGAATACGTCTTCCACCTTCAGCACTTTTTCCTGCGCTTGCGCCGCAGCGGGCACGGTGCTGACTAGGCCCGCGATCACAACCGCGAACAAAGCGGCCGCGATCCTGAGGTTACGAATCATAAGTTCTCCTTCGCCGGTATGATCTATTTCGGCGTATGTTTACAACGTCCTATTCTAATATAAGCCGTCTAGCCATTTGGGCGGCCCCTATTCAGCGTCCAAATCGCGCCTGTCGAATCCCGGCGCATCGAAGTACCGGAAGCCGAGGATATTTCGGAAATCGGGAATCGTTTTCTGACCGCGTACACCGGTAGTAAATAGGTCCTCGATCCGATGGAACGCGAACGCAATACGCGCACGCCGCGCACAGGCCGGCCTCTTCCGTATCAGCTTGCGGATCAAACTGTCGATCCAAAGCCATCACCCTCGCACGGGGAAACTTTATTCGAGCGAGCCGCCCAATAATCCCTTGGCGACATACTGCTTCCGCTGCTCGTCATCATGACTTGCGACGATGTTCAGTTTCTTCTCGCTGTCGAGCAGTCCGTGAAGCCAGGTTAGCTGCGCCAGAATCGCTTCCTCGTCTTCTTTAATCCACGGCGCGTCTTTGCCCTTGATCTGGCGCACGCCATCCATGTGCCACGTGCTATCGCCGATGAACAGGTACTCTGTTCCGTTTTCAAGGATCACGTAAATCATCTGCGATCCCGGCGTGTGTCCAGGAGCCTTCATCAACGCGACGCCTGGAGCGAAGGGAAAATACTTGTCGTAATCGAAGATGCGATAGCGTTTCGCGGCCTCTTCCGTCAGTTTGATCTCCGGCATCTGCGGTGCCGTCAGTAGCGTTTGCACTTGGGTGCGGGTCAGCGCGGTCTTTGGAGCCAGTTCATTCGCAAACGGTGTGTGCACCACGCCGGCCACGTGATCGCCGTGTTCATGCGTCAGCACGATAGCGCGCGCACCGCGTACGGCCTGCTCCAGCCGCTTGGCCGCCGCATTGTCGTAAGGCTCCACCGCGCCGCGCCCGAAGGTTTTGTGCACTGCTTCATCCATGCCGGAATCAATCATGATGTAGCCATCGGGATACACTACTTGAAACGCAGTGCGAGCCTGAATGCCGGGCTCCGCCGGCGCGCCTTTCACGGAAAAATTCTTCGTGCGAAGACTGGCCGCGAACGCAATCGTATTGATGCGGACGGCCCGGCGCCCCGGAATCATGCGTGCCGTCTGCCGGAGTTCCTCAAGATCG
>JBEBFS010000027.1:0-44420 GCA_040081855.1 Bryobacteraceae bacterium | reverse complement strand
TCGCCGACGAACGCCACGCCGCCGCCGGTGGAAAGCACCGAGGTCAGGAAGCTCGCGCGCTGTTCCAGCTTCCACATTTCCTTCATCGTGCGGACGTCATACGCAGCGAGCTTGCCCACGTTGCCATTCGTACCAGGCATCTCAAAGAAACGGCGATTGGCCGACGTGCCGCCCGCGCCTTCCTTGAAGTCTGTGATTTTGCCCTGCATTTCCATGCAGCTTTGGCTCAACGGGATAATCAACTGATTGGTCGGCTGATGATACGTCATCGCCTGCCAATTGTGGCCGCCTTGCGTCGAAGGGCACGCCTGCACCCAGTCCTTCGTGTTCTGCTCGACGATCTCGTTGCGGTAGTGGACCTCGCCCGTCTTGTCGTCGATGTGATCGAAGACGTTCTGGAACAGCGTTTCGTGATGGCCCAGGAACTTGCCGGTCACGCGATCCAGCTTCCAAAGAATGCCCGCCTTGCCGATGGTGAACACCAGTTTCTGGCCGTTGTCGTCCACCAGAACACGTTCATACACTTCATCCAGATCGAGCGATTCGCCCGCCACGTGCTGGTAATACCATTGCAGCTTGCCATCGTCCGGCTTCAAGGCAAGAGTGGATGTGGTGTACAGCGCCGCGGCATTCGTGTTGCGGATGGCGCGCATCCACGGCTTCGCCTGCGCGACACCCCAGTACATCAGGTTCAAGTCTGGATCGTAGCTGCCGGTGATCCAGGTGTCGCCGCCCGCACGTAGCAGGTTCGAGAGATTCCCCCAAGTTTCGCCGCCCGTCTGGCCTTCGCGCGCAACGGTTTCAAACTTCCACAACTGTTTGCCGGTCTCGGCGTCGTAGGCGCTGACAAAGCAGCCTTCTTCCTTGTAGAGATCGCAGCCGCCCAGGCCCTCGATGATCTTTCCGTTGATCGCAAGCGGTCCGCTGCTGTTTTGATAGCCCTTCTTGGGATCGCCAATCGTGAAGCTCCACACGATTTTGCCCGTGCGGGCGTCGAGCGCAACCATACGCGCATCCGTGGTCGCCACGTAGACCTTGTCGCGATAAAGCGTCAGGTTGCGGCTGGCGACGCCGTCCTTCGCCGGGCCGATCGCCAAGCGGCTTTCCCAAATCAGCTCACCCGTGCGAGCGTCCAGTGCCTGCACCACGTTACCGGTGTTCTGGACGAACATCACGCCATCGTGCACGATGGGCGTCGGCTCACTCCAGCCGCCTTCGTTCATATTCCAAATCCACTTCAGTTTCAGATCCTTCACGTTTGTCGCGTTGATCTGGTTCAGCGGGCTATAGTTCCAGGCCTGATAATTGCGGCGAATCATCAGCCAGTCGGCCGGATCCGGATTCTTCAGCATGGCGTCGGTAACCGGGCGATAGTTCTTCACTTCACCCGCAACCGTGACACCGCGAGGGGCCTGGGGCGCAGCCGGTTTCGCGGCCGCTGTTGCAGGTGCCGCCGCAATGGCCGTACCGTTCGCCAAGCCGCCAATCTGTGCGGCCATGGACGCGCCCGCCTTCGCGCCGTTCGACTGCAAAATGAACGTGGCGATGTTGGTGTATTCGGCGTCGCTCAAGCTGCCGATTTTGCCTGGCGGCATCGCGGCTTTGATGTAACCCGCAAGGTCGGTTCCCGTTTTCGCGCCCCAATTGCGCACGAAGTTCGAGCCAGCTAACTGCGGCGCTTCACCGCGTCCGCCCAGATCGGGGCCGTGACAGCCCTGGCAGTTGGCCTGGTACGCGGCGCGTCCGGCGGTGGCCTGATCGGCCGTGAATCCTTGTCCCAGAAGAACGACGGCGCCTGCTGCCGCGATGGTCAGGAATGTAATTATGAGTTTGCGCTTCATTTCGCCGGGTCTCCTGTTACTTCAAAATCCATCCCCACAGATTGCCGTCCGGGGCCTTTTCGCTGTGGATCTGCACGTACCACTTGCCTTTTTTGAGCGCGTCCAGTTGTTCCGGAGTCAGATCGAAGGTGCCGGAAAGATTGCCGCCCATGGCCTTGGTCACCGTAAGATCCAACAGCTTCGGTCCGCGCACTCCGGCAGCCGTGCCTTGATGAATGTGGGCCATGGTCGCGTTGCCCTTCATTCCTTCGAAGGTTCCCGAGAGCGTCAGCTTCGATCCCGCAAGCGTCGCCGTCACCATCCCGGAGCCCGCGATGTTCTCGCGCATGGCAATATCCGTTGCCACAGGAGCCAGCCGCAGCTTATAGGACTCCGTGTTCTGGGCGATGCCCGGTATGACGCATGTAACCGCTGCCAATAGCAGCGCGAATGTTGTCCGCATGGGACCTCCGTGCCGTGAACCTTCCCCACCGCGCGCACTTCGGGCGCAGATGACATCATATCTTGAAGAGGCACCCCGTGTGACATCCTGGAGCACAAGCAATCGAACGCAAGCCCGCTGGTGGCTCCGGCGCGCATCACGTTCGATCACGATATGTCGGTGGTGCTCGGTGGCAAGGAAGTGCAGGCGCATTACCTGGGCCGCGGACACACAGGCGGCGATGCGGTGATCTATTTCCCCGCGATCAAGACGTTGCACACGGGCGATCTGATGTCCGGCACCAGCCCCCTGATCGATTACTCGGGCGGCGGCAGCATCGTGGAATGGACTAAGACGCTGGATGAAGCCATGAAGCTCGACATCGACACAGTCATCCCTGGTCACGGCCCCGTGACAACGAAAGCCGGCCTGAAAACGTATCGCGACAACGTCGCGGTGATGCGTGACAAAGTCGGCGCCATGGTGAAGGGCGGCAAGAGCCAGGCCGACGTCGCAAAATTTATGGAAACCGAATATAAATGGGCTCCAGGCAGCCTGCAGCAGCAGTGGAGCGTACCCGGCTTCATGACCGAGTTGAAGTAGATTTCCTCTGGTGGGAAAAAGCAGGCCTGGGCGAAAGCTCAGGCCTTTTGCTTTTTTGTGGGGCGGACCGCCAGGTCGGCAGCTGGCCGCCCGGCTGGCTTTGAACGGATCACAAGAGCCTCGGGAGCACGACTGCCTAGGCGGGTGCCTCGGCGCCGAGCTGGCGCTCCGCCCTACCAGAACGGCCACCCACTCCGCGCTTCGATTCCGCGATCTGCCGCCTACTTGCCCACAACGATAATCGTGACCGAATCGGGCAGTAGGGGTCCCCGGCCCGGGTTGCCGCCGGGTTGCGCGGGAGGCGTCGGCGGGCCAAACTCTGCCGCCACCAAGATCAGCCGGTTGGTTTTCCAGTCCATCGTGCTGGTGCGGGCGCCGATCATGGTCGGCACTGTCTGCTCCAACGCAAAGGTTGTGGGGCCGTTTTCCTTCACCACGCTTACCGTGCCGGACCCGCCGTTGGAGCTGAAGACCTCCATCGTCGCTGGATGGAACCACGCTCCGTCCGCGCCCGCGCCGATCGGAACAGTAGAAAGAATCTTTCCGTCATCGGCGCGGAGGATCACCATATTCGCCGGATTGCGGCACGCCGCAAAGAGGATGCGATTTTTCGCATCGAAAGCAAGGCCGGCGCAGGTGCCGCCTTTGCCGGTGAGATCATAGTGCGCGGTCACGCCCATGGTCTTGGTATCCACTACCGCAATGTTTTCCTTGTCTTCCACATTGATGTAGAGATGTCCCTCGCCGTCGCTGACGGTCTGCTCGGGCATCCCTCCGATATCGATCGTGCCCAGAACGCTGCCTTCCTTCGTATCGACCACCGTGACGAAGGGCGCAACGTGGCTCAGCACGTACAGGCGCTGCTCCGGCGCATCAAAAAACATACCGTCCGGATTGCCTTGGACGTCGATTGTCTTGATCACCTGCAGCGTCTTCGGATCGAACATCGTCAGAGGCTTGCTGCTGATGAATCCGTGATTCGATTTCGCATCAATCATCACGCCGCGTGCATTGGCGGTTTTAATCTCACCGACCGGGGCAAATGTGTCCAGGTCATACACATCCACGCGGGAGTTTTGTCCGCTCCGGGCAACATAAAGCCGCCGAACGTCGGAATCCGCATGAATGTAGTCAAAGCCGCCGTCGCCGCCAACCTTCACGGTCCGCAGCACCTTGTACGGCTCGGCCGGCGCCTGGGCGCAAAGGTTGCCGGACATCGTCGCCAACGAGGCGGCCAACCAGAACCACGCGATTCTCATAAAGACACGCTCCCGGATCAAATAGACGACGGTTTGCCACTGCTATGTTACGCCCAGCCCGGAGAAACCGCGGCGCGCGAGGAAATGCTACATTCCTTCTTAGGAGCCAACTCTCTTGGAAGAAACAAAGAATCCCATCAACAATGAAACGTCCGACCTCGGACGCCGTAACTTTGTCGCGATGTCCGTGGCCACTGGACTCGCCGTCACGGCCGCGACCGCAGAAGCCGCTCTCGAAGTGGTGGAGACCGACGTCAACATCAAAATGCCGAAGGGCATGTGTGACGCGGCTTTCATTCACCCGAAAACCGGTTCGCACCCCGCCGTGCTGATCTGGCCGGACGCCTTCGGTCTGCGCCCGTCCATCCGCGCGATGGCGAAGCGCCTGGCCGCCGAGGGCTACTCGGTTCTGGTGCCGAATCCGTTCTACCGCGTTTCGAAGGCTCCGTTCACGGACGCCTCCACCTTCAATTTCGCCACCGATATGGGTAAGATCCAGCCGCTGATGGCCTCGGTGAGCGCGCCGGGCGCCGCGGAAGAAGATGCGATCGCGTATGTGGCATGGCTGGACGCGCAGAAGGAAGTGAACAAGGCGAAGAAGATCGGCACGCAGGGTTACTGCATGGGCGGCCCGCTGGTGGTTCGCACTGCAGCGACCATCCCGAACCGCATCGGCGCCGGCGCCTCGTTCCATGGCGGCGGTCTGGTGAGCGACAAACCCGATAGCCCGCACCTGCTGGCGTCGAAGATCAAGGCGAAGATGTACTTCGGCATCGCCTCGAACGACGACATGAAGCAGCCCGACGCGAAGGACAAGCTGAAGGAATCCTTCGGCGCGGCGAAGGTTGCCACCGAGATCGAAGTCTACAAGAGCCTGCACGGATGGTGCATCTCCGACATGCCGAAGCAGGGCAACGACTCGATCTACAACCAGCCCGAAGCCGAAAAGGCTTGGGGCAAGCTGCTCGCGTTGTACAAGTCGGGAATCGCTTAAGCGAACCGCAATTCGAACAAATCAGGAAGTGCTTTGGGCCGGAGCTTCTACTCCGGCCCAAATGCTAGCAGTACGTTTCCGGGTACGCCGCCGTTGCGCGGATAGCCGGAATTGATAAACACCATCCCGTTCACCACCACTGGGCCCGGTCCGTCGATGGACCCTCCGCGAGCTTGAACACCGTTCACCGTTGTAAATTCCCGCATCGTGCTGAAGTCCCACAGAACGCGCCCATCTTCGGTGGAGTGCGCGCGAATGTGGCCGTCCGTCGACGTAGCGAAAACCACGCCAGGGATTTCGGTGACGGCGCCGGGTTGGGACGGGCTGCAGCCGGAGGGTGCGCCCTCCGGACATGCGGGGGAATCTATGTGCCACTCCTGTTTACCGTCTGAGAGGCGCAGGGCCGTGAGCCCGCCGCCTTGCTTGGGATCGAGAATGTAGCGGCGCGGATCGGTGGTGCTGTTCTGCCGGGTGCGGCCAACGTCAGAGACCGTAGCAAAGATGCGCTGGCCGTCCGTAGCCATGCCCCACTGCACGCCTCCGTTGGTGCCGCCTTTGCCCACGCGTGTTTGCCAGATAACTTCGCCCTTCTTATCCGGATCGATGGCCCAGACAATGCCGGACTTCTGCCCCGCCAACAACATATCGCGTCCATTGACGCTGGCGAGAATCGGCGAGGAGCCGAAATCGAAATCCGGTCCGCAGGCCGGTGTGCCCGTACACACGCCGCTATAAACATCGGCCGGAGTCATCTGTTTCGACCAAACGATTTTCCCGGTCTTCTGATCGAGCGCCACGATCGCATCGCTGGTTTCGGTGGCGGGAGCGGAGTAGTTATCGCCCGTGGCGACGTAAATCAAATTGCGCTTGGGATCAATGGTTGGCGTCGACCAGATGCCCGCACCCGATGGACCTACGTTCACTGCACCTCGGGAGTTCTTGCCGTTTTCCTTTGGCTCATCCGTCATATACGTTTTCCACAAACGCCTTCCGTCGCTGATGCGGATGGCCACCACGCTTCCGCGGAATGTGCAGCAGATGTAATCTGTATCGGCCGAGCGCGTCTCTTCCCACGAGGCCACCGGCACGTAAACAATACCGTTGCGCGCGGCGGGTCCGCCGGTGAGGCGCGTGGAATCATGCATCTCTACTTGGTGTTTCCAAACCAGCTTGCCCGTTTCCGCTTCGACGCCGTAGAACCAGCCGGTCATATCGCCGAATAAAAGCGTGTGACGGTTGCCCTGCGGCACGGAGAGAATCGACGAACGCACAGGGCCGTTCGCCTGAAACGTCCATTGCAGGCAACCCGTCTCGGCGCGCATCGCGTGCACTACGCCTCCGGCGCTACCGACAAAAACCTGCCCGTCGATGACCGTGGGAGGCGCAAACGCTGTCGCGTCGCCATCGAATCCGAAGGCCCACTTCAGCTTCAAGCCGCGGACCTGATCGATGCTCATTTTGGCCAACTCGGCCGGCTGAAAACGATCATTGACCGCACCCGGGCTCCAACCATTCCAATATGTTTTCGGCGAATTCGAGAGCTTTACGCTGCGGTCAGAGCAGTAGGCCGACGCGGGAGGTCCAGCGATGGTGTCCTTCGTTCCCAGATACTCAGCCACCGTGAACCGGTCTTCGCGGCTGAGTGTGAAGCCGATGGCCATCATGGCCCCGGAATCCAGCGTCCGCACGATGCGCGCCTGCGGAAGCTTCTGCAGGACGGTGCGGTGCGGGATTCGATCGGTGACCTGTTCGTGGCATCCTGCGCAGCGTTTCTTGTATATCTCTTCGCCGGTGGGTGCGGCGAACGCGGCCAGAGAAAACCAGCAGAGGACGAAGACGGATCTCATGGGGCGAAAAATACCACAATGCCGGGAGGCGTGTCTACGCTCGCGGAGCGCCACGAAAATGAAAACTCCCGCAGACGGCGCGTGGCCGAATGCGGGAGCAGCGTTCTATCCCGAATGAGTGATTAGCGAACTTCGGCGATCGCGCCGTCGAGGCTCATCATCATCTGTAGCGGGCCCCAGAAGACTTCCTCTTGCATCACCTTGCCGATTTCGTCGCGGGTCTTCTTCTGCCCGACGAGATCGTGGATCCGATTGCGAATCCCCAGCGTTCCCTCGCGGAACTTAGCCAGCTCGGCTTTTGTCGTGACATTACCGTGACCCGGAATGACGGTGTCGAAATCCAGCTTCAGCGCGCCATCGAGGGTATTGGTCCATTCCTTGATGCTGCCACCGCCGGAATAATCGATCAGAATCGGCGTGTCTTTGCCGAAGGTGAACGTGTCGCCCGTGGTGAGAACCTTGTGCGCGGGGAAATAGACGAAAATGTCGCCATTGGTGTGTGCGCGGCCAAAATAGTACAGTTCCACAGCCTTACCGCCAAGGAAAACATGCGCATGGTGCTCGATCGCGATGTTCGGAAGTCCGGTCTGTTTGCCATCCACCATATTCTGGCGGGCCTGCTCGCTCGCGATGATCTGCACGTTCATGGCCTGCATCTTCGCGTTGCCGCCGCTGTGGTCGGCGTGGTGATGCGTGTTGATGACGTACTTGATCGGCTTGTCGGTGATCTTCTTCACTTCGGCGATAATGCCGTCGTGGTCCACTTCAAATTTGTCGTCAACAAGAATGACGCCTTCGTTGGTGACCAGCGCCGTTGTGTTGCCGGGAACAATGTTGTTATGAATGACGAACAGATCGTCTTTGACCTTGATCGTATCCAGCTTCGCCGGCGCCGAACCCATTTGAGTGTAGGCAACCCAAACACCGCCCAGCAGCAAGAACGCGATACAAAGCCGAATGATGGAACTTGTGCGCATAGGCAGTAGTATATCAGTGCTTACTGGCGAGGGCGGATAACGTCGGTGCCCATGTAGGGCCGCAATGCTTCCGGAACCGCCACAGTGCCGTCGGCCTGTTGATAATTTTCGAGAATCGCAAGCCACGTGCGTCCCACGGCCAGGCCGCTCCCATTCAACGTGTGCACGTGTTCGGTCTTCCCTTTTCCCGAACGCGCCCGAATGGACGCGCGGCGCGCCTGGAACCCTTCGAAGTTCGAGCAAGAAGAGATTTCCTTATACGCACTCTGCCCCGGCAGCCACACTTCGATGTCGTACGTCTTCGCGGAGCTGGCGCCCATGTCGCCGGTGCATAGAACCACAGTGCGATAGGGCAAACCCAAGCGCTGCAGGATGTCTTCGGCGTCGCGGGTCAGCGACTCAAGTTCGTCATAGCTATTGTCAGGCCGCGCAAATTTCACCAATTCTACTTTCTGGAATTGGTGCTGGCGGATGATGCCGCGTACATCGCGACCATAGGAACCAGCTTCGCTCCGGAAGCACGGCGTGTAGGCGCAGTATTTAATGGGAAGCGATTCTAAATCCAGCGTTTCGTCGCGGTGGAGATTCGTCACCGGCACTTCCGCGGTCGGCACCAGGTAGTAGTCCGTGCCCTCCAGGTGAAACAAATCCTCTTTGAACTTCGGCAACTGGCCGGTGCCGTAGAAGCTGGCGCTGTTGGCCATGAACGGCGGCAGCACTTCGGTGTAGCCGTGGTGTTGCGTATGCACATCCAGCATGAAGCTGACCAGCGCGCGTTCGAGTTTGGCGCCCAGCCCCATGTAGACGGCAAAGCGCGCGCCGGTGATCTTCGCGGCGCGGTCGAAATCGAGAATGCCCAATTCCGGGCCGAGGTCCCAATGGGGCTTCGGCGTAAACGAAAACTCCGTCGGTGTGCCCCAGCGGCGCACTTCCACGTTATCGTCGGCGCTCTTTCCGGTGGGCACCGATTCATGCGGCGTATTCGGAATGCCGGCGAGTAGCGCACGATACTGCTCATCGACCTCCGCCGCCTGCTTTTCCAGTTGAGCGGCGTGATCGCCCATCTCGCGGAGCTTCGCCTGCAGTTCGGCGGTATCCTGCCCGGCCTTCTTGAGCTTACCGATCTCCTGCGACTGCGCTTTTTGCTGGGCCTTGAGTTGCTCCGCTTCGGTCAACTCCGCGCGGCGCTCGGCGTCGAGCTTACGGAACGTTTCCACGTCGAGTGTGAAGCCGCGGTCAGCCAGGCGCTTGGCGATCGCATCGAGATTTTGGCGAAAGAAAGATAAGTCGTACATGTTTTGGAAGGCGGGACCCCGGTCCCGCGCCGAGGCCCCTGCCTCGGCTGTGTTGCATTCCTTGAAGTCAGCCAGGGGGCTGGCCGCGGGACGGGTCCCGCCTTCCTTCCGGCAATATCACCGGATAAAAACGAATCCCCGCCCTTGCGGGCGGGGTCCGTGATTACTTCCTTGTGTTCGAAACGCCTTCTTACCGCGCTTCGATCGCGACCCACGGCTGGCCCGGCTCAGCGCCCTTGTAGTCGGCGCGCGGACGGATCAGGCGGTTGTTGCGGTACTGTTCGAGAACGTGCGCCGTCCAACCCGACATGCGGCTCACAGCGAAGATCGGCGTGAACAGATCGACCGGAATGCCCAGCGAGTAGTACGTGGAAGCCGAGTAGAAGTCGACGTTCGCGTTCAACTTCTTGTTTTCATTGATGTACTTTTCGATCTGCGTGGAGATCTCGTACAGGATCTGATTGCCCGTGCTTTCGCCGAGGCTCTTCGCCATGCCCTTCAATGAAGCGGCGCGAGGATCGGTCGTCTTGTAGACGCGGTGTCCGAAGCCCGGAACCTTCACCTTATTGTCCAGCTTGTCCTTGATCATGGCCAGCGCCGCTTCGGCGCTATCCACTTCCAGCAACAGCTTGATCACTTCTTCGTTTGCGCCGCCGTGCAGCGGTCCGCGGAGGGCGCCGATGCCGCTGGTGATCGCGGAATAGATGTCGGATAGTGTCGCGGCGGTGACGCGGGCGGCGAACGTGGACGCGTTCAATTCATGCTCGGCGTGCAGGGTGAGCGCGATGTCGAACGTCTTTTCCATAATGGCGTCCGGCTTCTTACCGGTCAGCGTATAGAGGAAGTTGCCCGCGAAGCTTTGCGACGGATCACCGGCAACGACGGCCTTGCCATTGCGCAGGCGGTCAAAGGCGGTCACGATGGTCGCGGTCTGCGACATCAGCTTCACGGCCTTTTTTTCGTTGGCTTCGATGGAGTTATCGTTGAGCAGCGGATCGTACAGTGCCAGCATCGAAACCGCGGTGCGCAGCACGTGCATGGCGCTGGAGCCCTTCGGGACGTTCGCCAGGAACTCCTCGACAGCTTTCGGTATTTCGCGATTGGCAACCAGGTCCGCCTTCAATGCGTCGAGTTCGGCTTGCTTCGGCAAGCGGCCATTCCACAACAGGAAGATGACTTCTTCGAACTTCGCGTTGTCCGCGAGCGTTTCAATGCGGTAGCCCTGGTAGCTGAGTACGCCCGCATCGCCATCGATAAAACAAAGTCGCGAATCAGTCGCGACGACACCTTCAAGACCCGCACCGGTAACAGCCATGATTCTCCTTGTTGATTCTCTGCTTATGATTCCAGCTCACGGATGAAGACAATCATCGAGCGGAAACCACATTCTATCACCGTAGGCAGGCCCAACGGCTACCTCCCCATTCGGCAAATTTGACGGTTTGGGGCAGGAGCAGGATTACTGGATCTGGAGCAATTCCATGCGCTTCAGCTGCCCGCAGGCGGCAAAGACATCCAAACCGCGTGGACGTCGCACAAAACACGGCATGGCGCGCCGCACGATCTCCTGAAACGCGGCGACCCGCTCCGGCGCAGGCGTCTCAAACGGGATTTCCGGGCCAGGATTCAGCGCGATCAGATTGACCTTAGCGTTGATTCGGGATAGCAGTGCCACCACCCGGCGCGCGTCGGCGTCGGAGTCGTTCACTCCGCGCAACATTACGTACTCGAAGGTTAGTTTTTCCCAAGTCCGCAGAGGATAAGCGCGACAGGCCTCCATCAGTTCCTTTAGGGGATACTTGCGGGTGATCGGCATTAGCTGGCGGCGTTGCTCTTCGCTTGATGCGTTTAAGGAAATCGCCAGCTTCGGCCGCACCGGTTCTTTGCCCAGTTCCGCGATTTTCGGAATGATCCCGGAAGTGGATAAAGTGATGCGCTTGGGCGAGAGGCCGATGCCTTCGGGGTCCATCAAAAGCCGCGCCGCTTTGATCACGTTCGGCAAATTCAGTAAAGGTTCGCCCTGCCCCATCATCACGATATTAAGCCGGTCCACCGGAGCCGAACCGGCGGCTACCAAAGTTTGCCCTACAATCTCGCCGGCGGTAAGTTGCCGTTCCAGGCCCATGCGCGCCGTGAGGCAGAACTGGCAGTTCACCGGACAACCAACCTGGCTGGAGATACAGATCGTCGCCCGACCCGCGGGTCCGTCGTCGGGAGCCGTTTCCGGCATCCACACTGTTTCCACGGTTTTGCCGTCGGAGAGCTCTAAAAGGTAGCGGATAGTGCCGTCGACAGATTGGAATTGTTTCTCAACTGTTGGCAATCCGAGGGAGAATTCCTGCGCCAGTTTCTCGCGCAAGGCCTTGGGAAGATTCGAGATGGCGTCAACCTCGGCCACCCTTTGGCGGTAGACGGCGTCGTAGACCTGACGCGCGCGAAATGCCGGTTGGGGCGCGCCTGAGGTGTGCTCCAGTGCCGCGCGGATGTCGGCAACTTCCATGCCTACTATCGTTTGCGGCATGCTCTCATGGTAGCATCCGGGCTGCAAACCGCCCACCGCGCTACAATGAAGTCTTGAGGCCTACAATGAGGCGTCCCACACGACGTCAAACCCATCCTATCCGCGACATAGACCGCACGGTTCTGTCAAACGGCGTACGCGTGGTGACCGAGCGCATGCCCAATGTCCGCAGCGTCTCCGCGGGCGTGTGGATTGGCACCGGTTCGCGCGAAGAATCGACGCATCAAACAGGCATTTCCCATTTCCTGGAACACATGTTGTTCAAGGGAACCAAGAACCGTTCGGCGGAACAGATTGCGCGGTCGGTGGATTCAATCGGCGGCGGCCTGGACGCATTCACGTCGAAGGAGTTGGTCAGCTATAACGTTAAAGTGCTGGACGAACACCTGCCGCAGGCGTTCGATGTGGTCTCCGATCTGGTCCGCCATCCGCTGTTTGAAAAATCGGACATCGAGAAGGAAAAAGGCGTCATTCTCGAAGAGCTGAAGATGGAGATCGATAACCCCGAGTATCTGATCCACGAGCTCTTTTCCAGCAATTTCTGGAAGGGACACCCGCTCGGGCGGCCTATTCTGGGCACTCCGCAAACAATCAAGAGTTTCACGCGCGAGAAAGTGGACGAGTACTACAAACAGTTCTACACGCCGCGCAATATTCTCATCACTGCGGCCGGGAACCTGACGCACCGGCAGCTCGTACAACTGGTTGAGGATCAATTTGGCGACTTGAAATCGCGCCCGGTGCCCACCGTGAAGACAGCGCCGACGCCGCACGCTCCGATTGTTCTGAAGAATAAAAGTTCGCTGGAGCAGGTGCATTTATACCTGGGCGTGCCGTCCATTCCGATGCCGCACAAGGATCGCTTCCCCTGCTACATTCTGAACGCGATTCTGGGCGGAGGCATGAGTTCGCGGCTGTTCCAGAACATTCGCGAAAAGCAAGGCCTGGCGTACACCGTGTATTCAGAACTCACCATGTATCACGACGCGGGTTGCATGTTGGTGTACGCGGGCACGTCGCCGCGCTCGGCCGGGAAAGTGATCGACTCGGTGTTGAACGAACTGACTCAGTTGGTGGAACACCAGGTGACGTCGGAAGAATTGCGCCGCGCGAAGGATCATTTGAAAGGTTCATTCGTACTGGGCCTGGAATCAACGTCAAGCCGCATGGGTAATCTGGCGCGCCAGGAACTGTACTTCAAGCGCTTCTTCTCCATCGACGAAATGCTGGATAACGTCGAGGCCGTCACAGCCGAGCAAGTGCAGAAAATGGCCGTCGACTTTTTCGACCCCAAGCGCATGGCTGTGACCATGCTGGGACGCCTGGACGGCTTCAAGCTAAGCCGGCGCGACCTGATCCGGTGAGGACGTAGCGCGACACGCTTCGCAAGATCCCATGAAATTTCCGGCACTTGCCGTCATGCTCGCGCTCGCCGCTCCCTTCAGTTGGGCGCTGGATACGGCGAAGCTGAAGCCCACGGGCTACGTGAACGATTTCGCGCACGTGTTGCCGGAATCCGCCGCGCAGGCAATCAGCAATTACTGTGCAAATGTGGAGCGGGCTACCGGTGCGCAGCTCGCTATCGTCACCGTCGATTCGCTGGAAGACGAGCCCATTGACGACGTCGCCGTCCGGCTGTACAAGGAATGGGGTATCGGCGCCAAGGGGAAAGATGAAGGCATCCTTTTGCTGCTTTCCATCAAAGACCGCAAGACGCGCGCGGAGGTAGGTTACGGTCTGGAGCCAATCATCACGGACGGCCAGGCCGGCGACATTTTGCGCGATATGCGGCCGATTCTGCGCCAAGGCAATTACGCAGGAGCCATTGCGGCTTCCGTGCAACAAGTGGCGCAGATCATCGCGCAATCGAAAGGCGTGCAGATTACAGCGGGCGAAGGCGTACCAGCGGCGCGGCGCGTACGGCCAGGGTCTTCGATTCCCTTTCCGATCATCATCGTTGGTTTCATATTCTTGATGTGGCTGTTGGGCCGCGGCGGTGGCAATAGCGGCACCGGACTCCTGACTGGCATGCTCCTCGGTAACATGATGGGACGCCGCGGTGGTTGGGGCGGAGGCGGCTTCGGCGGGTACGACGGAGGCGGAAGCGGAGGCTTCGGCGGTTTCGGCGGAGGAAGCTCGGGCGGAGGCGGAGCGTCGAGCGATTGGTAGCGAGCAAGAAGCAGCGTCTGGATTGAGTAGCGGGTGATTGCCATGAATGAATTGAAGGAACTGGTACAAAGACTCGAAAACGCCTTCAGCGACCGGCTGGTGTCGGTGATCCTCTACGGATCGGCCGCCACGGTGGATCACCACGTGAATTTTTCCGATCTGAACATTCTTTGCGTGCTGAAGCAGATCACTCCGCGTGAGTTGGCGGAAGGCGAGCCCGTCGTTCACTGGTGGCGCGGCTTGAAGAATCCTTCGCCGCTCCTGATGAGCGAAGAAGAAGTCTACAACTCCAGCGACAGCTTCCCCATCGAGTTCGGCGACATGCAGCAGCATCGCAAGGTGCTGTACGGCGTGGACGTGATCGCGGGTCTGGAAGTGGATCCAAAGTTCTACCGCGCGCAAGTGGAGCACGAACTGCGGGCGAAGCTCTTCCGCCTACGGCAACAAGCGGCAGGGGTTCTGTCTGATCCCACCGGTTTAATGCGCCTGTGTGTGGATTCGGTCTCGACGTTTTGCGTCCTGGGCAGACACGCTTTGATCGTTGCCGGCATGGAGCCGAAAAACGAGCGCCGCACTTTGATCACACAGTTCGGCGTGGCGATGAAATTGAACACGCTTCCGTTTGAAACTTTGTTGGACATTCGCGAAGGCAAGCAACCGGCGGCGCCCGTTGGGCCGCCCGAGCTTTTCGCCTGGTATTTGGACGATATTCAAAAGATGGTGGAGTTTGTGGACCGGTTGGCGTAAGCACCGCCTGTCCGGAACACAATAGAGTTGGAAAGGACAAAGCAATGAAAATCTTCTTGGGAGTGCTGGCAGTCATCGTCATCATCGCTCTGGTGGTGGGCGGGGGATTGATGAGCAATCGCAATGAGCTGGTCACGGAAAAGAACGCCGTCGAAGCCGCCTGGGCTCAGGTGGATGTCGTGTTGCAACGTCGCGCGGATCTCATCCCGAATCTGGTGGAGACAGTCAAAGGCTTCGCCAAGCAGGAACAATCCGTGATCGATTCGGTCACCTCCGCACGTGCGGCCCTGGGCGGCGCGCGCACGCCGGCGGAGAAGATCGCGGCCAACGGCCAGATAGACTCGGCGCTTTCCCGGCTGCTTGTGGTGGTGGAAAACTACCCCAACTTGAAATCCAACGAAAACTTCATGCGTCTGCAGGACGAGTTGGCGGGCACGGAAAACCGTATCGCCGTCGAGAGGCGAAGGTATAACGAAACCGTCCAGCGCTACAATACGGACATAGAATTATTTCCCAAGAACATTGCAGCCTCGTTGTTCGGGTTCCAACGCAATGACGCCTACTTCAAGGCGGATACCGGCGCCAAGGAAACTCCGAAGGTGAAGTTCTAAGAGTTCGCGGGAAAGACGGGGCTCGGGTTCGTACGGCGGCGTTGCTCCCTCGGTGGTGCGGTCGAGACTTGATGCTCCTTTTTCAAGAAAGCAGTGCCATGCGACTAGGCCAACTCAAATGGAACGGCGTGACAACGGCGGCGATCTTTGATCACGTCTCGGCGCGGCCCATTCCCGATTACACACTAGCGGAGCTCATTGCCCGCGCCGAAAAAGAAGGGGAAAGCCTGCCGGAGCTGGCCAATGGACTCGCCAGCCGCCATCCCGTCACCGCAAAGCCGATCATTCCCCTGTATCCCAAAGAAGTCTGGGCGGCGGGCTCCACTTACCAGGACACTGCGGAAAAACGGGACACGGCTCTTGCCGCGGGCAAGACCTTCCACATGAACGCCCACCGCGCCTCGCGGCCGGAAATCGTATTCAAAGGCACCAGCCGGATTTGTGTGGGCCCCGATCAATCGATCGGCATCCGGCCCGATTCCAGCTTTACCGCGCCTGCCGCCGAAATTGCAATCGTCTTGGGAGTGAACGGACGAATCGTGGGCTATATGCTTGCCAACGATGTCACCGCGCAGGATCTGGAATCGGAAAACCCGCTCTACACCGCGCAAGCGAAAACATTCAGCGGAAGCTGCGCGTTGGGTCCGTACCTTGTGACGACCGACGAGATCAGCGATCCGCACATGCTTGAAATCACCTGCCAGATTGAGCGCGGCGGACGCGAAATCTTCCGTGGCCGGGCAACTACGGCCAATTTGGGCCGCAAGCTCGATTCCTTGGTGGAGTATCTGATACGCGGGAATCCGGTGCCTCCGGGCTCGCTCCTGTTGACCGGCACAGGAATCATGGTGGATCGCGAAGCCGCGCTGGCGCATGGCGATTCGGTCACGATTCAGGCGCCGCAACTGGGTGAACTCCGCAATACGGCCGCGCGCCTGCAGTAAGCGTGCGAGAGTAGCCACGTCTGCTACTCTGCTGCCCTTTCGTCTGCTTCCTCTGTTTGCATTTCCTCTAAGCGGTCCGCCTCCGAAGAGTATTTTTTCAACACACGAATCGAATTGCCTGTACTGAAGCCCGCAGTGCGCAGTTTTCGAAAAGCGGACGCCAGGTTTTTGTCGTGGTCCGGGTTGCGATAGGAAAGCATCGTGGCGAGGTTCTTGCCACGGAATTTGCGATCAAGAAAACTCTGAATCATCGCTAATTCATCTGCTTCGCGAAACGCGTCCTCGGCGGCTTGCTTCGCCACCACAGGGGCAACACGCCGCGCCATGAGATCGCGCACCACGCGCGTTTTGCCCAAGCCCTGATTGTCCCTCTGCCACGTCGCGAAAGATTCGGCGAAGCGTTGATCGTTGATGTAGCCCAATTCCTTGAGCTTGGTCAGCACTTCGTCGACATCGTCGCGCTGCGCAGCTTTCTTTCGGAGTTTCTCGCGCAATTCGGAGGTCGTCTGCGCGCGTGCGGAAAGAATTCGGGCGGCATAGGCCAGCAATTCGCCGGCATCGAGCGGTGTTGGCGGCTTACGCAGTTTACGGACGGGCACAGCGACATTGTAACGTTCATGCCGCCCGCGTGGCTTTGCCACACGCTGTAAAGTCCGGATCTGTTTACAAAAAGTTTACAGGGTCTAGACGACATACATAGCCGTCGAGCCGTAGTCTGGTACCACGTAACGGGAAGTCCAGTTCGTGAAACTGGCCTAGACGAGATGGAAACGCTAACGTTACGCGGTGTTTCCACGTAACGATTTTAATTTTTGATGAGGAGATTCAGGATGGTAAAGAGACTCTTTAGCACTTTCCGGCATGCCGGCAGAGTGCTGGGTAGCGTGGCGAGGCCTCCGGCACTCGGCGCCGCGCTGCTGCTGCTGGGTGGACTTTCGGCGTTTGGCCAGGGATATCACACGAATGATGTGACGCCTCCGGCAACCACTGGCGGCAAGTTGACCGGTGGTAACAGCGGAAAGCAGGTGGGAAGCGGAAGCAACTCGCATGCTTATTTGTTTAAGGGAAATGCTCTGACCTCGGACGACCTGCATCCGGCAGGCTATTACTCGTCGCAAGCGACGTCTATTTCTTCGGACGGTTCGCAACAGTGCGGCTACGGTTATGGCCCGGCCTATCAAAACCATCCCTTGGTGTGGAACAGCACGAATATCGCAACCGATCTGTTGCCGAGCGGCTATGCGTTTGGCTATTGCACCGGCGTCGATAACGGCGAACAAGTTGGATTCGCCGAAAACCAGAGCTACTTTATCACCTCGTCGCACGCGCACCTGTGGCACGGCAGCGCCAGTTCGGCAGTGGACCTTCACCCGGTAGGAACCATCTATCCGTTCTCTCGTGCGATGGCGACGCGCTCGGGTGAACAGGTTGGTTATGTTTCCTCGTTGGCGTACTTTTATGGCGAATACTCTGGCTACCAGACAGGTACCCGCGCCTACAAGTGGGCCGGCTCGGGGGCAAGTGCAATGGACCTGCATCCGGCGGGCTTTGATGGTTCTCAGGCACTGGCCACCAACGGAATCAAGCAGGGAGGCTGGGGCTACAGTGCCGCCGACCTCGCTTCGCACCTGCATGCGCTTTTGTGGTCAGGCGACGCAGGTAGCGTCGTGGACCTCCACCCGGCGGGTTACGCGGATTCTCGCATCAACGCGTTGTCGGACACCATTCAGGTTGGCGAAGCGTGGGTGGGCGTACCGTATGCGGTTGGCTCCGTTCGTCACGCTCTCGCATGGAAGGGCACCGCCGATAGCGTCATTGACCTCAATCAGTACCTCCCGGCGGGCTATACGCACGGCGTAGCGACGGGTATCGACTCGGAAGGAAACATTGCCGGGTACGCATTCAAGACGATTAACCCATATGTGGGCATGTACACGCAGGCCGACGCGATTGCTGTGGTGTTCGCACCTGGCCCGGCTCCGGCAACGCAGCTGAGTACGATTACGCTCGATTCCACCAACGTGAATCCGGGCGCTTCGGTGACTGCCACGGTGACTCTGGGCAGTGCGGCTCCCGCAGGCGGCGTTACTGTTAACTTCCTCAGCACGAATCCGAACATCGCGGTGGCACCGGCAGCGGTGACGATCGCGGAAGGTTCCACCAGCGCGACGGCATCCTTCCAAGCCCTGGGTACGGCGCTGACGGTTCCTACCGCGACGCGCATCTACGCGGGGGACGGCAGCGTGAGCAAGTACACAACACTAACGGTTTCCCCGGTGGTCAACATTTCTGGCATCAACGTGAACCCGGTCGAAGGCGGCTTTGGGACCACGGGTAGCGTCCTCTTGACGATTCCCGCGCAGACCGGCGGCGCCACAGTCACGCTGACCAGCGGCGATTCCAACCTGTTAACGGTTCCCGCTTCGGTTACCGTTCCCGCCGGTTACACCGCAGTGAGCTTCACCGCGACGACCAATGGCGTTTCGGCAGCAACGGTGGTTCCGGTGACGGCGACGTTCAATGGTACCTCGGTTACCGCGAACGTCACCTTGAGCGCCGCTCCAGTCGTGACGGTTTCCTCCCTCCTGGTGCAGGATCTCGTCGGCGGCAACGCTCTGATCGGCACGGTGATTCTGAACACCTTCCCGCGCAATGTGGGGGGCGCAACGATTCAGATGAGCAGCAGCAATCCTGCCGTGCAAGTTCCGGCGACCATCGTAGTGCCGCAGTTCGCTTCGTCGGTGACCTTCACGGCCACCACCAGCACGGTTCCCGCGATAACCCCGGTGAACATCACGGCGTCCTTCAATGGCTCCAGCGCAACAGGCACCACCAATCTGAACCCGGTGCCGACGGTAACCATCAGCTCCGCGGATTGGGATCCGGTGACCCTGCTCTTCAAGGTGCAGGCGGATACCAGCTACGCCAACAGCATCCTGACCTACGGGTTGGACGGCGGCCCGGCGGTCGGCGCTCTACAGCTTGAACTCGGCATCTGGAAAGCAGCCATCCTAATGGAAACCGCGCCAAAAACGGTCACCATTTGGAACTCGAATGGTGGTTCCGCGACGGCCACGGTAGTCATCAAGGCGAAAAGCGGCGGTGGCGCAACCGGTGGCGGCGCGACTGGCGGTGGTGGCGGTGGCGGTGGCGGTACCAAGACAAGCAGCAGCTACAAGCTGGCCATCAGCACCGCAGGCAAAGGCACGGTGACAACGAATCCTTCGGGTTCCTCCTACGCGGCGGGCACGGTGGTCACACTAACGGCGACGCCGGCGGCGGGTTCTCCGTGGGTTGGCTGGACGGGTGATTGCAGCGGTAAGGCAACCACCTGCACTCTGACCATGAACGCCAGCAAGAAAGTCACGGCCCTGTTCAAGTAGAGTCACTCTTGTAGTGAGAACGGGGCATGGGCGAAAGCTCATGCCCCTTTTTTCTTATGACACCCACCATTCTGATTGTTGAAGACACCGACGAATGCCGCGACACGCTGGAAATGTCGCTATCCAAGATTTCCGGTGTAATCGTCCGCGCTGTGGCCACCGCCGAGGAGGCCCTGGCGCACGCGGCAACCGAATGGATTTGCGCACTGGTCACCGATCTTGCTCTGCCGCAGATGAGTGGATTCGAGTTGATCGAGACCGTCCGCAACCAGAGCATCTACTCGGAGCTTCCGGTGCTTGTCGTCAGCGGGGAAACGGGCGAAAAAACCCGTGAGCGCGTCGCGGCAGCCGGTGCGAACGCCTTCATACAGAAGCCATTTTCTCCCGGCCAGGTCCGCAACGAAGTCATCCGGCTGCTGGAAGCGGCGAAAAGAAAACAAGGTCCCGGTTCCGGGACCCTGATGAAGTAGCCTCACTCTCATCCCTCCGCCAAAAGGAAAAGGACCCCGTTTCCGGGGCCCTCGTTAGAAGATTCTTCCTGCTGATGGATCGCCAGTAGGATTAGGGGCGATTCACGTTCTCCGCTTGCAGGCCCTTCGGACCTGTCTTTACCTCGAACTCCACTTCGGTGCCCTCTTCGAGGGTCCGGTATCCGGACATCTGAATCGCAGAGAAGTGCACAAACACATCCTCGCCGCTGCCGCGCTGGATAAATCCATAGCCCTTCGCGGCGTTAAACCATTTGACAAGACCCTTTTCTCTCACTACTGGTATCTCCTATTCCATTCCCGAACGAATCCGGGACGTAGCAAATCGTTCGGAAGCCATTGTGGGAAAGCAACTTACCGAAGCCGGATTCGCCCGACCCCTCCCCATAACGCCGCCAAAACTTCGGCTATTGTGACACGGATTCCAGATAGCTGCAAGAAAAAAAGGAAGTCATTGGAGGTTTATCCGTGCGCTTAACTGGCTGATTTCATTGAATTGAGTGCTCTCGGCGCCTTGGCACTGCCGCAGGAAGCCAGAGACTTGCCCCGGTGGGTGTGGCGTGATTGACCACTGAAGAATAATGTGCCACGCGGGGGAGTGCCGAGCACGGATTTATCGGCGATTCCAAACTCACGAGTGAGTTGTTCAGAGGTGAGGGCGCCGGCGGATTCCACCAACCGGCCTGACGCCCAACGTGTGTAAGCGATGTGCGGAGCAAGAACGTCGCGAGAGAGCACCATTCCGCTATTCTCGGGCGGGTTGAGACAACAACGGGGTGCCCCGTTGCTCCTTCCCGAGGTTATCGAGATAGGCCTGCCGGCTCTCCATGATGAGGCGGCGCGCATCGATGGGACCCAGCCAGCCTTCGATGTGGGTCTGCTTGCCTTCGAGCTCTTTGTAAATCGTAAAGAAGTGCTCGATTTCGCGGCGCAGGTGCGGCCACACCTGGTCAATGGTGTGGATCTGCTCGTAACGGGGGCTGCTCTTTGGAACGGCGAGAATTTTTTGATCCCGCTCCGCGGAATCCACCAGTTCGAGCACACCGAGCGGGCGAACCTCAATCAGACAACCCGTGAAGCTGGGCTCCGACATCAAGGTCAGAACATCCAGCGGGTCGCCGTCATCGGCAAGCGTACCAGGAACAAATCCATAGTCGCCGGGATAGTGCAAAGGAGAATACAAAGGGCGGTCCAGGCGAAAAACGCCCAGCTTTCCGTCGTACTCGTATTTGTTAGGACAGTTCTTCGGGATCTCTACGATCATCCGAACGATTTCGGGCATTTCCGGCCCGGGATCGAGGTGATACAAATTAGGCATCTGTTCGCAATGTAGCACGCGCAGGTGCGTTTTCCCGACAGGAAAAAGACCTATCGGAGCAAATCTTCCAGCTGTACGCGGGCGTCGGTTTTCGCATCGCGATACTTCACAATCACCGGCGTGTACAGCGAAATACCCCACTCCTTGCCCTTGCCTTTGCTGATGGCGCGCGAACCGGCAACCACAACGGCGTCTTCCGGGATCACCAGTGGCTGTTCGTCGGTGGCCGAAAGAACCTCGCCGCGCACCAGATCGTAAACCGGGGTCGAGCGAGTGAGTATGGTTCCACTGCCGAGCACCGCGCGCTTTTTCACGATGGTTCCTTCATAAACACCACAGTTCCCGCCGACAACGGCTTCATCTTCGATGATCACCGGCATCGCGCCCACGGGTTCCAGCACGCCGCCCAACTGGGCCGCCGCCGAGATGTGGCAGTTCTTCCCGACCTGCGCGCAACTCCCCACAAGCGCATGTGAATCGACCACGGTTCCATCGCCCACCCACGCGCCAACGTTGATGTACATCGGCGGCATGCAGATCACGCCGCGGCCGACAAAGCAGCCGTCGCGAACACTGGAGCCACCCGGCACGATGCGCACGCCGCTTTCCGTGGTGAAGCGCTTCACAGGCCACGTGGCCTTATCAAGGAAGGGTTGGCGGTTGATGTCGATCGACATATCCACCACCGTGCCCAGGCGCATGCCGAGCAAAATGCCCTTCTTCACCCAGGCGTTCACTTTCCAGCCCGTGGGCGAGGAAGGATCGGGCTCCGCCGAGCGGACCGTTCCTTCATTCAGCGCTTGTTTGAAGCGGGCGAATAAAGCAAAGTGCTCCTCGGTATACGTCTCCGGTTTGTTATCGAAAAGATCTGCGATCTGTTGTTCCATGATTATTTAGGGTTTCTTGTGAGGCGGCAGCGGCGAAAAGCCCTGTCCAGTGAAAGTTAATCCGCGTGCGTTCCCCGCGAAGCGGCGAGCAAACCAACCTGCTTTAGTACCGCTTCAATCTTCGCTAGGTTGTGCGATTGAGGATTGCACATGGGCAGGCGGTAGACCGGTTCGAGCAGTCCCATCATCGCCATCGCGGCCTTGACCGGGATCGGATTGGTCTCAACGAAGTTCACCTCCATCAGCGGGAACCACTGCTTCTGTACTGCGCGTGCACCGGCGTAATCTCCGCTCAAAGCCAGGTTCGTCAGCTTCGTCATCTCCGCGGGAATTTCATTCGAGGCGACCGAGATCAGACCGCGGCCGCCGAGCGAAATCAGGGGAATGGTGATGGCATCATCGCCGCACAGCACCGCGAAATCTTCCGGCAGGTTGTGGCATACAGCCGCCATCTGGCCGATGTTGCCCGATGCTTCTTTCACACCGAGGATGTTGTCGATTTCAGAAAGGCGCTTCAGCGTCGCGGTTTCTACGTTCACATTCGTGCGCCCCTGCACGTTGTAAACGATAATCGGAAGCTTCACTGCATCCGCGATGGCCTTGTAGTGTTGATACAAGCCCTCTTGTGTCGGCTTGTTGTAGTAGGGGGTCACCGAGAGGATGCCGTCGACACCCATGCGCTCCAGTTGGCGGGCCATCTCGATGACTTCAGCGGTGTTGTAACCACCGGCGCCCGCGACCACGGGAGTCTTCTTCGCGCCCGTTGCTTCCGCTGCGCGCGCTTCTTCCAGCGTCACTTGCACCACGCGCATGTGCTCTTCGTGCGTCAGCGTGGGGCTTTCGCCGGTGGTGCCGCAGGGCACGAGAAAATCAATGCCGGCCCGGATCTGCCTCTGCACCAGGCGCCGCATCGCGGCTTCGTCAAACGAGAGATCCTTCTGAAACGGAGTAACCAGCGCGGTTCCGCAGCCTTGAAACATGGCTCTACCTCATGCCTTCCTGAAGTTACTTCTTATCGCCGAACAAAACTTCGGTGAACTCAAACACACCCTGCTTACCCACGATCCATTGTGCCGCTTTGAGCGCCCCTCGCGCGAAACCCTCCCGCGAGCGCGCCGCGTGCCGCAGCGTGATGGTATCCGCCGCCGAATCAAAGCCGATATCGTGCGTGCCGGGATGGCGTCCCGCACGATTGGAGCTGACGTCGATGTTCCGCGTATAGCCGGCCTTCTTCATCTCGTCCACCAGCTTGATCAGCGTGCCCGACGGCGCGTCTTTCTTCGTATCGTGGTGGATTTCCCACGCCCAGGCGCCGTAAGCCGGCTCGTTGGCAAGCAACCGCGCGGCTTCATTCACCAGACGGAAGAACACGTTGACGCCGATCGAAAAGTTCGGGCTCCAAATGAGGCCCGTGCCACTCTGTTCGATGGTGCCGCGGACTTGATCCATATGCTCCAGCCAACCCGTTGTGCCGATCACCATAGGCAGCTTCATCGCAGCAAGTTTTTCCACGTTGCCAACGACGGCGTCCGGCATGGTGAACTCGATCACCGCATCGGCGCCTTTCGCCTTCGCGAAATCGTCGTGGATATCAATGATGGATTGGACGGAAAAGCCGTACTCCGGAGCGAGCTGCTCCACCATCTTGCCCATCTTTCCGTAACCGACGATTGCGAGTTTGTTTGCCATCACTCTCTATCTCCGAACAATCCCGTGGGGCGGCCCTTCAGGGCGGCAGCCGGGCTTTCACCCGGCTTCTCCATCAGCGCCACGCCAACGCGCGGCGGCCGGTCGAAGCCCAACTTTATTGTTGCCAGCCGCACGCAAAAAGCGCTCTTTACTTTGCTCCCCGCACCCAACCCTTTTCCACCAGGACTTCAGCGATCTGTACGGCGTTCAGCGCCGCACCCTTCAATAACTGATCGCCCGCGACAAACATTGCGATCGACTTGCCGCTTGGATCGCTCACGTCCTGACGGATGCGGCCCACCAGAATATCACCCTGGCCCGAGGCGTCCTTTGGCATCGGGAAGTAGTTCTTTTCGGGGTCGTCCACCAGCCTCACACCGGGAGCATCTTTCAAGATCTCGCGCACCTCCGCCGGCGTGATGGGACGCTCGCATTCGAAGTCCAACGCTTCGGAGTGCGCGCGCAACACGGGCACACGGACGCAAGTAGCGCTGATGCGAATGTTCTCATCGCCGAAGATCTTCTTGGTCTCTTTGACCATCTTGGTTTCTTCTTCGTTGTAGCCCGTCGCCGGATCGATCTTCGAGTTGTGGCTGAACAGGTTGAACGCGTACGGATGCGGCAGCACCGTGTTCTGGTACTCGCGCTGCTCCAGGTGCGCACGCGTCGATTCGCGCAACTCCTCCATCGCCGCTGCACCTGCGCCCGAGGCCGCCTGATACGTCGCCGCGATCAGACGCTTCACGGGATTCTTCTTGTGGATGGGCCAGAGCGGAACGATTCCGATAATGGTCGAACAGTTCGGGTTCGCGATGATACCGTTATGCTTCTCCGCGGCTTCCGGATTGATTTCCGGAATCACCAGCGGCACCGCCGGGTCCATGCGGAATGCGGACGAATTATCCACCACCACCGCGCCAGCCTTCGCCGCGATGGGGCCGAACTTCTTCGAGATGGATCCACCCGCGCTAAACAGAGCAATATCGACATTCTTGAAGCTATCTTCGGTCAGCTCTTCAATCTCAATTTCTTTGCCGCGGAACGTCATCTTCTTGCCCTTGGAGCGGGCCGAAGCCAGCAGCTTCAACTCGGACATTGGAAAATTGCGTTTGTCCAAAAGTTCCAAAAACTCGACGCCAACGGCGCCCGTCGCTCCAGCTACGGCGACCCGGTATTGTTTGCTCATTGTGTTAACAGTTGCCTCGCGATTCGTTGATAAACATGAATGGCATCGATGAGTTCGCGCTTAGGAATGCGCTCCTCACTCGTATGCGCAAAATGAATGCTGCCGGGCCCGTAGAGCAATGGCTTGCCCCACGTGCCCTTGAATTCGGGAATATCGGTTGTGAAGGCGACTACGGAAGTTTCCAGTCCCTCAATCGCTTCCATATGCACGGCGGGAATGCGCAGCACTTCGCGCGCTTCTGCAAGTCCGGCCACGGCTTCCTGTACGGCTTTGTGCGTCGCGTCGCCGTCGTCCACCAGACGGATGAACACCTCGGCGCGCGCGTGATCGGGAATTACGTTCGGCG
Organism: Bryobacteraceae bacterium; assembly: GCA_040081855.1. Lineage (GTDB taxonomy): Bacteria > Acidobacteriota > Terriglobia > Bryobacterales > Bryobacteraceae > Palsa-187. The sequence goes on along the minus strand of JBEBFS010000027.1, from coordinate 18,894 downwards.
CCCGGCCGCCTTGCAGCGTACCGATGTTCATCGTGCTCTTGCCAAGGATCGGATTCACCGGCAATTCGATGCGGCGCATGCGTTCCAGTGCGTCCAGCAATTTCTCAATCGCCGAGTCACCTAATTCCGGATACGCCGAGTGCGCCATCTTACCGGTGGCGATAATCTCGTAACGCAGCGCGCCCTTCGAACCGAGCACCAATTTGCACTCGGTCGGTTCGCCATTCACCAGAAACTTGCTGCCGCGATTGTCTTTGGATGCCGCCTGGGCGCCGGTGCTGTTTCGCTCTTCGCCCACCACAAACAACAGCGCGCAGCGGCGCTCGCCTTGCGCCACCAGCGCTTCCACGGCCAACAGCATGGCGGCGATAATGCCTTTGGTGTCGCAGGCGCCGCGGCCCCAGATAAATTCGTCGTCTTCACGCGAAGGAAAGAACGGAGGCACGGTGTCTATGTGGGTGGAAAAAGTCACCACCGGCGCGTCCCAATACGCGTAGACGTTATAGCGCTTGGGCTCCACCTCAATCTTCTCGACGTGGCCGCCCGTTTGGGCCGCCAATTTCGAAAGGTAATCGAATAGCCACAGCCCAACCTGCTCTTCGTTCGGCGTGACCGACTCGATGTCGATAAGCGTTCGCGTGAGTTCAAATGCAGTCATAACGGCAGACCTGGGAAAACACTAAAAAACTAGAGGGAGGAGAGTGCCGGAGGGGAAACATTCCCGGCCAGGAGGGCCCAAACAAAGGTGGAACCACGTCCCGATAGCACTCCATCCGGCCCGCCAAATTGCCGCGGAACGAATGACAGTGGGTAGGTGTTAGCCTTGCCCCCCAACCGCGCCGTTCGTATCTACGGGCCGCGATTTCGGCGAAGTTGCCCCGTTCACCAAGCGCTCCGGGATTCGCCGGAACCACGCGCCAAGCTACTGATGGCCTTCGCTCCTCTACCAGTCCATTCCAGAATACCATGCCAGTCAGCGATAATTGAACCTGGTGATTACGGCTCCTAGGATTTACATCGTCGAAGCCAGTTTCTTCGCGCGGTTCTGGAGCCTTTTGCGCGCCGCCTCCGTCGGCACCTACCAGGACGGCTGCTTCGGCAGCGCAAAGGGCGCGGCTTACTCTTCGGTGCTGGCGTTTTTTCCGATTCTTACAACAGTCGCCACGCTCCTGGTGCAGGCCAACGCCGATGCCGTCGCCCGCACCGTCACGCGCCTGTTGTCCGACGTCGTCCCGCCCGGAACCGAAAGCGTCGTGCGCGCCTTGTTCAACGTCCATGGCCAGCGGCCTACGTGGCTGCTGGTCGTCGCCATCACCTTGGCGGCCTGGGCCGGTTCCGGCGTCATGATGAGCATGATGGATGGCTTCTCAACCATCTATCGCGTCCCCAGCGGACGGGCCTACATCAAGCAACGCCTGATCGCGATGGCTCTGGTCATCGTCTCCGCCATCCCGGTGCTTGGAGCCTCTGTTCTGATCGTTTCCGGCAACCGCATTCAGCAATGGATGGTGGTGCAAATTCACTTAACCAAAAGCGATCAGGATATCCGCGGATGGGTGCGCATGATTGGGCAAGCCGCGAACTTCACGATCGCGGTGGGGGCGATCATCGCTGTCACAACGTTGATTTACTACTTCGGACCGCCGCGAAAGCAGTCGCTCAAACGCGTGCTGCCGGGAGCGATAGTCGCGTCGATCTTGTGGCTAGGTTCGACGCTGGTCGTCGCCTGGTATGTGCGGAACATAACCAATTACAACGTGCTGTACGGTAGCGTTGGCGCGGTGCTCGCACTGCTCGTGTGGAGCTACGTGCTCGCCCTTATCACGTTCTTCGGATGCGAATTCAATGCCGTGCGGGAGCGGATGCCCCGCGAAGCCTAGACGATTATCCCCCACGCTTACTTGGGAACGGTCACGTTCTGCGTGCCGTCAATGTAACCGATGTACTCCGTGCCGCGCTGGGCCGCCACGTCCTTAGTTCCCGATTTGCCCGTCACTTCTACCGGGCGCTGGGCGGCTCCATCCGAACGACGTGCCGCAAGCGCACGAACGTTGATCTGCTGACCTCCGGCGGTATCGGCCTTCGACAACGTGAAGCTAAGCTTGCCGCTACCCATGCCGAAGAATTTCTTCTTTTTCGACGTTTCCGAAATCTCACCGTAAACCGCAGCGCCGCGGTGCAAAACCACCACGCCCTGCAAGCTGAAATCTTCCTGCACCAGGAACTTCACCGGACGGCTAAGATCCGCATCGGCTGGAATGTCGGCCGCCAATTGCATACGGAACGGTGTGCCGTCATTCACGGGTATCGTCACCGTCTGTGCCGCCGGTGCGGCAACGGGAGCCGGAGCCGGGATGGGGGCCGGAGCCGCGGAAGGCGTGGAAGCAATCGGCACCGAAACCGGAGCGATCGCCGTCATCGGAGCCGTCGCCGTCGTGACTGGCACGGGCGCAGGCGCTTGTTTCGCATTGGCGTTGACCGCAGGCGCCGGCCTCGTGTAGGCAACCACCTTACTCGGGTCGCGCATCTGATCGATGACAACTCCGGGTACGCCACCCTTGGTTAAACGGATCAGTTCCCCAGTCGACAGATCAAACTTGGTAATTTTCGACGCGCGAATGTGATCGAGGATCAGGTTGATCGGAATCTTTTCTTTAATCAGCTCGACGACGCCGTCGTTGGTCAGCGTCTCTCTTTCCGCGGCGGCGGCCAGTTCTTCCGCCTGCTTGCGTTCGAGTTCCGCTTCCGCGGCGGCCTGCGCGGCTGCGGTTGCCGCGGCGTCTTGCGCGACTTTCGTGGCCTTCTCGGCAGCCTGTTGCTGCATGTACCACCACGCACCGCCTCCACCACCCACCACAATCAGGGCGGCCATCGCGATGCTTACCATCGCCCCGCTCTTCTTCGAAGGCGCACTTCCGGCGGTAGCGGGCGCCTGCGCCGCGCTCTTCGCCGGTGGAATAGAAAGACCTTCGGGCGGCGCAGCGATGCGCGACGTATAAAGCGAACCGGAGTCCGATTCACGCTTCAGTGTCGAGAGCGCGGCCTGCACTTCCTTCATCGTCTGCCAGCGATCATCCGGATTCTTCTTCAGACATTGCTGGATGACCGATTCGAGTTGCGGTGGAACGTCCGGAGCCACTTCCATCATTGGCTTCACATCGTCGCGCAAGATGGCCGATAAGGTCGATAAGCTTGACTCGCCCTCAAACGCGCGGCGGCCCGTGCACATCTCATAGAGAACCGCGCCGAACGAAAAAATATCGGAACGCGAATCCACTTTCTTGCCTTGCGCCTGCTCGGGAGCCATGTAGCTCACCGTGCCGATGATGGAACCTTCCACCGTCAGCGGAGCCGAAGCGGCAATGGTTTCCGCTTCCTCGCCCATTTGGGTGATCGGCGTGCGGTCTGACATTTTCGCCAATCCGAAGTCCAACACCTTAACCAGGCCGGAATCCGTCACCATAACGTTCGCGGGCTTCAGATCGCGATGGACAATGCCCGCACCGTGCGCGACCGACAAGGCGTCGGAGAGCTGCAGCGCATACTTCAAAACCTGGGGTACGCGGAGGCCACCTTTGGGAATCAGGTCGTTGAGCGTTTTGCCGCCCACGTACTCCATCACCATGAACTCGGTGTCGCCGTCGGACAATACGTCGTGGATCGTGACGATGCTCGGGTGATTCAAACCGGATGCCGCCTGCGCTTCGATGAGGAAACGCTTGCGGCGCTCGGGATCGCCCGACTTCGCCGAGGGGAGCACTTTGATCGCCACGATACGGCCGAGGCGCGTGTCCTGGGCCTTGTAAATCTCGCCCATTCCTCCCGCGCCTAACTTCTCAGTCAATTGATATTGCGCTACGGTACGCCCAACCATAGATGTCACTCCAGAGCCTTAGTGTGTCACAAAATCGGTCTTGCTGGCAGTGGATCCACTGCCCGAATCGTACTAACGTCTAGGTAGTACACTGATGACCTGGAGGCACCCATGAAACGCGCCCTGAAAATACTTGGCATCCTCATTGCGCTGCTTGTCGTAACGGCGCTAGTGCTGCCCTTTGTCATCGATGCCAACCAGTTCCGTCCGCGCCTGGAATCCGAAATGACACAAGCCCTTGGACGCGAAGTGAAACTGGGGAATTTAAAACTGGCGCTTCTTTCCGGTGGCGTCGGGGCCACGGACCTCTCGATTGCGGACGACCCGGCCTTCAGTAAACAGTCGTTCCTCACTGCGAAGGAACTCAAGGTCAGCGTGGACCTGGAACCTCTTCTATTTTCGCGCAAATTGAACGTTACTGGGATCGAGATCGATCAGCCGCAAATTGCCTTGATTCAGAACGCCGAAGGCACGTGGAATTTCGCGAGCATCGGCGGGAAAAAAGACGCAAAGCCCGCACCGGAAACACCCTCCGGGCCCGCGCCCGAGTTTTCCGTCAAGCTCCTCAAGATCTCGAACGGCCAGATTTCCATGCAGCGCGCGGGCGATCGGAAACCCCAAGTGCTCGAGAAGCTGGACATCGAAATCCACGACTTCGCCCCGCATGCGGCCTTCCCCTTCTCGCTAACCGCGAACGTGCAGGGCGGCGGGGACATCAAGCTGGACGGCAAAGCAGGCCCCATCAGCGACGCCGACGCATCCGCCACGCCATTCGAAGCACACGTGAAGGTGACAAAGCTTAATGTCGTTCAAACCGGCTTCGTGAAAGAGTCCACGGGCTTCGGCGGATTGGTCTCGCTGGATGGCACGGTGAACTCCACCGGCAAATCCTACACCGTCAAAGGCGACGTGGATGCCGATCAACTGAAGCTCTCCGCCCAAGGCAAACCGGCAACGCGATCCGTGGGATTCACCTTTGCCGTACAACATGACAACGCGAAGCGCAGCGGCGTGCTGCAGCAGGGCAACATCCACATCGGCAAAGCCAAAGCCGCGCTCACCGGCAACTACCGCACACAGAGCGACGACCTGCTCATCGACATGAAGCTTGCCGCACCCGCCATGGAAGTCGAAGAACTGGAAGCGATGCTGCCGTCGCTGAACATTGTTTTGCCGCAGGGCTCGTCGCTCAAGGGCGGCGCCGCGCACGTGAACGTCACGGTGCAAGGCCCCACGGACGCGTTGGCCATCAAGGGTTCCGCAGGTCTTACCAAGACCCAGCTCTCGGGTTTCGATCTCGGCTCCAAAATGCGAACAGTGGCCACGCTCGCCGGTATCAAGATCAGCCCGAACACCGATTTCGATAACGTGAGCGCCGACGTCAACTCAAATCCCAAGGGCACCGCGATCGACAACATCTCAATCGTCGCTCCCGCCATCGGCCAGCTCATCGGCGCGGGGACCATCAGCCCATCCCAGGCCCTCGACTTCAAAATGCGCGCCAACCTCATCGCCGAAGGCGGCGTCATGGGTCTGGTCGGCGCAAAGCAAGCCGCTATTCCCTTCTCCATCCAGGGCACGTCGAGCGAACCGAAGTTCATCCCCGACGTCAGAGGCGCGGCGGCCGGCGTCGCCGCAGGCATCGTCGGCGGAGTTACCGGCGGCAAGGTTGGCAACATCAAAGACCTGAAGAAAATGACCCCCGATGAAGCCGGCAAAGCCGCAGGCGACATCATGAATTTGTTCCGGAAGAAGAAAAATTAGACGCCATTGATCGACAGGCGTAGGTTTTCCCGCACCTGTTATACTTTCGGCGAATGAGCAACGCTTCCGCTGCGCCAAGCGCTTACGATTCCATTCAGTCGCAGAAGACCATCCTGGGCCATCCCGCCGGGCTATTCGTGCTGTTTTTCACCGAAATGTGGGAGCGCTTCTCCTACTACGGCATGCGCGCCCTGCTTGTCCTCTACATGGTCAACTACTTGATCAAAGGCACGCAGGAAGGCACGTTCCAGGTGCTCGGCTTCGCGGGCCTGCAACACGCGATTGAGGGCGTCTTCGGGCCGCTCAATATTCAGCCGCTCGCTTCGCAGATCTACGGACTTTACACCGCGCTCGTCTATCTGACGCCGCTCTTCGGCGGATACCTTGCCGATAAATTCATCGGCCAGCGCGCAGCGGTAATTGTGGGCGGACTACTGATGGCCGCCGGACAGTTCCTCTTAACCAGCGAATCGATGTTTCTGATGGGCTTGGTCTTCCTGATAGGCGGCAACGGATTCTTCAAACCAAACCTCGCGTCGCAGGTAGGTACCCTTTATCCGCCGGGCGACCCAAGGCTCGATCGCGCCTATTCGATCTACTACATGGGCGTGAACCTTGGCGCTTTCTTCGCCCCCCTCGTCTGCGGCACGCTCGGGCAGTTGTGGGGATGGAAGTACGGCTTCGCCTCCGCCGGCATCGGCATGATCCTCGGCGTCGTTCAATACATCGCGGGCGGGCGCTTCCTTCCCAAAGACACCGTGCACCGGGCCAAGGAGACGAAGGCGGAAAAGGTCCCGTTGACGGCGCAGCAGAAGAAGGTGATCCTGGCGCTGATCGTGCTCGTCTTTCTCAACGTGATCTTCTGGGCTGTCTACGAACAGCAGGGCAACACCATCCAGATCTTCGCCGACCGCAACGCCGATTGGCACGTTTTCGGCTGGGAGATGCCCTCCACGTGGTTCCAATCCGTCAACCCGATGTTCATTTTCGCGCTGACGCCCTTCCTCAATATGTTCTGGGGCTGGCAATCGAAGAACAAGAAGGAGCCCACCAGCATCATCAAAATGGCGATGGGTTGCGTGATGCTGGGCGTCTCCTTCGTGCCCCTGATCTACATCACCCGCGGCCTCGGCGATAACGACCGCATCAGCTTCCTATGGCTCGTCTTCGGCACGCTGATCCTGACCGTAGGCGAACTGTATCTCTCCCCCATCGGTCAATCGCTGGTCTCGCAGGTGGCGCCTCCGCACCTGGTCAGCGTATTGATGGGCATGTGGTTCCTTTCGAACTTCATGGGCAATTACCTGACGGGCTACCTCGGCACCTTCTACGAAACCATGCCGCGCGCGTCGTTCTTCATCATGCTGGGAGCGCTGGGCCTGGCCTCCGCCGCCGCGATCTTCGCCTTCAACAAGCCACTGCGCAAGGCGATGGGCCACGGAGATTAGCAGAGCCCACGAGAGCGTGCCGATTCCGCCATCGATTATAATTATTCATTCAGGTGAATAATTAACCATGGCAACCCCCGTCGGCATTGTTGGCTTCCGCGGCTATAGCGGAGCGGAGCTTGTTTCCATCCTGCAGAAGCACCCCCACGTGGAACCGGTGCTGCTCGAACACCGCGAAACGGAAGACAAAGCGCACCCCATCGGCCACCCCGGTCCCCGCCGCGCGTCGATGGCTCCCCAAACGGTTCATGCCGAAGGTCTGGCCGCCGTCTTCCTCGCCACGCCGCCCGAAGTTTCCATCGAACTCGCGCTGCCGTTGCTCGAAACCGGCACGAAGGTGATCGACATCAGCGGCGCTTTCCGCCTAGGGACGGTCGATAACTACAAGCGTTGGTACAAAGAGGACCACCACCATCCCGAGTTGCTGGCCGAAGCGGTGTACGCGCTTCCCGAATTTTTCCGCTCCAAGGTTCCCGGCGCCCGGTTGATCTCCAATCCCGGCTGCTATCCCACTGCCGCGAATCTGGCGATTAAGCCGCTGATCGACGCGGACGTTATCGTGCGCGAAGCGGGCATCGTTTGCGACGCGAAATCCGGCGTGAGCGGCGCGGGCCGCAAGCCTTCGCTCAAAACGCACTTCTGCGAAGTGACCGAAAATTTTTCGGCCTATTCGGTGCTCGAACACCGTCACGTGCCCGAAGTGCTGCGCACCTCAGGACTGGAAGAACACGAATTCAGCTTCACCGCGCAGTTGATCCCCGTTGATCGCGGCATCCTCGAAACCATTTACTTTCGCGCCAGGAACATTCAATCCGCCGACGATCTTCTCGACATCTATAAACGGGCCTACGCGGATGAGCCGTTCGTTCGCCTCTATCCCGTCAATCACGCGCCCGACCTCCGCGGCGTCGCGCGCACCAACTTCTGCGATATCGGCGTGTTTTACGACGCAAAGACGGGCCGCGCTGTCGTAGTTTCCGCCATTGACAACCTGGTGAAGGGCGCCGCCGGACAAGCGATCCAGAACATGAACCTCGCCCTTGGTTATCCCGAAACGGCTGGATTGCTCTAACAACTCACTCGGAATCATGAAACTACTCATTAAGCTGGGCGGCACTCTGCTCGATAACGCGGACTCCCGTGAGCGCCTGGCGCGCGAAATTACGGAAGCGGCAAAGCAGCACCAGGTCACCGTCGTTCACGGCGGCGGCAAGCAGATGACGCGATACCTCGCCGAACGCGGCGTCGAAAGCAAATTCGTCAACGGCCTGCGTGTCACCAGTCCCGACATCATCGATGCAGTAGTGAAAGTCTTTGCCGGCAGCGTCAACGCGTCGCTGGTAACCTCCTTCCGCGCCTGCGAAACGCTCCCCGTAGGACTTAGCGGCATCAGCGCCGGACTCGTGGACGCGGTCCAACTCAATCCGGAACTGGGTCAAGTCGGCAAACCCGTTTCCTCTGATGGCCGTCTCCTGGATCTTCTGACCGCCAATGGCTACCTTCCCGTTGTTGCCTGCGTCGCTGGCGACGCCCAAGGCACCATCTACAACGTAAATGGGGATCAGATGGCCGTCTCCTGCGCCCAGGGTTTCCATGCCGACCGCCTGATCTTCCTCACCGATGTCGACGGCGTCCGCGATGGCGCTGGTGTCACCCGCTCGCAATTGACTGTCAGCGAAGCCTTGCAACTGATCACCGATGGCGTGGCCACCGGCGGTATGCAAGCCAAAATCGAAGCAGCTGTAGGCGGAATCGCACAAGGTGTGGGCGAAGTGGTGATCGCACCCGGGGCTCACCCAGGCATCGTCGCGGCGGTTCTCTCTGGCACCTCCATCGGCACCCGCATAGTACGCGACTAGCGCCAGTCACAGAAACGAGTGGTGCCGGCACCGGCATCCCATCTTTTTTTTAAATCACGATAAAAATCTCACAATTCCGTGAGATTTTTTCTCCCATCTCGACACTAGGCCATAGCAGGCCAATTTTGTTGGTATTCGTTTCGTCGCAAGCCCGCCCTGGAGGGAGCCCATCCCTAGCGGAGCCAGGTGCGGCAAGGAGGAAATTTTGCGAGCGCAAACGGTTGACGTGCGTGAATCCACAGGCCGAATTCTTTCGTGCACTATTTTTCGGTCCGGTGGCCGGAAACTATTGGGAAAAGGACATGTTCTCAGCCACGAGGACGTCCGCCTGCTAGAAACAGAGGGGTTAGGCCAGGTTTGGGTCACCGAACTGGAGGACGGCGAAGTCAGCGAGGATTCCGCAGTCAGTCAGGTCTCATCGGAATTGGGATGCGGCGCGTTGGAGATTCGGCTTGCGGCCGGTGGACGCGCCAATATCTACGCTACCGAAACATCCTGTGTCCTGATTGATGACGAATTATTAAAACAAATCAATTGTATTTCGAGCGTCGTCATCGCCACTTCTCCCAATTTTGGCTACGTTCGCCCAGGACAACGTATCGCAACAGTCAAGAGCGCTCCCTTCGCGGTGGCGAAATCGCAACTGGAAGCGGTCATCGGAATTATCCGTGAGCGAGGACCAATATTACAGGCGCGCCCGGTGCGCAATCCGTCCGTCTCGGTTTTGTACTCGGACCCGATGAACGGCGAGCGAGCCCGTCATATGTTTGAGCCGATCATGAAGCAGCGCCTGGAACGCTTCGGCATTGCCCCGACTTTCTCCATAGCGAGTTCCGAGGAGGAGTTGAGCACCGCTCGCGCCTTAAATCAGCTCTTGAGCATGAGTCCTACGGTCATTTTGATTGCTTCCACCACGGCGCCAGCGGGCCCTGAGGATGCGATAGGCCGCGCGATGACCCGGGTCGGATGCCATCTGGAGCGGTTCCTGGCTCCCGTCGAACCCGGAAACCTGTTCCTGCTTGGCTATAAGGACGACGTGCCCATCATCTCCGCGCCCGGCTGTTTCCGCTCCGCGAAACCGAATGTGGTGGATGTGGTGCTCCCGCCGGTATTGGCGCGCTACCGCGTGTCCGGCTGGGAAGTCGCTGCGTTAGGCCATGGAGGCCTCTTGAGCTAGATTTTCATCTCCTTTGTTCCCCTAATTTGTCCGATTCTCCGCACCACCGCGAATCAGACGATCCGGCGCTGTATCCCGGAAAATTTGATTCCACCTCCAGCCGGGCGTTCCTCCAAGGCGCCCGGCTCTTTTGTCCGTGTCCGAAAATCCACACTCCCGTCGATTGCGGCTTTTTGCGCTCCCGGTCTACCATAAGGATTGGTCTGTGCTCGACTGCACCAGATGCAGCGGTACATTGAGGGCCATCGCCGATACCGGCACCGGAGAGACCGCGCCGGGTCTGAGCCTCGTTACGCGTGCATAGCGAACAAAAACTTCGAGCCAAAACGCTCATTCTCGTTCTTGCGCTGGTCGTCTGCGCCAACATCGGCGACCTGACGCTGAAGCGCGGCATGACGGAAATCGGTGCCGTGGAACTTTCCGCCGCTGGACTCGCGCGAGCCTTTCCGCTCACCGTAACGAACCCGAAAATCTGGATCGGCATCCTCTTCCTGGTCGGCTTCATGGCCAGTTACACCACGGTATTGAGTTGGGCCGATTACAGCTACGTGATGCCCGTGGGAGCCTTCGGCTACGCCATGCTCACGTTCTTTGCCGTGGTTTTTCTGCATGAAGATGTCTCCGTACAACGCTGGGTCGGCGTGTTGCTTGTGTGTATCGGCGTATTCCTCGTCGGCCGCACCAAGCCCAGCACAACGGAGCCCACACCACCGACGCAACCCGCGGATTCCGCGAACAGGAGCACCTCCTCGCAATGACGGTTACCGCCATATTCTTGCTGCTGCTGATCTGCGGCAGCACGAGCGGTGAAATTGCCATCGCCCGCGGATCAAAGCAAGCCGGCGAACCCGCATCGCTGCGCCCCATGGATCTCTTGCGATTCCTCGGGAAAGTGATGCGCACCCGTTGGCTGATGCTCGGGATCGTGCTCATGGCAATCTCTTTTTACGCCCTGCTCTTGCTGCTTTCCTGGCAGCCCGTCAGTTTTGTGATTCCCGCGTCGGCGCTTAGCTACGTGGTTGGAACGGTAGGGGCGAAATACGTTCTGCACGAAGACGTCAGCGGATCGCGTTGGGCTGGCGTGCTTCTGGTCTGCATCGGTGTAGCGTTGGTGGCGAAGGGATGACGTCCGGAATGGAGCCGGTGACTTGGTAATCGTTTACATTCTGTTGGGAATCGCGCTGCTTGGCACGCTGACGTCCACTATTTTCCTGGGGCTGACGCTCGCCGGAACGTTGAAGTTCCATCGCGACGCGCGCAAGGCCCGGCGCAACCAGCCGCCCGCGCGGTCCATGCCGCCCGTTAGCATCCTCAAGCCGGTGCACGGCCCGGAAGCGCAACTCGAACGGAACATCGAAAGCTTCTTCCAACAGGATTACCCTTCCTACGAAATTTTGTTCGCAGCCGACGAAGAGCATGATGCCGCGCTCGACGTGGTCCGCAAAGTCAGCGCGCGCTATCCGCACATCCCCTGCCGCATTCTGGTTACAGGCAAGCCCCTATGGCCGAATCCGCCCGCCTATTGCTTTTACAGGATGACCGAAGTAGCGTCGCACGAGATTCTGGTCACCAGCGACAGCGACGTGGAAGTGGCGCCCGATTATTTGAAGGACGTAGTCGCACCGCTCCTCGACCCCAAGATCGCCATGGTCACCTGCGTCTATCGCGGAAAGAACGCCGCCGGATTCTGGTCCGGGCAAACGGCGATTGGCATGTCGATTGAAATGACCGCCGGCGTGCTGGTGGCGAACATGCTCGAAGGCATGAACTTCGGCCTGGGCCCCACGATCGCGGTGAAAAAAGAAGCCGTCACGAAGATCGGCGGCTATGAAGTGCTGGGTGATTACTTCGCCAACGATTTCATGATCGGTAACCTGATCGATAAGGCCGGCTACAAAGTGGTCCTGTCACATCACATTATCGATCACGTGGTAAATCAGAACTTCCAGAAGATGTGGAATAACCAGCTCCGCTGGGCCACGTCCACTCGCTACTCACGCCCCAAAGGCCACTTCGGCAGCGGCCTCATCTTCGCGATGCCGTTCGGTATCATCGGCCTCTTGTCTGGAGCGCTCGCGGGCCAAACCCAACTCGGCTTGTGGCTGTTCATCGCCGCATGTCTCAATCGTCTGATCGAGACATGGGCCATCGGATGGACCGTGGTGCGCGACCCTGTAGCGAAGAGGCAGCCCTGGTTATATCTGGTACGCGATCTACTCGGCTTCGTCGTCTGGGTGGCTAGCTATACGTCCGCAAAGGCCGCATGGCGTTCCAGCAACTACGAATTGAGAAAAGACAAAATCGTGCTTCGCGAAAAGACGAGTGCGGCGAAGCCGTAACCTACACACCGCGTGTCATTTTTTGCGGAGTTTAATTTTGTGGAGCAACGCTCAGCACATCCTTTGCGTCCACTTTCTGGTACTGCATGGGAAGTGATGCGCCGTTGACATAGGCCGGCCATTGGTCTTTGTAGTGGGATGAAAGCGGCTGCCCTGATTCCCCCGCGGTGAGCCCAATCGTGCTCTTGTCCATCGCGCTCAGGTCCACTGTCATTCGCATTGATGGTCCAATCCGTCCGTTGTACTGCAACACCGTCCAAGGCGCGCCGCTCATCGGCACAGGCCCAAGACTAAAGTAGTTGCCGACGACGGGAATTCGGCCCACCACGGGATTCACAATCCGCAGCGCTTGCGTTTGCCCAAACTTCCAACGCGATGCCTTCGAGCCCTGGGCCTTGGCAGCCTCATCGAAAGCCCCAACGAGCGCGCGTACCAGCACGGCATCCCAATCGGGGAACCAACCCTCGGGCCGCTGCTGCAAGATCCGCTCGATGGCCTGGGGAGGAACTTGCGCGCGCTGCGTGTCGTTCAACGAATCCGCGGCAGCATCCGCAAGCAACCTGCGTATTTGCTCATACACTTTCGCGGACAACAGAGCGGCAGGTGAATCCGCACTCATCTGACCCTTCCACTTCCGCAACTCGTCAACGGCTTCGGCCATTTCAGGCTTCCCGCTCTTCTTGCGATCCCACGCCGCCACCACCTGCTGAGCTATACGCAAATGCACGGCGGAATAAACATCGCGTTGCACGCCCACCATCTCTTCCGGCTTCCACTTCGGCTGCGAACTCAGCCTCGCGCGAATCTGGCGCGCACGATACGGCGGCGCGAAGCGTCCGCCCACCTTGTAGCGATAATCCGACGGAAACGGATTCTGGTTCGCCGTCGCAATGATGCCCGACTCTGGATTGAACACTCGCGGCAGATCCGCGAAGGGTATGTAGCCATCCCACTCGCACTCGCCGCTGGCCCCGTCCGAAGGCGTATCGCCCCCGCAATTCTTGCGAACCGGCAACATCCCCGCCGCCTGATAACCGATATTGCCGTCGACATCGGCGTAGACGAAGTTTTGCCCGGGCCCGGCGTAGTGCTCCAGTGCGCCGACAAACTCCTGCCAATTCTGCGCGCGATCCAAATCCAGAAACGGAAAGCGGAAGCCGCCCGGTTCGGCCGCGGTCCACCGCAGCGAGTATTGTTTGCCATCCATCTCCGTAAACGCAGGACCGTGCCGCGTCACCCACCCGATGGTGGCCGCCGGCGCGGCGTTTCTCACCGCGATCATGTCGCGTTCCAGCCGGGCCTGCTCCACTTTGCCTTGATACAAATACTTTCCCGTATTTAAATCCAGTTGTTCGCGATAGAGATCCTGAACGTCAAATTCTAAATTCGTAGCTCCCCATGCGATGCGCTGATTATGACCCACAATCACGCCCGGAAGCCCAACAATAGTGGCGCCAGTCACATTCAGCCCCGGCGCCTCCAGGTGCACCAGATACCACGGCGAGGGCAGCGAAAACTCCAGATGCGGATCATTCGAGAGAATCGGCTTCCCTGTCGCCGAATGCGCGCCCGACACAACCCAGGCATTTGAGCCTGGAGCCACGCCGCCATCCGCTCCCGGCGGCATTAGAAATTCGAGCTTTGCCCGATCACCGCGCGAAAACAATTCCATGCGGTTGCGTTCCGCCGGCCAGTTCGTCGCCAACGTGCGGTACATCTCCAATCCGGCGAGCACGGAGGAACGAACGCTCCACGGCCGCGGGTCGTAGCGAAGAATCGTAAACTCCACCGGCAGTTTGCCGCTATGCGTCGAAAGGAAATAGTTCACGCCGCGAGCAAACGCAGCGAACACGGCGCGCTCACGTGGCTCAAGGCGCTGCTCCTGTTCCTCGGCAATACGCCCCATGCGCAAGCGCCGCATCTCTGTATCGCCGGCGAGTGCCGCTTGGCCGATCACCTCCGCAAGTTCGCCCGCGGCGCGCCGGCGGATGCCGTCCATTTGCCACAAACGATCCTGCGCCATTGCGTAACCTTGAAGGAAAATCGCGTCTTCCCAAGACGCCGCTTTAATGTGCGGAACGCCGTAAGCATCGCGCGTAATCGTGGCCGGACCGGTCACCGGCGCGGTCAGCGATCCCGAAGTGTCAGGCAGCGGCCGGTACACAAACCAATATGCGGCGCCAGCGACGAGCACCGCCAAAACCGCTATGCTCAAATTGACGGCCCGCAATACACGATCGAGCAGCATTGATCCGATTTTAGCTTTCTTCGACGAGGCTCTGAGCAAAAAAGGGCAACCGGCCCACACAATTTCCCGGACATGTCGCTTCGCCTCTTCCTACTTGCCGCCATCGTGGTGTTGAACGGTTTCTTCGCAGCTGCCGAAGTGGCGCTGGTTTCCGTGCGCACCTCGCGTTTGAAGGAACTGGCCGAAGCCGGAAATGCGTCCGCCAAAGCCGCCCTCGGACTCCTCGCAAATCCCGGCCGCCTGCTCAGCGTGACACAGGTCGGCGTCACTCTCGCCAGCCTCGGCCTGGGCTGGGCCGGCGAAGACACTGTGTATCAATTGGTGTTTGCGGCAGTCTCTCCGTTTCTGCCGCAGCCAACGCCCCCGGCCATGGCCACGTGGCTGCACGCGGGCAGCTTCGGCATGGCATTCCTGGTGATCAGCTTCTTCCACGTCGTGATCGGCGAAGTGGTTCCCAAAAATCTCGCGCTTGAAAAAGCGGATACACTCGCGCTCCTCGTCGCCGCGCCACTTCTCCTCTTCCGCCGTATCTCCGCGCCTTTCGTGATCGTCATTGAGAAAACGTCTTCGGCAGTGTCGCGATTGCTCGGCCTGCACGAATCCCACGGTGGTGGCGGCCATTCCGCCGAAGAACTTAAGTTCGTTCTCCAATCCAGCCGCTTGGAAGGCCACCTGGAAGGCTTTGAAGAACAGGCCATCCGAAAGCTGCTCGACCTGAAGGAAGTCTACGCACGCGAGATCATGGTGCCGCGCAAAGACATCGTCTCGGTTCCGGTCGACGCTGGCCTTGACGACCTCTTGCGGCTCTCACTCCAGCACAAATATTCGCGCCTGCCCGTCTACGAAAACAAACCCGAGCACATCGTCGGCGTGGTCCACTACAAAGATCTGATGCGCGCGTGGCAGCAGCGTAAAGTCGCAGCCGACCGCCGCCAGCCGCAGCCGCCCTTCCTCCTGCGCCCCTATCTACGCGCCCCCCTGGTGGTGCCCGAAACCAAACCACTGCATCAATTGATTGATGAATTCCGGAACAAGCACACGCATCTGGCAATGGTGGTCGATGAATTCGGCACCTTCACCGGCTTGGTGACATTAGAAGACGTGCTCGAACAAGTTTTCGGAGAAATCGCCGACGAGCACGATATCAAGCGGCCCACCCCAATCGCCGGAGCCGCCATCATCGCCCTCGACGGCAATACGAGCATTCGCGATCTGGCCACACAATACGCCATCGAACTCCCCGGCGACGCCGGCTTCGAAACCCTCGCCGGATTCTTGCTGCACCAGTTGGGCTACATCCCGTCGCCCGGCGAATCCATCGCCTACGACGGCCGCGTGTTCACCGTAGACTCCATGGACCGCAACCGCATCGCAAGAGTGACTATCCTGAACGCCAAGAGCGGATCATCAGCCAGCACCTAAACCTCGTGGGGCGGGGCCTCGCCCGGCAGCCGCGCATCAGCGCGGCTAAATAAAGAAATGATTTATTTCGATTGAAAAGCCGGGCAAAGCCCGGCTGCCGCCCCAAAGGGCCGCCCCACAAGAATGTCCGGCAACTACCTTATGACTCAAACTTCCCTGAGAATTTGCCGGCGCTTATTCCACTTCTTAATATGCCGAGGTACCAACGCCGCCTACCCCATTGGGATTCTATCGGCGAACCACTCTTTGTCACGTTCCGCCTACACGAAAGCCTTCCCCAAGGACGAGTCTTCCCTCCCGCTTCCGTCGACTCCGGGCAGGCGTTTGTCGCGGTAGACCGGCTGCTGGACCTGGCTCGTTCGGGCCCGTTCTTTCTAAGGCAAGAGGAGATCGCGCAGATGGTCGTGAGCGCCATTCGGGATGGAGAAGAACAACTGAATCGCTACCGCGTCCACGCTTTCGTCGTGATGCCAAATCATGTACACATGATGGCGACGGCAAACGTAGCTGCATCGAAGTGGCTGGGGGCACTCAAAGGTTTCACCGGCAATCAAGCCAATCAACTTCTCAAACGCTCCGGCCCCTTCTGGCAAGGCGAGAGCTATGATCACTTGGTTCGCGGCCCAACAGAATTCGACCGCATCCGCCGTTACATCGAAAACAACCCCGTAACAGCCGGCCTAGTGTCCACACCCGAAGCCTGGCCTTGGTCCAGCGCCTCTCCCACTTGGTGGAAACACGAGGCTGAACAAGCCAACGTGGGGCGGGGCTTCGCCCGGTAGCCGCGCATCAGCGCGGCTAAATAAAGAAATGATTCATTCCGATTGAAAAGCCGGGCAAAGCCCAGCCGCCGCCCCAAAGGGCCGCCCCACTTTACGCCACGTACTGAGTGTTCACCGTATCAAATCCTCAGCCGAATAACCTACTCCCAACCAGAAGCACTTGTGGAATAATAAGCTCTCAGTCGCGGAATCGGAGGATATTGCGGATGAAACGAATGCTCGCAATTTTTGCTTTTTCGTTTGCAACGGTATTCGGACAAACGGACGCGCTCACGAATGACACCATCATCAAGATGGTCCAAGCAGGTGTCCCCACGGCAACCATCATCAACACAATCGCAGCAGCGGCTCGCGTGGACTTCAAGTTCATCGGCCCTGAGCTTCAACGACTAACGGATGCCAAGGTTCCGGATGATGTTTTCAAGGCCATGGCGGCGAAGGATAAAGGGCGTCCGGTACCAGGGAGTATGCCGCTGGCTGCCCCGTCGGAAGTGGCTCCCAACACCCAACCCGCAACGGCGACACAATCCGCACCAATCGCGCCCCCACCGACAACTGCGCCCTCCACGAAACATGTTGGCCTGAAGGAAGTCCAAAAAATCTATATCGATAAGTTGGACAACAATTTGGATCAATATTTGCGCGCTGAGTTCTTCAAGCAGATGAAGGGAAAGGTCTCCATCGTCACCGTGGAATCAGACGCCGATGCAGTCTTAACCGGAGTAAGCGACGAGGAAAAAGGAACCGGAGCGAAAATCACCGGACGATACCTGGGACTGCATGATATCGCCACAGGCAGTCTTAGCCTTTTGACGGGGGATCGGAAGGAAATTCTGTGGGCTGACGAGGCCGGCGACCGAAGCTTATTCTTTAGCATCGCCCACCGGGGTGGCGAGCGAAAGGTGGCGGAGCGACTTGTTGAGAAACTCAAGAAAGCAATGGGGCGATAAGAGCTTTCAACTTACGACCAAATCCTAGACTCGAAATAAATTCGACGAAGTCGATTCCTTCGTGAGGCAAGAGTCATCGGTTACCGCCACCGGATTAATCGAGGCGTCGCTTAAATTCGGTTGCGGTTGGTGCTGGGCAACGTTCAGATAGGCTCCGCGTGCATCCGAGGCAAGGGTGGCATAGAACTCGTCGTCGCCACAAGCAATTCGCATGGCTTTGACCGCTTCTTCAACACCATATCCTTTCGCGTACAGGTGATAAAAAGTGTGGAACGCTGCCGCAGTATCTCCCCATGTAGGGGTGCCTGCATGACCGATTACACCAAAAAACGGCAAAGCTTGTTCCTCGTACATGGCCATCCTGCATGCAGCGAAGCCCTCACAGGACGACATACAAAGAATCAAAGGACCGGTTAGCCCCCCGTTCAATGGAAGGAGCAGTTCCCTGAAATCAGCCCATGGCAGAATCTCACCACTTGTAAGCACGATCCCATCACTATTGCCATGCGCACTTACGTGCAGTAATACTGGCCGTTTCCCAATCTTGGCCGCGAGAGAACTCAGCTCTGCCGCTGCCTGACGAAAGCGTTCACGGTCAGAGATCCTTCGGTACCGAGAGTCTATACTCGCTAAAAGAAGCAGCTTCTTAAGGTGGTCCCCCTCCGAGATGTCATTAAAAACATCCTTCGGTGAAGGGGATTCCATAATATAAACAAACGGCTTTCGAGGTATCATCCGGACGAGTTCCCCTCTAGCTGCACCCGCTAGTCCCGCCACAGTTCTCACACTTGTAGCAAGACCCATTCCGCGTCATCAGCCCGCCGCACTCGCTGCATGTGGGGGCATCGGCCGCCACTGCGGGGAACGGGAGCTTCTGTTGCGGTTCGGGTTCCGTCACCGCCAGCTTCGGAGCCTCGCCCGCTTCGTTGGCGGTTTCGTAGCCTTCGCCGAGGAACTTCGCGCCCAGCCAGCGGAAGATGTAGTCCATGATCGACTTCGCATACGGCACCTTGTCGTTGCCCGTCCAGCCG
>JBEBFS010000002.1:0-160608 GCA_040081855.1 Bryobacteraceae bacterium | reverse complement strand
GCCTGTATCGACGGCCATGCCAACAAATGCGATCAGCATTACCATGGCGGCCCCAAAAACAGCGAGTACGTAGCCGCCTTGCTTCTTACGATTGAGGAAAACTGCCCTACCCAGGGGGGTAGAAGATACTAAGTAGCTCCTGTTAGGGATGGAATCCTTAGTCTCACCCGTACTTGTCATAGTCCTTATTTTCCACAGGTACATACGATCTATAAATGAGGGGATGCCCCATTCGGCCTACTTTTACAATCTATGCCGAGTAAGTGAATAGCCTTACTCCAGGGTGTTGGATCGGGTAGACGTGCATGAACCGTAAGTACTAGAGTTCATGCGGTCACCGTGCGGAGACTCGAGAAAACAAAGTGGTCCTAGAGCGCGCTATTCCTGGCCGGAACGTGCACTGTAGGGATGCTTAGGAGTACTAAGGTCGTTCGAAGCGGGCGTGAGCGGGACAGGCCGTGTGGGGCCCAGCGGACTCAGGCGACACTGGACGGAGCGCCCGAGGGTCGCGGAGTCTCGGACGTTGCTGCGGCTGGCCGAAATGCCAACAGTCCGCCCCAACATTGGGCGGACGGGGGCAGGGAATGTGTATGCCGGGCGCCGGAGCTAGTGAGCGCCGGCGGGGGTGGCGCGCTCAAACATGTAAACCTGTTCGAGTTCGGCGTCCGGTTTTAGTTTGGCCAGTTCCTTGAGGTATCCGGTTTTGAGATCGTACACCCAGCCGTGGATGGTGGGGTGGCCGTCGGCCCACGCCTTTTGGATCACCGAGGTCTTCGCTATGTTGCGCACCTGTTCAATGACGTTCAATTCCACCAGGCGGTCCCAGCGAGCCTGCTCCTCTTCGATGCACTTCAGCTCATTTTCGTGCATTTGATAGATGTCCTTAATATTACGGAGCCAACTGTTGAGCAGACCCAGATCCTTCCGGGCCATGGCGTTCTTGACGCCACCGCAGTTGTAGTGGCCGCAGACGACGACGTGGCGGACGCCCAGCGCGTCCACCGCATACTGCAGGACGCTCAAAAAGTTGAAGTCCGTATGGACCACCAGGTTTGCGACGTTGCGGTGGACGAACAATTCTCCGGGTTCGGCGCCGGTGATGTCCTCGGCGGGGACGCGCGAATCCGAGCAGCCAATCCACAAAAATTCGGGCTTCTGATCGGCGACGTGCCGCAAAAAATAATCCGGCTGGACGGCCAATTTATCCGCCACCCAGGCGTGATTTCCCAACAATAGTTTCTTGTACGATTCCATGTCGTCCCTTCCTAAAAGTTTTTGTATTCGACGGAGATGTTCTTGTGTGTGGCCAGTTTCTTGAAGTCCTCGGCGGCCTCGTAGATGTCGTGATCGATGAACAGCGCCTTTGTACCGTCAATCAGCACGTTGGCGCCTTCAGGAATACGGCGAAGTTTTCTGCGGAATTCGCTCTTGTTCACGAAAGAGGCGTCTTTGTTGAAGCGGAGCAGGTAGTCGTTATCGATGTTCACCACCGTAATCGCCATGCGGTGATTCGCGCGGATGACGAAAAAGAGGCCGCAGACCAGGCCGATGAGGACGCCCTGCAGTAGATCGGTAAACAGCACCGCGGTCACGGTGACCACGAAAGGAACAAACTGATCCCAGCCTTTGCGGAATTCCTCGACGTAGATCTGGGGCTTCGTTAACTGATACGCAACCACGATGAGCACCGCGGCGAGGCTGGCCAAGGGAACCAGATTCAGAAAACCCGGAATCAGGAGGGTGGCGCCCAAGAGGCAGAGGCCGTGGACGAGTGAGGCGATCCGGGTGCGGGCTCCTGAGTAGATATTTGCCGTGGTGCGCACCACAACCGCGGTAAGCGGAATGGCACCGATCAATCCGCAAAGCATGTTGCCTACGCCTTGCGCGATCAACTCGCGGCGCAGCGGAGAGATGCGGCGATAGGGGTCCAGCTTGTCAGAGGCTTCGATGGTCAGCAGCGACTCCAGGCTTGCGATCACGGAAAGTGTCACGGCGGCCATCCACACTCCGCCATTGGTCAAGGCCGCGATAGCGGGAAGCTTGAACGTGGCGAGGAAACCGGTGAACGAATCGAGAGTCGGCAGATTCACCAGATGCGCCGGGTTATTGATGAGCAACGACGGCGCGGCGACGCTGTAAATCTGATTGCAGGCGATGCCGAGCAGCACGACCAGCAAAGGGCCGGGAATCGATTGCATCCAGCGAACGCCTTTATTGGCGGCGCGGTCCCAGAAGATCAGCAACAAGAGACTGATCGCGGAAAGCACAACGGCGCCCATGTGCGCATCCAGCGCACCCATGGCGATGTCGGTGAAGGTATTGGAACCGCGGGCTTCGAGGAAGGCGAGATCCCCGTCGTAATCGTCGTCGCGTCCAAGTGCGTGCGGAATCTGCTTGAGGATCATCACCAGCCCAATGGCGGCCACCATGCCGCGCAGCACCGGGTTCGGCACGTAATTCGCGATGGAGCCCAAGCCGAAGATGCCGAACAAAATCTGCAGCGCCCCGGCCAGAACCACGGCGGTAAGAAAGGACTCGAACCCCAATTGACGGATCATCACGGCTGCGGTGACCGCCAGTCCGGCGGCCGGGCCGCTGACGGCTACCTGCGATCCGGAGAGCCAGGAAACCACCAGGCCGCCGATCACGCCGCTGAGAATACCGCTGAGAAGCGGCGCACCTGAGGCGAGCGCAATTCCTAAACAGAGAGGCAGCGCGACAAGGAATACCACCAGCCCGGCTGGTCCGTCGTGTTTCAGTAGATTATCCTTGCTGGGCGCAAGAGAAATGGTTTCACTCATGTATCGTTTCCTCTACCGTCCGGGGCGAATCAGCGGGCGCACACGCACCGCGATGGACACACCAGACTTGGATGTTCCTCTGACCTCGTGCTTGCTATTGGGAAGATCCCGGCCTTCAAATAGGCCGAAATCCGCAGGGAAGATTAGAAGAGGAAAGCGGGTGGCGCGCGTCCATCGGACGCGGCGAAAAACTGGGGGGGCGGAACGGGAAAGGCTGTTCGCGAAAGGATTTCACCGGCCTGCACGAGGCGTGCGTTTTGCCAACGGACCGCGAGCAAAGCTGCCGCCGCAGGCAAAGCCGCATTGGTTTGGTTGTCTGGGCCGGGTCCGGAGCCAATTCGTGAGTCATTCGCCGAACGGGATTCAATAATAGCGGCGGAAGGCTGTTCATGGTGCGCGTCTTCGATCCGGGTGCCGCAACGGGACACCCTTACGGTGCGCGAATGGAAGCGATGATGCGTGAGAGGACGATAGCCGGGCCGTTGCCCGGCGAATCCGCTGAGGACCGCGAGTAGAAGTACGAAGATCGTTCTCAATGCGGCCATGGACGGATCGGATTAAATTTTATGGTGGACAGGGGAGGATTCGAACCTCCGTAGCTCGCAAGGAGCGGCAGATTTACAGTCTGCTGCCATTAACCACTCGGCCACCTGTCCGTTTCGCCCGAACCCCGCTGCGCGTCGACGCGGTAACGGAGAATTGTCCGCGGCCAGCTTTGCCAAAACAAACCGTGCCGGAACAAGGCGTAAAGAAGAGTATAACAAAGCCAGACGTTCCGCGACACATCAGCGAGCCACATTCGCGCGCAACTTTTGCGCGGCGGATGTTTTTTCGATGACGATGGCCCCGAAAGTGGGGAGAAATAGTGCGAAGCGGCTCGGCGTCGGGCCTATAATGGCATTTCCCGCCCGATTGGGCGCGTAGCTCAGCTGGTTAGAGCGCCTGCTTCACACGCAGGAAATAGAAAACCAAGTCAGTGTACTGATTCTAAAGCACTTGCAGGTCACAATCAAGCACTATTTTGGGCTAGGCAGGCACTCAAAAACGCCCCGACAAAACTGTGGATAAATGTTCTGGACAGATTCCGTGGGCTTGCTATGATTCAAGTAGATTAGCTCCACTGACTACCGCCACCCGAACCGCTGAACCTCTGATTTCTGTTTTCCACTTCGTCGCGATACTCACTAGTTCGGTAGGCCTGGTTATGAACCCCACAGCGGAACGTCCCTTTGGTCATGCCGGGTGCGAGCGCAATCAAGTTAGTGCTCTCACCCCAACAGATGGGGCAGTACGGGATGTTCTTACCTTCCGCTCGGTCCGATTTTCGGTACAGGTAATGGCCATCAGTGTCGATATCCACGTCCGCGCGTAGAGCATCGAGCCTATCGCGTTCTTCCATCGCTGCTTTGAGGCTCCGATTCTCTTCTTCGGCATCGACTAGCGCTTGACGAGTGTCCATTAGTAAACCCTGTAGTTCGAGTAATTGCGCCGCCACTTCCTGCCTATCAACCTGTTCTCGCTTGAGCATCTCCAGTGCGCTCTTGAGTAAGTCAAATCCAGCTTTGGTCGCGGACAGTCCTTCGGCAATAGCCATTCTCGCCTCCTACAAGACGAATAACACAAAAAATGTTTTAACAAATAAACGGCTGCCGACCTACCGGCAAAAATATGAAATGTTGGAATTGCGATGGCGACGGTTACTACGCGGACCATGCAAGAACACCTCACAATAACGGCTCATGCGACGGTCAGTGCCCTGTCCAGGTTCAATGTGAAATTTGTTTTGCGACTGGAGAAACTGACTTGGCGCAGCCAGCCCCTGTAGAAGTAATATCCGATATTCCGTTCTAAGGATTTCGAATTACGCCGCGACCACCTTGGTCCCTATATCCCACACCCCTTCGGAAGTTCCGATGAGCAAGTAAGGTAGTGTCTTCAATGTTACTTTCATAAGCATGTCTCCAATCTTCTTTGGGTTGAGGGTGAGTATCAGGCGGCTGCCCGCCAAAATTAGCACAATCATCCAAAGAGGGATGGACAAGGAACCAAGGGTCACTGTCGAGGCGCTGCTCACAAGCATCTCTAACCGACAGATTATCACGGTAGCTACTGACGCCATTGGTTGACGAATGTTATACTCGAACGTGTTGACCGATTCTATCGGTCTACGCCCTTCTCAAGCAGTACCTCTGACGAGAGCCTCAAAACACGTAAGTCTCTCGGTCTAAAGGGCGCGTAGCTCAGCTGGTTAGAGCGCCTGCTTCACACGCAGGAGGTCCGGGGTTCGAGTCCCTGCGCGCCCACCATTCCATTTCAGTGAGTTGCAAAGATACGTAGACCTTAGGGTGTCGAGTCCCGCCTGCTTCGCCTAAAACAGCGGTGGCGGCAGTGGCTTCGGCTTATCAAAACCGCGGCTGCCATCGGGAAGGATGTTGCCTGGGCCTGGTTGCAGGTGGTCGCGATCCACGTTGTTTTCGCTGCATGAGTACTCGTGGATTTCTTCGTCCGGCTTGCCCAGGACCCACGTCCTCGAATACGTGAACGGCTTTGTGTAGAACTTTGGATCGTCGATCAGCGTCTCGACGTGAATGTGATGGAAATCCGGGCGGGTCCATTTTTCCACCACGTGCATCTGGTCGCTGTGCGGGTTCGCGTTCTCGTCGATCCACACGCGTTCGTCTTTGAATCCGATGGAATCAATCACCAGCGTGTCGCCTTCCCAGTGCGCGAGTTCCTCGCCGAAGAAGGAAGGGTCGGGGTCTTCACTGTGCTTGCGCTTGGCATCGATCGGGATCAGGCGGTAGTAGCTATACCAATACAGGAATACGATTTTGCTTTCCCCTTGCAGCACCTCGAACGGCAGCGCGCTCGCGTTGTGGCGCGGAATGCCGCCGATGATGCAGAGGCTTTCGGGATCGACGGTCTGGGTGACGTTGTGCTTTTGTGCGGCCTCGCCCGCGAGAGTGAACGGGGGCTTGAGGCCCGGCAGATCTTTGTAAATGTTGCCGACCGGCTTGGTTTCGCGCGTGCCTTTCCAGTAGCCGCTGAAGTCCACGTGCTTGCCGATCCGTGGTGCGGGCTTGTTCGATTTGTAGTCGGGCACGGACAGACCCTGTCCGTAAACGTTGGCGCCCCCCACCAGCAGGGCAATCGCGGCAAAACCACCAAGAGAGCGAACGGTCACGGCTGGCCTCCTTTGCTCTTCCATCGACTATAGACTATAGTTTGGAAAAACGGTGAAGCCTGTTCACCGGCGTCCGTTCCGCTTCGGCAAGGAGATTTTATGAAGCCTCGTGTGATCCTTTTCGCCGCACTTGCTGGATTGGCTATTGGCCTTCCGCTTTCCGCGCATCACTCTTTCGCCGCCGAGTTCGACGGCAACAAGCCGATGCGCATTGAGGGGACGCTCGCGAAGATCGAGTGGACGAATCCGCACTCCTACTTTTATCTCGACGTAAAGGACGAAAGCGGAAACATCGTGCGGTGGGGCTGCGAAGGAGCGAACCCCGGCCAGTTGACGCGCCGCGGAATGAAGCGCGGCGATATCAAGCTGGGCGATAAGCTCATCGTGGATGGCTACGCCGCGAAAGACGGCTCCCACCTGCTCGACGCCCGCCGCATTTACTTCAACGGTAAGGCGATCCTGGGCGGCTCGGAAGGCGACGGCGGTCCAGGCGGGCAGTAGGTGGGACGGATTGACTTCGCCTGAGCGATTTGATCCCGTCCAGCTAAGAGTTCAAACGCCGGCGCTTTCTCGGCGCGGCTCTACGCCGGGATTAGATTGCCGGTTGCGGGGTTAGCGGGGGCGCTTTTCGCCAGCCGGCGCCGGTGTTGTCGGTTGGCGGGCGGCGGGCCAGCCTTTTTCTTTGGGCGATGGACGCTGCCAGCACACGGGCCTCTTTGTAAAGGCGCATGTCGTCTTCCGTAAATACGAGGCGGTGCGTGGGGTCGGCGTCCGCGCGACGTTCCAGGAGTTCCTGGCATAGCAGCGGGAGTTCCTGCATCGGGATACCGTAGGTCCGAAGCAGGCTCAGATCGGCATGAACGGTGAACAGCGTCCGGGCGTGATCCTCTTCGATGCCTTCGTAAACGAAACGCCGGGCTCCTTCTTCTTGTGAGAATCCCTGCAGGATGAACCTGCGTGGCGAAATCTTTTTATTTTCCATATTGCCTTTTCTGTAAAGCCGACTGACTGAGCCTCGAGGATCCCCGGTTGCAGATGGGAGCGTATTCGAGAACCAGGCAATCCTGGCGGATGCGGCGCTGGTCTCCCGAACAAGTTTCGAAGACAAACCCGGTTGGCTCCCATCGAAGAATCGCCGTATCCAGGCCCCTGAGATGTTCCAACAGCGCCGTGAGGATATCGTCGGCCTGGCCGATGTAAACCCACTCGCGCGCGTTCGATAGACCGTACACTCCCGCTGCATTCGGCGCGTAGCTTTGTACGCCGTTTACGGTTAGTGGATGCGGGATGCGTTGTTCAAATGGCATGAATACTTCCTGCTTTTCTGGCGCGGCGCGCCGCCTGGATCGACTGATACCGAGCGTCCTCTGCCAGCATCCGCCGCACCTGATCGCTCACTTCCTGCCAGATTCGTATGAAGTATCCGGGGTCGCTATTTCCCAGCACTTCCGTGCGTTTTTCTTCCAGGATGGCAAGGATGGCCAGGGTCTCCGTGCGGTCCTGTTCCTGCTGCTGATTGGCTACACCAGACAAAGCGTTCTCCACGCGGTCAAACTCTGCGCGAACGGTAGTCTTGATCCGTTCCGCCCAATCGAATTGGCCTTCTGTTGACATACTGCCTCAGGGGAGAAAATTGGGTCTGTTGGCGGCGCGGCTTTTCTCAAGAGCAACGTGCTCGTCATTGAAGCGTTTGCTCTCAGCGGCGCGCGCTTTCCCGGGGGTGTCTTGTTGCTTGGCACCAAGCACCGCGGATCCACGGTAGGTGGAAAAGTCGGGCGCTTGCAGCGCAGACGAGCCCGGGAGGCAAGCCATCATAAGGACCGCCGCGCTGACGGTGTACCGAATGCCTTTGATGTTTCCGCGGTACGGAACATGGCAACCTCCTGGTTGTCGGGGTGCCTAAGGAGAGGTGGACGAGACAGCCCGCCTTAGCGCGGGAAATCTCCAACTGAACGGAAATGTCCAGCTAATACCAGTGTGGGTTAAGGAGGTGAGATTGTCAACGCCATTTGGTGTGAAACTCGCGGAAAACAGGCGGTTTACGGCTTTGTGGATCAATGAATTGGGATTACGCACGTTGCGGCAGGCCGGTGAAGACTTGAATCGAGTGAACGGCGCCGTCGTCGGTCAGCTGGATGTCATCCAGGGCGCGCGTTCCTCCATTCACAACCGCGATCCGATACGTGGTCCGTCCATACCGGAAGGTGATGGTGTAGCCCGGCCAGTCTTCGGGGATGGTGGGACGGATGGATAACCGGTCGCCATGCAACTGGAATCCGAGAACCTCTTCCAACCATATCCGGTACATCCACCCTGCCGACCCTGTGTACCACGTCCAGCCGCCACGCCCCATTTGACTCTTCAGAGAATAGACGTCGGCGGCAACAGAATAAGGCTCGGTCCGATAGGCAGCGTAATCCCGCGGAGTGCGGGAGTGTTCGATCGGATTCAACATTTGCAGGATCTCAACGGCGCGGTTTCCGTTTCCTAATCGAGCGAATGCCATGGCAACCCACAGCGCGCCGTGCGTGTACTGGCCTCCGTTTTCCCGAACGCCGGGCGGGTAGCCCATGATGTATCCGGGATGTGGCTGCGAATGTTCAAACGGCGGCGTGAATAACAAAACCATCTTTTCTTTCGCCTGGACCAGATGCTCATCGACGGAACGCATGGCCTGTGTGGATCGTTCCGGCTTGCCGGCGCCGCTGATCACGGACCAGGACTGGGCCAGGGAATCAATGCGCGCCTCTGTATTCTCCTTTGACCCCAGAGGTGTTCCGTTGTCGAAATATCCGCGGCGGTACCATTCGCCGTCCCAACTGGTGGCCTCGACGGTTTCGCCCAAAATCCGAGCACGTTCGCGGTAATTCTGGGCAAGAAATCCTTCACCGCGGCCATCGCAGACGATCGCAAACTTGTTTAAGACGTCTATGAGGAACCACGCGAGCCAGACGCTTTCGCCCTTACCTTCGCTTCCGACGCTGCTTAATCCGTCGTTCCAATCGCCGGTGCCGATCAGGGGGAGCCCATGCGGACCGTGCGTCGCCGATTTCTCTATCGCCCTCCGGCAGTGTTCAAAAATGGTCGCCTCTTCCAACGAAACGAGTGGCCGGTTGAAGGTCTCCAGCTCGCCCTCTTTGAGAAGCGGTGCTTCCAGGAAGGGTGCCGTCGCGTCCAGGATGCTGCCATCGCCGGTGACCTTCACATAGTGGGACACGGCGAAGGGAAGCCACAACAAATCGTCTGAGCAGCGGCTGCGAATTCCTTCGCCGGAGCGTGGGTGCCACCAATGCTGGACGTCTCCTTCGGCGAACTGCCGTGACGCCGCGCGCAGAATCAGCTCACGCGTAATATGCGGCGCCGAGTAAACGACGGCCAAGGCATCCTGTAACTGGTCGCGGTAGCCGTAAGCTCCGCTCGATTGATACAACGCCGTTCGACCCCAGATCCGGCAGCTGAGCGATTGATACAGAAGCCAGCGATTCATCAGGAAATTCACCGAAAGCACCGGAGTTTCCACTTGAATCGTGTTGAGCAGTTCATCCCAAGATTGCCGGGTTTGCGCGAGCTGCTGTTCGACCGCGGGAGCTGTACGATAGCGCTCCAGCAGGCTTCGCGCGTGGTCTGCGTCGTCCGCCTGTCCAAGCAACAAGACAACCGTAATTTCGTCTCCCGGACCCAAATCGAATTTGGTCTGGAGTGCGCCGCAAGGATCGAGTCCGGGTCCTGTGCGTTTTGAAAGCGACGCGCGGCGAAGAGCTGCCGGTTCTTTTGCTGATCCGTTGCGGCCGAGAAACTCGGTGCGGTCCCCTGTATACGACGTGGCGTCTGGGGTAATACTGGCGAAGGCAACCCGTCCGCCGTAATCGGGATGATACGGGTTTCGAGCAAATAGCGCCTTCGATCCGTCTTCCCAGGAGGAAATGACGTGCATCTGGGTTACCTCGCGATCAGTGCCGAGCACGAATTCCGAGTAGGCGGTGACCGAGAGACGGCGCCGCCCGCGGGATCGATTTTTTATTCGCAGGCGCTGTACGCGAATGGGATCCGAGCCATCTTCGCGCAAAGGCACGAAGGTGACGAGTGTCTGGTCGAGAGCATGGCTGTTGTGTTCGAATTCGCTATACCCTTGCCCATGCCGGACACGGTAGGCGTCCAGTTCCCGCACCGGTGACGGAGTGGGCGTCCAAAACACGCCGCTCTCTTCATCGCGAATGTAGATGGCTTCGCCGGCGGGATCGGAAACCGGGTCGTTGTTCCAAGGAGTCAAGCGGTTCGACTGACTGTTGGCGTACCAGGAGCAGCCGGTGCCGGATTCGCTGACCAAAGCTCCAAACGAGGGGTTCGCCATCACGTTGATCCAGGGAGTGGGCGTAGTCGCGTTCGGTCCAAGGTAAATCGCGTATTCGCGGCCGTCGAGCGTAAATCCTCCCAGGCCGTTGAAGTACGGTAGTTCGAGAAACGGCAAGGGTGCGGATGGCTGCTCTTGCGTGGGTCTTGTTTGCAGAAGCGGCGGATACCGAAAACCGGTGGAGGTAATGCTGAGTTGCTGCGACAGTGTTCCGCGCACCAGTCCCAGGACCGCGTGGGCAACCGTCAGAATGAGATTCACATCTTCTTCGGGCATTTGATCAACCTTACAAAGGAAGACTCTTCCCAGTTGATCGACTCCAGTGTGTGCGGAATGGGCCTCCACCAGACGTAACAGTTGCTGATGGATGGGCTGGTCGTAGCTGGACGGCTCGCGGCTGAGAATGACGAGGTCGGCTTTGAAGCCCTGTAGATGCCAATAGGTGTGGGCGACCAGAACCTCACGGGCCAGATCCACACCTTGAGAATCGCCAGCGACAACGACGGCCAGCGGCAAATCACCGGAGATGCCGTAAGCCCAAAGCCTGGATTGTCCAAGTGTGTTGCGCCGGAGCCGATCGGAAGGCGCGCGCATACGGATATTCGGATACAGGAGATAGCTGGCGAGTTCGGCGAAGCGAAGCGCGGTATCGCTCTGCACGCCCAGGTAACGATGTTCAAGCTGGGAGTGCGACCAGGCCAGTTCGAAGGTGCGGTTGCAAATGTCGGGATCGCAATATTTGGAGGCCAGCCGCAAGACTTCCTCGCGGGAGGCGGCCGCAATTGTCACGAATGCGATTTGGGTCTGTTGCCGGGGCTCGATGGAAACACGCCGCTGGATGGCGAAAACGGGGTCCAGCACGTAGCCTTCGGTTTGCTCCAGCGACAGCGCTGGATTCTGCCAGTCCTGGCTCCGTCCCAGGATTCGCGCACGATCGGTTTCAAAGAGGAACGGCTGGTCCGGATTAGTTCCGCCCGTTATGAGTTGGGCCACCCATACGGGCTTGTCTTCGGGGGAGCGCAGGCGGCGCCACGCGAGCAGAGCCTGCAGATCCGGCAGGGCTTCCGTCTGGACGAACAGTTTGTTGAACGCGGGGTGCGCGCGATCGGCGGCATGGGGCGCCAGACTCAGTTCCACCACGCTGGTCAATTCCAGTTTGCGCGCGCGTAGCCCATGATTGGTGAGCGTGATGCGGCGAATCTCGACGGGATCGTCCGGCGAAACCGTAACTTCGACCAGCGATTCGATCCCCAGTCTCCGGCGCCTGAATTCAGCCCGGTCCGCGCTGAAGACCACGGCATAGCGAGGGTCCTTCGCGCTGAGCGGTTGATGCGTTGCGGACCAAAGACTGTTGCTGGCATCGTCCCGCAGGTAGAAGAACATTCCATGGTTGTCGCGAGTGGTATCCGCGCGCCAGCGGGTAATTTCGACGTCGCCCCAACGGCTATAACCTGAGCCGGCATTCGTGATCATGAGTGAATAATCCCGGTTGCCCAACAGATGAGCGCGGGGCGCGGGGGTGTCTTCGTCCAGCAGTTGGTAGACCGGCGCAAAGGGTTCGGATACCGGCCGGATTGCTGAGTGATCCGACGGGAGGTGCACCAGCATGGATGGCTGCGGCGGTATTCGTTCGAAGAGTAAAGGCTCGACGGCTTTGATCCGGCGGTCCGAGTGAAAGCGTTGCCGTAGGATGCCGGCATTCAGCACGTTATTGATCGCCATCAAGCTCATTCCCTGGTGATGGGCCATGTAGCAATACACGATGACGCCCTTCTCTCCCTGGCGTTCCTGCTGCCGCGTGAAATCGAGCGCCTCATAAAACGCCATTCGCCCGAGCATGCCGAGTTTCTGCAGGCGTCGAAGGTTCGCGAGAGAGTCGGCCGGGTCCACGGCCAAAGCGAGTGCGGTGGCATACGGAGCAACCACAAGTTCCTCTTCGAGTCCTCGCTTCAAACCTAACGACGGAACTCCGAAGGCGCGGTATTGGTAAATCTGGTGCGTATCGATGGCGCTGTAGGCCGATTCGGAGATCCCCCAGGGAACACCCCGCTCGCGTCCGTATTCAATTTGGCGTTTCACGGCAGAGGCGCATGCATTATCCAGGAGGGAGTTCCGGAAACTATGCGTGAACAGCAAGGGCATCAAGTATTCGAACATGGTGCCGCTCCAGGAAAGCAGGACTTGTCCACTGGACGACGTGTAGGGCCGTCCAAGAGCCAACCAGTGGCTGGTGGGAACGTCTCCTTTTGCGATGGCCACCAAACTACCGATTCGAGATTCGCTTGCAAGCAGATCGTAATGGGCGTTGAAGGTGACCGGTCCGCCCACCTGGTAGCCAATCGCGAAAAGGCTGCGCTCGGCGTCGTAAAGAAACCGCATATTCACGCCGTTGGCGAGACTCTCGCAGCGCTTGCAGAGATCCTTGGCGGCGGCGAGCATTTGCTGGGCCGCTACCTGGGCCTTGCCGTACTCGGTTTCAAGGTCGGCCGCCCAAGTGGCGACCTTCGCGGGCAAGTCTGGGTCTGATTTTCGGATGCGAAGGAGTTCCAGGAACTCCAACTCGCCGCGTGCCACTTCGCCCCAAAGCGGCAAGCGGGCCTGCAACCGTTGGCGGGCGAGAATCGCAGACTGCCCCAATGGTGCGAGGAATTCGTCCGGTGGTGCTCCGAGCAGGTGCGTCCAACCGAGGTATCGATCCAGATATTGAATCCAGTCCCCAACCTGCTGATGGATGCGGTCGAACCAATAGGCCCGCTCGCTGGAATCAGAGGCACCCCAGCGTAAGGATTCCGATAGTTTCCTCGCTGGCTCGGCGGACAACCGGATTCTTTCGGCAATCTGGATGCCCGAGGAAGTTTCTTGAAATAATCCCTGCAAGGTATCCAGCAGAACAGCGGTTGCCGCTTCCGGTGGAAAGCGGCTTTGGATGACGGCCAGCGTATCGGCGAGTCCTTGCAGTGCGGAAACGTTGAGTTGGGGTTGCTCATCCAGATTTTCGGTGGCTTGGGCAAGCACCCATAAACTGGCGATCAGGTTGCCGCTATCGGCGGTGGATATGTATTTGGGTGACAGCGGTTCGAGAGTCCGCGTGTTGTACCAGTTGAGAATGTGTCCTTCACACTGTTCCAGCTTTTCCAGGGTTTGGAAAGTGGCAGTGCATCGTTCCACCATTTGAGCTGAGGTAATGAATCCCAGGTCGCTCGCGGAGAGGGCGGACATAAACCACATTCCGATGTTGGTTGGCGAAGTTCGTTCGGCCACCTCGACGCACAGGGCCTCCTGGGAATTATCGGGAGGCAGCCAGTTGTTTTCGGGTCCAACGAGGTCGTCGAAGAATCGCCAGGTC
This sequence comes from Bryobacteraceae bacterium, assembly GCA_040081855.1. GTDB lineage: Bacteria > Acidobacteriota > Terriglobia > Bryobacterales > Bryobacteraceae > Palsa-187. The sequence goes on along the minus strand of JBEBFS010000002.1, from coordinate 146,926 downwards.
TCTCTCGCGACCTGGCGGAGGTAGCGTTGATCGTCGGGTTCGATGTACGCCAATCGCTTGAGCGTGCGCCGCTGTAACCCGATCCAGTGCAGAAGTATGGGAGAGGACGCCCACAGCAAAAGAAATGTGGCCCACGCAAATTCCCAGGAGATACCTCGCAAGGTTAAGGCCAGCAAGAATGTGACCGACGAGGCGGAAACGAAAAGAAACTCCAGCCGGACCGCATCCACGTGGGCCTTTGACGTGAGCAGCGACAGTTCCACGGTCTGCCATTCGAGGAGATGTTTTTTGCTGACGATGAGCCGGTAGCACGCGCGAAACGCGGCATCCGAGGACAAGTACGCCTGATGCGGGAGAAAGGCAGCCATGACGATCGCGCGATTCAGATCGCTATTGGCCTCGCGCCACGCGCGCGCATCGCCCCGCAACCGTTGAATGGACCTCTCCATTAGTTGGAACCAGAGCGGAACAAGAAGCATCGTCGCAATTAAAATGCTGGGCGCGCGCGGAGCCGCATGCAGACCCCAGCTTGTCATTAGAAACATCAACGCCGCGGCAGGCATCAAGCTGCGCCGCAGATTGTCGAAGATCTTCCAACGATTGATGAGGCTGAGCGGATTGGGTTCGAAGCGGCCTGGCTCCGCGGAGGGAACGCGGGGCATAACCCAGGAAGCGATCTGCCAGTCGCCACGAATCCAACGGTGCTGGCGTTTGCTGTAGGTGGTGTAGTCGTAAGGGAAGTGTTCGAAGAGCTCCACGTCAGATGCGAGTGCGATGCCGGTATAGGCGCCTTCAATCAGATCGTGAGAGAGCAGCCGCTGCTGCGGAAAGCGATTGCCCAGAATTTTGTGAAACGCGCGGACGTCATAAATCGCTTTCCCGTGATAGATCGCCTCACCGAAAAGGTCTTGATACACGTCGGAAACCGCTTGGGAGTATGGGTCACTGCCGCGGGCATCGGTGAATAGGCGGGAAAAACGGGTCGCCGTCGCCGACGGCAAGGAAATGCTGACGCGCGGCTGAATGATGGTGTAGCCGCGGCTGCGATTGCGTCCGTCCGGTGTTAATTCCACGGCGTTCAACGGATGTGCAATTGTTTCGATCAGTTTCCTGGCACTGCCGTGCGGAAGCTGCGTATCGGCGTCGAGCGTAATGACATAGCGAATCTCAGACGGAACCATACCCCCGCTGATCATGATGTTGCTGGTCTCGCCGTTCAGCAGTGCGTTGAGTTCTTCCAGCTTGCCGCGCTTCCGTTCCCAACCAATCCAGCGGCCTTCGCTTTCGCACCACGTGCGGGCTCTATGAAACAGAATGAAGCGGTCCCCGCTGTAGCGCGCGTTGAGTTGCTCAATGCCTTTGATCGCCACGCCGAGCAGATCATCGTCTTCGGGCATCTCCGGCTTTTCCGCGTCGGTGTAGTCGGAGAGAAGCGAGAAAAATAGATTTTCGGCTGGATTCGCCAGGTAGCGAACCTCGAGTTTCTCAAGTTCACCGCGGATGGCGTCCGGAGTTAAGAACATCATGGGGACGACCACGAGCGTGCGGCAGTCGGTCGGGATGCCCTTCTCGAACGACATCTTCGGCAGCACGCGTGGCGGCAGGACCCAGGAAATACGTATTTGCAGGAGGAATGTGGCCAACTCGCTCGCCGGGATCAACACAAGGGCACCCAGGAGAACAAGCAGCGGCAGCGCGACGTTTGCGCTGTACTCCGCGTACAAGAAAGTTCCGGCGATGGCGAGGGTTAAGACGGAGAGTCCGCCCAGGTACAACACGGTTGGATGCCGGTAAATGAATCGCAACCTTCGCTCGCGCATGGGGACACGACGTCCCACCAACTTCTCGAGCTCGGGGAGTCCTTTATCCAACAGATAGTATGCTGTGCATCGCTCAAGGCTCCCGGGCCGGCCCTGTGCCGACAGCTCCAACGCCTTTTGCGCCACATCCAATTCGGAGCAGCGCGACTGGCGCGCCACTTCTTCAATCACGCGGCGGCAGCGGTCACGCGTCGCGAAGTCGCTTTGCGCGTGGATGCCCGCGGAATCTTTCCGCAGAATCGCTTCCATGCGGCTTACGGACTCGACAATTTCGGGGTATTGCAACTCGGACAGCAGGCGCAAACTGCCGATGGCATCCGAGAGGAACATCAGGTCGTTCACTTCTTCGGCGTGTTCGGCGCGGACGGTGTCCGCTAAAGGCTGCCCCGATTTTTCTTCAATCCATTTCTGAATAGGCGCCAGCAGGGATTCTTCTTTGTGTAACTGCTCGCCCAGGCGGGCAATGAAATGCGCGGTAGGGCCGATACCTTCTTGATCCAATATCGATACGACGCGTTCAAACTCCTGCGGACTTCGTTCCGCGGCGTTCAAGAGACGGTTCGACCAGAAGTCTGCGAGTTCTTTCTGGTGCTGACGTACGCTAGTTCGTTCCGACAGGCGCTGGATTCTCTGCAGTAGCACCAGGCGCAACATGAGAGGAAACACCCACAGCTCGGCGATGGTGAGTGGAGCCGTATCCTGATACGCGTCCAGAAAATCAGCGATGCCCTCCGGGGTTGGCCGGTGGCCCGTCAGGTCGACCAACTCGGTCGCGAGATGGTACACGCGGAATGGGATCGGCCCACTGGTGTCGGTGAGCACGGGCAGGATGCGGTAATGGTTGTCCGGCAGATTGTGCCGGATTTCGGCGATGTGCGCTCGTATCAGGTAGGTATTGTCGAGCACCCACTCGGCGGCGGGAGTGATGGCGTAATCCAAGCGGGACGCCTCGGCCAGGTCCTCGCGGGCTCGCTCGATTGCGTCTTCACAGGTGCGGACGGTGGGCAACAGAGAGCGCGATTTTTTGCACGTCAATAGTTCGTGGGACGAAGCGAGTTTGTGAGCGTGCTTGGGTAAGTCCGCAAGCGTCACCGGTTCTTTTTCGATCCGGTCTGCCGCGGTTTGAGCGCGGGGAGTAATGCCGGGACGGATCGTAAAAAGCGCAACGTGGGAGAGTTGGTGCCAGAAGGCAACCACGTCGGCTGCTCGCTTGTCCTTTTCCTGCACAGCCACCACGCTCTCGCCAGAGAAGAGAAGGCGTCCGTAGCGTGCCAGAATGCTTCTCTTCAGTCCCCAACCCGACCACAGCGTTCCGAACCAAGAAAGCAGGAAGGCGAAGAGTGCAACGGCAGCGATAGCCCCTGGATGCAGTTCCACGCGCCCAGCCACCAATGAGGCCATCAACGCCACGGCACAGCCGAAGACTCCGCGCGGTAAAGGCCCGAGTCCGGAATGGGAGAACGTTAACTGGCCGTCCTCGGCGCGATGAACCGCTCCGGATCGCCGGATGCCGTTCCGCCGGGCCTCATGGAGGGCCTCCTCTGCGTGTTCTTTACTGCGATAAAAACCGAGTACGAGTCTGTAGCTTGTCAATCTCACTCTGTGGGGCAAAAGTAGGCGTGCAATTTGCGCAAAGGCACTGCATTCCGATTACAGAAGTGCACGTTGGGGGCCATGCTGTTTCCGGCTCTTGCGTTGCACCCGCGCAACCAGCCTGCCAGCGAGTGTCTGTGCCGGCGCCCGCGCGGCGATATATGGTCACGTGACCACGGGCGGTCACGTGCCTGGGCCATTATAGCGGGTGCGAGGCTTATCCGGCTGACACGAAGCATTTGGAGTGCCGATGCAAAAGGTTCATCGCGTGCTGATCTCCGCAGCGCAGGGCAAACCAACCATTCCAGGAGGCAAGATGGAAAGCGCGACTCAGGCACTGGGTGCGGATAATGAAGATTCCTAGCTCCTTAAATTGGCGTCCCCAGGGTGGCGAAGAAGACGTGGAGGGCCTTGATGTTTGGGAGGACGAAGGAGGATCGGTATCTTGTCCGCGGCTTCCTTCCTTGCCAACGGATGCCTTGCGCCCGACGCGCAAGTCTCGCTGATCCCTGGGTAGAAACTTTTAGGGTCGCAGCGAGGGCTGAGCTCCCGAATTTGATCGGCTTGGCGGCGATGAGCAAAGGCGGTTCATGTGTGCGCACGGATGGTGTCGCAATAAGTTCCCCAGGCGGCGTGGATCTCGCGTTAAGCGATCCGTCGCGTTTTTTCTCGCATCTGTCGTTTGCCCTGATTTGCTGTTAAGCGAAAGTGGATGGGTGCTACACTTGACGATGTATCGCTCAGTTACTGGAGCCGGTCCTTCGGGGATAAGGCCCCTCTCTTCATCTTGAGCGCAAGAGAGAGGATCAATGCTTCGAGCACAGAACCCTGCCGTCGCTTCTCCCGACGACTTCGGGATTTGTTGGCGGGCGTGGGAGAACAAGAACCGTGACCGGGAAGTTTTCCGGATTAAAGCCCGTATGCTAGTGGTATCCGTGTTGTTCCTTGGGCTGGCTTCCGCCGCCTACTATTTGACCCACAGCAAATCGCTGTGGTGGTAACGAGGTCTCGTGCGCGTCCATCTGATTAACCCTAGCGATGTTTCTTTTGGAATCGGAGTTATCACTCCGCGGTGGCTGTTTGTTCTCGCGGCAGCCACGCCGAAACAGTACGGTGATCCCGTCCTTTATGACGAGACGCTAGAACGATTCGATCCAGCCACCGTAGAACCTGGAGATGTGGTCGGGATCGGTATCCACACGGGCAACGCCCTCCGTGGGTACGAAGTTGGCGCCCTTGCGAAAGCTCGCGGAGCCCACGTCATTTATGGCGGCATTCATGCCACGCTGTTTCCGGAGGAAGTATTCGATCTTGGCTCGGCGACAGCTGTCGTAACTGGCGATGGCGACACAGTCTGGCCGGTTGTGGTGAAGGACTGCATCGCAGGAACACCGCAGCGAATTTATGATGGCGGCAGGATACCGGGAAGCAGTTTTTCGCCGGCACGCTGGGACCTCTTGCCGAAGGACCGCTACATGTGGGCGTCGGTGCAAACACTGCGCGGGTGTCCGAAGCATTGCTCGTTCTGTTCGGTTTGGCGGACGGACGGACAAGCACCACGGCCGCGCGAGTCCGATCCCGTACTGGGCGAAATCATCGAACTTCGCCGTCTTGGGTACCGTTTCATCGCGCTTGCCGATGACAACTTTTACCCGGTGAGTCTCAATGACCTCCGGTTGGCGCGCGCGCAGAACAATCTCGCGAGAGTTGCTGAGTTGGAAGCGATCCGGGAGCAGCGCTTCGATCTGATGCGGCGTCTGGCGACACTTCCGTCGGACATGGTCTTCTTTACGCAGATCACAATGGAGGCGGCCGAAGATCCCGAGTATCTCGACGCGATGAAAAAGGCCAACATCAAGGGCGCGCTGGTTGGCGTTGAAGCGGTGACTCCGGCCGGATTGAAGTCGGTATTCAAGGACTTCAATGTTTCCGGCGAAGAGTTGGTCACCCGGCTGCGCACGTTTCGCGAACGCGGCGTGCACGTGCTCGGTTCGTTTATATTTGGCCTGCCTTCGGACAGGGAAGACACATTCGCGGCAACGGCCGCGCTGGCGGAGAGGTCTTCGCTTACATTCGCGCAGTTTGTGATGATGACGCCGTTCCCCGGCACAGTGGATTTCGAACGCTGGGAAAAGAACCTGGGCGATAGTGCCGATCGCGTTGGGGATGTTCCGGTAACCCGCTACTGGTTGATTCCAAGCAGCGTGCGGCCGAAGATGTTCACGCCGCATCCCACCATGAGCTCGGATGAAATTCGTGAACGGACGCAGGGCGTTTGGGACCGCTTTTACAGCCTATCGGCGATTTGGGAACGCGCCGGATGCGTAAAAACGCTGAAAGCCCGGCTCGCGTTTGTATTCGTCTCGAAGCTGTATCGCCAGATGTATGCCAATACCGGAATCTCCACGGACAGCGCGAGGCGGAAAACCGCAAATCGCTGGGCGCGGTGGTTGGCGAAACCTTGCCTGCGGCTGTTCCGCGCGAAGCCGATGCCGGAGTTAATGGTGACGGCGCCTTCCGCGAGTCCATTTCAAATCCAATAAAAAAGCGGCTCCCGGGTGGGAGCCGCTTTTATGCATTGATGCGGGGTTTTCTTTAGTACCGGTTGCGGCGCTGGCCGCCGCCACCACCACCACCGAAGCCACCACGGCGCTGGCCACCACCACCGCCGCCGCCGAAGCCACCGCGACCGCCGCCACCGCCGCCGCGTTCTTCACGAGGGCGAGCTTCGTTCACATTGATTGCCCGGCCGTCCAGTTCCTGTCCGTTCAAGCCTGCGATGGCCTGTTCGGCCTCCGAACTCACGCTCATTTCCACAAAGCCGAAGCCCCGGGCGCGGCCGGTTTCACGATCGGTCACGAGGCTTACGCGCTCCACGCTGCCGAACTGCTCGAACAGGCTGCGAACCGACTGTTCAGTCGTATCAAAACTTAAATTCCCAACGAAAATGTTTGTCATTTGGTTCCTTCCAATAGTTGCAGGCCATTGAGTCGAGGCAGGATTGACGAGCGGTCGGAAGGACCAGACGAAAGAAGATGCCAAAAGTCAGCGAACTGTCAAACTTGATAATTAGGGTAGCACGCTCTTATGAAGCGCTTGGGTTGTCGCCTACGGAAGCGCTTGGATTATCGTCCGCCGAAGCGCTTGGGTCATCGACCGTGTCGAGAGCATCGTCGGTATCGATTGGTTGATCGGAGCCGATTTGCTTCTTCCTCTCCAACTTCTTCGCGAGCTTTTCCTGTTGCCGCTCCTTGCGTTGCATTTCCTTCTGCCGCTTTTGAAATGTTGTTGCTCCTCTACCAGCCATCAGGCTCCTTTCTATCCTTTAAAACTATTCTTGGCCTGGGGCGAGTGCCCGCCATTCCTTTGAAGCATCGCGAGCCGCCTCCCAAGCACCGCGGAGATCGCTCTGATCGATGAGGGCCAATACCTCCTCGATTGCGTACATCGCTTGTTGCGCCTGGCGCTTCAGAGCGCTGGCCGCATCCAGGTCGGAGATCAGGATCGTATTTAGATCGGTTTGAACCCGGCCTGCCAATTCCCGGGCCGGATCACCATTCCCGCGGCTGAGGTGAACCACCAGCTCGCGTGTGTTGTTTGCAATTGTAGTAATCGGATTCATGCCTATCGCGCCGGTAAGAGGACAACGAAAGTGTCCGTTCAGGGCACGCAGATCCCTTCTGCCTGAAAGAGGAGAAAGGTCCGGCTATCGGTTGGGATGTGACTTCTCGCGGATTTAGGCACCTCTAGTATGACACGGCGGCTCTCGATTCCAATTATTTTGTAGCGGCCACTTGCGAAAGTAGCGGATACCGGGCGGAAGGCGGTCCTGCGTATCGGTGAATAAGCTTCTTAAGTAACAGAAAACAAGAGGTTAGTGGCGGAGCTTCGCCCCCGTGGCCATAGTGAAAATTTGTGATCGGGAAAACCCTCGGAATGCCGCGGCCTGCCGTGATATGCTGAAATTCGTTTCGATCCTCCCGCGAATTCGCAAGGGGGGAATCGGGGCGGCAGAACTGTGTTTTAGGAAGTTTCATGAAAACTCGGCGATCTGCCTGTATCTTTTCTCTCACCTTCTTGTGCCTTGCCTTTACACCTGGCGTGGCTCTTGCGCAAAACCGAACATCGTTGATGGAAGAAGTGGGCCGCGAGAATCTACCTTCGCAGTTGTTGGGGGTGGATGATCTGGTGGCTGTGTCTGTATATGACGCTCCGGAATTAACGCGCACGGTGCGAGTGGAGGCCGATGGCACCATTCATTTACCCTTGCTGACCAAGGGCGTTGCGGCGGCCGGGAACATGCCTCGGGATCTGGAGGCAAAGCTTGCCGCGGCGCTGAAATCGGAAGAAATTCTGGTGGAACCGGTGGTGAAGGTGACGGTGGTGGAATACCATAGCCGCCCGATTTCCGTGATGGGCGCGGTGAAAAAACCTCTGACGTTTCAGGCGGTGGGCATCGTGACCGTGCTGGACGCGCTGGCTCGAGCGGAGGGTTTGACGCAGGACGCCGGTGCTGAGATTTTGGTGAGCCGTCCCCAGTCTTCGCCCGATTCGCCCGGCGAAGTGAGCGCCACGCTGGTGCAGCGCATTCCGGTAAATCGATTGATGAAAGAAGCCGATCCGGCGGTGAACTTCCGGCTGCACGGCGGCGAAGAGATTCGCGTGCTGGAGGCCGGCAAGATTTTCGTGGTGGGCAACGTGAAGAAGCCCGGCGCGTTTGCGGTACGCGAGGCTGCGGATAATTCGGTGCTCCGCGCCATTGCACTCTCCGAAGGACTGATGCCGTACGCGGCGAAGCTCGCCTACATCTACCGGCGCGATGACAAGGGACTCAAGCAGGAGATCGAAATCCCCTTGGCCAAGATCATGGAACGCAAGGAATCGGATGTGGCGATGCTGGCCGACGATGTGTTGTACATCCCGGACAACAAAGGCCGGCGGCAGACGGTGAATGTGATTGACCGCATTACGAACTTTGGCGCGTCGACCGCGTCGGGTATTCTGATCTGGAATCGGCCATGAGGAAGCTGGACCCCAACCTGCCCGTTGTTCCGGAAACCTACCGGGTGGCTCCGATCACTCTCGATGCGGATTTCGAAGCGCAGCCGGCGCACGTTCCCCTGGCGCACTACCTTTGGATACTGAGGCGTCACGCGTGGAAGATCATCGCGTTCATCGTGGCGGTGGTGTTGGCCACGCTTGTAGTCTCGGTGCGGTTGACGAAGATTTACGAGTCGACCGTAACGATTGACATCGACCGCCGCCTGCCCACGGGCGTGTTGGGCGAAGAGGCGATGCAATCCACCACCAATGACGCCGACCAGTTCTTGGCGACGCAGGTGAAGCTGATTGAATCCGACTCCGTGCTGCGTCCGGTGGTCGACAAATATCATTTGCGCGAGGTGGAAAAAGGCGCGCTGGAGGAGGCTGTGGACGATTCGGCTACCAGCCGCGAGGCACCAGTGATCCTGAAGCGCTTGAGAATCACGCGTCCGCCGAACACGTACATCTTGAACATCAGTTATCGTTCGGCGAACCGGCAGTTGGCCGCGGACGTGGCGAATGAGGTCGCGCAATCGTACCTGGCGCACACCTACCGCATTCGCTACAAAGCGACGGCCAGCCTCAGTGATTTCATGGAACGCCAACTGGAAGAGTTGCGCGCCAAGATGGAAAAGTCGAGTGGCGCTCTGGCATTGTTCGAGAAGGAACTGAACGTGATTAATCCGGAAGAAAAAACCAGCATTCTTTCGGCGCGGCTGCTGGAGTTGAACACCGAATACACCAAAGCGCAGACCGCGCGCGTGGCGAAAGAAGCGGCGTATAACTCGGTGAAGGACGGGACCCTGGAGGCCGCGCAGGTGTCATCGCAAGGCGAGGCGCTGCGGCGGCTGACGGAGAGCGTGAACGACGCGCAGACACGTTTTGCGGACGTGAAACTGCGCTACGGCCAGAATCATCCGGAATTCAAAAAGGCGCAGGCGCAAGTGCAGGAGATTCAAGCACAGATCTCGGCCACGAAAGCGAGCATCGGACAACGCGTGGAGATCGAATTTCGCGAGGCCGCGAATCGCGAGGGGATGCTATCGAACGCGGTTCAGGAGACGAAGGCTGAGTTCGACCGCTTGAATTCGCGTTCCTTCGAATACCAGACGCTAAAGCGCGAGGCCGATAGCGACAAGAAGGTTTACGAAGAATTGGTTCGCAAGATCAAGGAAGCGTCGATTAATTCCAGCTTCCAGAATGGCTCCATCCGCGTGGCTGACGCGGCGCGTCCTGGATTGAAGCCGGTATTTCCGAAGATCTGGTTGAACGTGTTGTTGGCGTTCCTATTCGCATCGTTCCTCGGCGTGGGCGCGGCGGTGTTGGGCGATGTGCTGGATAACACCGTGCGCGATCCGGATCAAGTGGCGCGTTTGATGAACACGGATGTGATCGGCTCGCTTCCTGCGGTGAAAGATTGGCGGAGACGGTTGAGTCCGCTGAGCCCGAGCGGCATTGTGACTGGATCGGGCGGCGGTCCTATGTTAAATACGGTGTCGGCGCCGACGAAAGATGGTGCGGTTGTTTCCGTTTCCGGAAAGGATCAAGGCTACTCGGCGCTCTCGACGTACGAGGAAGCGATCCGCACGCTGCGCAATTCGATCTTGCTGACGGATTTCGACCGCCGGTTACGCAGCATCCTGATGACGTCCGCTTCGCCGAGTGAAGGGAAGTCAACGGTGGCGGCCCACCTGGCGGCGACCCATGCAGGGCAGGGAAAGCGCACGCTACTGATTGACGGCGATCTACGGCGCCCCAGCGCGCATCGTTTATTCCAGGTGCCGAACAGCGTAGGCTTGTCGAACGTGCTGCTGCAGCAAATTTCCTGGCGCGATGCGGTGATCAACATGCAGGAACCGAAGGGGCTCGATATGCTCCCAGCCGGTCCGTCGACGCGCCGGGCGTCGGATTTGATTGGTACCGGACTTACGGAATTGATCGAAGAGGCATCGCGCGAATACGATCTTGTGGTGCTGGATGCGCCGCCACTGTTAGGCTTCGCGGAACCGCTGCAAATGGCGAGCATCGTGGATGGCGTGATCATCGTGGCGCGAGCGGGCGAGACCAGTCGTACGGCACTGGCATCGGTAATCACAACGTTGGCGCGGCTACGGGCGAACCTGGTTGGCGTGGTGCTGAACGAAGTTCACAAGGAAGTGAGCGCGCGGCACTATTACTACTACGGGTATTACAGCAAATACTACAAGAACTCGAAAGACGCGTGAATCCGTAGGCGCCGCCGATCCGATGAGCCAACCTGCCGCATCCCGTTCGTTTCTTCTCCAATCGGCGGCTACGTTTGAACAATCCTTCGGGCGCCGTGGGCGTGCGGCCGCGGTGACGGCATTGGGCAATGGCGGCGCCAAGGTCGTACAGTTCGCCGTCAACCTGATATTAATTCGCATCACCTACCGATACCTGGGCGCGGAGGAATTTGGCGTGTGGGCCACGCTGACAGCGTTTAGCTTGCTAGCGGCCTTTGCGGATCTTGGCATCGGCAATGGAGTTTTACAGGGAATCGCGCGGGCGTGGGCGATGCATGATGAAAAGCGCCTGTCGCAGGTGTTGACGAACGGAGCGGTGGTGCTCAGTTGCGTGGCGGCGTTCCTGCTTGCCGGTTCCTTCGCGCTTGGTCCAGTTCTCGATTGGAACGCACTTTTTCATGTTGCCGCGCTGGAAGCCCGGCGAAATCTTTGGCCCTCGGCGGCCGCTGTGCTGGTGTGCCTTGCTCTTTCCCTGCCGCTGGGCGTTGCACAAAAGTACAACTTAGGTGTCCAAAGAGGTGTCGCGAACGGCTTGTGGCTGATGGTGGGCAGCGTTTTATCGCTCGCGGGTGTTTGGTTCGGCGTGCAATGGCAGTGGCGCATGCCGGCGCTGATTCTGATTTACGGAGCGGGGCAGGTTGTCGCGCTGGCACTGACGTGGATCGACGTGGTGTTGCATCGTGGCAGCCTGGCGAAGCTCGAAACCGCGGTCGTTTCGTTTGTCGAATGCAAGAGCTTGGGGTCTTCTGGATCGCAATACTTTGCGTTGCAGTTATTAACGGCGGGCATGATGCAATTGCCGGCGTTGTTGATCACCTGGCAATTCGGAGCCGCCGCGGTTTCGCCGTATGCGGTGGCTAACCGGATGGCGACGATGGTTCCCATGGCGTTCAGTCTGGCGATGCAGCCGCTGTGGCCCGCCTACACGGAGGCGCACGTACGCGGTGACTACGCCTGGATGGAGCGCACATTCCGTCTCACGATTGGCGCGGCTGCTCTGGCTGGCGTTTTCTTACTTGCCGTGTTTCCTTTTACGATGCCATTGCTCGCGCACTGGTGGATAGGCGAAGGCGCCGTGGCCGATGCAGGTTTGCTTGCGAGCGTGGCCATCTTTGCCGCGGGGTTGTGTCTACACTCGGCTACATCCACTTGCCTGAATGGATGCGGACGCCTTCGTGCGCAGTTTATTTGCCAACTGCCTGCTCTCGCCATGGGGTTGGCCGGAGCATGGTGGCTTGCTCCTCGATATGGCTTGTCGGCGATTGCTGGGGTGTTTGGCGTATGCGAGTTGACGCTGGGGTTGCTGCAGTGGTTGCAAGTGCTTCAGCTGTTCCGGGCGGAGGCGGGCGCGGTGGCGGTGCGGACGTGAGGAGAGCGTTGATTGAGTTGGTGAGGTTTGTGCGTGCAGTGTGGGGAGCCGTTCTAGGGCAGGCCGCGCGCTTGTATTTGACGATCCTTGGAATCGAGTACGGTCGGGATCTGCAAGTGATGTCGTTGCCGTTGTGCCGCAGACATCCGGAATCCACTATACGCTTTGGCGAGCACGTGAAGCTTTCTAATACGCTTGCCGAGAATCCGGCGGGAGTGTATCAACCCTGTGCGATCACGACGACATCGGCAGGCGCGCGCATTGATGTGGGCAACCACGTGGGAATGTCGGGCGTTGTATTGCGCAGCCAGATCTCAATTGTCATTGAGGATTACGTGAATTTGGGCGCCGGTGTTTGCGTCTACGATTCCGACCTCCATCCGTTGGATCACATGGCCCGGCGTGTTCACGATGAGAGCCAGATCCAGTGCGGGCCGGTGCGTATCTGCCGGGATGTGTTTGTGGGCGCACACGCGATCATCTTGAAGGGGGTCACGATTGGCGAGCGCAGCATCATCGGGGCCGGCTCGGTTGTGACGCGAGATATTCCGGCCGACTGTGTCGCGGCGGGTGCGCCGGCCCGTGTTTTGCGTGTGCGCGTGGAGGAGCCCCATGCCACTGCCTAGAATCACGGTGGTGACGCCGAGCTTCGAGCAGGCGCGATTTTTGGAGCGCACGATTGTATCCGTGCTCGAACAGGGCTACCCGAATCTTGAGTACATCATTATCGATGGTGCAAGCACGGATGGTTCGGTGGCGATCATCCAAAAATATGCAGAGTCGCTCGCCCACTGGGTTTCGGAGCCGGATCGTGGGCAGGCACATGCAATTCTGAAGGGGTTCGCTCGCGCCACGGGGGAAATTCTGTGTTGGCTGAATTCGGATGATGTTTTCCTCCCAGGTGCTTTGCTGGAGGCCGGACGTTACTTTGCGGAACACCCGCAAGTGGAGGCCGTGAACGGCGGCGCCTACGTGATGGATGAAACCGGGCGGCCGAAGCTCGATGGGTTCTGGACGTACAGCCTGGGTGTTGCCGCATCATACAGTCGTTTCCGGTGGTACGGGCAAGATGGCGTTTTCCAACAATCGACCCTGTGGCGCAGATCGGCGTATGAGGCCGTAGGCGGCATCAACGAGAGCTTGTTCTTCATCATGGACAAAGAACTGTTCACGCGCTTGGCACAGCGGCGGCGGTTCGCGCGAATTCCGCGGTTGCTGGCCGCGTTCCGGGTGCATCCGGAATGCAAGACGGTGAAGCACGAGGCGCGCCGCTTGAAGGAAGAAGCGTGGTTCGGCACGCAGTATCGGGCCGGTTTGCAAGCGCGCTTGCTGCATCCAGCGATCTATGGAGCCTACCGTCTGCAAAGTTTGTGCCGCAAGATGAGAACCGCCGGTGCCGTGAAGTGGGGATTGATGGATTCGGGCATCCCGACCCAGGAGGCGGTTTGAACTACGCATTGCCCTCCAGCGGTTCGTTCGCACGGCGATGCAGTGATGCTTCGCTGTTCGCGATCCTGCTATGGATTGCCTTGCCGGAAATTTGGACGCGCACGCTGACTGTGGGACCGGTTCCTCTGCACTTTTTTTTCACGCAAATGTGGTGGGTGGCGCTGATGGCGGAGCGCTTTTACCGGCAAACGACACCCAGTAAGTATTTCTGGTTGCTGATGCTGGCAATGACGTACACGTCGGCGTGCGCTGTGTGGCAGAGCGGACACAATAACTGGGACGTCAAGTACTTCGTCAGCGATTTATGGACCATGCAGGTGTTTGTTCTCGGCATGCTGTGGGCGAGACGCCGGACGTTGTTGCAGCTGACCGCCTTCTTTCGCTTACTGGGCGGCGTTCTGATGCCTCTGGCGATAGGCACGGCGGCGGGCGTCTATCTGGGCTTTATCCGACCCGCGGGCAGCGAGTACAGCGACCGGCTCTACACCAGTTCGTTGTGGAATATCGCCTGTGTCGCGCAGTTCGCGTGGCCGATTGTTGGTTCGGTGCACGCCTATTCCAACCGCTTTGCACCGGGCCAGCGCGGGATCGGCAACACATACTTGAGAAATTGCGCGCGCCTGATGATTCCGGTGGCGTTGTTCATCGCGATCTTTACCGCTACGCGAAGTCTGTTATTGGTGAGCGCCATGGTGTTCGCGTTCATTTGGGCGATGGAACGAAAGCGCACATCGCAGCAAATTCTTATCGGGACCGTGGTCCTTTTGCTGTTTCTTACCGCCGGATTGACGCTTGCCTCGATTATTCGCGTCAAGGGCTATTCCGTACTGGATCGATTTGCACAAGCAGACTTGGCGAGCGAGGGCCGGTTGATTGAGCTTCGCTGGATGTTCGAACAGTTGGGTGACGATTTCCTGTCAGGCTGGGGCTTCGGCAGCCTGTTCTATTCCACCATTCGCTATCAAGGTAGATTATTTGAAACCGCGCCCCACATTGGCATCGCGACGTCGTTGTTGAAGGGCGGGGTCTTCCTTGCGCTCGTGTTTCTGGTGATTCCAGTTGTGAAGTGTGCGATTGGCCTTGCGAATCGGACTCCAGCAGCGATTGCGGCAGCGGGATGTGTTCTGGTTTACGTGGTCACGGCCTGCCTTTCCGGCGGTTGGTATCCGTTTCAGACTCTGCTTTTCGGCGTGGGCCTGGGTATCAGTTATCTGCGGCACCGGCCCGTGGAGGTGCAAACACGCGTGGCTCCTGCCGTACAGACAGAAGCAGGTGTAGGCGGGATGAGGTGACGGTGCGGTGAAAGTTCTACACGTCATCAATCATCTCGACCTGGGCGGCGCGGAGCGTTTGTTGGCCGACGTCGCACCGCTGCTGCGCGAGCGAGGCGTGGATGTGGCGGTTGCTGCGCTGAATTTGCGCGACACGCGAATCGCCGAATGTTTGCGCCGCGATGGCGTCCCGGTGATTGCGGAAGACAGACCATTACGTTCTCCGGCGCAGATTGCATTTATTCGGCGCGTGATTCGCGATTATCGGCCGGACATCGTGCACGCGCACTTGTTTCCGGCGATGCTGTGGGCTGCAATGGCGGGCAATGGGACCATACGCTTTGTCGCGACGGAGCACAACACATGGAATCGCCGGAGACGTTGGTGGTTTCGCGCGATCGATCGGCAAATGTATTCCGGCTACAGGCAGATTATTTGCGTGAGCCAGCAGGTTGCGGACGCGCTCGGCGACTGGCTCCCCGAACTCCGCCCCAGAGTTCGTGTGGTTGCGAACGGAATTGCAATAGACAATTTCCCAAACGTGGAGCGGCAGGAAAATCCATCGCCGTTTACGGTGCTGACAGTGGGGCGGATCACCGAGCAGAAGGGAATCGATGTCCTGATGCGAGCTGTGAGGGAATTGCCGCAGGTGGTTCTATGCGTTGCCGGTGAGGGACATTTACGTGGCGAACTGGAGGACTTGGCAAGATCGCTGGGAATCGAGGAACGAGTGCGGTTTCTGGGTGCGCGCAGCGATGTGCCGCAACTCCTGGCCGCGGCCGATGTGTACGTTCAATCGTCGCGATGGGAAGGCTTTGGGCTGGCGGCCGTGGAAGCGATGGCGTCAGGTTTGCCCGTTGTAGTGAGCGACGTGCCGGGACTCAGCGACGTTGTGGGAAACGCGGGTTTGAAATTCGCGATGGGCGATTCAGCGGGGTTGGCACGGGCCATTCGCGCGCTGACCGACAACGCTGGTCTTCGGAAGTCGTTGTCGAAGAACGCTCGCCTGCGAGCCGCCGAGTTTTCCATCGAGCGGACGGCGGATCAGTATCTGACGCTATACCGGGAGGTGCTGGGCGAAACGGCACCGGTTGCATGGAAGGGGGAACCGCATGCGGCTTCTCCAACTCATTGAATCGGCCGCGACGGGCGCTGGCCGGCACGTGATGGAACTCACAGAAGGACTTGCCAAGCGCGGCCACGAAGTTCATCTGCTCTACTCCCCGTTTCGTACTGACAATGTCTTTGCGGAGGGGGTGAAGCGTATGGGTGCCTATGCGAATGTCCGCCCCGTTTCGTTTTCGATGAAGAAGAGTCTGGGCTTCGGGGATTTTGCTGCGGCGCGGACGCTCCGTCAATACGTTTTCGAACATGGGCCGTTCGACGTAATTCACTGTCACAGCACGAAAGCCGGGTGGCTGGGACGCGCAGCTCTAATGGGCGGGCCGGCGAAGATTGTATTCACTCCGCACCTCTTCTTCCATGCGGATGCGTCGCGCGGAGCGGTGGCGAGGAAGTTAGGTGCGCGCGCGGAATCATCGTTTGCTGGCGCTTCCGACAAAATCATTGCGGTGTCCCACGCCGAGTATCACGAAGCGCTGCGGATTGGAATCGCGGAGGCAAAGCTCGCGTTGATTCCGAACGGCGTTGCGATTCCCGAAGCCATCGACGATCAGGAGCGCGATCGTTTGCGGAGGGAGTGGGGTGTGATGCCCGGGGAAGTATGCATCGCCTTCGTCGGCCGGTTCACGGAAATGAAAGCTCCTGACGTTTTGCTGAAATCGTTTGCGGTGTTGCGGAGCGGACAAGCGCAGGCGGTGAAACTGGTGATGATCGGCGATGGCCCGCTGGGCATTTCGTTGCGCGAATTGGGGAAGACGCTCGCGATCGAAGACGATATCGTTTGGCTTGGATCACGCGACGCTCGCCCCTTGCTTTGCGCGGTCGATGTGGTGGCGCTGACCAGCATATCGGAGGGACATCCGCTGGTGATTTTAGAGGCCATGGCTCACGGAGTGCCGGTCGTTGCAACCGCCGTGGGTGGCATCGGTGAAACGGTGCAAGATGGCGTGACTGGATTCATTGCGTCAGTCGGCGACGTGAACGCGATTGCGTGTCATCTCCGAAGGCTCGCTGGGGATGCGGAACTGCGGCGTAGCATGGGGAAAGCATCCCGCGTTGCGGCGCAAGGGTTTTCAGCGGATCGAATGGTGGAGCGTACAGCGGAACTGTATACTCAGTTGATCGTGGAAGCCAAATCAAAACAACCGGTTTCGAGCCGGCCGGCGGCCGTTGCCCGCTAAATTATGTCCACGCCGCAGCCAGCTCCGATTCCTCACGATGCGCATGATGGGCGCGGGCGTGCGCGGTCAAGCGCGCGGGCCTTCCATGCGAAGCCGCATGTTTGTTCAGGGCTCCTGCTGGGTGCGGATCTTATTTCCGTGGCTTCGGCCTTCGCTGTTAGCATTGCGCTTTGGGTGTATTTAGGCCGGCCCTTCGATGTCGCGTTTTATGTTGGATTGTGGCCGGTGCTTCTGCTGTTTCCCATCGCATACGCCGGCTCGGGACTGTATCCGGGTTTCGGACGCAATCCTGCGGAGGAGTTGCGCAAAGTCTCGAAGACCACCAGCTTTGTGTTCGCCGCGCTGGCTGTCACCGTCTTTCTGATGAAAGACGCGCCCACGTATTCGCGTGGGGTGTTCGTGCTCGCCTGGGCCCAGTCGTTGGTGCTGGTGCCGTTGCTCCGCGCGGTCATCAGATCCACGGTCTCAACCAAACCGTGGTGGGGGCATCCGGTCATCGTAATCGGTAATGGAGCCGCGGCGCACCGCATTGCAGAGCAACTGGAAAAGCAGCCTGCGTTGGGCTTGAGGCCGATTGGCGTGTTTGAGCAGCCCGAGCCCGCGGTGGAACTTGCGCGTCAAGGACGAGTGCATCACGTTGTGCTAACGATGGCCGGCACGCCGCAGCACGTCGCACTGGAGACGTTTGAGCACTGCAGTGAGCTATTCACCGACGTCATCGTGATCCCGGATCTCGCCGGTTTCGCGAGCCTTTGGGTAGAGGGGCGAGACCTCAGCGGAACGCTTGGGCTGGAGGTCCGCCAACGCCTGCTACTGCGCAGCGCCAGCGTTACGAAGAGGCTGCTGGACCTGCTCGCTGTGGCCACTATTGGCATTGCGGCCGCGCCTGTCGCCTTGTTGGTGACGATCCTGATTAAGCTCGATTCCAAAGGGCCGGTGTTTTATCGGCAACAGCGCTGCGGACGCGGCGGACATTTATTCACTGCCTGGAAATTCCGGTCGATGGTGGTGAACTCAGATGATGAGCTCGCGGGGCGTTTGGAAGCGGATGAAGGTCTTCGCGATGAATGGAGTTCTACCCAAAAGCTGCGGCGCGATCCACGTATCACGCCCGTAGGCAGGCTGTTGCGACGCACTAGTCTGGATGAATTGCCGCAACTGTGGAATGTGATCCGTGGCGAGATGAGCCTGGTGGGTCCGCGGCCAATCGTCGAAGAAGAAATTGCGCGTTACGGCGCGGGGTATTCGCTTTACAAAAAGGTGCGACCCGGGTTGACGGGTCTCTGGCAAGTGTCCGGACGCAACCTGGTGAGTTACAAAGTTCGAGTGGAGTACGATCTCTACTACGTGCGGAACTGGTCTGTATGGCTCGATCTGCATATTCTCGCTCGTACCATCGTCGTCGTGATCTCAGGCGAAGGAGCGTATTGAGACGATGCTCGAAGGCCTGTTGCTATTCGGCATCGTCACGCTTTGGGTTCCGGGACACTGGGCGGTGAGTGCGTTCCAGATTGGGGTGCTGCTACTCGGCGCATGGCGCGTGGTGAGGCGAATGCGAAGCGGCCAAGGCATCGGCGAGCACCCGGTTTCCTACTTGCTCGGCGCCATCTTACTTTTGGGTGCCCTGCAATGGGCGCTGCATTCAACGGTGGATGTGGCGCTCACGGAAGAGGCGCTGTTGAATTGGTTGACGAATCTGACGGTCTTTGCGGTTGCCCTCGATCTCCTGCGGAATGCTTCCTCCCGGGACCGTTTCCTGAACGTAATTGTGTGGTTTGCGCTCGCACTGTCGGTTGTTGCCGTATTCACGGTGTTGACCTCCCCTCTTGGGAAAGCGTTTTGGATTTTCGAAACCGGCTCGGGCGTGCCTACGCTGGGGCCGTTTGTCTACAAGAACCAGTACGCGGCATTTATTGAAGCCATTTTGCCGCTGGCTGTTTTGCGCGCGCTGGGTGGACGCGATGCAGCGCCAAGCGGAGGCGCCTGGCTGCAGAATACGCTTGTCGTCGCCGTGTTGTTCGGCTCTGTGGTGGCAGCTGCGTCGCGTATGGGCACTATTTTGTGTGTTTCGGAGATTGTGCTGATTCCCTTGATCGCCCGCATGCGCGGTCTCATTGCAAATCGCACGGCGCTGGGTGCGATCTTCGGGAGCCTCACGGCAATGGCTTTGCTCGCCTTGATCGTGGGGTGGCAGCCCATCTGGCAGCGTTTGCAGGAGCCGAATCCGTACTCGCTGCGATTGGACCTTGTGAAATCGTCCGTGGCCATGATTCAAGAGCGCCCGTGGACGGGCTTCGGGTTGGGGACATGGTCGAGCGCCTATCCAGCGTTTGCTCGGTTCGATGATGGCACGTTCGTGAATCAAGCTCATAACGATTGGCTGCAATGGGGCGTAGAGGGCGGCCTGCCGGCGTTCTTGTTGATGCTCGCCATTGCCGTGCTGGCCGTGCGTCCGGCGTTTCGCACCATTTGGGGATTGGGAGTGCTGGCGGTGTTTGTGCATTGCATGATCGATTACCCGATGCAGCAACGGCCGGCGCTGGCGACGTTCTTCTTCGCGATGTTGGGAGCGGTGATTGCGGCGGGCGCGCGCGTGCCTTGGGTGAAATCGGGCGGACTAAAGGAATCTGAATTAGGATGAATCCATGGGCTTGAGAACGGCGAAGCAGTTCCTAGAGGGGGTCAATGACGGGCGTGAGGTGTATTATCGCGGAGAGCGCGTTGCGTCCGTGGCGGATCATCCGGAGTTGGGTGTGGCGGCCCGTCACGCCGCGATTGATTTTGAGATGGCGGAGAATCCGAAGTACAAGGAACTCGCCGTCGTGCGCGAAAACGGCCAGGAGTATTCGGCTTTCTATCGTGTGCCGCGGAATGTCGATCACTTGGTGCAACGGAGCAAGTTGATAGAAGCGGGTACCACGGAAGGCGCGACGCTAGTCATTCTGATCAAGGAGATCGGCACCGACGCGCTCTTTGCGCTGCGGCGAGTGCTGGCTCGTCATAAGGAAGCCGAGGGACTGGCACGTTTGGAAGCATTTCATCAACGTTGCCAGGATGGCGATCTGGCGATGGCGGTGGCGCAGACGGATGTGAAGGGGGATCGCAGCAAGCGGCCTTCCGAGCAGAGTGATCCCGACATGTACGTGCATGTGGTGGAGAAACGCGCCGATGGCATCGTAGTTCGCGGCGCGAAATGCCATACGTCGTGCACGCCGTATGTGGATGAGGTGATCGTTCTGCCCAGCCGCAGCATGGGCGCCGGAGATGAGCCGTATTCACTGGCGTTTGCCGTGCCCGCGAATACTCCGGGCCTGAAAATGTACGCGTCGGATTTCTTGCACGGAACCGACGATCCGTTCAACCGGCCGATTTCCACCAAGCACAAGATGATCGAGACGTTGACGGTCTTCGATAATGTCTTTGTGCCGTGGGAGCGAGTGTTTTTCGCGGATCGCCCCGATCTGGCGGGCGCGGCGGCGCTGACGTTCGTGGAGTTTCATCGCTTCACCGCGGTGAGTTACAAGCTGCCGTTGCTCGATACGATGCTGGGCGCGGCGATTGCAATTGCCCGAGCAAACGGAATCGATAAAGCGGGCCATGTGCGAGATAAGCTGACGTGGCTCGGCGGTTATGCGGAAACGGTGCGTGGATTGACGGAACTGGCCGCGCTGCGTGGTGGAGTGGAAGAAGGCGTCGCCTATCCACATGTGTTTACGACGAACATGGCGAAGTGGACGTTCGCGCGCGACTTTCATCATGCGATGGAATACGTGCAGGATCTTGCGGGTGGGTTGCTCGCGACGGGCCCGGCGAATGCGGATTGGGAATCGCCTGAGATCCGCGCGGTGCTGGAAAAGTACTACCAGGGCGCATGGCCCGCCGACCGGCGTCTGGCAATGTTGAATTTGATTAGCGAACTGACGGCGCGGAACTACGGTGGCTATCAGGCCGTTCTTGCGGTGCACGCCGAAGGGTCGATCGAAGCGGAAAAAATGGCGATGATCCGCTCCTACGATCCGCGTCGCGCTCTGAATTTGGCAATGACGTTCGCGGGCATTCCGCCCAAGTCGTAATTACTTCGCGAGCATCTGCTTTGCGATGGTGACTCGCTGCATGTTGCTGGTGCCTTCGTAGATGCGGCCAATTTTCGCATCGCGATAAAGTTTTTCGACGGGATATTCCTTGGTGAAGCCGACGCCGCCGAGCACCTCTACCGCTCGCGATGCGCATCGTTCGGCGATTTGCGAGGCAAAATATTTTGCCATCGCTGCTTCCGTGAGGAAGGGCCGGCCGGCGTCGCGGAGTCGAGCGGCGTTGTAGGTGAGCAAGCGAGAGGCTTCGATCTCCACCGCCATCTCGGCCAGTTCAAATTGAACGCCCTGGAATTCGGCGATGGGCTTGCCGAACTGTTTGCGTTGTTTGGCGTAGGCGAGTGAATGATCCAGCGCGCCTTGGGCGAGTCCGGTCATTTGCGCCGCGATGCCGATGCGGCCCTCGTTCAACGTCTCGATTGCGATCTTGTAACCCTTGCCGATTTCGCCCAGCACGTTAGCCTTCGGCACAAGGCAATCGTCAAACATGAGTTCACAGGTCGATGACGCACGGATGCCGAGTTTGTCTTCCTTCTTGCCCACGGTGAAGCCGGGCGTGCCGCGTTCGACAATGAAAGCGGTAATGCCTTTGTAGCCAACCTCGGGATTCACGGTGGCGAAGACAACATAGACGCCGGATTCGGCACCATTGGTAATCCACATTTTGCGGCCGGTGAGTTTGTAATGATCACCGCCATCCACCGCGCGTGTCGTCAACGCAAAGGCGTCCGAGCCTGAGCCCGCTTCGGAAAGAGCATAGGCACCCACGGTATCGGCCGCAAGCTTCGGTAAGTAGCGGCGTTTTTGATCGTCGCTGCCCCAGCCTCGTAGCGCCGTTATGCAAAGTGTGTTTTGGACATCAACGATCACTGCGGCCGAAGGGTCTACGCGCGATAGCTCTTCGATGACGAGAATCGTCTGAAAAAATGTTCCGCCCTGGCCGCCGAACTCATCGGGAATTTCGACGCCCATGATGCCCAGTTTGAAGAACTCTTGCAATAAGTCTTTGCGAAAAACGCCGGATTCGTCCATGTCGCGGACGTGCGGTGCCAGGCGCTCGCGGGCGAACTTGCGGACGCTTGATTGGAACAGCAGTTCTTCTTCGGAAAGGGTGGTCAGGGCAGCCATCGCCTTTGATTGTACTGTGCGCCCCGCTGCGGCGCGAATGTCCGGCAGAATATCCCGAATGCCCCTGGGCAGGCGGCTGGCCGCGCGTCGTAACATGGAAGATTCTATGGCTGTTACGAAACGTAAAGGCATCGCATACAAAGACGCGGGTGTGAGTATTGAAGAGGCCGACCGCGCCGTCGGCTCTATCCGCGAAATGGCGCGGAAAACGTTCACCAAGAACGTGCTCACCGATATCGGCAGCTTCGGCGGCGGCTATCTGCTGAAGGGCTATCGCGAACCCGTGCTTGTTTCTTCGGCCGATGGCGTCGGCACAAAGTTGAAGCTGGCGTTCCTCACGGGAAAGCACTCTACGGTGGGTGAGGATCTGGTGAACCACTGCGTCAACGACATCGCCGTGCAGGGTGCGGTGCCGCTGTTCTTCATGGATTATTTTTCGGTGGGCAAGTTGGATGCGCGTGTGGCCGCCGAGGTAGTTTCCGGTATGGCTCGCGGATGCAAGGCGAATGGTTGCGCCCTGATTGGCGGCGAAACTGCGGAGATGCCGGGATTTTATCCGCCGGGCGAATACGATCTGGCGGGCTTCATCGTGGGTGCGGTCGAAAAGAAAAAGATGATCACCGGCGCAAAGATTCGCCCGGGCGATGTGCTGATCGGTTTGCCTTCGACTGGCTTGCACACCAACGGCTACTCGCTGGCTCGGAAGCTACTGTTTGAAGTAGCGGGTCACGCTCCGGATACACGTCTCGCCGAAATAGAGAACACCGTCGCCGATGAGCTGCTGAAGCTGCACCGCAGTTACCTGACACCGCTGCGTGCGCTGGATGACGCGGGTATTTTGAAGGGCGCAGCGCACATCACCGGCGGCGGCATCACCGACAACACACCGCGCATTTTGCCGAAGGGACTCGGCGTGCGGATCGATCTCGGCACGTGGCCTGTGCTGCCGATCTTCGAAGTGTTGAAGAAAATCGGCCGCATACCGGAGAACGATTGGCGTCGGACCTTCAACCTGGGCATCGGCATGATCTTTGTTGTTTCGCCGCGCAAGCTGGCCGAGGCGGGAAAGATTCTCGACAAGCTGAAGGAGCCCTGGTATGCAATTGGCGCTGTGATCGCTACCACCAAAGAAGCTCGCGTCGTTTACGAGTAAATCAGCATGACCAAGTTGGGGATTCTTTTATCCGGACGGGGCTCGAACTTCGTGGCCATTGCGAATTCGATCGGGACCGGTCGCCTCAACGCGGAGATCGCCGTGGTTATTTCCAATCGTTCGGACGCGCCGGGCATTGCGATTGCGCGGGAGCGCGGCTTGAACGCGGTAGCGCTTCCATCGAAGGGGCTCGATCGCGAAGTCTATGACCGCGTGTTAATTGCCGAGCTGCGCCGCAACAATGTGGACTTGGTTTGCCTGGCGGGCTACATGCGCCTGCTCAGCGGCCACTTCATTCGCGAGTTTCCGATGCGGATCCTGAACATCCACCCGTCGCTGCTGCCCGCGTTTCCTGGACTCGATGTCCAGCATCAGGCGCTCGAACACGGCGTGAAGTATTCCGGATGCACGGTGCATTTTGTCGACGAAGGACTCGATTCTGGTCCTATCATCAAGCAGGCAGTAGTGCCAGTGGAAGACACAGACACCGCGGATACGCTCGCGGCACGAATCCTCGTCGAGGAGCATCGGATTTATTCCGAAGCAATTACGCTCGTGGTGTCCGGTAAGTATCGCGTCGACGGGCGGCGCGTTCTGGCGTTACCTGCCGCCGATCTGGGTTAGACTGAAGCTGTGATCGAAACTGAGATCCAGATCGTTTCCAACGAGGCTGGCGAGCCCACCGCCGTCATTGTTCCCATTGAACTCTGGCGCGAAATCGCCGCCGAACGGGAGACCGCTTATCTGGTCAAATCAGAAACGATGAAGCACCGGCTTCTCGCCGCGATGAATCGCAAGGATGGAATCTCGCTCGATGCCGCCGTTGAGAAGCTTGGAATTTGATCCCGCGGCGTTTGAGGATCTTGCCTGGTGGGTAGCACAAGATCGAGGACAGGCCCTTAAAATTATCCGGCTAGTACGCGAAGTACAGCGCGATCCCTATTCGGGCCTCGGAAAGCCCGAACCTCTAAAGCATGAGTTGTCCGGTTGCTGGTCCCGGCGAATCAATCACGAACACCGGTTGGTGTAATCAAGTGTTATCGGATCGGATTCGGATCCTTGCGTGCCGGTATCACTATTGAACTCGAATGGAAATACTGCACGAACGTGAGGTGCGTGAACCCTATCGATCGCAACCTTCTTTTGGGCGCCCGAACTAGCTTATACCAGCACCGTGAACACGTTCTCTTCTTCCTTGCGTTCCACGGGGCGATAGAGCGTGTCGCGTTCCACTGGCTCGCGACCGGCTTCGCGGATCAGGCGGAGCAATTCGCCGCGGTGCATGGCGCCTTCGCTGGTGCGGCCGGCGTCTTTGTAAATCTTCTCTTCCACCACGGTGCCGTCCAGGTCGTCCGCGCCAAAGCGCAGCGCGATCTGCGCGATCTTCGGCGTCATCATCACCCAGTAGGCTTTGATGTGTGGAATGTTGTCGAGCATCAGGCGGGAAACGGCGATCTCGCGGATGTCGTTAAAGCCTGTCGTCTTGCTGATGTGATCGAGCGCGGTGTGGTCCGGGTGGAACGCCAGCGGGATGAACGTCTGGAAGCCGTGCGTTTCGTCCTGCAGTGCCCGCAGTTTCACCAGGTGATCCACGCGATCCACTTCGGTCTCGATGTGGCCGTAGAGCATGGTGCAGTTGGAATGGATGCCCATCTTGTGCGCAATGCGGGCCACGTCGATCCATTCGCTGCCGGAAATTTTGTGATCGCAGATGATGCGTCGTACGCGTTCCGAAAAAACTTCGGCGCCGCCGCCCGGCATCGAATCGAGCCCGGCGTCGCGGAGCCGCTCCAGCACTTCACGGTGTGAAATCTTTGAGCGCTGAGCGAAGTACCCAATCTCCACCATCGTGAACGCCTTCAGATGCACCTGTGGATAGCGTTCCTTCAGGCCGCGAAGCATCTGGCAATACCAATCGAGCGTCAACTCCGGATGCAGGCCGCCGACGATGTGAAACTCGGTGATGGCCTCCCGGTAACCTTCGCCCGCGCGATGCCAGATCTCATCCAGCGACATCGTGTACGCTTTGGGATCCTTCGCCTTCTTGCCAAAAGCGCATAACTTGCAACTCGCCACGCAAACGTCGGTGGGGTTGATGTGGCGGTTGACGTTGTAGAACGTCTTGTTACCGTGCAAGCGCTCGCGGACATCGTTGGCCAGCCAGCCCACGCCCAACAGGTCGGGCGTCCGGTACAGCAGGATGCCATCTTCGACTGTCAAACGCTCGCCGGCCGCAACTTTATCGCGGATGGGCAGGAGGCGGGAATCTTGAAATACAGGTGTCATTGCTTGGACTCACTACCGCTACCGGAGCAGGTTTGAATGGGCCAGGAGAATATCTCCGGCCCAAAATAGAAAGAATATCACGCTGACGTAGCCGTTCATGGTGAAGAAGGCCGCATCCACGCGGGAAAGATCGTTCGGCCACACGATGCGGTGCTCCCACAAAAGCAGGCCCATCACGGCGGCAACACCCACCCAGGCTAAGAATCCCAGATGGAAGGAAAGACCTAACATCAGTAGGCACAGTAACATGCCGACGTGGAGCAAGCGAGAGACCCACAGTGCTTTGGGGATGCCCAGAAGCTTCGGGATGCTGAACAGGGGCGCGCTGCTATCGAACTCGTAATCTTGACAGGAATAGATGATGTCGAAACCCGCGGTCCACAGCGTAACGGCGGCGGTGAGCCACAGAATCCGCGGATCGAGCGCGCCACGCATGGCGATCCACGCGCCCGCCGGCGCGATGCCAAGCGCGAAGCCGAGCACGATGTGCGATAGCGAAGTGAAGCGCTTCGTATACGAGTAAAACATCAGCACCGCCAGCGCTATCGGAGCCAGCAGGAAACACAGCGCGTTCAAGCGGCTGGACGCGTAGGAAAAGACGACGCTCCAGACAAGGATGAAGCCCCAGGCGAAGCCGCGCGAGAGCTGTCCGCTTGGCAGGTGGCGCATTTTCGTGCGCGGGTTCAGCGCGTCTACGTCGGCGTCGAGAACACGGTTGAACGCCATGGCCACGCTCCGCGCGGAGACCATGCAGACGACGATCCAGCCGAGCTTTGCCCATAATCCCTGGCGGAGGAATCCAGCGTCGCGCCATGCGAGCAAGGCTCCGGTGAGGGCGAAAGGAAGGGCAAATACGGAATGCTCGAACTTGATCATTTCGAGCGTCAACCGTACACGTTTCAGGAAAGCGTTCAAACCTCTATTCTAAAGGAATGCGATCCCGGCTCGTGCTGTTCGTTGGCTTTTTGGCGTTGGCGTTGTTCCTCACCGGCTGTTCCAGAGAAGAAACCGATGGCATCGGTTCCACGCACGTGAAGTTTCCGAACGGGAAATCCATCACGGTGGAGATCATGCGACAAACCATTGAAATCATGAAGGGAATGATGTTCCGCGACTCGCTGGCCGACGATCGCGGTATGTTGTTTGTCCATCCAAAGGAAGACCTTTACGCCTACTGGATGTTCCAGACGCGCATTCCGCTCGACATCGTGTGGATGGATCGAGACCATCGGATTGTCGAAATTTCCGCCGACACGCCGCCGTGCAAGACGGAGGCCTCGCAATGTCCCAAATACGGCGGTACGCAAAAATCCAGCTACGTGCTGGAAATCAACGCCGGCCAGGCGGCCAAGAATGGGCTGAAGGTGGGAGACGTACTGCAGTACTAGAACACGCTCCGGCGCCTTCGGGCCCCTCGCGCCCTAATCTGTGTGCCGGCCGCGCGCCAGCAGGTACAACCCGATGGCTTCATCAAGTGTAGGCATAGGCGCGAGCCCCAGCGATTCCATCTTCGCGTTCGAGAGCGCTGAGTATTTCGGCCTGCGCGCCGCCGTGCGGAATTCGCGTTCATTCGTTGGTTTGAGCGGAGGATTCACCTTGGCGGCATTGAAAATTTTCACCGCCCAATCGAACCACGAGATCGGCGTGCCTCCGGCGATGTGAAACACCCCTTTGGCTTCACGCTCGGCAAGATCGGCAGTTCGAGAAGCAAGCGCGGGAGCAAACGTCGGCGAGGCCACGTGATCTTCCACAACCCGAATCGGCTGGTTGCTCGCCGCCAGACGGAGCATTAGTTCCACAAAGTTGCCGCGTGGCGTCTTGTGTCCCGCGGGTCCATACACCCCCGACGTGCGGATGACCAGAGCGTTATCGAGATACGCCCGCGCATACAACTCGCCCGCGAGCTTCGACACGGCATAGGCACCGAGGGGACGCGGTGTGTCCTGTTCCGTGTAGGCGCGGCCCGCGAGGCCATCGAAAACGTAATCGGTCGAGAAATGAATCAGGCGCGCGTCAATCTGGCGGCAGGTGAGAGCCAGGTTGCGCACGGCGAGTCCATTGACGGAATACGCCGCCTGCGGTTCCTTTTCGGCGACGTCCACCTGGTTATAGGCGGCGGAGTTGATGACGATGGCCGGGTCCAGCGTGGTCAGGCATTGGTCGATCTGCGCGGCGTCGGTTATGTCGATGTCCGTGCGTTCATAACCCGTCACCTCGTACCCGCGCTTGATGAACTCCGCGACTAGTTCCCGCCCCAACTGCCCACCGCTTCCGAAAATGGCAACTCTCCGATTTTCCACGTTCTTATTATGAACGAGGCTATGGGTGGAAATGCAATCTTTGCGCAGGAACGAATCACACTTTGGTCTAGAAAATGGAGGTTGAACGGATGAAAGGCAGTCGTCGAGGCGGGTTTCAAGGAGGACGCGTGTGCCACATTTCGTTTCCGGGCGGAAACGGCTTAGGCCGAGGCGCGTGGCAGACGGACGCCCAGCGAGTATCCTTTGCCCTCGTGCTTGCAACGGCAAACTTCTCCTGTGATCACGCCCTGTTTGGTTCGTATTTCGATATGCACGCCGCACTGAACGGGGTGGTGCGTGTGCAGGCACATGCCATGCCCGGATATACTCACCACGCGCGCCGGCATGGGGTTCGGTTGCCCCGCCCAGCCCGGTACGTGAACACTAATTTCTTCTGAAACTGTGGTGCGCGGTTCCGAACGGCGTTCCATCAATGGGCGCATTCTTTGCGCCGGGGTGGGTATAGGACGAAGTTCCATCTGGCTCGATACTCCAGCAACCTATATATCGGCCGGAATTTGGAAGGGTTTAGTAGAAATTCCGCAAAAATTCCCGCGGAGTGCTGGCTAACGGTAGTTGAAAGCGGCCCAGATGATGAAGCCGACAGCCACTGGCAGAGTGATCTCCAGCCAATTGCGGCGGACGAACCCCACACTCCGGTCGACGACGCCTTCCGGGACCACGGGTTCGGGTTCCTGCGCGCGGCTGTTGAGCGAATTCGCCAAGCGGCTGCGCAGGCTGGAGGGTAAGCCATTCAAAGCGCGGACGATTTCCTCGCGGCCGCGGCGGTCGGCGATCAGGATAGTGGCGGAGTTGAAGCTGTTGGTCGATTGCTCCAGTTCGTGGCGCAGTGCTGGAGGGACGTCGTCCACGGAATGAAAAACGTGGGTTTCTTTACCCTTACCGATGAATATTGTCGACGTCCGTACTGTAACTCGCTGCATTGCCGCCCCTGAATTCGATTCTACCGTCTTCCCGAATTTGCCACTTCCACCGGGGCCTCTGTTCGAAGATGCGGGAGTGTCTTCACCGCATAGGCGAGTGTGACCTCAATGAATCCGAGGGCCGCCTTCGAAAGCGCCTTGTCCTTCCGATAAATCAACCCGATCTGCCGGACCATCGCTTCGGGCGCCAGCGACTTTGTCACCAGGAGCCCTGCTGCGACTTCCTCCTGGCAGTGCGCCTCGGCCACGAAGCCGACGCCCAATCCAGCCATGACGAATCGCTTGATCATCTCCGTGGAATCCAGTTCCATCGAAATCGTGATCGATTCCTCGGCTGG
The DNA here is from genome assembly GCA_040081855.1 of Bryobacteraceae bacterium. Taxonomy (GTDB): domain Bacteria; phylum Acidobacteriota; class Terriglobia; order Bryobacterales; family Bryobacteraceae; genus Palsa-187. The sequence goes on along the minus strand of JBEBFS010000002.1, from coordinate 117,574 downwards.
ATCCAGCCAAGCATTCAATCGGCTGCGGGTAACGCCTGCCTTAGGCACAAGCAAGGGGCAGCCCGCGAGGTCCGCCGGTGCCACGCCGCCACCTTCGGCCAGCTTATGGTCAGGCGGGCAGATCACTTTGATCTCATCGGAATGAATCTTGGCGATCTGCAGACGTTTTTCGGTGACCGGCAACTGAACGATCCCGAAGTCGGCTTGGTTATCCACCACGGCTTCCACGACGCGCGCCCCGAAGGAGCGATCCACCAGAATTTGAATATTGGGAAAACGCTTCTTGTATTCCGAAAAGACTTGCGGCAGCACGTAAATGCACGTGGCCTCGTTGGCCGCGATGACAAGTTCACCGCGCGGCACGCGTTCCAGTTCGTTGATGGAGTCCTGCGCGCGGCGTTTCAGATCCAGGATCTGCTCGGCGTATTCGGCGAAAATTTGACCGGCGGGCGTGAGGGCGATCTTTGTCCCCAGGCGTTCAAAGAGCGGGGCATTCATCTCCTGCTCCAGTTGACGCACCTGCGCGCTAACAGCGGGCTGCGTGCGGAAACACGACTGCGCCGCTTTAGAGAAGCTCTTCAGCCGGACGATTTCCAGAAATGTGTGGAGCTGATCGAGATCCATGCGCAAGGAACGGCGTAAAGGCCGCTATCCACTAGTATCCCACTGTGCGGGGGCTTTGTCGTACCGTTTTTCTCGCCGCTAAATCCATTAGGATGAAAGAAATGTCATTTGGCCAGGGCCGGAAGATCCGCACCGCGATGGCGATCGCAGTTCTCTGCGGTTGGCTTGTGGGAGCCGCGGCGCAAGCGCAGACCGGCTCACCAGCTGCCAGCGACCAGACGTCTGCGGCGCGGGTCCTGTTAGTAGTGAATGAGAACTCGCCGGAATCGGTGGCGATTGCCGATTACTACGCCATGCGCCGGCGCATTCCCGCTGGGAATATCTGCAAGATTGCCGCGCCGGTTCAGGAAGAAATTTCGAGAGTCGCTTACAACGATTCCATAGCAACCAGAGTCGCGGCGTGCCTGAAACAGGGGAACCTTGTGGAAAGCGTGTATTATCTTGTGACCACGCTGGGCATTCCGCTGCGTATCGATGGCAGCAACGGAACGGAGGGTGACAGGGCTTCGGTGGACAGCGAATTGGCGCTGCTGTATTTCGATCTCAAAACCGGCAAGCCGCATCCGATTGGCGGGCCGATTGGGAATCCTTTTTACGGACGCCGTTCGCAGCCGTTTTCCCATCCTGAATTTCCGATGTACATGGTGACGCGGCTTGCGGCCTATGATGTTCCCACAGTGAAGGCCATGATTGACCGCTCTCTGGCGGCGAAGAATCGCGGTAAGTTTGTTTTGGATCTCTCCGCACCAGACGATGCACAGGGGAATAACTGGCTTCGCGACGCCGCGATTTCGTTACCTGCAGGCCGCGTTTTATTCGACGAAAGCGAAAAGCCGGTGTATGGTGCGCAGGACGTCATCGGCTACGCGAGTTGGGGCTCGAACGATGGGCACAGGGACCGCCGCGTTCCCGGCTTCCGCTGGCTTCCCGGCGGCATCGCAACACAATATGTCTCGAGCGATGGCCGCACCTTCGCGCGCCCGCCGGACAGTTGGAAATCGCAGACCCGCTGGGACGATCCGCGCTTTATGTTCGGAGGCAGCTCCCAGGGGCTATCCGCCGATCTGATACAGGAGGGCGCGACGGGTGCCTCCGGGCACGTCTACGAACCGTACCTTATGTACACGCCGCGCCCGGACTATCTGATGCCGGCCTACTATCAGGGCCGCAACCTCGCGGAGAGCTTCTATTTGTCCCTGCCGGTGCTCAGTTGGCAGAACATTGTGCTCGGCGATCCGCTATGCTCTTTGGGCAAGCCTTAACTAACCCTGCGAATTGGCGTATGTGGGCCTAGCGTATAATTTCATGGTCGGCAATCCGAGTGAGGCGATCTGCCGCAGGTCTTGAAGAGAGGATTCATGAAGAGAAACAACAAAGTTTTGGGCCGTGCTTTCGCTGCCGCCGCATTGGCCGGCGTGGGCGTACTCGTCTACAGTGTTTCGCTCCCGGCGCAGAACCAGGCTGCTCCCAAGTTTAAGTTCGATCCCGATTGGCCGAAGACGCTTCCTAACAAATGGAAGATCGGTGGCGTAACCGGTCTGGCCGTTGCTCCCGATGACACCGTGTGGGCGTACAACCGTCCGAATGATTTGACGGACATTGAGCTTGAAGCCGAGCTGGATCCGCCACTCGCCGATTGCTGCGTGCGGCCGCCGTCGATGATTCATTTCGACAAAGCCGGCAACGTGATCGGCTCCTTCGACGCGCTGCAGGGCCATGGAATGGCCATCGATTCGAAGGGCTTCGCGTACCTGGGCCAGGATACGATCCGCAAGTATGATTCGAAAACCGGAAAGCTGGTGGGTGAAATTCAGCGCACTCCGGATCGTGTTCCCGGACAAGGCGGCGATAGCAGCCCGGCTGCGCTGACCGAAAATCACGTCAAGGGAAAGGGAACCATGGGGCCGGTGGCTGGCTTCCTGCCTGGTGGCCGTCCACGTCCTGATCCGGCTGTCATTGCCAAGCGCGAAGCCGACATGAAGGCCTTCAAAGAAAAGTATCCGCCGACCACGCCGGTAATCGTGGGCGGGCTGGAAGAGATCCGCTTGGATGAAGCGGCGCGTGAGTTGTATGCAGCCGACAACTACCTGGGCGGGCGCATCATGGTATTCGACCTGGACACGCTGAAGTTCAAGCGCGGCTGGGGCGCTTATGGCCATAAACTCTCCGAAATGTCGACCAACGATGCCGACCGCGCCTACAAGCCCGGCGGTCCGATGCCGAAGGAATTCCGCGGCCACCTGACGATCAACATCTCGAACGACGGCATGGTGTATGCGGCGGACCGCAACGCCAACCGCATTCAGGTGTTCAAGAAGGATGGCACGTACATGAATAAGGAATTCATTCTGGCCCCAATGACGGCCGTGGGAGGATCCACCGGCGGCGTGATGTTCTCCAACGACAAGGCGCAGAAGTTCTTGTACATCTCCGATCTCACCAATAATCACGTCTGGTTCCTCAATCGCGAAGATGGGAAAGTGCTGGGTACGCTGGGCAGCATGGGCGAAAATGCAGGGCAGTTCTTCGGCCTGCACATGATCGCGACGGACTCGAAGGGCAACCTTTACACCGGTGAAGTGTTCGCCGGCGAGCGCGTCCAGCGGTTCCTGCTCCAGAAGTAGATTGGTTGTGGAAGTAATGATGGACGCGGGAGCCGACGCTCCCGCGTTTTTCATTTTTGGGTGACGTGGGGAGGAATGGACCACGAATTTCCAAACCGCCCCACGGCCGCAATCGTGCACGTTGGCGATAATGGAATTTGAGACTCCCGAAGCCTCCGAAGCACCCTCCTTTTGAACCGCTCTTTCGTAGCGGGCACATCTCGACGCTTGCGGCGAATTTTTGGACGCGGCCCGAAAGCGCCGATCGCTGGCCGGTGGAAGACGTGTATTACGAACCGGAACCAGGCATCAAAATTCTGGTGCGTGTGCAATCGCCGGAAAAGCCCGTGGGGGAACTGATTCTGATCCACGGGTTGGAAGGTTCCAGCGAATCCGGTTACGCGCGCAGCATGGCGGCTGCGGCGCTGGCGGCGGGCTTTCGGACGCATCGCTACAACATGCGCGGCTGCGGTGGTTCACCGTGGAGTCCGGGCGGCAATTACCATTCGGGACAAACGGGCGATCTGCTCATGGTCGCGCGGGAGCGCAAAAAGGCTAGCGGGTTGCCGATCTTTGCCGTGGGCTATTCGCTCGGGGGCAACATGGTGCTGAAACTGGCCGGCGAATTAGCAGACCACGCGCATGAAGTGTTCGAATCGGTGTGCGCGGTCTCGGTGCCCATCGATTTAGCCGCCAGCGTGGATGACACGGAGCGATCCTCGAATATCATCTACCGCAAGAGGTTCGTCAATCGATTGAAGCGCCGGGTGAAACGCCGCAATTCGATGGCGCCGGACTTGTTTCCGCTGGAGCATCTGCCGAAGGTGAAGACGATCCGCGACTTTGACGAGCTTTACACATCCCGCATTTTCGGCTTCGGTAGTGCGGAGAATTATTACCGCACGCAATCCTCGAATCAATTTCTGCAGCACATCCGCATTCCCACGCTCGTAGTCCAGGCGAAGAACGATCCGATGATCCCGTTCAAGCTTTACGATCATCCAGCGTTCCGCGAGAATCCACACCTGCATTTAATCGCGGTTGAGCACGGCGGACATTTGGGTTTTCTGGCACGAGGGAAAACGCGATTCTGGCTGGACCACGTGATCGTGGATTGGTTGAAAGCGCACATGCCCGAAGGCGTTGAACCCCGCACGTGATCGCGGGTACCCGCGGTATTTTTTGCGTCGTTACGATCCGCGCACCAGGCCGTAGGCCAAAACCGCCCACGCGGCGATGAACGCCACGCCGCCGATGGGTGTGATGGCTCCCAGGGTTCGCACGCCGCTGATGGCCAGGGTGTAAAGGCTTCCGCTGAACAGCAAAATTCCCGCAGCGAGGAGCCAGCAGACCGTGTTGGCTCTTGCTTCGGTGAGTGCGCCGGTGCGGGGAAGTACGGAAACGATCAATAATCCGAGCGCGTGGAAGAAATGATAGAGGACGCCGGTTTCGTAGACGCCGCGCGAATATTCGTCGAGTCTACCTTGCAAAGCGTGCGCGCCGAAAGCGCCGATGCACACAGCAACCCCGAGGAACACTGCCGCGATTGCACTCCAATTCATGCTGTTACCGTAACATGCTCCCGCGCTTGGTGCAGCGGCAATAATCTCTGGCCATCCCCGCGCTCGCGAGCGTGGTCCGATGCCATTGCGAAACGAGGGAGTTATCCCACGAGGCTTCGCACGAGAATCCACATCTTTTCCCAAGCGGGGACGCGGATGCGATCGGCGAAGACGTCGAAGTTCGCGCCTTCAATGCGATCGAGCAGTCGCGAGTAGATGCCGATCAGGGCGCGGAGTGACGCCCGGCTGCTGGGATGCACCATGTCGATCAGCGGCGCCGCTTGCTCATAGTACTCGCGCGCGCGGGCTGCTTCGAACTTCATCAACTGCACGAACTTATCGCGCGGCTCGAACGTATCGGGCGAGACACCGAAACGCCGAAGATCTTCGGCGGGTAAATAGACACGGCCTTTTTCGGCGTCTTCTTTGACGTCGCGAAGGATGTTCGTCAACTGGAACGCAACCCCGCACTTTTCGGCCAACGCCAACGCTTCCGGCGATTCAAAGCCGAAAATGTGAGTGATCGTGAGGCCGACAACACTCGCCACGTGATAGCAGTAATCGTAAAGCTCGTCGAAGGTTTCAATGTGGCGAGGGCCCAGATCGGAGCGGACGCCGTCGATCATATCGAAGAAGTACTCGTGCGGAATCTTGAAGCGCGCGACGGCATCGGCGAAGCCGGGCCACACGAAGTGTTCGGGAACGTTTTCACCGCGGAGCGCCTGCGTCAGATCCTCGCGCCACCGCTCGATCGCCGCGGCGCGTCCGGCGGGGCTTTGATCTTCGTCCGGATCGTCGCTGATTTCGTCGCTCAGATCGTCGCAATAGCGCATGAACGCGTAAACGGCGCACATGGCACGGCGCTGCTCTTTTGATAACAAAAGAAACGAATAATAAAAATTCTTCGCCTGTAACCGGGCAACATGCTGGCTCCAGTCATAGGACGTCTCAACGGTAATAGGAGGATTGGAATGGCTCATGCGGCGCGAGAAAAGGCCCGGCGGGTTAGCGCGCCAAGCAAGAGCGCCACACGTTCGGTCTTGCTGATCGCCGGGCGGGCGCTCAGCACGTTGTATTTTTGATCTTCAATCTTGGACAGTATTTTGAGGCCGCCGCGGCTGAAGAGTTCGAGATCGATCGCCAGGCGCCGGTCCACGCGGTCGGCAAGCGGCATGCCCTTCAGGAACAATTCACGCGCCACTTCGACGGCGTCTTTCATCACACAGGCGAAATGCGCATCGAACTTGCGGGCGAAGAGATCTTCCACTGGATAGCCGTACTTGTCGAGCAAATCAAGCGGCAGGTAGACGCGATCTTTTTCGAGATCGACGATGACGTCCTGCCAGAAGTTGGCAAGCTGCAGCGCGGTGCATGTGGCGTCCGACATGCCACAAAGCTCGGCATCTTGATATCCGCAGAGGCCCAGCACCAGGCGGCCGACGGGATTGGCCGAATAGCGGCAGTATTCGATCAACTCGTCAAAATTGCGATAGCGGGTAACGGTCTGGTCCTGTTCGAATGCCTTGATGAGATCATCGAAGAGAATCTGGGGCAGGGCATGCTTCTTTGCGGTCCCCATCAGCGCCACGAAAACGGGGTGCTTGGCTTCGCCCGCATACATGGCGTTGAGTTCCGTGCGCCACCAGGAGAGCAGCCGCAGGCTTTCGGCAGTATCACCGATTTCGTCCCCTAGGTCGTCGGCCCAGCGGCAAAAGGAGTAAACGTTATAGAAATCCTGGTGCAGGCGCTTCGGGAGCAGGAAACTCACCACATGAAAGTTTTCGTAGTGGTGCGTGGCCAGCCAGTGCGTGTAGGCGAGCGACGCCGGCAGCGTCCAGGCGCGGTCCATGTCGGACGCGCTTTTGATGAAGCCTACCGGAGGAAGGTGCACAAGCCTAAGGGATGATCGCCGTCTTCAGGTGGCCGTTATGGCTCATGAGGTGCTGCATCACTTCAAGCAGGTTCGAGAGCGGCTCCACGCCATTGACGAAATCCTTCGCGGTGACGTAGCCACGGCTGATGGCGTCGAGCGCCTTGCGCATCAGCGCCGGCGTATGGTGGAAGCTGGCGAGGCACGTTATTTCGGAATAGTGCAGCAGTTGGGTATCGAGCGTAACCTGCGTTCCCGTCGCACAGCCGCCGAAGAAGTTGACCACACCGCCGCGGCGCAGCAGGTGCACGGCCAATTGCCAGAGTTCCGGCAAGCCGACGGCTTCGATAACAACGTCCGCTCCACGGCCTTCGGTAAGCGATTTCACTTCGGCGATGACGTCGGAGGAACCGTCGTTCAAAATCGTTTCATCGGCGCCCATGTTCCTGGCGCGATCCAGTTGCGGTTGGCGGCGGCCGATGGCGATGACGCGCGCGCCGTAGAGTGCTTTTGCCAGACGGACAAACATCATTCCAATGGGACCCAGGCCGATGATGGCGATGGTGTCGCCCTGGCGAAGATTCGTATCTTCGAGTCCGCTCAAAACGCAAGCGAGCGGTTCGGCGAGTGCGGCGTCCTGATAGCCGACGTGGTCCTCAAGCAAGTGGAGATTCTTTTCAACGATGCGCTCAGGAATGCGAATGTACTCCGCGTAAGCGCCGTTGTTGAACAACAGATCGTCGCACAGGTTTTCCTGGTCGTGCTTGCAGTAGTAGCAGGTGCCGCAAGGGGCGGAGTTGGCCGCCATCACGCGCTGGCCCACCTTGAAATGTTTCACGTCGCTACCCACCGCGACGATATCGCCCGCCAATTCATGGCCGAACAACGCCGGGGGCACAATCATCCGCGCATGGTAGCCACGCCGGAAAACTTTCACATCCGTACCGCATGTAAGCGCCGCGCGTACGCGCACGAGTACATCGCCGGGGCCAATTTTGGGCACATCGACGACCTCGATTTGTAGGCGCTCTTTGCCGTACAGGACGGCCGCCGTCATCTGATCGGTCACTCTTCTCACCTCTGGGGCTGTAATACGATCTTCAACGATTCTGGCCCAGGATGCAACGCCCGCTCGATACCCTCATGAACGCCCGTTAATGGGAACCGGTGCGTCACAAGTTGCTCAACGGGCAATTTGCCCGAAAAAACCAGATCCGCGGACTCTTTTTGCACGTCCACAGACGCGCTGTAGGAACCGCACAAGATCCTTTCGCCCATGCAAATATCCGCGCCCGAAACCTCGATCCGCTCCTGATGCGAAGTTTGCGCGAACAACAAAATCTTTGCCCCCGGCCGCGAGCATTCCACAGCCTGTTCGACAATACCTTTCGCGGATGCAGCGACGATGACGATATCCGCGCCGCGCCCGTCGGTCATCTGCTTCACCGTGCGGGAGAAGGTTGCTTCGCGCGGATCGAACGCCTCGTGCGCGCCGAACTTCAGCGCGAGCTTCCGGCGGAATTCCATCGTATCGGTAGCCACGATGCGCGAACCAATCTGCGAGACGATCATCGTGAAGATCAGGCCGATGGGTCCCTGGCCGAGGATGGCGACCACGTCACCCGGATGTGGGTCCACCTGATGTACACCTTTGACACAGGTGTTCACTGGCTCAACGAAACACGCCTGATCGAACGAAACTCCGGCGGGAATCTTTTCAATACCGCTTTCGACAATCCAATCCATCACTCGCACGTACTGCGAGAAACCGCCGCCCGCCGGTTCGTAGCCGGCCGTCACACCCACCTTCTTGTACACGGGGCATTGGGCATATAACTTCTTGCTGCAATAAAAGCACTCTCCGCAGGGGATGTGATGAAACACCACCACCCGGTCACCCGGCTGATACTTGGTGACGCCCTCGCCGATGGCTGCAATCACTCCAGCGGTTTCATGACCATAGATGCGCGGACCGGGCAGCAGGTTGTATTCAATTTTCTTCAGGTCCGTGTGGCAAATGCCGCAGGATTCCACCTGGATCAAAACTTCGCCGCGTCCAATTTCGGGAACGGCGATGGAATCGACGTCCACTACGCTATTGCCTTTGTAGACGGCGGCCTTCATCGGCCCGCGCACAACCGGCGGCGTCAAACTGCCCGGCGAAGATTCCGGACGTGACGCGGTTTGCTTAGAGTTTGCAGTTTGCAAAAAAGTCTCCTAACGCCTCCGATGCCGTGCGGCAGTTGCGGTCCAGTTCCATCAGCCGCGGCATCACCGTAAACGGCCGCGCCATGGCTGCCAGAGCGATCCGTGTTCGCGAAAAATCTCCCGACGGCGAACGATACCGGTTAAAATCCAGCGGCATGTCCTCGAGCGCCGTATCCGAAACCACTTTTACGCAGCCGAACGGGATGCCCCATTCGCTCGCCTTCTGCTTTACTGCGTCGGCTTCCATCTCCACGGCGGTCGCACCGGTTTGCACTCGCAGCTTCCGTTTGGCCTCTTTGGTGGAAGCCACCATGTGATGCGTGTAAATTCGCCCGTGCGTGACGGGGTGATCGGTTGAAAATTCCAGATCACCGGAAACCACGATCTCGCCGATCCGTAACGCCGGATCGAGCCCGCCGCAAAAACCCGTGCTCACGACACCGTCCACATCTCTACCGATGGCCAAAGCCCGGTTCACCAACTCCGGACCGGGACCGTTTGCAATCAACCACCAACGGTCGCCCTTCCACTGCACTTCCGCCGCAAACCGCACGGCTGGCCAGTCGAGCGGTTTCACTGCGCTCGCGGCCGCCTGGAAGCGGGCCAACAAACCATCGAACTCACGCCGTTCGGCGGCGACCAGAAGCCAGGTTTTCACAATAGCCGTTCGCCGCGAACCATTCGGCGGCGTGGCGCAAGGCCTCGATCGCCGGATGCGCGGAATATCCTAATTCGCGGGCGGCCTTGTCGGAACTCGCCCACATCTTCTTCTTCGCCATGCGGACCGCATCAATGGGCGCCCGCGGTTCCTTTCCTGTCACGGCGGCCCACCCGGTGGACGCTATGCCCGCAGCATAGGCGACCGCGTACGGAATCCGCATCCGGGGCGCTTTCAATCCGGTGACGATGGCCAGGGAATCGAAGATTTGCTGCAACGTCAGATTCTCTCCGCCCAGAATATACCGCTCTCCGGGGACCCCACGCTCACATGCCGCCAAGTGACCCTCGGCGACGTCACCGGCGTAGGCCACGTTTAATCCCGTGTCCAGAAAGGCCGGCATATTGCCTCGCAGGAAGTCGACAATCATCTTCCCAGTAGGCGTCGGCTTAAAATCGTGATCTCCAACGGGGGCCGTCGGGTTGACGATCACCACCGGGAAACCTTCCTTCGCAAACTCTTGCGCAACTACTTCGGCCTGAAACTTCGACCGCTTGTAGGGCCCGCTCATATCGTCGAGACTCACCGGGGTCTCTTCGGTACCGATGCCCCCTTGGGGAAACCCGATACAGCCGACCGTACTGGTGTAGACGACGCGCTCGATTCCTGCCCTGCGCGCGGCCTCCAGCATGTTCTTCGTTCCGCCCACATTCGAGCGGTACATTTCTTCCGGCTTCGGTGCCCACAGCCGGTAATCCGCCGCCACATGATACACCACGCCGCAGCCTTCCACGGCGCGGGCCAGGGAATCGGCGTCGCGGAGATCACCGGTTCGGACGTCCACGCCCGGCAACTCCCGTAACGCCGGTCCATTTGCCGCCGGATTGCGAACCAGAGCCCGAACAGAGCGACCGGCATCGATCAGCTTGCGGGCCACATGCCAGCCGAGAAAGCCAGTCGCTCCTGTAACGAGAATCGGTTTCAAAAGAACTCCAGGCCGTGCTGTGCGCCGCGGCCCATGCTAGTTACCGCAGCAGCCAGCTTAAAGACTTGAACGGATCGCTCAACTTCGAATTCACGCCGTAGGCGGCCGAGGGTTCATAGCCGCAGTGCACCATGCAGTTTTCGCAGCGCGGATCGTTACCCGTGCCGTAGCTCTCCCACGGCGTCTTGGTCATCAGATCCTCAAACGTATCGTAGTGCTTATCCGTGATGAGATAGCACGGGCCTTTCCAGCCGCGGACGTTATAGGTGGGCATGCCCCACGCGGTGCACGGCAGGTCGCGATCGCCCTTCAGAAATTCCATGTAGACGGGCGAAGAGACCAGCGGGAACTTCTTCGAAAGGGTCTCGATGTCCTTAAACTTTTCGTGGATGTCTTCGCGCGTCATGAAGATTTCGCGGTCATCCACGGCGGAGTAGCCGTAGGCCGGCGAAATTGCGTGGCCGTCGACGCCTAGCTGCATCAGGAATTCGTACAAATCGCGAATTTCCTGCATGTTGGTCTCTCTATAAACCGTGGTGTTTGAGAACACCTTGAAGCCCGCGGCTTTGGCGGCCTTGATGCCTTCAATCGCTTCCTTGAAGACGCCTTCGCGCTCCACGCACATATCGTGGGTCTTTTCCATGCCGTCCAGGTGGACGTTGAAGACCAGACCTGGGTGCGGCGTGAAGTCCTTCAGACGTTTGCGCAGGAACATGCCGTTGGTGCAGAGCTGAATGTAACGGCCGCGCTGGAGAATGCCCGCAACGATTTCGGCGATATCGGGCAACAGCAGCGGTTCGCCGCCGCAAATGGAAACCATGGGCGCGCCGCATTCATCGACGGCCTTGAGGCACTGTTCGAGGGACAGGCGGTCGCGAATAGTGGATTCGTACTCGCGGATACGGCCGCAGCCGGTGCAGGTGAGGTTACAGGCGTGCAGCGGCTCTAGCATCATCACCAGCGGGAAACGCTTGTGGATCATCGGATGCGGCTTCCGCTCGCTTTTAATCGAGGGAACCTGGGTATGCACGATCTTGAACGGATTTGCAGTATCGTCGGTGGCGCGGTTTTCCTGCCACTCCGGACGGGGACGCATCTTGTTCTTGGCGATGTAGGTCGCCATATCGGCGACTTGGGAAAGTGGAACTCTCATGCCGTTAAACTCCGTTCGCTGCCTTCGCCTTCAGATACGTGGACATGGCCAGTATGGGAAACGAATGGCGGTAATAGTGATACTTCAGGTAGAACACGCCCGGGAAGCCGGTCCCGGTGGAAAGCTCTTCATCCCAGCCGCCTCCGGGGCGTTGGGTGTCGATCAGATATTGAATGCCGTTGTGAATGCTATCGCTGGTGGTATCGCCACTGGCCAGCAGGCCGAGAATTGCCCAAGCCGTTTGCGAAGGCGTGCTTTGCGCGGGAACAAACGTGTGCTGATCGTAGCTGGCGCAGCTTTCGCCCCACCCGCCGTCACCGTTCTGCACGGAACGCAGCCATTCACCGCCGCGGAGGACGTAGACTTCGCGATTGCTTTCACCGGCGGCTTCTAAGCCACGCAGAGCGAGGAACGTGCCGTAAACGTAATCGACGCCCCAGCGGCCGTACCAGCTGCCGTCCTGCTCCTGGGTCTTTTTGAGGAACTCGACACCGCGGCGGATGGCCGAATGATCGGAACGCACGCCGCACGCGCAGAGACCTTCGAGCACGCGGCCGGTAATGTCCGGGCAGGTTGGGTCCAGCATCGCGTTGTGATCGGCGAAGGGAACGGAACTGAGGAAATCCCACTTGTTATCGACGTCGAACGCCGCCCAGCCGCCGTCTTTCGATTGCATCGCGAGCAGCCAGTTTACAGCGCGCTGCATACAAGCGCTCTGCTTGGTGGTGTCGGAACCTTGCGCGCGAGCCAAGGCCAGCAGCACCTGCGCGGTGTCGTCGATATCGGGGTAGTATTCGTTCGCGAACTCGAAGTACCAGCCGGAAGGCTCAACATTGGGGCGCTTCACGCTCCAATCGCCTTTGCGGCGGACTTCCTTGGTCACCAGCCAGTCGGCGGCTCGGGCAAGCGCATGATCGGGAGCTACGCCGGACTCCGCCAGCGCATAGCCGGCGATGCCGGTGTCCCACACAACGGAGAAACAGGGCTGGAAGAAGAATTCGTTATCGCGCTCGACCAGCAGGTTAAAGAACTGTTGATCCGCTTCCTGCCTGTCCGGGTGATCCTTGGGGTAGCCCAAAAGATCCAGCGCCATGATGACGTACATCATGGGCGGATAAATCGCCGCCACGCCGTCTGTGTAGCGCGTGCGCTCCAGCATCCAGCGCTCGGCGCGGCGGATGGCTTGGAGGCGAAGCGCCTTGGAGCCATGTTTTTCCCAGAACTTCAGGAACTTATCGGCCATCAGGAAGAAATTGCGCCAGCTGAAGAAACCTTCGTTGTTGGGGAACTCCAGCGAAACGCCGGGGATGATAAGTTCTTCCAGGGTGAAGCCAGCAGGCACCGGACGCATGGGATTCATCGCGTGCACAATCGAAAGCGGAATCACGATGGCGCGCGTCCAGGAAGACATTTCGTAAATCAGGCGCCCAAGCAGCATGCCTTCGGGTGGAATCGACGGCGTGTACTCGCGCGGATACAAACCGAACAGGCTGAGGTTCACCTTGACGTAACTGTTGGCCGCCTGCAATCCGCCGAGCGCGATGATGCGGTCGTAGAGGCGCTTCATGCGTTCATCTTCGAGCGTCAAGCCGGACAGCTTCAGTGCCGTGTAGGCCTTCACGCTGGCGCTAATTTCCGACGGACCTTTTTCGTAGATGTTAAAGCCGCCATCGGGGAGCTGACGGGCGAGAATCGACCGCACGGCGCGCTCAATGCGCGGACGCGACGGCGGATTCCACACGCCGTTCACGGGAGGATGGCGCCACAGCTCCAGGAGAATGTAGTCAGATTCAAGCGTGGTATCGGCAGTGAGATCCGCCCACCAAAATCCGTCGTTATGCTGTTTTTCGAGTAGAAAATGTACGGCTTTGCGCACGGCCTGCGCGCAGGCGGAAAGTTGGGTATCGCTCACTTGCAAACTAGGACTCATACGCGCGCAACAGGTTGCAACTGTACGGTGCGATTCAGTTCCGCCGGCAGGTGGAACCGTACGTCCTCTTCCTTGATTTCCACTTCTTCTAACTCGCCGTAGCCCTTCGACTTCAGCGAATCAATCAATTCTTCCACCAGGTTTTCCGGAGCCGAAGCACCGGCCGTGATGGCCACGGTATCCGCTTTCGAGAGCCACTCGGAGTTGACCTCGCTGCAATCGTCGATGAGGTGGGCCGGGACGCCGGCCTTCTCACAAACTTCGACCAGACGGCGCGAATTGGAACTGTTCTGCGAACCGACGACCAGTAGGAGATCGCACATCGGCGCGACGGCCTTGACAGCAAGTTGGCGATTTTCCGTGGCGTAGCAGATGTCCTGCGCAGCCGGGCTGTGAATCTTCGGGTAACGGGCCTGCAGCTTTTCTACGATGTCCTTGGTTTCATCCAGGCTCAACGTAGTCTGCGTGATGTAGCAAACTTTTTCCGGATCTCGGAGTTCGAGTGAATCGACGTCCTCAGGCACCGAAACGAGTACTGTGACGTCCGGCGCTTCACCCAAAGTTCCAATCACTTCATCATGATCCTTATGCCCGATCAAAACGATGGAGTAGCCTTGTTGAGCAAAACGCCGCGACTCCAAATGCACCTTGGTGACCAGGGGGCAGGTTGCGTCGATCACTTTTAAACTTCGCTGTTTGGCTTCTGCCCGGACCGCCGGGGAAACCCCGTGCGCACTGAAGATCACGCGACCGCCAACGGGCACTTCACTCAGTTCCTCGACGAAGATCGCACCGGCCGCCCGCAACTCCTCCACAACGTGTTTGTTATGCACGATTTCCTTGCGGACGTAGATGGGAGCGCCATACAAATCGAGGGCGATTTTCACCACGTCGATTGCCCGGACCACGCCCGCGCAAAAGCCTCTGGGACGCAGTAATAGGATTTTTTTCGCACTTCCACCCGGGGAACTCTGCAGAGGGGTGCTCATAAGGTCTAAGTATAACAGGTTGATGAACGAGCCGGACTTCGGAGAACACGTAGTTCCGCCCCGTAATTGCACGCATCTGCCGGCCATTTGGCGGACTCCGGAGGAGGAGTGTTTACCGAATTTGACACTAGAAGATCTTCCAGTGTTTTGTGTCTTTCTCGCCAAAATGCCAGAGCAGCGAGGGAGGCCCAATCGGGCGACTAAAATCGGGGGCAGCCTGCAGTGAGAAGCGCACGAACGGCGGTCTGGGGGCTGATTCCTTCCATTCGCAGGGTATGGCGGCCATCGCAGCCATCGACCCGTATCCGCCCTTCTGCGGAAGTAACTCGGAACGCAGCCTCTGCACCACGGTGCACCCGAAGGGAGTCCAATGGCCAGTCGGAGCCCATGGCTAAATGGAGGGATCCGTTGTGGTCAATCAGAACGGTGGTGTCCGAGCAGGGCAGGCCACGGTCGGAGGCGGCCTCCGCGGCTTCCAAAAGTTGCAACGCCCTCTGGCCAAGTCCGGTCACGAGATGCTTATCGGACGCCCAACGCGGACGATCTAAGAAATGCTTTGGAGGCTCAATTCGCGGTAAACTAAAGACTTGACCGAATCCGACCAGCGCTGCCAGGCGGTATCTGCCCGCCTCCGCGAAAGCAAAGTGGATGCTTTGCTGATTGCTTCCCCTGCCAACGTCCGGTATCTCTCTGGATTCGATGGGTCCAACGGTCTGATTCTGCTGACCGCTAAGGACACGCACTTCTTCACGGACCCCCGCTACGCGATTGCGGCCACGCGGGGAGTGAGCGGAAAAGTGCATGTAGCCAAGGGGCCCTTGTACATAGAGGCGTCGAAGGTGATTCGGCGCAAAAGGCTCAAGAAGGTCGGCTTCGAAGCTGCGCAAACGAATTTTCAGGCATATCAAAAGCTGAAAGAGGTACTGCCGCTGGGTGCGTCACTGGTGCCGGTTGGCGGCGTGATTGAAAACCTCCGGATGGTGAAGTCCGCAGCCGAAATCGAAAAGATCCGCGCCAGTGTGCAGGTGAATTCGGCGGCGTATGAAAAAGTGCTCCAGCGCGTCCGGCCCGGTGTACGCGAAGCAGACATCGCGGCGGAGCTGGAGTACCAGATGAAGCTGCTGGGTGCGGAGAAACCGTCCTTCGACACGATTGTTGCCGCCGGTGAACGAACCGCCCTACCGCATGCGCATCCGACGGGCTACCGCTTGGTTGGGAATGAACTATTATTAGTCGATATGGGCGCGTGCCTGGATGGATACGCCAGCGACATGACGCGGGTGGTTCACCTGGGTACACCGCCAAGGCGAGTGAAGCAGATGTATGCCGCGGTTCTCGAATCGCAGCTTGCCGCGATTGACGCTGTCCGGCCCGGAGCCACCGCCGGAAGCGTGGACCGCGCCGCCCGCCAAGTGCTGAAAAGGCATGGTTTAGATAAGTTTTTTGTCCACTCGACCGGTCATGGCTTGGGTCTGGAAATCCATGAGCCGCCGCGTTTGGGACGGACCGACGAAACAATTTTGCAGCCGGGGATGGCCGTTACGATCGAACCTGGCGCGTATATAGAAGGAAAGGGGGGAATCCGGATCGAAGATACGGTGCTGGTGAACGAAACCGGCTGTGAGATCCTGACTCCCACGCCCAAGGAATTCCTGACGATCTAGGCGTTTCACGAAATATTTCTCAATGACTAACGAAGAAATCAAAGAGTTAATGGCGATCTTCAACGAGAGCAACGTCGCCGAGATGGAAGTGCAGCGCGGAGAGAACCGCCTTCGGTTGCGCCGCGCGATATTGGGCCAGGACATGGTGGTTGGCGCGGCACCTGCCGTTGCGGCCGCACCGGCACAGGCGCCGGCTCCTGCGGTGTATGCTGCCCCCGTGAAACCGGCGGCTGCGGATCCAAATGAGACGATTGTGAAATCGCCCATCGTTGGCACCTTCTATGAATCGCCCGCACCTGGAACAGCATCGTTCGTCAAGGTCGGCGACCGCGTGGAACCGGGCCAGGTGCTGTGCATCATCGAATCGATGAAGCTGATGAATGAAATTGAGGCTGAAGTCGGCGGCGTCGTCACCGGCAGGCTGGTGGAGAACGGCCGTCCCGTCGAGTACGGCGAGGCGCTCTTCTCCATTCGCGCGCGATAGGCTTCAGGACAATCGCGCGACATGTTTGAAAAAGTACTCATTGCGAATCGCGGCGAGATCGCCCTGCGTGTGATCTGCGCCTGCAAAGACCTGGGCATCAAGAGTGTCGCGGTCTATTCCGAAGCCGACCGCCACAGTCTGCACGCCCGTTTTGCCGACGAGGCCGTTTGCATTGGCCCGGCGAAAAGCGCCCGCAGCTATCTGGATATTCCTTCCGTTATTAGCGCCGCGGAAATAACCAACGCGGATGCGGTGCATCCTGGCTACGGATTTCTTTCCGAAAATGCCGAGTTTGCCGAAGTCTGCGAAATGTCACACTTGCGCTTCATCGGCCCGAAGCCCGAAGTGATCCGGCGGATGGGTTTGAAGCAGGTGGCGCGCACGGCTATGGAAGAAGCCGGTGTGCCGATTCTGCCGGGATCGAAGGGTGTGCTTTCCGGGCCCGAAGAGGCGCTGGAGCTTGCCGAAAAGATCGGTTATCCGATCATGCTGAAGGCATCGGCGGGCGGAGGCGGGCGCGGCATGCGCGTGGTGCGCTCAGCCGCGGAACTGCCATCGTTATTTACGCAGGCATCGGGTGAAGCTGCCGCTGCGTTTTCGAACGGCGACATGTACATGGAAAAGCTGGTCGATAATCCCCGGCACATCGAATTCCAGGTACTGGCCGACGAGCACGGCAATGTCGAGATTCTGGGTGAGCGCGAATGCTCCATTCAGCGCCGTCACCAGAAGCTGATTGAAGAATCGCCTTCGGTGGCTGTGACACCGGAGCTGCGCAAGCGGATCTCGGATTCCCTAAAGGTGGCGTTGAAGGCGATTGGCTACACCAACGCGGGCACGGTGGAATTCCTGATGGACCCGCACGGAAACCTTTACTTCATCGAAGTGAACGCGCGTATTCAGGTGGAACATCCAGTCACCGAAATGGTGACGGGCGTCGATCTGGTGAAGAGCCAGATTCGCATCGCAGCGGGCGAGAAGCTTACGGATATCCTGAAACTGCCCAAGGACAAGCAAATCGAAATCCGTGGCCATGCGCTGGAATGCCGCATCAACGCGGAGCATCCCGAAAGCCTGGTACCGTCACCGGGCCGCATCACCGGTTTCAATATTCCTGGCGGCGTGGGCATCCGCGTGGATACCGCTGCATATCAGGACGGAGTGATTCCGCCGTATTACGATTCGCTGGTGGCCAAGCTGATCGCTTATGGCGCCGACCGCAATGAAGCGATCGCCCGAATGAAGCGCGCGCTCGAAATGTTCGTGGTGGAAGGTATCTACACGTCGATCCCGCTGCATCAGAAGATTCTCGATCACCCGGATTTTGTCGCGGGGAAGATCGACACGGGCTTCCTGATTCGTTCGGGGATATTGGCGGAGAAGAAGTAGCGTCCGCAGCGTGTTAGGCGGCCACTTCCACGTAGTCAACGGAGGAATGCGGCTCGGGGATCGGCTCGCCAATTTCGCGCATGGCCTCGAAGTGATCGATTAACGCATCCCGGAAATGAACGCGCGTTTCTTCTTCCGTTTCGCCCACCGCGGCGCAGCCGGCAACGTCCGGCGAGTAGGCCGAAAAGCCAGTTTCTGTGCGCTCGATGATAACCGGATAACGATGCTGAATCATCTTAAACCTGCCTTCTTTAGTATAGCGTTCAGCGTTCCGACGGCCAGTTCCCTGCCTTCGGCACCCGGAACTGTGACCAGTTCTGCTTTGGTCGGATGCTTGAAGTGGCGATGACTCCCGCGAGTTCGGATTTCCCGCCAACCGTTTTGCTCAAGTAAACGAATCACGTCGCGCACTTTGAGAGGCATCTCTCTCGTGAGTGCGGATCCAGCCGACAAAATCTCACATTTTGTCTCGTAGTTTCCTCACCAACCCTCCGGTAGCACCACATTCTCCGGCGCATTCTGGAACACAGGGCGAATCTGCTCTTCGCGAAATCCCGCGATGCCGCAGCCGACTTTCGTGAGCAGGAACGTTTTCTCGGGATGCGCGCGCGCCGTGGCGAAGAAACGGTCCCGGCTGGCTTCGAGCGCTTCCACCGCCACCATTTCGAAGTTCGCGGTCAATGTTGGAAACGCATAACTTTGTCCCGTCAGGCCTTCGCCGACTCCCTCTTCGGCGCCGAACCGTTCTGCCGCTAACCGGGCGGCGCCGCCGGCGTGGCGTCCGCCGAGGTTGGAACCAAAAACAAAGACTTCATTCGATTTCAGATGGGAGATCATGCACGCGCACCGTTCTGTGCCCGTCAAGCCACCATGCCCACACGACGAAGATCCAAATACTAAAGGCGAACTTCGCCAGGAAGTCTTCGCTCGGTGGCGGCGGACCGAAGATGTTCGATAAATAGCTGACGATGGCGAAGCCGACAAAAGCCCAGAAGGCGTTACGGCCGATGCGGTCATTCGGCTCCGTGATGTGGTTGTATAACCAAATACTTCCCGCAAAAAGAACAGCTTCGAGTGTCATTGTCACCGAGACGGAGTTCCACAAGCCGAGACCAACTTTGATTGGTCCCGTTAGGGTCAGCGGCATGTCTGGCCGGTGCGTCACGGCGTCCAAAACCCAATGACTGATGACGGAAAGACTTACAACCACCGCACCGCGCGCATAGCGGGTGAAGGTCCAGTAGGCGAATCCGAAGATCGCTCCCCAGAGCGCGGACATCGTCAAGCTGTGGGAGTACGGGTAGGAAATGAAATCGAGCGGCGTGAAGGCGGTGTTGCCCGGATCGATGCGGACCTTCTCCAAACCCATCACCAGGAAAATGGGCCACAGCAGATCGAGGGCGATGGCCGCGGCCATCAACACACCGAGGCTGGTTTCAGGTGCAGCGCGCTTGGAGGCGAAGCCAACCGCCATGTGGCCGATGAACACTTGATTAGCCTCACACGTTCGCCGCAGGAAGGCAACTCGCGAGGTTACAGTATTCCGGCCGCTTCGGCCAAGGTCTTTGGATGCGTTGCCAGAAAACGCAGCAGCCACCCACCGGTCAGGTTCGTTTTCAGCGCTTCGATGAACTGATGAGGCGTCAAAAGCTTCACGATTTCCATTCGTTCGTCCCATTTGCGGTCGTCCCAGCGAGCCATGCGCTGGTTGAGTTTATGTGCCACGCGCAGATCACGACCGTAAAGCTTTTCCCACTTTTTTTCGAACTCCGAAAGCGCCTCACGCGAGACATCGTTGCGCTCCAGTGCGCTCGAAACCACGTCGCCGGCCATCCTTCCCGCATGAATTGCCCAGCGAATTCCTTCTCCCACCAGTGACGAAGCGTGCCCGGCTGCATCGCCAGCGCCGACAATTCCATCGCCAGCGTACCGTGCCGCGAAGCACTCGGACGGAATTAACCCAAAGTGATGTTCCATGGGCTGCGCGCCTTTCATGTTGACGCCGAAGCGGCCGAGGTTATCGACAAGATAATCGAGGTACTCCTCCGGCTTCGCTTTCGAATCGGGATGAATGATGCCGACACCCACGCGGACACGTTTGCGTCCCCAAGGGAACACCCATGCGTAACCCGCCGGAGCCAGTTCGCTTCCACCGAAAAGCAACACTTCGGATTCGTCGCAATAGGGGGCGTAGAAATCGTATTCGGCTCCCACGCCGAAACGCTGGATGCCCGGATCGAGGCCGGCTTGTCTGAGAATCGACGCCCGATATCCGGTGGCGTCGATGACCACGCTGCTGCGAATGGATTCGTCTCCAATGCGAACACCCTTCACGGCATTGTCTTCCATGATGGGACCGGCAACGCGAGTGTTTGTACGGATGCGGGCTCCTGCGTCCACGGCCCGCATAGCCAGATGCTGGAATACGCCACGGACGTCCATCACGCACAGCTTGGGCTGATCGTAATTGAATCGCGCTTCGTTGTTTGGCGAAAGAAAGCGCACGCGGGAGACCGGGTGATAAAGGTGCGGGGGAATGTCGAGGGCCACGAGTTCATCGATAAAACTGCCGCCGCTGGTGCGAATGGGCGATCCAATCTCGTGATTCTGTTCCAGCACAAGGGCCTCGTGGCCGCGGCGGGCGATGGCCGCTGCAGCCGAGAGCCCGGCAGGTCCGCCACCCACGATCAAGACTTCGGAATCCGGTATGTTGCGCATCGCTCTGTGTTTCGCCCCTGTTTCGAGTCCCTGCATCTTCATGATATACAGCCGCTTGCAGAAAAATCGCGCCGAAGCCGCCCTTTTGGTGATTTCTGGAACTCCCCCGCACGCCTTAGGAGCGGAGGGTAATGGACCTTCGCCTCAGTTAGTCCCTAAGGCGACCTTAGTAAGGAATTAAGTATTTTCGCGACAGCAAACTGGAGGGGCCCTTGAATTGTTGGAAGTACTAGAACCGCATATCATCGGTACGGGAGAAAAGACGTGGAGCTGACCGAGACTATGGTATCGCCTATGAACGACGGAGCGGAAACGCGAGAAGCGGGCAAGGAAACGAAAAGAAATACGATCCGGTTGGTGATCGCCGATGACCATCCCATCGTTCGTGACGGCTTGAAAAAGCTGCTGACGCTGGAGGACGATCTGGAAGTCGTCGGCGAAGCGTCGGACGGCCGCGAGGTCCTGGACAAGGTGCGCGAACTGGATCCCGACGTGCTGCTGTTGGATCTTCGCATGCCCAATTTGGATGGCTTGGCCGCTCTGCAGGCTCTGCCGCAGATCAACAAGCGGACGCGCGTCATCGTGCTGACGGCCTCGGAAGACAAAAACGAATTCGTGCAGGCGATGAAGCTGGGCTGCAGCGGGATTGTGCTGAAGCAGACGGCGCCGGATTTGATCGTCAAGAGCATTCGGAAGGTGAACTCGGGCGAAATTTGGCTGGATTCACACACGACTGCCGCGGTGATGCGCCAATTCTCCACGGGCATGGAGAGCGGCTCGTCGACGAACGGAGCCAAAGGGCGCGAACGTAGTCCACTTTCCACGCGCGAGCGCGAGATCGTTGCGCTGGTGGCGCAGGGCTACAAGAACAAAGAGATGGCCGAGAAGATGTTCATCAGCGAGCAGACCGTGAAGAACCACCTGCACAACATCTTCGACAAGCTGGGCGTTTCGGATCGCCTGGAGCTTGCGCTGTACGCGATTCACAAAGGTCTGCACCTCAACGGCGAAGCGCCGATCCGCTAGTTTCGGCGCTCCAGGTTTTTTTCAGCCGGGATGACTTCTTTCCGTGGAAGCGGAGAGGCGTTCTCCCGGCTATTTTACTTGTGGGGTAAGTAAGTCCTCCCGCCGGGTTTGAATGGGGGAGATGCGGGGTTGTAAACCCAGCGCAAGAGGACAATCCTGCCTCACGTTGCCGAGTCAGGCGCGTTTGTCTTTGGAATAACAGAGTGGATTCAGCTGGCACTCCCCGCACTTCGGACTACGGGCGGAGCAAGGGCCGCGGCCAAGGTGGATGATCTGGTGTGACAAGAGAATCCATCTGTCCTTTGGAATAATCTTCATCAGGTCTTGTTCGATCTTCTTGGGATCGCTTTCCCTGGTTAGATCCAGGCGGTTTGAGATGCGCAGAACGTGCGTATCCACCACCACGCCGGAGGCGATGCCGAATGCCGTTCCCAGCACGACGTTGGCGGTCTTGCGCGCGGCTCCGGGCACGGTCAGAAGCTGATCGATACCGCGCGGTATCTCTCCGCCGAAATCGCCGAGGATCTTTCGCGCGGCGCCAATCACGGACTTCGCCTTGTTGTTGAAGAACCCGGTCGAGCGGATATCCCGCGCCATCTCTTCCTGGCTTGCATTCGCGAAATCGCGGATGGTCGGATACTTGCGGAACAGTCCAGGGGTGACCTCGTTCACGCGCTTATCGGTACACTGCGCCGAAAGTATAGTGGCGACCAGCAATTCCCACGGGTTGGAATGATTCAGTGCGCAGGTCACGTTCGGATACATCTCATCGAGTTTCTTGAGAATGGCCGTGACGCGCGCCTGGCGCTCGGCCGCGTTTTTCGGCTTGGCCACTGGCGCAGCTGCGATGGAAGTGTTCGTGAACGCTTTCTTTGTGCTCATTGGTGATGGAGTGGGGCGGACCGTCCGCGCACGGGACCCCGGGTCCCGTGAAGAATACGGTAGCGAATCCCGCAACTAATCGAAATCAATATCCCGTTTTGGCGGCGGAGCGTCCGGATTCTCTTTTGCCAACCGCAACATCTCGTCAAACTTCTTATTGAGGACGTCGGCATGACTCTTGTGGTTTTCCACTGATTTCTGGAACACTTCTTCGCGCCGCGCCACCTCGCTGCGTAGTTTCGCAACGCCGGCTTCCAGGTCGGCGATGGAAGGCGGCTTGACGTGTTCTTCGGAACGGATCACGGCTTTCGTTTGCGGATCGATGTGCAGCGTGGCCTGACAGCAAGGGCACTCGACGGAGATCAATTGCGGGGACTTCGCCATAACACGCCCATCGTAGCAGGAGGGGGAACGGGAGTGAATCTTCCGGCGGCGGATAGCCCGGGAATTGCCAGCGTCCGAATTGCGTGTTGTAGTACACTTCCAAACACATTGCCTGCAAATATGGGTAATTCGAAGACTTGGAGGACTTATGGCTGGATTCAAAGACTTTGTACTGCGGGGGAACGTGGTTGACCTGGCGGTTGGCGTAATCATCGGCGCCGCTTTCGGAGGCATTGTCGATTCGATGACGAAAGACATCATCACCCCGATCATCGGCGCGGCCGGAGGCCAACCGGATTTCTCAGCGATTAAGGCGGGACCGCTTGGCATCGGCGCATTCATCAACGCAGTAATTTCCTTCCTCATCAAGGCAGGCGTCGTTTATTTCGTGATCGTGAAGCCGTTCCAGGCGTTGATGGAAAGACTGAACAAGCGGGCTCCTGCCGCGGCGCCAGTTGAGCCTCCGCCGCCTCCGGCCGACGTGGTGTTGCTCACCGAGATCCGCGATCTGCTAAAGGCTCGTTAGTCTCTGGCGGATAGCCCCTCATCAAAAAACGAAAAGCCCAGGGACCGAAATCCGTGGGCTTTTGTTTTAGGGAGAAACTGTTCGTTAGTCCGTGCGGCGCTTGAGGGTCGGGCGGTCGTCTTCGTCGGCTTTCTTATCGTCCTTATCTCCGCTGGTACCAGCACCCGGGGCCTTGCGCAGCGTGGGACGATTCAGGTCCTGGTTGTCGTTCTTGCGCCGCACCTGCAGCGACATCAGGCGCGCCTTGACATCATTGAATTCCGAAGTGGTCACCACGTATTCCGGGCGCTCCTTCAGCAATTCCTGGATGTTCTTCTGCGCGTTCTCGATGCGGTCCGCGGTGGGCGGGTGGGATGAGAAGATCTTCGACATGGTGCCAGGCTTCTTCTTTTCGAGAGACTGAATCTTTTCGAAGAAGTCAACAAACGCGCCCGGATCATAGCCGCTCTTGTACATGTACTGCAGGCCCAGCAGGTCCGCTTCGGACTCAAATCCACGAGAGAAAGTGAGGAAGCCCACGGGGATGGCGACGCTCGCCGCCTGTCGGATGCCATAGCCGGTCCAGCCACCGAGGAAGATCAATGGGATGGTGGACAACTGCGCGATGTTGCCGCGCGTGGCTTGGCGCGTACCGTGGCGGGCGGCGACGTGAGCGATTTCATGCGACATGACACCAGCCAGTTCCGCTTCCGAATCCGCTTTCATCATCAGGCCGGAGTTAACGAAGAAGAAGCCACCGGGAAGGGCAAAAGCGTTCACCTCTTCGGTGTCCACAACTTTGATGGTGAAGGGAACCTTCGCGTCCGAATTGCGCACCAGGTTCTGGCCGACGCGGTTCACATATTCGGAGATGATCGGATCGTCGACGATTTTCGCCTGGCGCTCCACTTCTTGCGCAAGGCCTTTGCCGAGCGCGATCTCCTTCTCAATCGAGTAGAAGTTAACGCCTTTACCGACGTCACGATTGCCGATTTCTTCTGGATCCTTCTTCTTGGAGACTTTCTTTTCTTTTTCGGCAGGCTTCGCCTCTGTGGACTTTTCGTCCGCAGAGAAAACCGGCACGGTCAACAGAAGTATCCCCGCAAGAGCCGCGAGACGACGAAACATGTTTTAGGCTCCCTTCACCTCTGAGTATAGTCGTTCAGCGACACCACTGCCGCCTTACAAGGGTTGGACGTACGGGTCCCGAATAAGTTTACGCTTAAGTTTATGGAACAGAATCCGTTGGCGCACCTTCGGCCGAACTTCCCTGTGACGGAGCGATTGATTTACCTGAACCACGCCGCCGTCGCGCCTCTTTCCAGGCCTGCGGCCGAGGCCATGCAATGGCTGGCGCAGGATGCTCTCGATTGGGGTTCGCTTCATTACGCTAAGTGGTTGGAAACATACGAGGGTTTGCGCCGCGCTGCCGCCAGGCTGGTCAACGGAACGCCGGAGGAAATCGCGCTGGTCAAGAACACGTCGGAGGGGATCGCCACCCTTGCGATGGGCCTCGATTGGCGACCGGGCGACAAGATCGTGTGCTTTGAGGAGGAGTTCCCAGCCAACCAATATCCGTGGCGGAAATTGGAAGCTAAGGGCGTGCGCATCCAGTGGCTCCGTGTGACCGATCCTTTGGATAAGATCGACGAAGCGGCTGAGGGTGCGCGCTTGCTGGCAATCAGCTTCGTGCAGTTCCTCACCGGCTATCGAGCGGACTTGGTTAAGATCGGCGAGATCTGCCGGCGTCGTGGCGCGATCTTTTTCGTGGATGCGATCCAGGGCTTGGGTGCGTTTCCGCTGGACGTGCAAGCCGCGAACATCGACGCGCTCTCCGCCGATGGCCACAAATGGATGCTGGGACCTGAGGGCTGCGGCGTGCTATACATTTCGCGTCGATTGCAGGAACAAGTGGAGCCCGTCGAGTTCGGCTGGACCAACGCCGCGTCATCGAACGATTATGCGAGCCGCGACCTGACGCCGTGGAACGATGCGCGGAAGTACGAGTGCGGAACGTTGAACACGATCGGCTGTTACGGACTGCGGGCGTCCGTCGATTTCCTGCTCGCGACGGGAGTGGAGCGGATCGCACCCGTGGTGCAATCGTTAGCCGATCAACTTGCCAGCGGCGCGCGTGCAAAAGGATATGAGTTGCTGGGCGAACGAACGCCCGAGACCGGAGCGGGTATCGTCAGCATCCGCAAAACCGGCGTGGATAGCGTTGCGATTTGCGCCAAGCTCCGGGAAAACGGGGTGATTACCGCGCCGAGAGCCGGCTGGGTGCGGACCTCGCCCCACTTTTATTTGCTACCGGAGGAGATCGACCGCGTAGTGGAGCTGTTGCCGTAGGGGTTTTAGTATTCCGGCAGCAAATCGTAAGCCGAATGCGCCCAGAAGTCTGGTCTGAATTTCGCTAACTCCTCCGGGTCGCCATAGCCCCAGGTGACCGCGCATGTGCGGATGCCGGCGCGGCGGCCGGCCTCCATGTCGGAGGGCGAATCGCCAATAAACAGGCAGTCCTCAGGGCGGACGCCCAAGGCTTCGAGCGATTTGAAAAGAACGTTCGGCTCGGGTTTAGCCGGGAAACCATCGGTTCCCTGGATGTGATCGAAGTGTGAGATCAGCTGAAACTGGTCGAGCACAGCTTTCGTGGTTGGCGTGCCTTTGGTGGTAGCCGTTGATTTCCTGCCTCCCAGGCGCGTGAGGACGTCGGGGATGCCGTGATAGACAAACGTGTTTGCGTGTCTGCGCTGGGGGTACACCTGGCGATACTCGACGAGCATTTCTTCCAGTTCCTCCTGCTTGAACCCGAGTTCGGCAAACTCCTCAAGCAGGTGGCGGCCAATGTAAGGCACCAGCATTTCATGTGTGACGTCGGTGCGGCCGCGATTGGCGAACACGGTGAGAATGGCGCCGCAGATATCCAGCTGGGAATCGAGCAGCGTGCCGTCGACGTCGAACAAGTAAACGGGGAAAGCGGGAATCATGTTGAATCTGGTGAATTCGGGACCTGGCTAAAGAAAAAGGGGCCGGCCGGAGCCGCCCCTTTTCGTTCCATTACTACGGACTTGTCACGCCGGCTGCGGGCCGCCTTCAAGCATGCCAGGGAGGCGCGTAGGAGGCGTGGTCGGCTTGATAACCTGCTGCGTATCGCCGCCGTCCTGCTTAGGGGTAGGCGGGTTCTGCATCGCGGCCAGCTTTTCGCCGGCGATCAACTGACGCACTTCAGCGCCGTCGAGCACCTCGCGCTCAAGAAGCGCGGCGGTAATGCGTTCCATCGCTTCTTGATGACCTTCGATGATCTTACGGGCGCGGTCGTAGCCGTCCTGCACCAGTTTCTTCACCTGCTCGTCAATGCGAATCGCCGTGGATTCCGAGTAGTCGCGATGTTGCGCGATTTCGCGGCCCAGGAAAATTTGCTCTTCGCGCTTACCGAAGCTCAGCGGACCCAGTTCGCTCATGCCCCATTCGCAAACCATTTTGCGGGCCATGTCGGTGGCGCGTTCAATGTCGTTACCGGCGCCCGTGGTCACGTGCTTCATGAAGATTTCCTCGGCGATACGGCCGCCCATCAGGATGGCTAGCTGCGCTTCGAGGTAATCCTTGTTGTAGGTGTGTTTGTCGTCGAGCGGCAACTGCATGGTCAAGCCCAACGCCATACCGCGAGGGATGATGGTGACCTTGTGCAGCGGATCGGCGTGTGGCGTCAGCGCGGCGACGATGGCGTGGCCGGCTTCATGATATGCCGTGTTTTTCTTTTCCTCGTCGCTGATGATCATGCTCTTGCGTTCCACGCCCATCATGACCTTATCTTTGGCGAGTTCGAAGTCGAATTGCGTGACCACTTTGCGGTTCTGGCGAGCCGCCACCAGCGCGGCTTCGTTGACCAGATTGGCCAGGTCCGCACCGGCGAAGCCCGGTGTACCGCGGGCGATCATGGTGAGATCCACGTCATCGGAAAGCGGCGTCTTCTTGGTATGTACGCGAAGAATCTGTTCGCGGCCCTTCACGTCGGGGCGGCCCACCACCACGCGGCGGTCAAAGCGGCCGGGGCGGAGCAGCGCGGGATCGAGTACGTCCGGACGGTTGGTCGCGGCCACGAGAATCACGCCTTCATTGGATTCAAAGCCGTCCATTTCGACCAGCAACTGGTTCAGCGTTTGTTCGCGCTCATCGTGCCCGCCGCCCAGACCCGCGCCACGATGACGGCCGACCGCGTCGATTTCGTCGATGAAGATGATGCAGGGCGCGTTCTTCTTGCCCTGCTCAAAGAGATCGCGAACGCGGCTGGCGCCGACGCCGACGAACATCTCTACGAAATCCGATCCAGAGATGGAGAAGAACGGTACGTTCGCTTCACCTGCGATCGCGCGGGCCAGAAGCGTCTTGCCGGTGCCAGGCGAGCCGATCAGAAGCACGCCTTTCGGAATACGGCCACCCAGCTTTTGGAACCTCTGCGGCTCCTTGAGGAATTCGATAATTTCCTGCAGTTCTTCCTTGGCTTCTTCGACGCCAGCCACATCCTTGAACGTGACCTTCTTCTGTTGCGAGGAATGCAGGCGTGCGCGAGACTTGCCGAAGCTGAGCGCTTTGTTTCCGCCGCTCTGCATCTGGCGCATCATGAAGATCCAGAAGCCAAGCAGCAAAATGAACGGGAACACGTTAACCAGGATCGATGCCCAGTTTCCATTGCCGTCTTTTTCGACCGTGATCTGCACGCCGCGGTCAATGAGCAGCGTGGTGAAGTCGTCGTAACGCTGGGGAATCGTGGAACGGAACTCGTCCCCATTCTTGTACTTTCCGTGAACGTCTCCTGTGGTGGCATTCAGGCTGATCTTATCGACCTTGCCGTCCTTGACGTCCTTGACCAGATCCGAGAAGGTGGGTTGCGGGCCCGGCGGCTTGCTGCCGCGGAACACGGCCCAGCCCAGCACCACCAGGCACAGGACTATCAGCCACAACACCGCGTTTCTAACGTTCGAATTCATGAAATCTCCCATACCGCACAGTGCCGGAGAACCGGCAAACTGCAAGTGCAGCTACTACCAAAGACGAGAATTATCCGAAGAAAGATTCATTTTCCTCCGGCTACTATCTCCGCTACCCGAAGAATTCTTCCGCTCCGGGCACCGGCCGCAAACTCTTTTGCAACGCCGAACTGCCTGATCCACAGGATCTTAGTCCCACACGTAATCATCGGCCAGTCACGCCTTCGCCATGAGGGGACACGTGCCGATTGAAACAATTCCTGAATGGTCCGTTCACGGGAATCACCCGCGGGCCAGTAGTGGTCGCCAGATCTCCATCCGCGCAAAACCAACGGGCCGTCCAAGACCAACGGCGATGTTAGATCGCCCAAATACAACTCCGTTGCCTTCAGGTTAACACAGGGGTTGGGCGCGCTTGGCCCGTCAAACAACTCCAGACGGATCAGTGTGTTATCGCCATCAATGGGGTAGCTTCCGGGAATTTCAAGCTGCGTTTCCTGAAGTGGAGATGCGGATTGCCCGCCTTCGAGCCGCATCCACTCAAACGAGCGCTGCGCCAACAAGCCCGGCAGGCGGCGCCGTCCGCCGCCGGATTTCCGTTTCAGAAGTTCTAGGACTACTTCGACGTGTTCGTATTCAATTCGACGCAAATCGCCTCTGGTATCGGCAATTGCGCGGCGAATCAAGCGGCGCCGGAGAGCTTTCGGAAAACGGAGAACAGACTCGCAGGTGAACTCAACCCCGCCGACACGCTGCTCGAACGATTCGGCGGCCGCCCGGTTGACAATGTCCGCCCACACGCGCTCCTCTTCATACGCGAGGTCGGCGAGATGCGCCAGGGATTCGGAAAGGTTTGGATTCCAATCTTTGCTCAACTGCGGGAGCAGGGAATGGCGGATGCGGTTGCGGGCGAAGCGCGGCTCCAGGTTCGATGCGTCTTCGCGCCAGCGGATGCCTTGCGATGTCAGATACTCCAGCACGTCTTTTCGAGTGATACCGATCAGCGGACGGATGACGCCATCGGCGGTGACGGGGAGAATACCTGCGAGTCCTGTTAGACCGGAGCCGCGGAGCAAGCGGAACAAAACGGTTTCGGCCTGATCGTCGCGGGTATGGCCGAGTGCCACTTTATCGATGAGTCCTTCTTTGATCAGGCGAGCAAAAAACGCACGGCGGGCACGGCGAGCCGCCTGCTCCAAGTTGCCCGAGTGCTGTTTAAGATCCGCCGAATCGCAATGGAATGGGACCGCGAGTTTTTCGGCGAGTTGCGCGACGAAACGCTCGTCGAGTTCGGAATCCTCACCGCGCAGTTTGTGATTGAAATGCGCGACCGAAAGGGTCAGGCCCAACTCCGGAGCGATGGCGGCGAGCACGTGCAGCAGGCACACGGAGTCCGGGCCTCCGGAAACCGCAACAGCGACGCGGGTACCGGGAGCCAGCATGTTATAACGGGTAATGTTCTTGCGTACCGCGTCCATCGCGGGTATTCCCAACTACTCAGTCTGACATGGCCTCCGACCTCATATCCGACCTTTCTCCCGAATTGATCCAGCGCGCTTCGCGCATTCGCCTTTTGTTAATGGACGTGGACGGTGTGCTCACCGATGGCACGCTGTATTACTTCACCGCGCCGGACGGTAGCACGATGGAAACCAAGGGTTTCAATACGCAGGACGGGATCGCGCTCAAGTGGCTCACGTGGTACGGCATTCAAACGGGTGTCATCAGCGGACGCGTTTCGCCCGCGACAACCGAGCGTTCGAAGCACGTCGGCATGACGTACGTGTATCAGGGACACATCGAGAAGATTCCGATCTTCGAAGAAATTGTGGCAAAAAGCGGCGTTTCTCCGGAGGAAATCGCCTTTGTAGGCGACGATCTCACCGACGTTGTTCTCTTTCGCCGCGCTGGACTGGCTATCGCTCCGGCAAATGCGCGGCCTGAGGTAAAGCAGGCGGCTCATCATGTGACGGCGGAGCGCGGAGGTCACGGTGCAATCCGTGAAGTGGTGGAGTTGCTGCTCAGATCGCAAGGGCGCTGGGCCGATATTCTGAAGAAGTATGAGGTGGCCGGTTAGCGGCCGAAGACGATGCAGACACGCAAAATCGGGATCGAAATCACGGCGGCTTCCGGCCCTGGCATTCTGCATGAGGTGACGGGCGTGATTGCGCGGCACAGCGGCAACATTCTGAGCGTCGAGATCATCGAGGAGAAGGCGCCCTCCGCGCGCACGTACTTCGAGATTGAGGTCCAGAGCGATCCGGCGGAAATGATTAACGCGCTTCGCGCTCTGCCTGTGGTGACGCATGCCGAGCAAGTCGAGACGATGGAGAAGATCTACGGCAAGCGCATCATCATCATCGGCGGCGGCGCACAAGTAGGCCAAGTGGCGCTGGGCGCGATTCTCGAAGCCGACCGCCACAATATCCGCGGCGAACACATATCCGTGGATACGATTCCGCTGGTAGGCGAGCAAACGCTCGCGGCCGCTGTACGCGCCACGTCCAGACTGCCGCGTGTCAAAGCCATCGTTATGGCGGGATCGCTGATGGGCGGCGACATCGAACAGGCCGTGCGCGAAGTACGTGCTCAAGGCCTGATGGTGGTGAGCCTCAACATGGCAGGCAGCGTGCCGGACGCCGCGGATCTGGTGGTGACCGATCCCGTTCAGGCAGGCGTCATGACTGTGATGGCGGTTGCCGAAACCGCGAAGTTCAGCCTAAGCCGCTTGTCGCGGCGAGTGTTCTAGGAACTCGCGAATTGTTCCAGTGCCCGGATCTCTTCGCGCAGACGTTCGAGGTCTTTTTTCGCACTTTCGAAATCGCCGGAGGATGCCGCCAGTTCCAGCCTGTGTGCGCACGCGCCGAGTTCGGGGGTGGTGAGCTGCTCCGCTGCCGATGCAATCTTGCGCGCTTCCGCTGCCAGCTTCGTTGCGTCGGAGCCTTCGGCTGCCGCTTCCAAACGGTCCAGCCGCTCGGGCGCGAGTTGCAGGAACACGTTGAGTAGATCGGTGACCATCCCGGAGTCCTGCGCCATTAGCCGGTCGGTCAGAGCGCGTTCAATCGGCGTGCCGGAAAGCGGCGTCGGCTCGTGCACGGCGGTGTTCAAGTGGTGCTCGATGGTCGATAGAAGGTGTGCCGGTTGCACCGGCTTAGAGACGTAGCCGCTCATGCCCGCCTGCAGGCAACGTTCGCGATCGCCGTTCATGGCGTGCGCGGTCATTGCGATGATGGGCAGCGTTTCCCAACGCGCATCCCGCCGGATGAGGCGCGTGGTTTCCAGGCCGTCGAGCACTGGCATCTGCACGTCCATCAAAACAAGGTCGTACAGGCTGCCCGCTTGTTCCAGTTTCTCGATGGCCTCCTGGCCGTTGTTCGCAACGTCAATCTTGTAGGGATACTTGCGCAGAACCGCGAGGACAACCTTCTGATTGATCAGGTTGTCCTCGACAAGGAGGAGGCGCGCCGAACGCACCTTGCCTGACGCATAACCGGACGCGAACTTCGGCGTGGCCGCGGCAACAGCCGCCGGCTGCGCGGCTTCAGACGGAATTGTGACGGTGAATTTACTGCCCTGGCCAACCTTGCTTTCCACACGGGCTTCGCCGCCCAGCATCTCCGCCAACCGGCGTGTGATCGCCAATCCCAGCCCCGTTCCTCCGTACTTGCGGGTGATGCTGCCGTCGGCCTGCGTGAACTTATCGAAGATGGTGGCTAGCTTGTCGGCTTCGATGCCCGTACCGGTATCGCTGACTTCTATCCTCATTTCGACGTTGTCGGCCGAGAGCGCTTTGCCGGACAGACGAACTGTAATCCAACCGGCATCGGTGAACTTGATGGCATTCGAAAGCAGATTGGTCACAATTTGGCGGATGCGCAGCGGATCGCTCAAGATCTCGCTGGGTGTTCCGCTCTCGCATTCGAAGCGCAGCGCAATGTGTTTCTGTAGCGCCTTGGCTTGATGTGCCTTGACGCAATCGGAAATGACCATCGTGATGTTGAACGGGATCTTTTCCAGCACCATCTTGCCGGCTTCGATTTTGGAAAGATCCAGAATGTCGTTGAGCAACGCCAGCAGCGCGTAGGCGCTGCGCTGCGCGGTTTCCAGTTGATCCCTCTGTTCGAGATCGAGCGGACTATCAAGGACGGCGTCCATCATGCCAAGCAGGCCGTTCATCGGCGTGCGGAGTTCGTGAGACATGTTCGCCAGGAACTCGCTTTTGGCCTGGCTTGCGGAGAGCGCGGCGCGCAAGGCTTGCTCCAAGTCCTCGGTGCGCTGGCGGATGCGTTCTTCCAAGAGATCGCGGTGCTGACGAATTTCCTCGTGGGACTTTGTCAGCTCATCAATCATATGGTTGAAGCTGTGCCCAAGGTCCTCGATTTCGTCGTCGGTACGGCTCACCTGAATGCGCTCGAATTTACCCTCACGTACCGACGTGATGCCTTCTTGCAACAGGGAGAGAGGGCGCGTTAAGACGGAAATGGTGAATCGAGAGATGGCACCCGCCACCAATCCGACGATGCCGCAAAGCGTCAACGCCTTCCAGAGCTGGAAGGCATGGGAGCGAACGTCCCAGAACACCGCAATGGCCACCACCCACAGTAGGAGTATGGCTGACAACGTCGAGAACTTCGACGACAAAGTCCGGTGCTTGCTTGTGGGTTGAGCCGCCACGATTTCATACTCTGCTGTTTCTGTCTGACATAACATCGGGTGAAGACCTTAATACTTTGTTGGTATGTCTGTATGCGGGTGGCACCTCGCGGTTGATGCGGGAAATAGAATTCGGTTCCAAGGCACTGCTATTCTGTGACATAGTGCCCTCAGCCCTCTCCAACCGGCTCCAAACTACTCTTTGTGGCATTCCCATGCGGACGCCCGTCTTGGCAGCCTCGGGCACGTATGCCTATGGCATCGAACTCGCTGGCATGGTGGATCTGCGGGACATCGGTGCGGTGATTACGAAGGGGCTCTCCCGCGAACCGATGGACGGTAACCCGGCGCCGCGTCTGTTTGAAACGGAATCCGGGATGATGAACTCCATCGGGTTGCAGAACATCGGGGTCCGGGCCTTCATCGCGGAGAAATTGCCGGCATTGCGGCAAACCGGCGCGACGGTGATTGCCAACGTGTTCGGCTACGCCGTGGAAGATTACGCCGAAGTGGCGCGCGTGCTGGAAGATGCCGAAGGAATCGCCGCCTACGAGCTGAACGTTTCCTGCCCTAATACAAAACATGGCGGCATGTTCTTTTCAAACGATCCCATGTTGCTCGCTGAGGTGGTTGGTTCGGTCCGAAAGGTCACCAATCGACCGCTTATCGTGAAGCTTTCTCCCAATGTGGCCAAGATTGAGCCCATCGCCAAAGCCGCGGAAGATTCCGGCGCGAATGCGGTCTCGCTGGTGAACACATTTGTTGCTTTGGCGATTGACGCCCGCACCCGAAGGCCCAGGTTGGGGAATGGATTCGGCGGACTCTCCGGCCCTGCGATCAAACCGATTGCACTTCGCCTCGTTTGGGAAGCGGCGCAGGCGGTGAAGATTCCGGTGGTGGGTCTGGGTGGCATCTCGACGGGTGAAGACGCCGCGGAATTTTTGATTGCCGGAGCAAGCGCGGTGGAGGTGGGAACCTCGAATTTCTGGGACCCGACGGCTCCCGTGCGCATCGCCCGCGAACTCGACCAGTTCTGTCAGGAAGTGGGTGTCGCGAATGCGCGCGAACTGGTTGGCACTCTCGAATTCCGGAAAAAGTAAAGGAGCAAACATGCCCAAGGTAGTTTCGACGGACGGCGCACCCAAAGCGATTGGACCGTACTCGCAGGCCGTGGTTTCGAAAGGCTTCGCTTATTTGAGTGGACAGATTCCGTTGGACCCTGGGAGCGGCCAACTGGTGCAGGGCGACATCGCGGCCCAGACCGCGCGCGTGCTGGAGAATCTGAAGGCCGTGTTGGAGGCCTGTGGGTCGTCTCTTGGTCGTGTGGTCAAAACCAACGTCTATCTCAAGGATATGGGTGAGTTCGCGAAGATGAACGAAGTTTACGCGGGCTATTTCCCTTCGAATCCGCCCGCCCGCGCGACGGTAGAAGCGGCAAGGCTCCCGCGCGATGTGCGCGTAGAGATTGATTGCATTGCCGAGGTGGATTAGGGAACGGGCGGAGCAGTCGCTCCGCCCAATGATCTGCTAGTGGGCCGAATACTGCTCTTGCGGCCGATTCAACTTCACTTCAATGGTGCGTGCGTCTTCGTCGATATCGAACGTTTCGCCGTAGGTTTGATAATTCTTCGCGTTCACCTGAATCAGGATCTTGCCCTTCGGCAACTCCGGCATTTCGGCGATGCCTTCCTGTGTGGTGCGCATTTCCCAGGACGTCCGGATCGCCTTGCCCAGTTTCACGACCGAACGGCCGCTCTGGAAGGCGACGCGCACACCGGCGCGCTCCACAGGCTTGCCTGCAGACGTGGTCACCACCACGCGAATCTTCGTCAAATCCCCGGCGAAAACGGGTATCGCCAGCAACGCTGAAAGCAACGGGGCCAGGAAAAGTTTCCGCATGAAGAGCATTATCGCACGCGCTACTTCGTCAACTGCTTCATGCCCGCATCTTTGATTGCTTTCGCCGCGGCGGGGCTGGTCAAGTACGCCACCAGAGCCTTCGCGCCCTCCGCGTCTTTTGCTTTGGCGGAGATGCCCGCGGTCATGACGACAGGCTTTTGATACTCCTTCGGGAAGAAGCCCAGCACGGCCATACCCGGCACGGTGCCGATCTCGCTTACCGGCGCCATCATCAGTTCGTTTTGGCCTTCCTTCACGCTTTCGGCGGGACGGCCGGGGACCGTTTGCAGAACGATCTTCGCCTTCATCTGCTCATCAATGCCGAGGCCCTTGAGCATCGCCATCACCGCAGGTCCGGCAGCGCCGCCGTCGGTCCACGTGACGGACTTCGCGGCGAGCAAACGTTTCTTCATGGCGTCAGGACTGCTGATGTCCGCCTTGGGCGAGCCAGCCTTCATGCCGACGGCCAGATCGGCCGAGGCCACATCGGTCTTGGAACCGGCTGCGAGTTTGCCGCTCTTCATCAGTGCATCGATGATGCCCGGCGTGAGGATAGTAAGATCGAACTCGGTGCCTTCTTCAATCGCTTTCTGGAAACGCGTGGAGGCGGAGTACTCGATCTTGATCTTGCGCCCGATCTTCTTTTCGGCCGCCGCGAGCGAATGCTCCACCGCGTCTTTAATGCCGTTCGAGCAGAGGACGTGAATCTCCTTTGGCTGCGCGGAGGCGAGCGCCGTCATCGATAGCAGCAGTGCAGCCGCAGTTGCCGTTTTGCCGAACAGGGCGAAGGTCTTTTTCATGATGTCACTTTCCTTAGAAATTATGCGCTATTTTCCGTCGATGGAGAAAGCCAGCAGAACGTTGCCGGGCAATCCACCCCAGCGCCCGTACCCGGAAGTTACGATCAGCATACCACCGGCGATTGCGGGTCCGGGACCATCCATCGCGCCGCCGCGGCCAGGAACACCGTTCACTGTTTCGTATGTGCGCATGGTGTCAAAATCCCAAACAATCTTTCCGCTCGTAGTCGCATAGCCGCGAATGTGGCCGTCCACCGATCCCGAAAAGGCAACGCCGGGAATCGCGCTGACGGCTGCGGATTGCGCCGGACTGCATCGCGCGCGCTGCCCGCAGGGGGGCGGAGGCGTGTGCCAAACCTGTTTGCCGTCCTGTAGGCGCAGCGCGAACATGCCGCCGCCGGCTTTGGGGTCGGCGTCCGTGCTTTGTGTGAAGGAAAGAGCGATGCGTCCAATATCCGAGAGGGCGACGTAGACATTTGCGTTATCGGCTGCGGAACCCCACTGAATGCCGCCGAGCGAACCGCCCTTACCGACGCGCGTCTGCCACAACACTTCACCCTGTTGATCCGGGTCCAGCGCATGCACCACGCCGGACTTCTGCCCGGCCACCAATGCGCGCTTGCCATTGGGGAGAGTCACGAGTATCGGGGATGAGCCGAAGTCGAGATCGGGTCCATTTTCGTCGGGGCAATTGGTCTTATCCGGCATGCGGCAGGCGACGGAATACGCGTCGTTTTCCGACATCTGGCGCGACCACAACATCTTGCCTGTATCCATATCGAGTGCCACGAAGGCATCGCTGGTGCGCGTCGGCGGATCGCTGTAATTATCGCCGGTGGTCACGTAGATCGCGTTGCGCTTTTCGTCGATGGTCGGGCTGCTCCAAACCGGCGCGCCGGAAGGACCATATTGTTGCACGCCGATTTTGTTCTTCCTGGTCGGCTTCGGCTCTTCGGTAATGGTGAACCCCTGCCAGATCTGTTTGCCCGTTGCGGCGTCCACCGCGACAACGCTGCCGCGGAAAACGCAGCACTCAAATTTGGGATCCGCTGCCGCGGCTTCCTCCAGTGCGGAAATTGGAATGTAGAGACGTCCTTTATGAAATACGGGCGCTCCGGTGAGTCGTGCGAACGGATGCGATTCGGGGCGGATCTTCCACACTTGCTTGCCGGTTGCCGCGTCCACTGCATAGGCCCACCCGGCCTGATCGCCGAAGAACGCCAAAACAGAACCGCCGACGGAAGCAAGTACCGGCGCCGTGCGCACACCCGATCCCGCCTGGAAATACCAGTGCACGCATCCCGAAGCCGCATCCAGCGAATAGACAAGCCCGCTCTGGCTTCCGGTGTAGACGCGCCCGCCGGAAACGGTGGGTTGCGCGTAAGCATTCAAATCGCCTGGGAACGCGAACGCCCACTTGAGCTTCAGCTTTCCGACATTACCTGCGTTCAGGCCTGCTGCGGCCGCGGACTGAAAGCGTGTGTTCTCCAGATTCACGCCCCAACCGCTCCACTGTGGACCGGCCAGAAGATTCGCGCCGGCGGCGTTGGCCTTGCACATGGCCTCAGCTTTAGGCGTGAGTTGCAGCGACTGCAGCGTTTTGCCCGCAACGTATTCTGCAACGGCGCGGCGTTCGGCGGTGGAGAGCCGGTTTGACATCGAGATCATCGGCCCGAATTCCATCGCACCAAGAACGGCATCGGCTGTCATCGAGCGTAGGGTTTCGCGGCTGGGCGTGCGTTCGGCGCCGGAATCGTGGCACAACGCGCAGTTCTGTTTGTAGACGTTCTCGCCATTCTGCGCCAACAGACCCAGCGGCACAAGTATCAGTGCGAGAGAAAAGGATTTTGCTTTCATGTCGATGGAAACCGCACTCGGCGGAAACTCTCCGAGTATAGCTAGTCCGGAATATACTCGGCGTCGAAGGAAAATGCTGCTTTCTTCTGCGGCTTGAGCGGCGCATTCAACATCTCCATCACCGGAGCCATCGATTTGAAGCGCTTCGAGAGTTCGCCGAAAAGTTTGGGTGAGGTGGCGAGTTCGACGTCGAGAACCTTGTAATACAGCCACTGCTTCATTTTGAGAAGATCCGCGGCTGGATGCTCGGCGGGAAATCCCTTGGGGACTCGCTGCAACGAATTGCCGTGGAGATCGCCCATCAGCTTGCGCGGCGCGGCGGCGGCCTTGCGGAATTCCTTGTGATGATCCGCCAGCCAGTTACGCACCGACAGCAGTTCCTGCGGACCAGGCATGTACAATCCGCCGGCCACTTCCACGCCTTCGGGCGAGATGCCGATGTAGAATCCCGCGGATGCGTGCTTTTCATGGCCGCGTCGCGGAAAGATCGCGGCGATATGCGTCTTGTATGGAGTTTTATCGTTGCTGAATCGCGTATCGCGATAAATGCGATAGATGGCCTTGGCCGGATCGTTCAGATGATGCGGCGCGAAGCGGTGGAGTTGCCCGTTCATCGCTTCCACCAACTCCATCATCGGCCGGCGCACCTTCTCGTCGTAGATGTGCTTGCGAGGCTGAAACCATTCGCGCTTGTTATGGCGCTTCAGGCTGCGCAGAAACTGCATGCCTTCGGCGGGGAACCCGGGAAACATAGGGGTATTGTCGCAAGTTCGGGATGACGGTGACTTCGCGCCTATTTTAATTTCTTCGCGAAATTCACGAGCGCTTCCGCCGTGGCCTTCGGGTTTTCCACTGGTAGAGCATGGGAGGCATTGGGAATCACGACCACAGTGACTCGCTCCGGTCCAAACTCCTCGATCAACTGGTTCTGCGTTGCGCGCGGGCGGTAGGGATCGTACTCGGCTTGAATATCCAACAAGGGGACGTTGCCGCTCTTCCAATAATCGGCTTGAGGCGTTGCGTCGCGGGCGATTTCCTGGGCCTTTTGCGCGGCCGGATCGAAACCCTTGAGCCATGCGCGCGGGTCGTGGCCTGGGGCGAAGAAAACCATCTGCAGATACTTGATGCGTTCGGGTTCGGGTTGCTTGGGGTCGGTGGCGATGGCGAGCCAGCCGCGAACTTTGGGGTCGATGTTCTTCTGCGCCGCGGCAACAAGGGCGACGCCCTTTACCTGTTCCGGAAAATCCGTCGCCACCATTTTTGCGACGAAGTGGCCGTAGGCGTGGCCCGCGATAATGGCGGGTCCGGATTTCTGACTGCCAATCACGGCCGCGATGTCTTTCGCCAGATCGTGCAGAGTGAGTTTTTCCATGGGGCCAGCGCTGCGGCCAAAACCACGTGGGCGTGGACGAACCACGCGGAACCCGGCGCGGGCGATCTCGGTGGCCAAAGGATCGAACTCTTCGGAATCGCGGCCGAGCGAGGGAAGCAGCACGATCACCGGGCCGCTGCCTTCGACGATGGATTCGATGACGACGTCGTCGTGGCGGACGAGTTGATGCGTGCGAGCTTGGGCGTATAAGAAGCCCGAAAAAATCGTGAGGGCGGCTAAGGTTAGCTGGATATGCTTCATGGGAAACATAGGCGTATTGTCGCAGTTGTCGACAGTGCATGTGCGCACCGGCTTTGTGATGTCAAAGAACGCAACTATCCCAAGTAATTTAGGGAGCTCCCGATCCGGATTTTACTCATCCGGCGAAGAGGCTGTCGTTTGCTCGAACAGCGCGAGGCCGCTTGTTTGCCCGCAACGGCGTGGGTTGGTTTTAACCCGCATGGCTTTTTTTGAAAAAAGCGCCAGGGACTGGTTTAAGACCAGTTGAACTCTCATCGCTCGCAGACCCGCCATAGGGACCATGGATTCTACGCTTGGTCGATCCGGCTCTCCGATAAGTGAGCGCACGGACTCCTTGCCTACGTTGTAAGGCATGAACTTGCGAATTCGTACTGGGCGAAATGGGATGTGGTTGACCTGGGAGGAGATTGAGTTGCTCGATTCCTTGTGAATGAGCGGATCGGTGGCTTGGAGGCTGCCTGAAGAACTAGGGAACGTCCCGTCCGTCCCGTTTGCCTCGTTTGCCTCAACATTTCAAGGTTTCCAAGAAACCAATAGCTCATCGTCGTACTTTGTGCCTGGCGCATGCCCTATCACCACATGGTCCGGGAAGAGATAGCCTGTAATCTTCCGGTTAACATCGTATCCGGGAAACCGGGCATCCAAGATAGCCTGCACAGGGTCGGCCTGCCCCGGTTTCAAGCAGCTCAGGATGTGCAACAGGAACGCGTGCGTATCTTCGTAGTCCTTTATAACGGTACCCGGTTCATGCTGGCGTTCTAAGACCTCAAGAAGCTTGCCGATGTGGTCCCCCGGTTCTACGAACAGGGGACGCTTGCCTTCAAAATAGACGCTTTCAATCTTTTCTCTCTCGGGATCGCAATTTCCATGGATAGCGTTGTTTCGCTTATCCATCACTCGCTTGAAATTCTTGAACTCTTCCGAGTGTTGATCTATCGGCTTGGCAAACCCCTCACATTTATAGGACAAGTCGAACAGCTTGACGTCGATCTGGGAACGGATGAACTCGTCAAACTGGCGCTTGTTCCGGCGAATCTCCTGCTTGCAGAGGATTAGGACGATCATGTTGATGAAAGCTTCCGCGAGGACCGGCGTGAGCAGCGATAACTGAAGACAATGCTTGTGGAGTTTTGAGGACCGCGTCGTGAGCTGCTCAGCCAGCTTCGCGCCTTGAGCCGATGTCTTTTTATTTCGATATGACGGCGTTTTGTAGGCCTGATACCCTCCCATGTTGTCCACAATCTCGGAATGCAACTCGGCGCAAATATCTGCAACTTCAACGAACTTGTTCGGAAAGGTCACCCAATGTTCCAGAGATTTGAGAATGGCGCTCTTTTCCTTGCCGACCCGGCCGTAGTCTGCTTTCATCGCAAACACGAGGTCGCGCCAGTTTTCATCCGTCATCTTCTCTGACAGCACGAGGTGAGTTTCGCGGGACATTCCGCACAGGTACACATCCTGGTCGTGCGCCTTTAGGTAGTAGTCCCAATGAATCCAATTGTCACTCGTGTTCCGACGTAGGAAGTTCTGAAAGCCGTTGGGTTCACCGAACCGAGCCTTGAGGTAGCAGTACACATCAACGGGCGACAGATGCTGACGGACCATAAGCAGTGACGGCTTCGGACGTTTCCCGGAACCGGCCTTTTTCTTTTCCAGCCATGCGAGCGTTTCTTCCTTGGTCGGTCTCCTCCATGACTGAAGGTCGAGGCATTTCGGTCTTGTATGGCGGCTCCGCCCATACCTATCCTTGTTTGCCATTTAGCCGTCACTTCCTGCGCGTCATATGATAGGAAAATTCGGGGAAAACTCGCGAACAGGATGCTCTTTCGCTAATTGGATCGTACATGATTTGATCGAATCGCGTCGCTATCGCGAAAAGGGAACGGGTCGCGGGCGGCTAAGCGATATCGGGCAAGAGAAAGCGTTGTTCGGTTCCAAGGCTTGTGGCGACGGCTTCGGCTGCCAAGTAGCCGCTCCGGACGGCGCCTTCCATTGTCGCGGGCCAGCCGGAGCGGGTCCAATCGCCGGCGAGGAAGAGATTCGGAATCGCCGTGCGATTCACGGGTCGCGCGGCTTCGAGATTTGGTTTGGCGGAAAACGTCGCGCGGACTTCTTTGACCACGTGGGCTTTTTCGAGCTTCGCTTCTTTGACGTTGGGGAAAAATTCCGCCAGTTCGCGCAGCGCGAGGGCGATCACGTCGGCACGCGGCATCTCGGTGAGATTTCGCGATGCGCTCACGACCAACTGTAGGTAGCGGCCGCGATCCTTGTTGAACATCCATTGAATGTTGCGGTCCAGCAGGGTCGCGTGCGCGAGTTCGGTCACCGGGCGATCGAACCAGAGGTGGATGCCTGTGATGGGCGAATGCTCGAAGGGCGAAAGATCGATGCCGTGCTCGGGAAAAATGTTTGTGATGCGCTCGAATGGTACGGCACAGATGTAGGCGTCCGCGCGGTACATTTGTTCGCCGGAAAGGACCCCGTGCACTGTGCCGTTCTCAACCACAATGCGCGAAACTGCTGAGCGTGTGTGCAGTTCGACGTTGCCGATTTTCTTCCATGCATCTTCGCGGTACAACTCGCCGAGCGGCACGGCGGGGATGCCCATTTCGTAGGAGTCCCTTCGCGCGATGAAGCCGAGGCGGAAGACCTGGAAGCCGTGCGAGGCGGCCATGCGGTCCAGTTCCTCGTTAATCGCGCTGACCAGCACCTGCCGCCAGAATCGTTCGATGGCGCGCGGCGGCTGCTTCTTTTCTTCGAGCCACTGCTGCATGGTGATGCGGTCGAGATCGGTGCGCGTGGACCATTCCTTATCGATGGCTTGAATGGCGCGCGCGACGGCGATTTTTTCGGAGAGGTTGAGGAACTTGAGTTTGAGAAACGATCCGGCGAAATGCGCGGGAGCAGGGAAGATACCCCGGCGCAGAATGCTGGTGCGGCCGCCGGGCTCGATGAAGTAGAAGTCGCGTTGAAACGCCACGCTGTTTTCGACGCCCAAACGCTTGTAAAAATCGAGCAGGTTGACGCAGCAGCGCAGCAGGATGTGCTGACAGTTATCGATGAACTCGGCTTCTTCGCCGTTGCCGATCTCGTAGGAAGTCGCGCGACCGCCGAGGAAGGGCTTCATCTCCAAGAGCTTGACGCGATGTCCGGCGCCGCCGAGCGCCGCAGCGGAGGCAAGTCCGGCGAGTCCACCGCCGATGACGATGATCTCAGCCATGCGTGGGCCTCAGCAGAGGAAATGTCTTGTCGGCAAAGGGCAGGGCATCGAGACGAGTCTCGATGCGGCACGCAGGAGTGTGCGCGCCACGTCGGCACGTCGCTGTACAAAAATGGTCTGGGAAGTTGGGGGGAACTAGAGCGACGCCGGCAGGCGTAAGCGGCGACGACCACCACCACCACCGTCGCTGAGTTGGATCGCCAGCCAGATGACGATGGCGAAGAAAATGATGTCGGACGGTTGGAAGTCCATGTGCAACCACAGTATGCACGATAGTACGACGCTGCGGCAAGTCCTGCATGGTCCAGTACTAAGTAGTTTCCCAGCTCACGCGCCGGTTTTTGCATGACCCAGCTTGCGGACCACGTTTTCCATCAGGCGCAGACCGCACTGGCCATCGAACGTCAGAATCGATTCAGGATGAAACTGCA
This sequence comes from Bryobacteraceae bacterium, assembly GCA_040081855.1. Taxonomy (GTDB): domain Bacteria; phylum Acidobacteriota; class Terriglobia; order Bryobacterales; family Bryobacteraceae; genus Palsa-187. The sequence continues at coordinate 74,459 of JBEBFS010000002.1, read as the reverse complement.
CCGCTTCAATGGGCAGCGTCTTGTGGCGCACGCCCATGATGACGCCGTCTTCGCTTTCCGCCGTAATTTCGAGTTCGGGCGGCAGCTTTTCGCGGATCGCGTACAGCGAATGATAGCGGCCCACTCGAATCTCTTCCGGCAATCCTTCAAACACGCCAACACCTTTGTGTCGAACCATCGACGGCTTGCCGTGGACCGGATAATCAAGCACGCCGAGCTCGCCGCCGAACGCTTCGACGGTTCCCTGCAAGCCCAAGCACACGCCGAACGTGGGGATGCCCATTTTCGCCGCGTGACGCACCAGATCCGGCACTCCAAAATCCGCAGGACGGCCAGGACCCGGGGACACTAGAATCATCGACGGTTTCAATTCATCCAGCAGATCGATAGGGAAGCCCCAGCGGTAGGTCATTACTTCGGCACCCGTCTGCCGGGCATAATTCGAAAGTGTGTGAATGAAGCAGTCTTCGTTGTCCACCAGCAGCATCCGTACGCCTGCGCCCAATTCGGTGCGCGGAGCGAACACGGCCGGTGCTTTCTTCTCCGCGTTGAACGCGCGGAAGAAGCCTGTGGCTTTCGTCCAGCACTCGCGGTCTTCGTTCGCGGGGATGGAATCGTACAGCAGCGTCGCGCCCGCGCCGTAGCGGGCCTCGCTGTTTTTCAGATGCACGGTACGGATGCAGATGCCGGTATTAATATCACCGCCCAGCGCAATCATGCCGACAGCGCCCCCGTACCAGCCGCGCGCTTCTTTTTCCAGAGTTTCAACCGCCTGCGCCGCCCACTTCTTGGGAGCGCCAATGATGGTCACCGCCCACATGTGGGTCAGAAACGCATCCAGGGAATCGAAACCTTCGGCGAGTGTCCCTTCGACGTGATCCACCGTGTGAAACAAGCCGGCGTAGGCTTCAATTAAGCGCCTTCCGATGACGCGCACGGAGCCTGGAACGCAGACGCGCGATTTGTCGTTGCGGTCCACGTCGGTACACATCGTGAGTTCAGACTCTTCTTTGCGAGAATCGAGCAACTCGCGGATGTTCTCTGCATCCTGCAGTGGATCACCCGTGCGGCGCGCGGTTCCGGCGATGGGGCAGGTTTCGACGCGCTTGCCCTCGACGCGGACGAACATTTCCGGCGACGCGCCGATCAACTGCTCATCGCCGAACTGAATGAAAAACTCGTAAGGGCTTGGGTTCGCGTGCTGAATGCGCTGAAACAATTCCGAGGGGCTTCCCGAGTACGGAGTGCGGAACGTCTGCCGCAACACCACCTCGTAGAAATCACCCTGGCGCATGCCTTCGCGAACTTTTTCGACCTTCTCACAATACTCTTCCGGGGTATGGTCGCTGATGATGGGTCCGGCTTTGACTTTCTTGGGCTTGGCTGTGCGCTCGGCGTCATGCGCAAGGCCAACGGTTGTTAGGCCGTTCGCCGAAAAATCGAACTGATAGCGCTCGATGCGTTCCTTCTTGCGATCCATGAAATAAATGTCGTCGCAAAGGAACAGGTGCAGGTCTTTAACGTCGTTCCGCGGTAGCTTCAGTTTGATCGGGTCAAACTGTAGAAGCAGGTCGTAGCCAAACGCGCCGACTAACGCTAGTCGCGCGGCCAATGGATGCGCAAACTCCTGCTGCAAGGCGCGGACCAAGGAAAAGGCCGAAGGCTGTTTGCTGCGTTCTTCTTCAAGAAACAGGGCGGGCAGCGGCTTCAGCAATCCCCGCAGCGTGCCGTCTTCGTTGTTGAAGTCATCCCAGTGCGGATGAGCCGAAAGCAGCGGTTCCAGGATCTTCGTAATTACTCGCCCACGCTCATTCAGCGGACGGATTACAACGTCGCGGCCTATTGCGATGATTTCGATAGGCGGCGCCGTTGCGCCAACGTCCCAGCGCGAGTAGCGTCCTGGATATTCGTAGCCCGAAGAGAGATAAACACCTCTCTGCGAGTCTAGTTTCTTCAGCAGACTCTTCAGTCCGCGCTGGTAGGAGACGTTCGAGACGGTTTGAGTAACAACAATACCGCTAGGTGTTGTATAACTTTCTGGGCGCATGACTGGCGGGCTTTCTTTGAGGATAACATGCGGTCCGCGCCAGTCTCCGATTGCGAACGCCTCAAAACACGGGTGTTTTGCTCGCCGAGACTATTGTTGGGGCGGAGGCACGATGGATTGGCCCCACAAAGGGTCGGTCGCATCACAGAATGTTTCACGCGCGAACGTTCCGGCTTCCATTCGTTCGAAAGTGAATTCGTAGACGTGCGGCTTCACGTAAATTTTGGGGTCGGACCAGGTGAACACAAGTTTCAGATTCTTGCCATCGGCTGCGGGAATGTATTCCTGCTTCACTCTGGTTTCCGGCGTTCGGAACCCGCCCGCAGTGACCCGGCCCTGAGTCAGATCGGTGGTCTCAACAATAAGGGTGCCGTTCGGCTCGATATGACCCACCGAATATCCCGAACCGGTTGGCGAGCGCACGAAAGAATCCGCCAACTTGCGGTTGTCGAGATAAACGATTCGCTGCCAGCCGCGCTCCTGCACGAAAGTGATGTGCTCTTTGTTCATCACGGAGTGGAAGCCTTCAGAATCGTATTCAAGGCCCAGCTGATTTTGATTAAATACGCAGGTTCGGTTATTCGTCACCAGGGGCTGGCCAGTGCGCAGCGGAGTGTTCTCCGCGGCAACCGGAGCCGGACGCGCGGCCATTCTTGACAGCATCGTTTTGCCCAGTTCCGTCAGCTCCGCCTGTTTATAAGACGACGTCAGTTCGCCAAAACTGCCGGAGTGGTTTTCGTCGGTTCGCACCCAGTCGCCTTCCACTGTGGGCGGCAGCACGACCGCGGGTGTTGTTTGCGCGTGCAACGCGGCTGCCGCAAATCCCACCATAAGGACCGGGCTGAGAAAACGAGAAGAGAGTTTCGTCATTCGCATTGGATTCGTTCCTGTTCCTATTTCCCCGTCTTCACGGACACTTCGGTGCCGGGCTTCACCACTGCGGCTTCGGCGGCTTTCTTCAGTGCGGGAGAGAACGTTCGTTCCACGTAAGCCGCTCTTTCCTCGTCCCAAGGATCGCATCCTACGGCGGGGCGCGGCTCGTAGTTGCCGGGAATCCGCGTATAGCGGAACTCATAGGTGTGCGGCGTTTGGTAAACCGAAGGCTCCGTCCATGTGGTGGTAACGGAAAGCATCTGTCCATTCCGGATCAGCTTAAATCGCTCCACTAATTTCGATTTCGTCGTGCGGAAGCCACCGCCGGGGATCATCATGCGTCCGTTCTTGTCGTGAAAGCCGATCGTTTCCACCACGAACGTATCGCCTTCCCAATTGCCTATCGAGTCACCTACGGAGCTTGGGTCGAAGATATCTGGATTGACGTGTTCGCGGCGGAAGTAGATGTGCCGCGGCGATGAGTTCGCCTCAAAGTTGATCATCGTTTCCCAGCGTCCCTGTGTGATCGCGATGGGGCGGCCGGAGTCCATTGCCGCCGGTATTCCCAGCGGGCGGCACCAGCGTTCAGAAATTTTGTCGCCATCTTCCATTTCCTGCAGCGTCGCTTTTCCGGCACCTGCGGCGAGCACGGCATTTGGGACACTGCGCCCATCCGGCCCCAAATCCCAATAGCCAGAAAGATCGTGAGGATCAAAAGCCGCGGCAGGCGTTGCCGGAGGCGGGCCCTGAGCAAGAACGTGCGGGACCAAGGCGAGCGAGAAGATGAAAATTGCGGAAAATACGGAGTTGCGTTTCATGAGTGCTGATTATATGAATCGGTTTGATTATATCCGCTTTTGCGCACGCTCACGCGAGGCGGCCGATGGAGGCGGACAATGGAAACGGCGCCGTTTCTTCTCCGCGACTGCGAAAACTCACACCTGTGCGTCTATTTCTTGTTCACGAACAATTCCACGTTCACGGCGTTTCCCATCGCCTGATACCCCAGGCGGTTCGGATGCAACTTGTCGCCGGGGCCGCCGATGGTGCTGTCGGGAACAAACTCGGGCCGCAGTTCGCCCGTACGTGGGTCGAGCGTGGCTTTGTCGAAATCGGCAACGCCGTCGAACAAATCTGTGTGGCGGATGAATTCGTTAATCGCTTTGCGCTTCGTGTCGCCCTCGGGAGTGCCACGTCCGCCGTTGCTCTTGCTGCCGAGCGCGGATGTGAGCGTCCCGCCGATCACTCTTACGCCGGGAAACTTGGCGCGAATGCGTGCCACGCCTTCTCTGTAACCGGCTTGAATCGATTCCACCGATTCTGTTTGACCGGAATCATTGGTGTATTCCAGATCGTTGATGCCTTCCATCCAGATCACCGCGAAGACGCCCGAGAGCGAGAGCACGTCTCGCTCCAGCCTCATCTTGGATGATGGTCCTCCGGCAAACGATTTTGCGGCCGTGTACTCTTTGGGCCCAACCACGCGATTGCCGCCGATGCCCGTGTTCACGATGGCAATCTCGTTTCCCCAGCGCGCGTGCAGCCGGCGAGAGAGAACGTCGGGCCAGCGGTCATCACCGTTCAACGTGGAAGCAGTGCCGTCGGTGATGGAGTCACCGAACGCGACAATAAGGCGGGCACTGTCCCCCGCGGTCATGTCCAGGGCGTCCAAGAAATACCAGGATGTTGTTGCGAAAGGGAACGCGGATTCATTCTCGTCCCGGCCCTTCGAGCCCGCTCCCGGAGCGGTGACGTACGAACTGGTCAACGACTTCGCATGCCACGTCATCGGCCCGCTTTCTCCGGAGATGTGAAAACTTACGGCAAGCTTGCGGCCCATCAGTTCCGTGGCCGTACCTTTGACGAACGGCAGCGCGACCGGATCGCTCCACGCGGATTCTCCCGGAGCGACCGTGACCGTGGCCTTTCCTCCAAAGTGGACCGGTCGATTCGTCCCGGGCATGATTGCCGCCCCGCTCATCTGCAAGCCGGCGAAGACGCCGTCGAACGTCACGGGCTTTGTACCCAGAGCATTGGAGAACCGCAGGCGTGTCTGTGCGCCCCAGATATCCGGCCGCACAATCATGCGGAACGACTGGTCCCTCGCACCTGTTTCGGCAGCAGGAAACACTAGGCTTAGGTTCGGCTGCGCCAGTGGATTGCCCGTGGGGTACGGACCTTGAACCGAGCCCGTCCAAGCGGTTACCCATTTTGCCGAAGCAAGCGGGGCTAGCAGAAGCAGGAAGAAGGCAGCGTGCGCGCGCATGGGTTCGAGGGTATCACGCCCGGTGGCAGCCAGGTTCTGTGGCGTTACGTGTGGCTCTAATGTGAGAGTTTGTGTGAAAAGTGATTTTTTACCGCTCCCTTCGGTCGCGGCTCTGTTTGAGCGGCCTGCGGTTTTAGCGATAGAACGGAGCCGCGACTGCAGGGAGCGGACGTGTGCTCCAGTTTTCACACAGCCTCGTGAGCACGAGTCAGCCGATAAATTCGGCGAAGACTTCGTTTGACAACATCACGCCGCGCTGCGTCAATCGCACGCGGCCATTTTCTGCTTGGAGTAAGCCTTCGCCGGTAAAGCGTTCCACCACGGATTCGAACGGCGCGAAACTTCCGGATATGCCTTCACTCAATCGCAGGCCAAGGAAAAATCGTTCACTCTTTGCATCGGCCGGCGTTCGCTCGGGAGCGGGGAAGCCTGCGACATACTCGGCAACCGACTCCGGATTCGACCACCGCATCTCGCCATCGAAGGAATGCGCATCGGCGCCGAAGCCGAGATACGGTTCCCTTTTCCAATACTTCAGGTTGTGGATCGCCTCGAACCCTGGCCGCGCGAAGTTCGAGATCTCATAGCGCGGAATACCGATGGAGGCGAGCCGTTCGACGGCGATCTCATAAAAATCAGCGATGGCGTCTTCTGAGGGAACGTCGTTTGCCCCGTAGCGTGAGCCCAGCGTGATCAACTCATTGCCCAGGCGGCTGTCTTCGTCTACCTCCAGCATGTAGACAGATGCATGCGGAACACCGAGCTTCTCGATCCAATCGAGCGAAGCGGTCCAGCTTTCCTTAGTTTGTCCAGGTAGGCCGGAGATGAGGTCGATGTTGATGGACGCAATCCCGCATTCCCGAAGCAGTGAAATTTCTTTCTCGACAATCTCCGCGGTGTGCTTGCGTCCGGTCCGCGCCAATTCTTTCTGCGCGAACGATTGCACGCCGAGGCTCACGCGATTGATTCCGCTTTCCACCCAACCGGAGATTTTTTCGCGCGTAAGCCCGCCCGGTGCGGCTTCCATGGTGGCTTCCCGCCACGGCCTGCCGGGAATCTCGGCCAGTACTGCGGCCAGAGCGGCAGGGTCCATATTGCTCGGAGTGCCCCCGCCCAGATACACAGTTTCCGGTTTCCATGGCCAATTGACACGCCGGATTTCTTCCCTCAGCGCCGCGAGGTACTTTGGCTCCATCTCCCGCGGAAACACTCCGGACGCGAAGTTGCAGTACGTGCACTTTTGCGCGCAGAAGGGATACGAGATGTAGACGCCTGGCATAAACACCAACGAAACACGGGGGGCAGGGTGGCAAGCCGCCGCGGACCTGCACTCCGACTAGATGAATCCGGAACTTACACGGGGATTGCCCGCGTGCTTCTACCAACCAACTTTTATAAGGTCACTTCTTCGTCCAACTGCTTGCTGATCGCCTCAGCAATCAGCTCCACCAACGTCTGCCCGTTCGCCGCGAAGGCGTTCTTGGCCGGATCCCAGTCCAGCTTGTGGCTCTTCATATGCGCCGATACCCAAATCTGCCGCACGGGCGAGTTCGGACTCACTACGAAGCGCGCCGGTGCATCTTCAAACTCGATGGTCAGCGCGCCGTTATTAAAGTCCGCGTCGAAAGTGTACTGATCGGAAGCAGACACCAGCCGGTGCTGGAGGTCCTGGAGGGCGCCGTCGGCCAGATCGCGAAATTGTTGGTCGTCCATAGGGGTAACCTCCATATTCTCGCAACTTTCGCAGGGGTTGCTTCATCTGCTACTCTTGGACTCGTCTGCATGACTCAGTTGGCCACGCAACCCGCCTGTATCCGCCACACAGAGCTGCCGGGAACTTCCCGGTTATTTGCGGATTTTACCTACCATTTTCAACAAGTTGAGAAATTTTACCGGCACAATCCGCATGACCCGGCGTCTTTCAGCCGTTCAGCTGCGGAAATCCAGTTCCCCGATGACCGCCGTGCGGCCCTAGTCGCCGCTCTCCGCGCCCAGAACGGCGATTCCGAATCTCTGAGCCGCTTGGCCGCGCCCGGTACGGTGGCCGTCGTCACCGGACAGCAGGTGGGCCTTTTCGGCGGTCCGGCTTATACAATTTTCAAGGCAGCTACCGCGGCAAAATTGGCACAGAAGCTTACGGACGAGGGCATTCCAGCCGTCCCGGTATTCTGGTTGGCCACGGAAGACCATGATTTTGCGGAAGTAAATCACGCCTGGCTTTACGATGCGGACGGCAAATCGCAGATGGTGAAGGTGGATGCCCCGCCGACGCTTGCCGGTAGACAACACCCCGTGGGAGCCATGGCTGTTGCAGCGCCCCCTATCGAAGAACTTCGCCGCGTGCTCGCGGGTTTGCCGTTCGCCGACGATGTGGTGGCGCTGGTTGCCGAAACGTATCGTCCCGGAGTGTCGATGGGCGAAGCGTTCCGTGCGTTACTGCAGAAGCTCTGTGGACACCTCGGCCTCATTCAACTGGATCCGCTGGATCCGGCCATTCGCAAAATCGGCGCGCCCTTTATTGTGGATGCACTGAAAGCCGCGCCTGAACTAAAAGCCGCCTTGCTTGAACGGAACAAGGAACTGATCGGCGCCGGATACCACGCGCAAGTTCACATTGAGCCGAAGACGTCGCTCTTCTTTCTGCTCGAAAACGGAGAGCGCAACAGTCTTCGCCGCAAGGACGCCGATTACGCCGCATTGGCGGACCGTGCCGCCGATATCTCCCCGAACGCCGTGCTTCGCCCCGTGATGCAAGATTATCTATTGCCTACCGTCGCCTATGTGGGCGGCCCCGGCGAGTTGGCTTACTTTGCGCAATCGCACGTCATTTATGAGCGTCTGCTCGGCCGTATGCCGGTGATGCTGGCCCGCGCGGGATTCACTTTGATGGATCAGCGCTCGGCCAAAACGCTGGCGCGTTTTGGGCTGATGGCCACGGACACCTTCGTGCGTCCGGAGGTTCTCAAAGACCAGATTTCGAGGAAGCTGGTTCCCACGTCTGTAATCCAGTCGATGGAGCACACCGCTTCCGGCGTCACGCGGCAGATCGCGGAGCTGAAAGCCGAATTATTGCGCTTCGATCCGACGCTGGCCGCGGCTCTCAAAAAGAGCGAAGCCAAGATTGCCTACCAGTTAAGCAAAATGCGCGGAAAGACAGAACGCGAAGCCATCCGCCGCGATGAGCGCGCCGGTGACGACGCCCGGCACCTTTCGTCGATGCTCTTTCCGCATCGCCACTTGCAGGAGCGCTTTTATTCGATCCTCCCGTTCCTCGCACAGCACGGTCTGGATCTAACCGAGCGGCTGACCGACGCCATCGCGCTCGATTGCCCGGATCATCAAGTTTTCGCGGTTTAAGTGGGGCGGGTTGAGAACCCGCGCGCGAGTGGCCCTCGCGCAGTGAGTTTTCCAAAATTGCACGTAAGTGGAGTTCCGCTCCGCTGCGGCTTCCCATGTCCCCCCACGAGAATCGCCGGGAACACTCATGCACATCAATAAAGTCAAACAAGCTCTCAAAGAAGGCAAGACGCAGCTCGGCTGCAGCGTTTCAATGATCCGTTCGCCCGAAGTCCCGCGCATTCTTGCCGCGGCTGGACTCGATTGGGTCTATCTCGATTCCGAACACGGTGCATTCGATCTGGAGTCTCTGCAGGACTTGGCACGCGCCGCCACCGACAACGGGCTTTGTCCCATCGTCCGCGTCGGTGAGTTGCATTATTCGCTGGTAGCCCGAGCGTTGGATTGCGGGGCCCAGGGTGTCTTGTTCCCGCGCGTGGAATCGCCCGAGGTTCTGGAGCGCGCCGTGAGTTGGGCCAAGTTTCCGCCGGTCGGCATCCGCGGCTATGGTTTGCAGCCGACGCACCTTGGTTATGAGAACCACTCGATGCCCGCCATCATCAACCACATGAACGAACACATCATGGTGGTGTTCCAGATCGAAACCCAGGCCGCCCTGGATCGTGTGGAGGAACTGGTCTCCGTTCCCGGCATTGATGCCGTGATGATCGGGCCCGCGGATCTTTCCATTTCCCTCGGCGTTCCCGGCGAATTCGAGCATCCAAAGATGATTGAAGCGATCGGCAAGATCCGCGATGCCTGCGAAAAGCACGGCGTAGCCCCCGGCATTCACGTCCGTAACCTGAAACTAGGAACCTATTGGCGCCAGAACGGTCTTCGGTTCTTGAGTTGCAATACAGAAATTGGATTCATGCTGGAAAGCGCCAAACAAAACGTAGCCGCGCTTCGGTAGATTGAGCTTAGAACAGTGAGGGGCGGCGGGAGGTCCAGGTCAGGGGAGAATCTCGCCGCCGGCTCGTAGCCCAGTGGGCGTTAGCCCACTCCTCGGTACTTTAGACGTGCAAAAGTCCATTTGGATTCGGAACCTTGCTGCGACTGGCAAATTTCAGATTCTTTCGTTGGAATTGTAACCTGACCCCCATTTTTGAATCCGTACAGTAGGAAGACAGGAAGGATTTCCGGCTATGACAGTCGCTTCGGATCAAGTAATGAAAATCCAGATCGAAGGCATGCACTGCGACGCTTGTGTGATGCGTGTCCGTAAGTTTTTGATGAAGCTGCCGGGTGTGAAAGTAAACGACGTCAGCATGGGTTCGGCCGAGGTGGAGATTTCTCCGGAACGGCGTAACGAAGCGCTGCAGGCGATTGAAAAGGCAGGCTATCTGCCTCACATTTCCGCTTAGCCATCGCCGCTAACCATCGCCGCATGCCGCGGCTACCGAAAGCCACCCTTTGCAGGCAAGCCAATAGCTTGCGAAACTCAAGGCAATGACGACGCAAACAGTCACCATGAAGGTCGACGGTATGGTTTGCGCCGCCTGTCAGGCACACGTTCAAAAGGCACTCTCCGAAACACCCGGCGTCGAAACCGCCGCCGTCAACTTGCTCACCGGACAGGCGCAAGTGGCCTTCCATCCCGAGTCCGTGGAGCCGGAACAACTCCTCGAAGCCGTTCGCGACACAGGCTATGAAGCGTCCTTTCCCCCCACCGGCCGCACCGCTATTGAGGAACAAGAGGAACGTGAACGGGAGCAAGCCGCTGAGGCGAAAAGTCTTACGGCGAAAGCCATAGTCAGCCTGGCGATCGGCTTTGGCGCGATGGCGCTGCCCATGCATTGGATGCACCAGGCTCCGGTGCAGTACGCGATGGCGGCCGCCGCGCTCTTCGTGATGGTGTGGGCGGGAGGCCGCGTTTACACCGGAGCGTGGAACGCCGCGCGGCATGGCAACGCGGATATGAACGCGCTGGTGGCGCTGGGAACGGGCTCGGCTTTTCTGTACTCGCTTGCCGTCACCGTTGCGCCCAGTTTTTTTCAATCGCGCGGCATTGCGACAGATGTTTACTACGAGGCCGCAATCCTGATCCTCGCGTTCGTCACCGCTGGCCGGGCCATGGAGGCTCGCGCCAAGCGGCAGACCACCAGCGCTCTCCGCAATTTGATTGGCTTGCAGCCGGCGACGGCCCGCGTTGCCCGCAATGGGGCGGAACTCGACGTGCCCGTGACCGAAGTGACGCCCGGCGATGTCATCCTTGTGCGCCCCGGAGAACGGATTCCCGTGGATGGCGAAGTCGTCGAAGGCGCAAGCTACATCGACGAATCCATGCTGACGGGCGAGCCGGTTCCTGTAAACCGTGGCCTTGGCGATACCGTGATCGGCGGAAGCGTCAATACAACAGGCAGCTTCCGCTATCGCGCGACGACGCTGGGGGAAGGGAGCGTGCTCGCCCGTATCGTGACCCTGATGCGCCAGGCCCAAGGCGCGCGAGCGCCAATCGAGCGATTAGCCGACCGCATCAGCGGTATCTTTGTGCCCATTGTTTTGTCTCTCGCAATCCTAACTTTGCTCGGCTGGATTTTCTTTGGCGGTGGCGCGGGTCGCGGAGCCGCCGCTGCGGTCGCGGTACTGATCATTGCCTGCCCCTGTGCGATGGGACTTGCCGTTCCTACCGCGGTAATGGTGGCTACGGGTCGTGGGGCAGAGATGGGTTTGCTGATCAAAGGCGGCCGGGCGCTGGAAACACTGCACAAGCTCGACACCGTTGTACTCGATAAAACAGGCACGCTCACCGAAGGTCACCCGCGCATCACGGAAGCGGCTGTTTCCCAGACGTTAGCGTTTGTTTCCGATGATGTTCTGCGCTGGGTAGCGGCTACGGAGAAACGCTCAGAGCATCCGCTTGCGCAGGCTGTAGTCGCATACGCCGAAAGCCGCGGACTGTCCATTCCCGAGGCCACCGACTTTCGTTCCCTCACTGGACGGGGAGTCGCGGCGAAGGTGGAGGGCCACGAAGTACTTGCCGGAAACGCCGCTCTGCTGCGCGAATCTGGCCTTCACGTCCCCGAAACATCGAGCACTCTTCTGATCGCCGTCGACGGCACCTTCGCCGGATCGTTGACGGTCGCCGATCCCATCCGCCCGGGCGCGGTGGACGCCGTGCGGCACTTCCGCGAAATGCATTTGAACGTGGTCCTGCTCAGTGGCGATCGCCGCGAGAATGCCGAAGCGATCGCGAAGGAGGCTGGCATCTCCCGCGTCATCGCAGAAGTCCTGCCGGATGGAAAAGTGGCCGAGATTCGAAAGCTGCAATCCGAAGGACATGTGGTCGCCATGGCAGGAGATGGTATCAACGACGCTCCCGCGCTCGCGCAAGCCGATATCGGTTTTGCCATGGGTTCTGGAACGTCCATCGCCATGGAAGCGGGCGACGTCACTCTATTGCGTGCCGATCTCCTGGGCGTCGCGCACGCCATCGCGCTCTCGCGTGCGACATGGAAGGTAATGAAACAGAATCTCGGCTGGGCGCTTGGTTACAACCTGATCGCGATCCCTGGAGCGGCGCTCGGTTACTTGAATCCCATCATTGCGAGCGCGGCGATGGCACTCAGTTCCGTCAGCGTCGTGACGAACAGTTTGCGCCTCAAGCGATTTCAAAAATAACGATTAAAAAATCACGATTAGACGTAGCGCAGAAGTGCGTAAACCACCGGCACGGCAAACAAACTGGAATCGATGCGATCCAGCCACCCGCCGTGGCCGGGTAACAGCGTGCCGCTATCCTTCACCCCCGCGCCACGCTTAAATGCCGATTCCGCCAGGTCTCCAATTTGGCCAGCGATATTGCCGCCAACCGCGAGCATCGTCACTTCCACAATTGAAGCCGAGGGGATCAGGTAATGCGCATAGACCACGCCGCCGATCACCGCTCCCACGACGGAACCAACAGCGCCTTCCCACGTTTTTGCCGGGCTTACTCGCGGTGCAAGTTTATGCTTCCCGATGGATTTGCCTACGTAAAGCGCCGCCGTGTCGCCCACCCAGCTCAAGAGCATCGCAAACAAAAGCCAATGCGGATTGATCAGCCGCAGTTCGTTCGCACATCGCCATGCGCCGAAAATGTAAACAATTCCCAGCGCAAATGCGCCCGCGGCAGGCAGAGACTCTTTCAGATCCCCGGCACGCAACGCCAACGTCATGCCGGCAAGCGCCGCGAGAATCACCACAAGCGTCGCATCCTGCGCGTACAGCATCGCGATTCCCGCAATTGCGCCGATCCACGAAGGAAGCAATCGTCCGGTGCCCGCGATCTGCGTGAACTCGTGAAACGCCAGCGCGCCCACCAGGGCCAAGGAAATGCGGAACGCTTCTGCCGGTGCGGCAAGAATGAGCCAGACAAAGAGCGGAGTGAGAACCGCTGCCGTGACGATTCGCTTCATCGGACCGGACTGCCGAGGGCCTCGGCTTCTGTTTCCTTGATTGCCGCTTCGTTTCGCGTCAGTTCGTCATTCTCCGCCGGCTGCGTACCCAAGCCGCCGAACCGCCGATCGCGCTTTTGATAATCGAGCACGGCGCGCAGAAGATCCGCCCGCTTGAAATCCGGCCACAATGTTTCGGTGACGTACAATTCCGAGTAAGCGATCTGCCACAACAAAAAATTGCTGACGCGCATTTCGCCGGAGGTGCGGATGAGAAGATCCGGGTCGGCGATACCTGCCGTGTAGAGACGGGCAGAGATGGCCGCTTCGTCGATCAAAACATTGCCGCGCTTGGCGTCGGCCACCAGCGCCTTCACCGCATCGACGATCTCCGCCCGGCCTCCGTAGTTAATCGCCAGATTCACCAGCAGACCCTTATTGCCCGCCGTCGTCGCCATGGCTTCCTTTAAATCCGACTGCACTTGCGCGGGCAGTTCTTCCACTCGTCCGATCACGTTTAGCCGAACGCCGTTCTGCATCAATGCAGGAAGTTCCAAGCGCAAATAGGTGCGGAGCAGCCTCCACAGCATCTCCACTTCAGCCCGCGGACGCTTCCAGTTTTCGACCGAGAATGCGTAAAGCGTCAGCGCACCAATGCCCAACTGCGAGCACGTTTCGACGGCGATGCGCACAGAGCGGATGCCCGCCGTGTGACCCGCGACCCGCGGCAGTCCCTTGCGCTTCGCCCACCGGCCGTTGCCATCCATGATGATGGCGACGTGCCACGGCAGGCGGCCCGGGTCCACGGAGCGCACCAGCGCCTCGTCGTTATCACCGGGTTGAATTGCCTGAAAGAGCGCTTGCATCGGCAAGTTTTCATGTTACCAGAGCAGGGAATTTCGTCGCCTACTTTGCAGCAAAAAGTACTTGCTTTCCCTGAAGAGGCCCCGTACACTGGGGCCAATGGCATCCATTCGCTCCATCCGGTCGTGCTCCTCAGAGCCTATCCCGATGCAAGCGCATGCCCTCGACAACTTGAAGTACATCCGGGAAACGATGGAGCGCGCGGGCTCCTTCACGGCGGTGCCAGGTTTGGGCGGCGTCTTCATGGGGTTGACGGCGCTGGCCGCCGCGGGAATCGCCACCTGGCAAACCTCGCCGAAGCATTGGCTGGCGACATGGCTGATTGAAGGAGCACTCGCTATCATCGTCGGCGTCCTGGCGATGTGGAAGAAATCGGCACAAGCCGGGATGGAGCTGTGGTCGGCTCCAGCACGCAAATTTGCCCACGCGTTTGTTCCGCCTATGATCGCGGGCGCCGCGCTGACGCTAGCGCTTTGGTCGAACGGTCTGGTGCACTTGATCCCCGGCGCGTGGCTTCTCCTCTACGGCATTGGCGTAGTCACCGGCGGCGCATTTTCGGTGCGCGTAATCCCGGTGATGGGCGTCTGTTTTCTGGTGGCGGGAGTCATTGCGCTGTTCACGCCGTTCGCCTGGGCGAATATTTGGCTCGGCGGATGTTTTGGAGGATTGCACATTGTATTCGGGGCGATTATCGCCCGCCGGTTTGGAGGCTGAGGACCCATGGCGAAATCGAACGCACTCTCTTCGCACCGCACGCCCTCCATTCCAACGGCCACCGGGATTTCGAGCCCTGAGATTCCCGACTTTGACCGGTTGATCCACGAGCGCATCCGTCTGGGCATCATCAGCGCCTTGGCGGCCAATGAATCACTTACATTCAACGACTTGAAAAAATTGCTCAAGACCACCGACGGTAACTTGAGTGTGCATGCGCGGAAGCTCGAAGAGGCAAAATACATTGCCTGCAGTAAGAGCTTTGAAGGGCGCGTCCCCAAGACGGAATTCTCCCTGACCGCCGCTGGACGTAAGGCGCTCGAGAAATACCTGGATCATATGGAAGCTTTGATTCAGGCCATGGGCCGTTAAACGGCCAGTGGTATGGGAATGGGCGCGATCGGAGGAACGCTACCGGTGAAACAACAGCAAGGCTTGCACGTGGCGATTATTATGGACGGGAACGGCCGCTGGGCAAACTCCCGTGGCTTGCCGCGTGTGGCGGGGCATCGGGAAGGGGTGAACACTGTTCGCCGCGTAGTGGAAGCCGCGCCTAAGTTCGGCATCTCCATGCTGACGCTCTACGCATTTTCGGCCGACAACTGGCGCCGCCCGCCGCGCGAAATCTCCGCGCTGATGAAATTACTATCCCGATACCTCGAAATCGAAACCGAACGCTGTCTGGCGAATGGAGTCCGCCTCAAGGCCATCGGCCGGCGCGACCGTCTGCCCAAATCCGTGGTTTCAGTTCTCGAAGACGCCGAGCGGCGAACCAGTGCCGGCACCGGATTGACACTTCGCCTCGCCCTCGATTATTCCTCCCGGGAAGCCATCGTAGCCGCTGCGGCGAAGACACAGACCTTTGATGGCATCGCGGAACTGCTGGGTCCGGATGTAGATCTCTTGATCCGCACCAGCGGCGAACAGCGCCTGAGCGACTTTCTCCTCTGGGAATGTGCGTACGCGGAGATCGTATTCACCCCACGCATGTGGCCCGAATTCGGCGAAGCGGATCTTTCCGCAGCCGTCGAAGAGTTCCACCGCAGAGAGCGGCGTTTCGGTGCGCTGACGCCAGCGCGGCGGACCGCCTAAGTTCTCGGGATAAACCCCTCCAGCAGCGCTTTCCCCGAAACACCGGGCCCACAAACACTTCGGGCGCGGTGGCGGCGTTTCTTACGTCACGCTGCCCCGCGCCCGTTGAGAAAAGTGGGGAGAAGAGAGAGTGTTAGTTAGGCAGCATTGACGAGTACATCGTCGAATGCTTCCGAATTATCACCGGCCTGGTTGCGATCAGCGATTTCCTGACACTGGATGCAGAACGGCGTCCACGGCACGGCTACCAGCCGCTTCGGGCTGATATCTTCTTCGCAATGGAGGCACACGCCGAAGGTTCCTTCGTCAAGGCGGCGCAGAGCTCCACGCACGTTGCGGAGTAGGTTCGATTCGCGATCCAAATTACGGATCGCCAATTCGCGCTCGGCCGCGTGCTGCACCTCATCGAGAGCATCCGGGCTCTTTTCGATGGCGATGCCTTCACGGTTGCGGACAAAATGCTCCAGCTCCGCCTGCTTTGCCTCCAGAACTTCACGAAATTTTTTCAATTCACTCTTTGTCATTTTCTTGTTCTCCAGTCTCTCTCCCCGGTTTTGTCTCTTCTCTTTTTAGTTCGGTCACTGTCCATGCGTCTTACGGGTTAGACGCAAAGATTTCAAAAAGGGTTCACCCACCCATGCAATTCTTTTGATTGAAAGATCCACTACATGGGGGTGCCGCTACAGTTGACGAGACGTAACGGGAAGTACATGGCAGCTCCGATGGTCGGTGCCATGTCCCAGAATTGTTATTCGTGTACTGTAGCATATACAATTTTAAGAACGCAAGCAATTTCCCTGCCAATCTCTCCGTCGTGCTTCGCCTGGCGCCGCCTCGACAGCACTTCCGCCCGCCGTCAATGACCCTTCCTTATCGGCGCTTGGGCCTAAAACCATTACATTTAAATCGTCTACGCGGGTTTTGCCGCCGGACTGGATCACTCCTCTCGTGGGATGTTCCACCAAGCCGATACCCACTGACGCACGCCAGTTCCATTCCGTTGCATCGGTCTAACTGACGTATACTGTTCAGGAAACCGGTAAAAATTCTCATTCGAAGTTTTCCTAAAGTTCTTTTTACGTGAAGGATACTACCACACGGGTCAACATTCTGGCCCTCTGTTGCCTGTTCGTCGTGCTTGGCGCGGTTCTCATTCCTTTGGCGGGGATTCAGAATGACGAAGCCCTGTTTGCCAACCCTATCTTTCAGAATTCATACGAGTTCCACGTCCGAGGGTTCCATCATTCCGTCCCGCTGATGGTGATCTCCTACATCGGCACTCTAAAGACCGGCCTCTACTGGATTCTGTTCCATATTGTGCGTCCGAACGTGTGGAGCGTACGTTTGCCGATGTTGTTGCTTGGGTCGATAACTATATTTATTTTCTATTTGTTATCGGAAACAATCGTAAATCGAAGGGCGGCGATTGCCGGTGCCGTCTTCCTGGCGACGGACCAGACTTTTTTGCTCACCAACACGTTCGACTGGGGTCCCGTCGCAGTCGAGCATTTCTTGCTTGTGACCGGATGTTTGCTGGCGGTCAAGTTTGCTGCGTCAGGTCGCACCATCCAACTGTTCGGGGCATCTTTCGCGCTCGGCTTAGGGCTATGGAATAAAGCGATTTTCCTGTGGGCATTGACGGGGTTGTTCGCGGCGGCGGTCACCGTGCTGTGGCCGGAGATTCGAAAATGTTGGACGATGCGCCGGGCGGCGATAGCCGCAGCCGGCTTCCTCATTGGATCATCTCCCTTTGTCATTTATAACTTGAAGCGTCCAAATGCAACGCTTTCCCAAAATGCCCGTTTAGAGGTTCCGGACTGGAACGCGAAGTTCATTCAGGTACGCAGCGCGCTCGAAGGGCGTTCACTATTTGGGTACGTGATGAACGAAGACGATGCCCCCATGCCTAAGCCGCTGGATTCAGGCATTGCGAAAGTTGTTGCTTCGATTCATGAACGTTTCGGCGAAAGGCGCGGGGGACTCATGAGTTACGTGGTTGCCGCTTGCCTCCTTTTGCTCCCCCTTTGGTGGCGATCCAGAGCCGCGCGCTTCGCGTTGGTCTTTAGCGCGGTGACGTGGCTCCTGATGGCGATCACCCGGGACGCCGGCGGCTCCGCGCACCACGCGGTCCTGCTCTGGCCGTTCCCTCATTTGTTCGCGGCCACGGTGCTGGCCGCTATTCCCGCGCGTCCAGTTCGGGCTCTGTTAGTTGCCGCTCTCGCGTTTTCTAATTTGCTTGTTTTCAATGAGTATCTCTACAAATTCGAACGTAATGGTGGAGCCCTTGTTTTCACCGATGCCATTAATGCCCTCTCCGTGAGAATGGACACTTTGCATCCCGCGACCGTGTATGTGACGGACTGGGGTATTTGGAATACGCTCGCCATGTTTCATGAAGCCCGACTTTCGATGAGCGGCGTCGATGACCTTTTCCCGGAGCACCCTGACGGCAATCGCGAGCGCGACGAAGTGCGAGCCCGGGTTTTTGCCAATCGTGAGGCGATTTTCCTCGGCCATGTTGAAGGAAAAGAAGTCTTCGCCGGGGTCCGGGCCCGCGTGGAGGCCGCTGCCGCCGAACGTGGCCTGGCCAAGCGCGTGACCGAGGTTGTTCCGGATACGAACGGCCGCCCGATCTTCGAGATCTTTCGGTTGGTTCCAGTCGCACCCGAGCAGCGCTAGCCCGTACGCTGTTCTGAAGCCGCCCAGTGTGACGCCTTGTCCCAAGGCTGTGTCCAGGCGTCCCATGTTTGCCGGGAAATTCGCAGTAAGTCTTTTTATTTCAATGGAATAAATTGGTGGCCTGCGTGCTCTTCAGAGGGCAGTTCTAGCTATGCGTGCGCTCTGGCTCATCTCGGCATTTATCGAAGTTTGCGGTCTTGCGCATGCCACGACGCTGGAGCAGCTTCCCCTGCCGGAAATGGCGCGCCAATCGACGGCCATTGTTCGGGCCAAAGTTCTGGCCGCTTCGGGTGTCCGCAAAGGCTCGGACGTCTTTACCCTGTATCGCCTGGATGTTGCCGAGAATTGGAAGCAGGCTTCGGATAAGTCTTCCACCCGAACTCTGAATGTAGCGGTTCCGGGAGGTGTTGCCGGTGGGCTACGCCAAATGGTCGCGGGCGCTCCGCAGCTTCGGCCCGGTGGCGACTACCTGCTCTTTCTTTGGACAGGACGTTCCGGGGTCACGCAGGTCATTGGCTTGTCGCAGGGTTTATTCGGCGTTGGGTTGAACTCGCAAGGCGAATGGATGGCTAGCCGGGCGGCGGCATCGGAAACGATGCTGGACGCAACCGGCCGTCCCGTGAAGGACGAAGCGATTTCGCTAAAGTTATCCGACTTGAAGGCGCAGGTTAGCCGCGCTCTGCAGGAGGCAAAGTAGCCCGATGCGGACCTGGAAGCGGATTCTGACCCTGGCGATCGGGCTTGCCGCCATGAGTTCCTTCGCGTCGGCTTACTATTTCTGGATTTTCCTCGGCACCGGAACCGGGTCCACCTTGGCTTTGCCGGGCCGCTTCGATTTGAACGCGCTGCCCCACAACACACTTTCGTATTTCATTTCGAACCAGGCTCCTGTGGGCTTGGTTGCCGACGACACGCAAGCCGCGGTTTATAGCCAGATCCGCAGCGCCGCGGAGGTATGGAGCGGCGTGGGTACTTCGGCGCTCCGGCTGCATTTCGGCGGCATCAGCGACACGACGTTGGCGCAGGCGACTCCAGGCATTGACGTGGTTTTTGACGACGACATGCCTCCGGGGATCCTCGCGCAAAGCAAGCCGACCTTCCCGGCCGATTTATCGTTACTGTCGGCAAAGGAAACCACGTTCGTTCCCATCCTTCGTTCGCGGCTGCAACTCCGGGCCAACCTGGCGACGGAGAGCTTGGCGCAGCCGAGTTATACGGATATTTTCTACCTGACTCTGGTTCATGAGTTTGGCCACACGTTAGGTTTGCAGCACACAATGACATCTTCGGTGATGTCCACCTCCATCACTCGCGCGACGAAGAAGGGCTCGCCGCTTGCCGCCGACGATATTGCCGCCATCTCGACACTCTATCCGGGTTCCGTGCACGGCATCACGCTTGCCAGCGTGACCGGACGTATCACCGGCAAAGTAACCCAGGACGGCAACGGCGTGAACCTGGCGAGCGTCGTCGCTCTTTCAACCAATGGCACCGCGATCAGCGCGTTGACGGACCTGGATGGCACTTACCACATCGAGGGTGTTCCTCCGGGCAACTACCTTGTCTACGCCCATCCGCTGCCTCCGGCGCAGACGGGTGAAGGCACTCCGGCGAACATCATCACGCCGCTGACAGAGAAGGGCGATACGTTCCCGGCGAATACCGGCATCGACACTCGCTTCTATCCTGGGACGAAGGATTGGACGAAGGCCGGTCAGGTGACGGTTGCTGCGGGCAAGGCTACCGACAAGATCGATTTCGCGATGGCAGCCAGCAGCGGTCCCAAGATTTACAACATGGAAACCTACGGCTATCGCACCGAAGCGATGGCAGCGCCGCCCTTGAAAGGTGAAGTGAAGGGCAATCCGATTGTCTTCGCCGCCCCCGGAACAACGGCAACCGGCTTCCTGGACGTGCCCATGGTGGCACCTGGGCTTACGGTAAACGTGATTGGGAATGCGGCGCAGATCCGGTCAGATTCCCTTCGTTATTACACCAACGGCTTCCTGCTGATGTACGTGGATACCGCCAAGGTGACCAGTCCGACGCCAGTAGCCCTCGCAGTGACGAGGGACGATGAACTGTATATCCTACCCGCCGCGTTCACCGTGGAACCCAACGCTGCTCCGCAGATAACGTCGTTGCTGCAGTCGACAACCGAGGATGGGACGGCGCTCGCCACAATTACGGGTGCCGGCCTGACGCCAGGGGCGACGCAGATTCTTTTCGACGCCGCTCCAGCAAATTTACTTGCGGTGAATGAGGATGGATCCTGGGTTCTTGCGCCGCCAGTGGCACCCAGTGCCTTGACCTCCACAGTCGAAGCGGTGAACCCGGACGGGCAAACGTCGATTCTCGGATTGCCGCTGGCTACGCGCACGCGCTACACATACGCGCAGCGCGACGAGGCATCGTTCACGCTCTCGGCGGCTTCGCTGGTCGCAGGTGCGGACGCCATGATAGTGATTTCCGGCACCAACACGCATTTCTCCGAAGGCCATACGGTGGTCGGCTTTGGTACCTCCGATGTAACGGTCCGCTCGGCCTGGGTGCTGAGCCCTACGGTGATTGCCCTGAACGTGGCGGTGGGGCCAGAGGTGGGTAGAGGCCCGGTGACGGTTACGGTGGTGACAGATCTGGAAATCCTCACCAACACCCAGGATCTACAAGCCGTCGACTCGGACCCGCAGCAGATCAACCTGATCGTTCCGGCGACGAATGCGGTGACCGGTCTGGCTGGTATTCCAGCAGGAGGCACGGCACTGCTCCGCACCTCTGGCTTGCCACAGGACGCGGCGGCGTGGAACGTCACGGTAGGTGGCATCGCTACCACTTTCACGTTGGATGCCGCTGGCGTTCTCGCAATTCGCCTACCGGACAAACTGCCCGTTGGCCCCGCGGTAGTGCAACTGACCAGGCCCGATGGCACCGGACCACAGGCGATTCTGCTCCAGGTGGACGCACCGGCGCCGGTAATCACGTCGGCGTTCGACAATACCGTTCTGGACGGTAAAGGCGCGGCGGTGGCAGCATCGTCTCCTGCCCGTGTAGGGGACAGCATCAGCCTGTTTGTCGCGCAATTGAATCCGGCGGGTGAAGTTTGGATCCGTGTCGCAGGAGCTACGCTTTGGCCGGCCGCCGTCGGCGCGCCGGACAAGAATGGTATCTCCCTGGTCACGTTCACCTTGCCTGCGACGCTTCCGTATGATGCGAAAGCCACCCAGCAGTCTGTTCCCGTTCAAGTGGGAACCGGGACTCGCCTCTCTGATTCCTTCACTCTTTTGACGCACGTCGATCCGCCCAAAGCGAATTAACGCCGGATTCCCTCCAGCTGAAATTTCCCTTCCAACTTCTTTTTTCCGGTCCGATAAGCATTCTTGAGTTGGACTCTTATGGTTCCAAGTGAGACGCGCAAAGGGAGGAAAATCCTCGATGTCACTGGACGTCCTGATCGTCGACGATTCGGCTGCAATACGCAAAATCCTGCATCGGGTTCTCATGCAGGCCGAGGTGCCACTCGGCAAGGTTCACGAGGCCAACGACGGAATGGAGGCGCTCGAAAAGCTGAAGGGCGAAAAGGTTGGCTTGATTCTTTCTGACATCAACATGCCGAATATGGATGGCATCGAATTGCTGGGGAAGTTGAAGGCAGATGCGGCGCTGAAATCCGTACCCATTCTCATGGTCACGACCGAAGGGAGCCATGCGAGGGTCATGCAGGCTTTGGAGCTTGGGGCCAATGGGTACGTTCGAAAGCCGTTTACCGCGGAACAGATCAAAGAAAAGTTGACGGGTATCCTATGACAACCAGTTTGGCTTCCCATGACATCGCGGAAATGATCCGTGGCGCGACGTCCGAAGTTTTTCAAACGATGTTGAATCTGTCACTCGAATCTTTGCCCTCGCACGAGGAGCCGGATCTGCCGGAACCGTTCGATGGCGTTGTCTCGATGGTGGGCATTGGCGGAACATGGATCGGTACCGGGCGAATTTCCTCGCCGCCTGAACTGGCTTGCAAGCTGGCCGAGGCGATGCTGCTGACACCCTGCAGCGCCATCAATGCGGAGGTGCTGGACGCCTCAGCGGAAATTGCCAACATGATCATCGGCAACGTGAAGACCATGCTGGAAGAAAAGCTGGGCCCTCTGGCGCTCAGCGTGCCCACCGTCATTTTCGGACGAAATTACCGTACGCACTGCTCAGGCATGGACAATTGGACGGTTGTACCATTCCGGACGGAGGGCATGAAAATGGATATCAGCTTCTGCCTAAAGCCGGCCCGCAGTGCGGTGTATTCACATGCGAATCACCGGCTCGAAACGGTGCACTCGTTCTAAGGGGAGTTAGCTGGCGCCCAGATCCTTGGGCTCGCCCGATTCGAAGTGGTGGCGTACGTCCACACCCTTCACCAGGAAAAGAACGTCTTCGGCGATGTTCGTCGAATGATCGGCAATGCGCTCCAAATTGCGCGTCACCGTCAGCAGCGATAAAGCCTGCTTGATATTCTTCGGATCCTTTTCCATGAAGCTGGTGAGCTCGTGGTAGGACGCCGTGCGCAGGCTATCGACGGCGTCGTCCGAAGCGAGCACACTCCTCGCCATATCGGCATCGCGCGCCACAAACGCATCCAGCGACTTCCGCACCATCGACTGGACCAGGCCCGCAATGTGAGGGATGTCGATCATCGGCGAAACAATGGGCCCTTCCATTAGCGAGATCGCGCGCTGCGCAATGTTCGCCGCAAGATCGCCCATGCGTTCGAGATCCGTGTTGATTTTGAGCGCCGCAACAATCAGCCGGAGATCGATAGCCATTGGCTGGTGAAGGGCCAGTAGATTGATGGCAAAGTCGTCGATCTCCACTTCAATCTGATTGATGCGCCTCTCGTTGCGGAAGACTTCCTCCGCCGCATCGCGGTCTTTTTGTGTTACCGCGCTGATGCTGCGCTGAATGGCAAGTTCGACCAACGCT
Source organism: Bryobacteraceae bacterium (assembly GCA_040081855.1). Classification (GTDB taxonomy): domain Bacteria; phylum Acidobacteriota; class Terriglobia; order Bryobacterales; family Bryobacteraceae; genus Palsa-187. The sequence goes on along the minus strand of JBEBFS010000002.1, from coordinate 51,241 downwards.
CCCATTTCCAAGAGCTTCGATTTGAGTTGTTCCAGTTCTTCGACGAAGTGCCGCACCTAAATCTCCCGTTACTTTTTCATCGCTATGGCCGCGTGCCCAAGGTCTTTCGATTAGCCGAAGCGGCCAGTGACGTAATCTTCCGTCTCCTGGCGCGCCGGAGTCTTAAAGATGACACTGGTGACGTCAAATTCGATCAGCTTACCCAAAAGGAAGAATCCTGTGTAATCGGCGACGCGGGCGGCCTGTTGCATGTTGTGCGTCACAATCACGATGGTGCAGCTTTCCTTGAGCTGGAAGATCAAGTCCTCGATCTTCGTAGTCGCGATGGGGTCGAGGGCCGAACAGGGTTCGTCCAGCAAAAGCACTTCGGGATTCACGGCAAGAGCGCGCGCGATGCAGAGGCGCTGCTGCTGCCCGCCGGAAAGACCGTAGGCGGACTGATTCAGCTTGTCCTTCACTTCATTCCACAACGCGGCGCGGCGGAGGCTTTGCTCCACGGCATCCCTTAATTCGCTTCTACTGGGTGAGCCATTGATCCGCAGGCCGTAGGCGACGTTTTCAAAAATCGACTTCGGAAACGGATTCGAGCGTTGGAACACCATGCCCACGCGGCGGCGGACCTGGTTCACATCCATCGTGTGGATGTTCTCCCCGTCCAGCAGGATGTCCCCTTCCACGCGCGCGTGGCGCACGCTTTCGTTCATCCGGTTCAATGTGCGAAGAAAGGTGGATTTGCCGCAGCCGGAAGGCCCAATGAATGCCGTAACGCGATTGGCGTAAATGGACATCGAAATGCCGTGCAGCGCTTGGAAGCCGCCGTAGAAAAAATTCAGGTTTGCAGCGCTGAGCTTGGACGTATGCTGCGGCACGGCGCTCGGTGGATTCGGTGCGGGTGTAGACAGCTCAGACATAGGAGTTTCGGTAGTGGGTTTGGCTGCGGACGGCTGCATGGAAATTACCTGGCCACATGTTTCTGTTTGGAAAGAATCAGTCTGGCGGCGATGTTCACCGCCAGTACCAGCATCAGGAGCACGAAGCCGGCGGCCCACGCCTGCTGATGCCAATCTTCATAGGGTGCGATCGCGTAGGTGAAGATCATCACCGGCAGAGCCGCGGTTGGTTGATCGAATCCGGGGCTCCAATAACGGTTGCTGAAACTCGTGAACAGCAGTGGTGCGGTTTCGCCCGCCACGCGCGCCAGATTGAGCATGATCCCCGTCATGATCCCATTTTTCGCGGCCGGAATCACCACCGTCAGGATCGCACGGGATTTCGATGCTCCCAGCGCCACCGCGCCTTCGCGCAAGGAATTGGGCACGGCTCGCAGGAATTCTTCGGAAGATCGAACGGCGATGGGGATAGTCATGACCCCAAGAGCGAGCCCGCCCGCCAGTGTCGAAAAATGTTTTTGCGGCAGCACGATCACCGTGTAGGCAAAGATGCCGATGACAATCGACGGAACCCCGTTCAGCAAATCGGTCACATAACGGACGACAAAGGAGAGCGTGGAGTTGCCGAACTCCGCAAGGTACACGCCACCGAGGAAGCCAATGGGCGTGCCCACTAACATTGCAATCATCAGCAGCTTTGCGCTCCCCACGATGGCATTCGCCATACCGCCGCCGGTTTCGCCGACAGGCGTCGGGAGCTTGGTGAAAAAGTCCCAACTAAGGCTCTTCGCTCCGTTGACGAACAGATAACCCAGGATGAACAGGAGAAGGCCTGTCGCGATCAAGGTGCAGAGACCGGTGAGGGAAAGCATGATGACGCTGATGGCTTTGCGGCGCAGCGTCCTGAAGGTCATGGCCGAGGTTGGCACGGCGGCGGTCACGAAGACTTCCTCCCGCCGGAGACCAACAACCGAGCCGCGGCGTTAATCACAATGGTGAGCGCAAACAAGACTAAGCCGAGCTCAATCAAAGCATGCGTATATAACTCGCCCGTCGCTTCGGTGAATTCATTGGCGATCACAGCGGCGATCGAGTATCCAGGTGCGAACAGCGACGCTTTCACTTTCGGATCGTTGCCGATCATCATCGTGACCGCCATTGTTTCGCCCAGCGCGCGGGCCAGTCCCAAAAAGATGGATCCGAAAATCCCCTGCTTGGCGTACGGCAGCACGATGTGCCACGTGGTTTCCCAACGCGTTGCGCCCAGCGCCAGCGCGGCTTCGCGTTGATCGCCCGGCACCGCTCGAATCACTTCACGGGAGATGGAGATGATGAACGGCACGATCATCACCGAAAGGATCACGCCGGCCGAGAACAGGCTTACTCCGTAGAACGGCCCTTGGAACAACGGTGTCCAGCCCAGCACGGCGCGGATTGCAGGCTCGATGTCGCGCAAGATAGGGATGAGAACGAAAACGCCGAGCAGTCCATAGATGACGCTCGGCACGGCAGCGAGAAGTTCGATGAGAAACGTGAGCGCATCGGAGATCGCCGGGGGCGCCAGTTCGGCAAGAAATATGGCGGCGCCAACGCCGAGGGGGACTCCGATCAGTAAGGCCAGCGCGGAAGTCACAAGCGTTCCGTAAATGAACGGCAGCGCTCCGAAGTCCCCGGCCACGGGATCCCAGTTGTCTCCAGTGAGGAACCCCCACCCAAACTTTGCACGGGATGCCGACGAATTGACGAACAATTCATAAGCGAGCCCCGCGGTGATCAGCAACACTGCGACAGCGGCTGCGAGCGTGATTGTGTGCGCGATGGAGTCGCCCGATTTCAGGCGTTGAACGAACGAAGGCGCGGATCCCGTGGAACCCGCGCTGGAAACGCTCTTGAATTCGGCTGCCATTCTTTTGTTGGCGCTGATTACTGAATTTTCGCGATCGCCTTCTGCTCGGCGGCGATTACTGGCTTCGGAAGCTGCGCGTAAGAGAGTCCTTCCGCCAGTTTCTGCCCGTCGATGAGCATCCAGGCCAGGAAATCTTTGATCGCTTTCTTCTTATTCGCATCGGCAATCTTATCGGGGATCAGCAACCACGTGAAGCTCGAAACCGGATACGCATCCTTTCCCGGAGCGTTGGTGATGGATACGCGGAAGTCCGCCGGCATGTCTTTCACTGAAGCAGCCGCGGCCGTGACACCCGCCAGATTTGCCTCGACGAAGTTGCCCGCCGCGTTCTTCACCTTGCCGTAAGCGATCTTGTTCTGCACAGCGAAAATCAGTTCGATATAGCCGATGGAGTTCGGGGTCTGCTGGATCTGGCCTGCAACGCCCTCGTTACCCTTGCCGCCCAGACCGACCGGCCACTTCACCGAAGTGCCGCGGCCCACTTTCGTTTCCCATTCCTTGCTCACTTTGCTGAGATAATCCACCCACACGTAGGTGGTGCCGCTGCCATCGGAGCGGTGTACAACCACGATGTCCGTTGCCGGAAGTTTCGCACCCGGATTTGCCTTTGCCAGTTCCGCGTCATTCCATTTCGTAATCTTGCCGAGGAAGATTCCCACCAGCGCTTCCGGCGTAAAGTTTAGGGGCTGCGTCAGACCAGGCACGTTATATACGGGCACGTCCGCGCCAAGAACCGTTGGGAAGTGCAAAATGCCAGCGCCGCGCTTGGCGCGGAAGTCCTTCAGCTGTTCTTCCGTCATCGGGCCGTCGCTGGCGCCGAAGTCGACGGTCGCTTCGGTTACCTGTTTAATGCCGCCGCCGGAACCGATGGACTGATAGTTGAACTGCAGCGTAGGGAACTTCTTGTGGTACTCGTCAAACCACTTTGAGTAGACCGGATAGGGAAACGTTGCTCCGGCCCCGTTAATCAAAATTTGTTGTGCGCTCGCGGAGCCCGCCAGGGCTACCAAGGCTAGAGCTAGCCATGCATTTTTCATCATTGTTCTCAACCCGATTGTGGCATTCATCTATTACAGGATCGTTACAATTCTTCTATTACAATTGTAATGTATTGATAAAGCGAGACATCGACTGCGCCAGAATTCCGTCATCCCCTAGTAGTTCAACTGCAGTTGCAAGCGGAGAATGTTGCCGGTCTGACGATTGACTGGCAGCCGTCCATCCTCGAATGTCCGGTCGCCATGGACGAACTCCGCAGTCCATTCCATAAACGGATTCTGCTGCCACTCAAGTCCCGCGTCGAAGCTCTTTACGAGGAAGCTTCTTGCGTCCAGTTCCGTCTTCTTGCCGCCATCATAGTATTGGTAACGAAGGTAGGGCGTAAAGACTTGGCCGTGATACTTGCGCATATACATCGCCTGTACGTAACCGCCGTGCAAACGTTGCCCCTCGATGCGCAGCGTTGTGGGATTGAACTGCGGCCCCGTGCCAATGTTGTACTCTGCCTGCAAACCAAACGGCTGCGGGTAGAGCATGAAGCTTGCGGCGATGCGGCGGTCCGCGAAGTTCGTGGGGCCGTTCGTAGTGGAGCTGCGTTGATCGGAGGTTACGGCGTACCGGCCCGTGTAGGCCTGAATGCCGGCTTCGATGATCTGCTTATTCCTCAGTTCCCAAGGGTAAGTCAGGCGCGTCACAAAGTGCATGTTATTGTTCGCCTCTGGACGGTTCACGGACTGCCCGTTATAGATGCCGGCGGAAAACACGCCGTAATCGCCCGACCCCTTGAGGCCCGAAGCCGTTAAATAGGCAAACCTCTTGCGAATCTTGTCGGGGGCGTAGTAAAAGAAGGCGCCCAGGTCGCGTTCCGACGGTACGCCGCTGTTGATGGGATCGCTGCGATCCAGCGCGAGGCGGTTCTGGCTTGACTGCATGTTCTCGAAGCCAAAGGGTACCTTCGATTGGCCGAAGCGGAACCGGTATTCCTTCTTTTTGTCCAAGTGAACGTCGAAGTAGAGGTCGCGGATCTGGCCGAAGTGGAGGTTGCCGCTGCTCGAAGCGAAATCCGGCTGGAAGTAAATGGAAATACGATCGTTGATGTCGCCGCTTAGCACCACTCGGGCGCGGCGGATGAAGAGGTTATTATTGCTGCCGATGGAACGGTCGCAGAGCTCGCACACCAGGCGGGAGTTATCGGTGAAGATCCGGTTGGTCCGGAACTGGCTGTAGCCGCGGAAGGAGTACTTCTCGTACCAGTGCTTGGGCGCTTCCTGTTTTGGAGCGGAGGAAATGGTTGGCGTCGGCGGCACGCCTGTCGAGGCAGGCGTAAGCGGTTGTTGGAATAGCGCCGCCGCAAAGGCCGATTTTGCTTCGGCCGTCGCCGCCAGCAATTTCGGGCCATCCGAATTGGCTGCTTCTGCAGTGGACGTGTTGGGTGCTGTGGCACTCGCAACAACCGTCGCCGACGCAGGTTTGCCCGCCTTAGCCTCCAGCACTTCCAACTTGTGGTCCATGGCGTCCAGCTGTTCCTGCAGCAGCGCGATTTGTGCCCGTTGCGCTTGAATCACGTGCCGGAACTCGGCAAGATCTGTTGTGTCTTCCGAGTTCTGTCCGTATAGGTAGCTGGACCCGGCGAGCAATCCGATACTGAAAATGTAAGCAAATCGAAACGAAATTGTCATCTTGTCTTGGTTACAGTTTGCCCTGGAAATGTTAGCGTCCGTTTTCAAATTCGTTACAATTGCGTGAATTTGTGCCTTTCAGCATAAAGGCTCTTTGCTCCGACAACCCGTAAAGCGTTGCAGGGGTACAGCGCAACCGTCCGCTCCCGTAGCACCTGTCCTTAACCTTTTCAATTTCCCGAACGGCCCCGCGCCGTCTCGTAGAAGGGCAGGCCGCGCCGGGCAAGGCTGGGGCATCAAGCGGCGGCATTCAGCCTCTCTAGCTAATTTTTTAGTCAAAACATTACCCCAAGGCACTATTGGTTGACCGCGAAACATTAAGCTACATTCAGGGAGAGCCCTCCGCCACATTGCCGGTCCTGATGACGAAAACCCTTCCCGAAATCTTGCCCGCAAACCTGCCCCCAATCCTCCCTCCGCTCGCGAAGAAAATCGCGGCTTCGTACAGGAAATGGCAACTGCGCCTGGCCGTGCTTGCGTTTGTAGCCATCGCTCCCATAGCAACCGCTCCCATAGCCACCGCTCAAACCACACCGAGGATCCGCGACGTCAATACAAACTCATGGTTGGTCTACGCTGGGGACCATCCGGTGGGAAATGGGCCCTGGGGCGTCTACGTCGAAACGCAAATTCGCCGCACGGAGTTCGGCTCCACGTGGCAGCAGTTTCAGTCGCGCGATGCTCTCACATACAGGTTTTCACCCAATATTCAGGTAGCCGCCGGGTACGTTTTCACTCGCACGGCACGCTACGGAGATTTCCCCGCAGTAAGACCCTTTATCGAACATCGCCCCTACCAGCAATTGACTCTCAAGCATGCGGCGAAGAAGTTGACTTTTGAACATCGCTACCGCGTGGAGCAGCGCTTTATCGAAACGCCCGAGGGCGATTCCAGCTACTACCGCTATCAAAATCGATTCCGTTACCAGTTCCGCAGCACCTATCCGATTGGCCCCGCCAAGTCCTGGGGCCAACCTTGGTATCTGTTTGCAGGCGATGAGATCCATATCGCGTTCGGGCCAAATTATGGCCCGAGCCCGTTCGATCAGAACCGCGCGTTTGCGGGTATTGGCTACAAAGTTAGCCCCTCGAATGCGCTGGAGGTCGGTTATCTAAATCAGTTCCTGGTGCAGCGCAACGGACGGATTGAGGAATCCAATCACACGTTCCGAGTGCAGTGGACCTCCACGGTGAGATTGTTCGGAAAGAAATAAGGAGCGCGGGCATACGGGGACCGCGCCGGGGTGGGTGTATTCTCTAGCCGTTCGCTACCGCCGTGTCGGCTGCTTCGAGCGTGGCAAAGTTTGGCATCACGGTATCCACGTGAGTCACTTTGAACAGCGTCAGCAGGCGATCGCTAAGCCCGCAGACAGCGAAGCCGCGTCCACTGCTTTGGCAAGTTGTGAATACCGAAAGCACCGAACCCAGCGCCGCCGAATCCATGTAGGGTACCCCGGACAGATCGATGATCACCGATTTCTCCGCCTCTTGACGCGAGACCGTCTGGAAGTCGAATAGGGTCCGGATGTTCATCGGCCCAACCGGACTGAGGATTCTGGCGCCAGAGTTTGAATAACTGACATTGATTTGTAAAGTTTCACCGGCCATATAAATACATAATGTATCGAATGGCGGTCACAATCGTGTAACTGCTTCGTGACAGATTCATGACGGCTAGCCCGCGATGCGAGCCTGCGGCAACCGGATGATGAACGTCGTACCCTTGCCAAACTGGCTTTCCACGCTGATCACCCCGTTCATGCGCTCGACAACGTGTTTGACGATGGAGAGTCCAAGGCCCGTGCCGCCCACCTGGCGTGACCGGGCTTTGTCCACCCGGTAGAAACGCTCGAAAATTCTGGGAAGGTCCGCGGACGGGATGCCAACTCCGGTATCTGCAATGACGATCTCTACTTGGCCCGAATCCGTGGTAGCCACACGAACACGAACTTCCCCACCGGCCTTGTTGAACTTGATCGCGTTGGCAACCAGGTTGAGGATCGCCTGTTCTAAGCGCAGCCGGCTGCCGGCAACGGAAACGTCTGCGACTCCATCGCGGATGAGGCTTACTTCCCGCTCTCGGGCTTCGTTTTCTACGGTAACAAGAACCCCTTCGATCACCTCCGGCACGGAGACGGCGTCGGGTTCGCTCGGCTCCAGGCCCGATTCAAGATCGGACAGGACCAGCAAATCCGCCGTGATGCTGCCCAGCCGGACGGCGTTTGCGCGGATAATCTCGATGAAGCGCCGCCGGTTTTTCTCATCCTCCAACGCGCCGTCCAGCAATGTGTCGGCGTAGCCAATGATGCCGGTCAGGGGGGTCCGAAGTTCGTGCGAGACGTTGGCGACGAAGTCCTTGCGAACCTGTTCCAGGCGTTCGAGATCCGTTGTGTCGTGAAACAATGCGATGGCACCGCGGCCGGACGCCGTCGCAAACGGTGTCACTTCCACCTCGTAGTTCCGAGGGCTTTCGCTCGACAGTCGTAATCGCACCTTACCCGCCTGACCGCCCGCGAGAATGGATCTCGTCAGCGCCACCAGTGCGGGGTCGCGAACGATCTCGAGCAGAGAGGCGCCTTCAAACCTCGTGCTTCGGAAGTGCAACGCCTGCAGCAACGCCCGGTTGCAGAAGATAGCTCGCTCCTCGTGATCGACGGCGAGCACACCTTCGGCCATGTTCGACAAAATGGTTTCCCGGCGCGCGTACTCCAGGCGCAGGCGCTCCACCAGCTTGCGGTGCTCGGCCGAAACGGCGTGAATGGCTCGTTCCAAAGCCGCGAAGTCATCGGAGTCTGGACCGAATCCGCCGGCCGCGGCCGTATCCAAGAGGTCTTCGGTCGCCTGTTTCACCCTGGCCAGGCGCGTCTGCAGAACGCGAAAATTGATCAACCACGCGACGGCAGCCACAAAAAAAGCCGCAAACGCCGCGCCTTGGATCCAAAGTTGAATGTCCCGGGGAACCGGCGCACCCGTCTGTTTCACCGCGTAGGTGGTTAATCCGTAATGAATTATGGCCAGCGTCGCAGCCACCAGGGACAGGGCGCCGATCACTGCTTTCTTGAAAAAGGGGCTTACCATCATGCAAATCCCGAATCGTTCTTCAGGCTAACAGGTATCAAGCCTTTTTGGATCATTGTGTTACAGAATTCAAATAAGATTTACACCGTTGTCATCGATCCGTAATGGATCGATTGTTATCGTGAGATCGATGAAAAAACTGCTTCTCTCTCTAGTTTTGCTGGGCTGCGCCGCTTGGGCGCAGGACTCGGCGCGGCTTGTGGGAACGGTCACCGACCCAACCGGCGCGGTGATTCCCAAGGCAACGATATCGGTAGTGAATGAAAAGACAGGCGTCAAGCGCGAGGTAAGCGCGGACGACAAGGGCTATTACTTCATCACCAACCTCTCGGCCTCCGTCTATTCGGTGGCCGGCAACAGCACGAACCTCGGTCCCACCGAAGTGAAAGACGTCAACCTTGCCGTGGGCCAGGAACGAACCTTGAATTTGATCCTGCAGCCCGCGTCGGTGGCGACGGAAGTTACCGTCTCTGGTGGCGAATTGACGCAGGTGGACACCAGTTCCGCCGCGGTGGGTGCAAACGTAAACTCCCGCGAAGTGGGAACGCTTCCGCTGAACGGGCGCCAGTTGTCGCAGCTATATTTGTTGACTCCCGGCGCGCAGACGGCCGGCGGCGGATCGTTCGATAACATCCGCTTCAGCGGTCGCGCGAACCAGCAGAATGCGGTGCGCTTCGATGGTGTCGAAGGCAGTTCCGTTGTCGATGCCTCTCCGGGCAACCTGAATGGCGAATCCTCCACCGGCTTCCGCTTGCAATCGAGCCTTGAAACGGTGGCCGAGTTCCGCGTTGACTCCAGCAACTATCCGGCGGAGTACGGCACCGGCACGGGCGGACAGATCAGCGTGGTGACGAAGTCCGGCGGCAACGCTTTTCACGGCGGCATATTTGAGTACCTCCGCAACGACGCGCTCGACGCCCGCAACTTCTTTGACCTGTTCGATAAGAATTCGAAGTCCCACCTGCGGCTGAATCAGTTCGGCGGCTCCATTGGCGGTCCGATCAAGAAAGACCGGTTGTTCTTCTTCCTGGCGCAGGAAAATCTAATTCAGCGCGCAGGCACGGTACTTCGTGGAACCGTACCGAGCGGCGCGGCTCGCGCGAGCGCGGTGGCCTCCATCGCTCCGCTGCTGGCCGGTTATCCTCGCGGCGAAGCAGTCGCCGGTAACCCATTGCTCGAACTTGCCACTTTAGATGGCAGCAATGCGCAGAATGAGTACTTTGGTAGTGCCCGCCTTGACTACCATGCAAACGATAAGTTGAACGTTTACGTCCGCTACAACCGCGATCAGGGCTACTTGCAATCGCCATTGGATGTCAGCGGTTCCTACCAAAACGTCACCGCTACGCCGCAGAATGCGGTGATCGGCATCCAGCAGATTCTGACGCCGACCATCATTAACGAAACGAAGTTCGGCTTCAACGGCGCCAAGACTCGCGTTGCGGGCTTCGCTCCGGCGATCCCGGGCGTGGACACCAGTGCTTTCTCGGTCAGCTTCACCGGCAACGTCGCCCTCGCCGGTATCGGCGGCCAGGGAGCCTCGGCGGGCGCATCGTCGCTCGGCAACCTGATCCGCAGCAACAGCACGCAGAATGGCCGCGGCCAGCCCTACACCAGCTATACGATGTCGTTCATCGATAACCTCAGCATCGTGAAGCAGAATCACGCGATGAAGTTCGGCTTCGAGTTCCGCCCCGTGCGCATCTACACGGATCGCCTCGGCGGCACCACGTATACCTACAGCAACATCAACAACCTGCTGAATAACGTCCCGAGCCAAATTCAGGTGCTCGGTGATACCAGCGCTCCGGATCCGTTCAACGGCGGCGCGACGGGCAACCGCTTCGTGAAGCAGCACTACATCGTCGGCTATGCGCAGGACGAATGGAAGGTCCGCCCGAATTTCACCGTCAGCTATGGCGTGCGCTACGAATACTACCGCCCGCTGCACGAAGACCGGAACCTGTTCGTGCTCTTCAACGCGAACACCGGCCAGTTGATGCCGCAGGACACGGAGTGGTATCAGAGCTCGAAGAAGAACTTCGGTCCCCGCCTCGGCATGACCTGGGCACCGGACCTGTTCAAGAATAAGACGGTGCTCCGCATCGGCGCCGGTTACTACTACGGCCCAGGCCAGACGGAAGACCAGATTCAGCCGATCGACTCTGACCGTGCCAGCACATCGCTGACCGGTTCGGGCATCGCGTTCCCCATCGTTCCCTCGCAGGTGCTTGCGAACTTCACTCGCACCAACCACCCCGGCTATCAGCCGCGCGCGTATCCGCCGGATGAATATAAACTGCCGGAGAAGATCCTTTCCTATACGGCGTCCATCCAGCAGCAGTTGCCCTCGAACACGGTGCTGACGGTGGCATACGTAGGCAGCCAGGGACGCAACCTGTTCCTTCGCTCCTGGACAAACCGCATGGTTGGCGTGAACCCCACCACCGGTGCGGCCATCCTGCAGTACGACAGCACGCAGTTCGCGCAGATCGACTACAAAACCAGCGGTGGTACCGATCATTACGACTCCCTGCAGACCACCGTCAATCGCCGCTTTGCCAAGGGCCTGACGACGGGCTTCCAGTGGACCTGGGGCCGTAGCATCGGCAACACCGGTGGATCGAACGAAGCGCAGACCACGCAGAATCCGATGGACTTCAACTTCGACCATGGCAACAACGCCTTCGACGTCCGCCACAGCATGAACGCCTCGGTGTTGTATGCGCTGCCGGTCAAATCGGGCAACAAGGTTGTGAACGCCCTGGCGGGCGGTTGGGAAATCGGCGGCATGATGAACGCCCGCACGGGCCTACCGATCGATCTGACGATGGCGCGTAACGACGTGGCATGGTTCGAACCGTCCAACGGCCAGTATTTCTCGTCGAAGCCTTCGACGGGCAGCCCGATCGCCGTGATCAACAACCCTTATGGTGGCGCCTTCCGCAGCAACCGCCGTCCGAGCGTGGTTGCCGGTGTGGATCCTTACCTGCACGGCGCGGATGCCCGCAGCTTCCTGAATCCGGCAGCGTTCTACCTGCCGAAGCCGGGTGAGTTCGGCAACCTGGGCCGCTTCGCTCTGCACGGGCCCGGCCTGGTGCAGTTCGACTTCACCTTGCACAAGCAGTTCGCAATCACCGAACGCCAGAACATCGAATTCCGCGCGGAGGTTTACAATCTCCTGAACCGCGCGAACTTCTCGAATCCGGCGGCTCGCCTCTCCGATGCGATGGGAACCGCGGCCAATAACCTGCAACCTGGCCAGGCGTATGCTTCGACCACGACCGGCAACGGCGCGTTCGGCATTATCCAGAGCACGGTCAGCAAGGACGTGGGTCTGGGCGCGCAACGCCAGATTCAGTTCTCGCTGCGCTACAACTTCTAACAAATTTCGCCCGGCATTCCTCATTGCAGCGCGATAGTTTCCCTTGGGTCACGCCACTGTGCGTGACCCATTTTTTGTGTCTCAATAGAACCATGAATCTGAAAAACGCAGCGGTACTGATTACGGGTGGATCGAGCGGCATAGGCCACGCGACGGCGGAAGCTCTGAAGGCGGCGGGCGCGCGCGTAGCCATCACGGGACGCGATCCCAAGCGCCTGGAAGAAGCCGCCAAGGCTTTGGGCGTCACCGGCATTGTCGCCGACGTTTCGAAGGAGGCCGACGTCCTGCGCACCTTTGACGAAGTGAAGGCGAAGCTCGGCGGATTGGATGTGCTGATCAATAACGCCGGGGTGGGCGTTTTCAAGGATTTGGTGGATTTAAGCCTTCACGAGTTCGAATCCATCTTCGCCACGAACGTCGCTGGAGCCATGCTGATGGGCCGCGAAGCCGCCAAGATCTTCAAGGCGCAGAACCGGGGCAACATCGTCAACATCGCCTCCACCGCCTCTCACCGCGGCGCACCAAAGGGCACGGCCTACTACGCGAGCAAATTCGCCCTGCGCGGCATGACCGAATGCTGGCGCGGCGAGCTCCGCAAATACAACGTCCGCGTCATGCTGGTAAACCCCAGTGAAGTGATCACGGACTTTGCCCAGCGCGCCGGATTTCCACAGAAGGACAATGCGAGTAAGCTGCGGAGCGAAGATATCGCCCACATGATCAAAGCGGCGCTCGAAATGGAAGACCGCGGTTTCACCACCGAGCTGACGGTTTTCGCGACCAATCCGGTCGACTAACGCCCGCCTCCCGGCCCCCAAAAATCGACTGAGAATTCCTGCTCCGGTTCCGAACTATATGTTCGTGAACCGGATTCTTCTGTCTGCCATCCTGTCGGGGACTATTCTGCTCCACGGACTTCATTTATCCGCCGCGCCGGGCGATACGAAGGCGCCGCCCGCCAAGCCGACACCCTCGCAAGGCACGAACTCACAGCAAGATAAGGAGATCGAAGCCACGATTAAGGCCAAATTGGCCAAATCAAAGATCGGCAAAGACGGCTTCACGGTGCATGTGCAGGGAGGCGTCGCGACGTGGGAAGGCGCCACCAGCGTCGTTCAGCACAAAGGGGCGGCTACGCGTATGGCCAAAACGGCGGGAGCGAAGAAGGTGGTGAACAATATCAAGATCAGCGAGGAAGCTCGAACTGCCGCGACGGGCAATCTCGACGAGGGCCGCCGCCGAGTGCAGGTGAAACGGGGAGAAACGCGGAGCCAATAAGATCGGCTTAGGAAAACTAGCCTGCCTTGCCAAGTCTATAGCCGAGCAGCGCGAACGCTGCGGCGAGGAACGCCAGGACAATGATGCCCCCCAGGAAAAGTCCTCGCGAAATGCGTGGGCTCTTGTTATTGCCGCCGCCCGCTTCCTCTTCCACAGAAGCGTTTTGCACCGGGGCGGGGCTGGGTGCCTCGGCCGGAGCTTTCTGTTGCTCCTTTTGCGCCGCGCGCTTGCGAAGGTGCTCTTCCAGTTCCGCCGCGCTGATTTCCACCGTAACCTGCGATTGGTCCGGCCGCTTTGGCATCGGACCCAGACCCGCGCTGTCTTCGGTTACCGTCAACACCGTGATGTTGTCCTGCCCGCGATGACGTTTATTCAGCGTCGCCACAATCAACTGGGAAGGCCAGCTCTGCGGATGCCCCTTCAGTTCGGCCTCAATTTCTTCGACGGGCAGTGTCTTGAATAACCCATCCGTCGCCAGCAGCAGCGTGTCGCTGGCTCCGTACGTCCGCGGCTCCTCGCTGCGGTCAATCTCCTGCAAATTGCTGATGCCAACGAAACTGGTTAGCGCTTCCCGTTCCGGATGCGCATCTGCTTCGTCCTGGGTGAGTGTGCCGGTTTCTACGGCGCGGTCCAATAAGTTGCCGAAGACGTGCGGCTGGTTCACAGACTCCAGCTTTTTGTCCCGAACATGAAAGATCGCGCTGTCCCCAACGGAGATGTAGTGATACTGGCCATTGATGATCGCGGTAGCAATCAGCGTTGTGCCCATGCTGCCTTCGACGCCCATTCCCTCGGCGACGGAAACCACTCGCTTGTTGGCCGCGTGCACGCTGCGCAGCAGAGCGTCCGGTATCGATTCGGTAAGCGCCTTCTTGCCGTACTCTGCAATCAGCGTTGAAATAGCGGCTTGGCTCGCGAGGTCGCCATGCTGCATGCCCCCCATACCGTCGCAGACAACGGCCAATACGCCGCCGTGCTCCCGGAATGTGGGGTCGTATTCAGCGAACTCGAACGCATCCTGTTGATACCTTCGAGCACCGATGTGTTGCGCGTGGGCGGAAAGATAGCGCATCCCGTTAGGAGTAGAACGACGCCATTATAGCGAACTCGAGGGGTACAACGGCCGTGCTCCTCCAGTGCATTCCGAAGCGCCGTTTGGATTCCCCGATGTTAGGATGAAAGAAGCTCATATGGGTTCGCTTTCCCCAAGACTTCAGGTCCGCGTCGCACAGAAGCAGATCCTTACTCCGGGTCTCGTGCAGATGGTCAGCCTTCTGCAGCTCAACCGCCTGGAATTGAAGGAAATGATCACCGCGGAAGTGGCGCAGAATCCTGTGCTCGATGACGCCGCCGACGGCGGAGAAGAGTTGTCTCCGGAAGAGTTGCAGCCGCTGCTTGAGGCCGAGCGCGTTTCCGATCCCGCCGATCGCTCCATCCTTGAGGTGACAGCCGGTCCTTCTGAGACGGATGTAGCCGATCTCGATCGTTCCGAATTTGAAGCCGCGGGTTTTGATGCATCGCTCTCCGAGCGATCCTTTGAGTCTTCAGGCTCGGATACGGCTGCGCAGGAAGCGCAAGGAACGGAAGCCGCTTCCGACACGAACGCCGCCACGGATGCCGCTGAGACCAAGCCCACCGATCCCTTCGATGAAATCGATTTCGGCAGCTACTTCGATGAGTACCTCGATCCCGGCTATAAAAGCCCGGCGTCGGAAATTAGCGAAAAGCCGTCGTTTGAAACCTTCCTCTCTTCGCCTGTTACGCTGAGCGACCACCTGCAGTCGCAGTTGGCGCTGGTCGCGCTGCCGGAAAAAGTTCGCGATGCCGCCGAAAGCGTGCTGGGCAATTTAGACGAGAACGGATATCTCACGTCCACTCCTGCGGAGATCGCCCTGTCGGAAGATCATTCGGAAGCCGACATGACCGAAGCCCTCCGCGTGGTGCACACGCTGGATCCCGCCGGTGTTGGCGCGTCGGACCTTCGCGAATGCCTTCTACTGCAACTGGAGAGCCGCAACGCGGTAGGCGGCGTAGCCTGGAACATCGTTCACGATCATTTGAAGCTTCTCGAACAGCGCCAGTTTAAAGAACTTGCGAAAGTGCTGAAGCGGCCTTTGGAGCACATCGAGATCGCGATCAACGTCATTCGTCACCTGGATCCGCGGCCCGGCCTGCGCTACTCGGGCCCCGGCGCGCGTCAGGTGGAGCCCGACGTTTACATCACCAAAGACGGCGACGACTATCTGATTCAGCTGAACGACGAAGACATTCCGCAGTTGCGCCTGAATCCTCAGTACCGCCGCATGCTCGATCGCGATCAGGAGCCGAACAAGGACGTCCGTAATTACGTCAAGGAACGCTACGCGAGCGCCATCCAGTTGATGAAGAACATCGAGCAGCGCAAGCAGACGATCCTCAAAGTTTGCCAATCGATCGTCCGCCGCCAGGGCGAGTTCCTCGAACTGGGCATCGATTACCTGAAGCCGATGATGATCAAGGAAATCGCCGAAGAGATTGGCGTACATCCTTCCACCGTCAGCCGGGCGGTATCCAGTAAATACGCCCATACGCCGCAGGGAGTTTTCGAACTCCGGTACTTCTTCTCGGAAGCCGTACAGGGCCCCTCCGGCGGCGCCACTCCGCTGCTGATTCTCAAACGCAAAGTCAAGAAAATGATCGAGGAGGAGGATACCTCGCATCCTCTCACCGACGAACAGATTACCGAGCGGCTGCAAGCCGACGGTATCAATGTGACCCGCCGCACTGTCGCGAAGTATCGCGAGGATATGCGCATTCCTTCCACGCACCAGCGGCGCGTCCGAAAATAATGCAGAGGACCCTTACGAAATGAAAGTCAGCTATAAGGGAGTTCATCACGATCTTCCGGAGAAGCTCCAAGAAAAGTTGGATGCCAAGTTCGCCAAATTGGCGAAAATGCTTGAGCACAACGGCGAAAAAGAAGCCCATGTCATCCTGACTCATGAACGGCACCTGCATCACGCCGAAATTACACTGCAGTTCTACGATCACAAGCTGGTGGCCGTCGGCTCCGACGCGGACATTTTCAATGCCATGAGCGGGGCGCTTATCAAGTTGGAAAAGCAGGCGGTGAAGCACGCCGCCCGTTTCCGCGATATGGGCCGCCGCGACGGGAAGGCCAAGAGCAAAGAAACGAAGACCGCGACGGTCTCCGGCCGCAGCGCCCCCACCGCCAAGAAACCGGCGGCGAAGCCGTCAAAGTCCGCGGCTCACGTCGATAGCCGCCGCGCGCGCATCTTCCGCGTAGCCGATCACGAGAGCAACAAGCCGATCACCGTGGAAGAGGCCGTCATCCACATGGAAGATGGCCGCGATTACATCGTCTACCGCGATGCCGAAAGCGACAACGTTTCCGTTTTGCTCCGCCGCAAGGACGGGCATTTCGATTTAGTGGAAGTTTAGTTCGCAGCAGATCCATAAAAGGCGGCCGGTTCCTTCGAGCGATCATCTCTTCGAAGGGATCCGTTCTCCTGCAGCCATTCTCCTGCACCCATGGCAGCTACACGCGCAGCGCAAACCGAGTTGGTGATCATTACCGGCCTCAGCGGCTCGGGCAAGGGAACTGTGCTTAAGGCGCTGGAAGATCTCGGCTACTATTCGGTGGATAATCTTCCCATCGATCTCATTCCCAAGTTCGCGCAGCTCACCAAAGACGCTCCAAACATCCGCCGCGCGGCGCTGGTGGTGGATATCCGCGAAGGCAAAGCCCTGGACCGCTTCCCCAAGCTCTTCAAACAGATCAGCAAACAGGTTCCAACGCGCCTCGTGTTTCTGGAAGCCGATGACGCGTCGCTGATTCGCCGCTTCAGCGAGACGCGCCGCCCACATCCCTTGGGAACTGGACAAAGCGTTGCTCAGAGCATCCGCAGCGAGCGTGAGCGCCTGGAGCCGATCCGCAAGCTTGCGGAGCCCATCATCAACACGACGAAGTTTAATGTCCACGAACTCAGGGATTTAATCCACAATACGTTCGGCAGCCAGCAGACTAAGCCTGACGTCCTGGTGCAGGTGAATAGCTTCGGCTATCGCCACGGCGTTCCCGCGGACAGCGACCTGGTCTTCGACGTCCGCTTTCTACCCAACCCAAATTACATTCCAGCGTTTAAAAACTACAGCGGAAAGCAGCCCGCGGTCGCGCGCTATATCCGGTCGTTTCCGCAAACGCAGGAATTCATCGACCGTATCTCGGATTTGCTGGTGTACCTGATTCCCCATTACATCCGGGAAGGGAAAAGCTACCTCACCATCTCCTTCGGCTGCACCGGAGGCCACCATCGGAGCGTGCTGATCGCCAGCGAAATCTGCAAGCGGTTGCAAGTGGCCGGCTACCGGACCAAGGAAACGCACCGCGATTTAAAGAAAAACTAGGCGAAGCGTCGCGCGGTGAGCTGAGAACCGGCTAATTCGTGCCCGCTGTCTCCAGCACAACCTGCCACAGCAAACCTGCGCCCTCATTCAGATTTTTGGGTGTGATGCGCTCGTCGTTGGTGTGGCCCCGGTTGCTTTCCGGATCACGGATAAAGATGGGAGCACCATACACCGGAATGCCGCGCGCGCGAAGATACGCGGCGTCGGTTCCCACGCGGCCGATGTAGGGCACGGCGACGTCATGTGGGTGCGCGTGATCGATAGCGCGTTCCATCGCACGGTACAGCGTCGTCCCCAAGGGACTCGGATCGGCCCCGGGCGATTGCGTCCCGGGCGCGATGGATACTTCGATGGCGGGATCGCTAATGATCTGACGAATCCGGTCCATTACTTCCTCGGGCGACTCGCCTGGCAGTCGATGCACATCCACCAGTGCTTCGGCGGCGTTCGGAATTACATTGTTCTTCCCTCCGGCGCGGACAACCGTGGGTGAGATCGTCGTGCGGAGTAGGGAATCCAGCTCATTATCGTGCGCGCGAATCTGGTTTGCGGCAGCCTGCAGTGTCGTGGGATTTTCCAGGCGCGGCATAATCGGAACCAGCCAGGAGTAATCCGGAAGCTTCGCTAACTCCCGCAAATAGCGGCGCATCGTCATCCCGAGACGCGCGGGTTGGTCGGCTTCGGTTAGCTTCACCACAGCCCGTGAGATTCGAATGATCGGATTATCGGCGCGTGGAATGGCCCCATGTCCCGCGGTCCCGCGCGCGCTCAGTAAAAGCCGGACAGGGACTTTCTGGTTAATTTGAATGCGGAAGATCTTGGTGCTGTCCTTGGATTCGATGATTGATCCGCCCTCGCCCAGCGCGAACTCAGCGTCAATCTTTCCGGGATAGCGTTGGAGCATCCACTGAATGCCCGTGGCGTTGTCTTCCTCGTCGGCCTCAGCCAACAGGATAATGTCCCGGTCCAAGCGAATGTTCCGGCGCTTGATCTCCACTATCACGGCAAGCTGAGCGGCCAACAGGCCTTTGTCATCCCACACACCGCGGCCGTAAATGAAGCCGTTCCGGAACTCGCCGCTGAATGGGTCCACGCTCCACTGCGAGCGGTCGGCCGGCACCACGTCGGTGTGGGCCATCAATAGCAGGGGACGGTATTTGCCGGAACCTTTCAGCCGGGCAACAAAGTTCAAGCGCTTCGGGTCGGCTCCGAGCAGCTCGTTGGGAATGCCGTTTGCGTCGGCCTCGGCCTTCAGGTATTCCGCGACACGAGATTCGTTACCCGGAGGATTCGAAGTATCCAGCCGGACGAGGTCCACGAGATATTGGCGTGCGCGGTCACCCAGAGACCGGTTGTCGATTGGCTTGGGCTCTTCGGCAAGAGCGAAAGCTGCAAACATGCACGCAATGGCACATACCCGGTGCATTGATATCCGAAATTCTATCACGTGCCCACGCGGGAATCGCCCGTTACCGGTCGAGGGCCGCGATCTGCTCCAGAATCTGCCGTGCGGCCGTTTGGCCAGCGGCTTTTTTCGAAAGCCCTTGCGCCTGGCTGGTGAGATCTTTGCCCAGGCGGACTTCCACGGTGAACGTCTTCGAGTGCTCGGGTCCCTCTTCCGCAACAATGACGTAACGCGGCGGCGACAGCTTGAGCGACTGCGCCGCTTCCTGCAGCGCGCTCTTAAAATCGGTGACCGCTTCGACGCCTTCGTTGGGCGCATCCATGTTGCCGACGATCCGCTCCTCAATGAAGCGGCGCGCCGGGTCAAGTCCGGAATCCAGGTAAATCGCGGCAATCAGCGCCTCAACGGCATCGGAAAGCAGAGCTTTCTTTTCGCGGCCGCCACTTAACTCCTCGCCTTTGCCCAGGAACAGATATTCGCCTAGCTTCAATTCCTGCGCGACCTGATGCAAGTGAGCGGCGCTCACCAGGTGGGCTTTGAGTTTAGATAACCGCCCCTCCGGATACGCGGCGAAACGGCGCACCAAAGCCTCGCTGACGACGAAGCCAAGAATGGAGTCGCCTAGGAATTCCAGCTGTTCGTTGTCGGCCGAAGGGACGCCTTCTACCGCTTTTTCGTAGATGCGCGACTTATGTGTCAGCGATTGCGTCAGAAGATGATGATTCCGAAACTGGTGGCCCAACGCGCGTTGCAGAATTGCAAGATCTCCGCTCATCCCGATTAGAAAGTGTTCACCGCTTGAAAGATCGATTTCTTCGCCGCGCAGCTTTGGGGCCGCGCCTTGTCGCCGGTTGCTTCCGAAAATTCTCTACTTCTTCCCCGCCTGCCCATTGCCGAACGCTTCGCTCACGCCCTTTTCGGCCGCTTGGCGCACGGTTTCCGGGGCGCCTTCCACCGCAAGCGCGGCTTTATAGTGCTCCTGCGCCTCTTCCCTCTCACCTTGGGAATCGGCCAGCCGAGCTAAGTACAACAAACTCCAGGATTTAGTTTCAGGATCGGGCTCCAGATCCAGAGCCCTCCGGAACAGCTTGTCGCCCGTTTCGGGGTCCCGTTGCAGCACTGCGACCCTTGCTAAACCATAATACGATTTTGCGTGCATCGGTTTCTCGCTTGTTTCTTCCAGCACGCGTAGGTAGATATTCTTAGCCTGCTCCAAGTCGCGGTCCGTGTAGGCCTTCTCGGCCTCGGCGAGGGTCTTGGCCGCGCCGGTCAGCTCCGGCTCTTTGGTCGTTTGTGCGGCGCGCACTACGCGCTGCTCGCGGGCGGTGGCGAACTCCACATTCTCCAGACGCTTTTCTTCCTTTTTGAAATCGAGCGCCGTGATCATGTTCGGGAAATACAGCCGCATGGCGGCGTCCTGCTTTTCGTAGATTGCAAGCTGCTCGGCGAGCGCCGGCGTCAGCACATAGCCTTCCTTGAGCGCCTGGTCCACGGCCACCGGGCGGCGATCCATGCGCGCTTCCACGGCTTTAATGGCACACTCGGTTGTCAGCAGAACGAAATCTTCCTTGTATCCCTGATCGAGCAGCGGAGCTCCCTGGGCATAATCGCCCAAGGCATGTTTCTTCTTGATCTCTTCGGCAAATTTGAAACCGAGCGGGTCCATCAAATAATGCAGATAAGCGTGCCGGATACCTTCGACCTGCGGCGTCACGCTGGGCGTCACCACTACGAAGTAATCATCACCATAGAGCCGCGTCTGCACCTGATTTGGAGCGCCCAGCACATCCACATAAATCAGGAAACGGCGGCCCAGGTAGCCATTGGTTGCGTTGCGGAGATACGCGTTCGTCCGAAGAATCGACGTGGTTACAGGCTCATGATAGGCCTCGATCATTTGATCGTAGGCAGGCTGCGCCTTCTGCCAAAGCTCATCGAGCTTCGCTTCTTTGTAGAACGCCGCCAGCAGTGGCGACAAACCTTCCAGTGACGACACGTCAGCCGGACGCAGCATGTCCGGGTCGCGGTAACCAAAATCCGGCGGACCGTTGATCAACAAGCCGTAGGAAATGTAGCGGCTCAATTCCGCCTTGGGATCTTTCAAGGCGTGGTCGCGGTAGAAGCGACGCAATTCCCACGCGCTGTCCAACTTGCTGGCCGCAGCCAAAAGCTGCGTTCTCAAGGTATGACGGAACGGGTGCGTTGAAGCCGCATCCACCTGATCGTCGTAGCCCGCAACGTTGATGGCCGCCAGCACGGCGAACAGGGCCTCGCTACTATCGATCTGGTTTTGTTCGCCCGGCACCTGCCGCGTCACCGCCGACCGGGAAGGTGCCGCCGGCGCCTGCGGTAATGCAGGCAAGCTGGCAACAAGCAGCAGCGCAATGAGGGTGTATCGTGCCAAGGGATTCCTCTAATCGCCCAGTATACTCAGCGCGGCTTCCAGTTCGCCGCGAGCATGAGGGTCTCTGGAATTCGCGAGCCCGCGCCGGTAGAGATCGCGCGCTTCGTCGAGTTTGCCCATCTTCTCAAACGTCTGTCCGCCGTGATAATACGCTGCCGAATACGCAGGATCCACACCCAGCACGGCCTCAAATTCCGAGATGGCGTTTGCCATCTCACCTGCTTTGACGTATTCCATCGCGAGCCCGTAACGCACAAAAACGCTATCGGGTTGTAGGTCGGCCATCTGCCGGAGGGTGTCGATTCTTGAAGTAGCCAATTTCCAGGATAGCGTGCTGAGTTGGATAGATGGATAGGGTGCCGAAATACCGGGCGTCAAACTCTGCTAGCATTCCGTCGTGGCCTGTCCGTTCTTTCTGCCCATCCACCGCATTGGTCCCGGCCCCTGGGATCCGGCACCGCGTTTGCCACTGGGAGACACGTGGGCGGGCGAGTGCCGAGCCGCAACTGTTTCCTTCACCCCCGCCGAAAGCGAACTCCGGGAAAAGTGCAACACCGGGTACGCCCGCGGACGCTGCGCGCGGTTTCCGGAATCGGCGCCGGCCGACGCGGTCCGGTTCTCCAAGTCGCCGTCGGCGAACGATACTGTTTGCTTTGTTTTCGAGAAAGACCACTTCCCCGTGGAGCACGGTGAAATCGGCACAGCCACAGAGGGAAGGGACCTGCTGAATCGCCAGGCGAGGGCGTTTCTGGATGGACAAGCGCGGCAAGCCGAGCGGCAATCGTCCTAAAGACACACGAATCCCGCGGATGCATCCGGGGAGCGAGGGCGCTACGCCTTGTACATGTACTTGATGTTGGCTTTGAACAGCAACAGATTCGGATCGCCTTCGCGGTTCACCTTCAGGCAATCTTTGTCGTACCACTCGATCACGCCGCTGATCACTTCGCCGTCGCGCAGGACGATGGTCATCGGCGTCTTCGTCTGCATCTGCTTCAGGTAATAGAAATTTTCCGCATTGGTTTGATCCGGGGGAGTGGATCGTTTGGCGCCTTCCGGCCGGCCGTGCGGTTTAACGCCTTTGGCTTCGGTTTTCGCCTCATTGAACGAGGGTCGTATGAGTTTACGATTGACGGGCTCCACGGAGACTCCTTGGGACTGGCGGAAGAAACGGTTTTATGTGCCGTTAGTTCCTTGATAGCACGTTGTCATTTCCCGCGCAAAGCCCCTTGGGGAACCTGCGCCCGCAGCGAAGTTGCCAAAGCGTCCAACGCGATGGATTTCTGAATGTTGCGCCGCACCAGACGAACCAGTTCGTCCACCTGCTGCACCGCCGCGCGCACCCACGGAAAACCGGCGCCGCGCGCGAGCGTTTCCAGCCTGCTCCGCACATCTTCATTGCGGATCTTCCGCACGCCATTCGAAAGCCGCAACATGTCTTCGAGAAGAATGTAGAGCACTTCCAGATACGAATCCAGCTTCTCGGTCCGGCGCGCGGCGATCGAATCTGAGTACTTCATCCAGGCTCCGAACGATTCCGCGCCGGACGCCACTCCCAGCAGCGCGAGCATCGATTCGCGCCGCCGGTCATACGCCTCCAGATCGAGCGAAACGGCAACTCCGGGCAAGCCATCGGCCAGTGCCACACGCCGCTCCGGATGGTCTAAGTTGCGGGTTGCCATGAACGCGCGCATCTCGTCCTGGTCCAAACGCCCCAGGGCAAAAGGCACGGAACGCGAACGAATGGTGATCAACAGGTCATACGGATTACGCGCCGTCATGATCAGGATCAGGTGATCGGGCGGCTCCTCCAGCGTCTTCAGGAGCGAATTCGCGGCTTGTTCATTCGCGCGATCAATGCCGTCGATCAGGAACACACGCCACTTGCCCTTAAGCGGCTTCATTTGTCCCCGCTCTTTGAGGAGCCGCATCTGCTCGATGGTGATCTGGCGCAGGGGGCCGTCCGGTGGAAAGGTCAAAAAATCGGGATGTGAAGCGAAAAGCAGCGGATCGTTGTTGCGTTTGTCGGCAGGCCATTTTTCGCGGTCAACGATAATACCGGCGTTGTGGTCCAGGCTTTGGTCGTCTTGGTCAATCTTATGAGCATCGCCCAAAAGCCGTGCCCCAAACCGGCGCGCCAGCGTGGCTTTGCCCGCGCCTTCGGGACCCGAAAGCAGAATGGTTTGCGGAATACGGTCGCGCCGGATCATATCCATGAGCGCATCCACTACGCCGCGATTGCCGAAAAAGTTGTCCAAGAATTCAACGTAGCATGGCGGCATCAGGAGAGTCTTCAATCGGCGCGTCCGTTCTGGCGGTCCATGTGATCGACACATTCTTGGATTACATTGGGTATGTGCTGCATTGGCGCGAAATTGACGGGAAACGTTTGCTGCTTACTGCGGCAAGCGCGGCATTGGCGCTGACCGCTGTTGCGACAATTGCGCTGTACACTACCCACCTGTATGCGACCACGCCCCCGCCGGAAGCGTTGGCTGTCAGACGGCCGATTCCTGAGAAACTGCGCGTTCCTGTGATTGTCGAACTCTTCACCTCCGAAGGCTGTGACAGTTGCCCGGCCGCGGATGAGCTTTTGGCCAAGCTTGACGGCGACCAGCCTATTCCCGGTGTCGAGATCATCGCCATGGAGGAGCACGTTGATTACTGGGACGATGCCGCGTGGCGCGATCCGTATTCCTCCCGCGCGTTGACTGCGCGCCAGAACGATTACGGCCGCCAGTTCCGCATTGACGATATCTATACGCCGCAAGCCGTCATCAACGGGCAGATTCAGGCATTGGGTTCTGATTCGAAACTCGTCCGTGACGCCATTGCGCGCGCGGCCAAAGGAATGAAGGCTACGGTGGACGTCGAATTCCAGTCCGTGTCCGTCGCGAAAGTAAAAGTGGACCATATCCCTTCCGATGCCGGTTTGTGCGACGTGATGCTGGCGGTGACCGAAAACAAACTAGTCACCACCGTCACGGGCGGCGAAAATCGCGGGCGTAAATTGCCGCACACGGGCGTGGTGCGTAGCCTGGTGTCACTGGGCCGCATGACGCCGGACAGCCCGGCCACCTATACGATGCACCTCCGTTTCAACCCCAGATGGAGGCGCGACAACCTGAAGTACGTGGTCTTTGTGCAGGACCGCACCAGCCGCAAGATTCTCGGTGCGACGGCGGTGACGCCCTAGACGTGGCTTGAAGCGCACGTCGCTTGCAGGCGATTTGTTCCAAGCAGAAAGTCAATGAACTTCGCCCTCGTTTATCCGTTATCGCTTTGCGCTGCGTGGGTGGTCGCCTGGCTGGTGAATTTCCAGGTCCGCGGCATTTTGGGTTCGGGCGGAGATGGCGGCACTGTGTTCTGGATGTTCGCCAAGCTCCTGATATGGGTGCTGCCAACGATTGTGTATGTCAAACGAATGCACCACGGCGTAGTGGCCGAGTACTTCGCACTGCGCGAGCCAAGGAAGGGGATCGGCTACGGCCTACTGATCGGGGTGGCTGTTCTCGCCGTCTCGTTCGCGCTCGATTTCCTGCTGGGCGGCGCGGCCTTCGGTTTGCCGGTGATGGACCTCACGCTGGTAAGCGCCGCGGTCGTCAGTCCGTTCGCCGAAGAGTGGGCGTTACGCGGATTCTACCTGCGCGAACTCATCGAGCGAGGCATCGCCAGCAACAAAGCGAGCAATTATGCCGCTTTGGCATTTGCCGCGATGCACCTGCCGGGCTGGTACTTTCAGGGCCGCATGCGCGAACCCCTGGGCGTTCTGCAGCCACTTTTGTTTCTCTGGCTATTCGGCATGGTGCTCGCGTGGTCCAAAACCGCCGGCCAATCAGAAAGGCACGGTTCGCTCTATGTGCCCATGGTTGTTCACGCGCTGAATAATTTGTATGTAGCAGGCAGAGGGTAATGCGGGGCGGGCCGCCCGGCCGGCGCGTGACCGCCAGGTCGCGCAATTTCTTCTTCGACAAAAAGAAAAGCCCGGCCTATCAGCCGGGCTTTTCGATCCTGCGCTCTGTCCTACCTAAAACGGCACATCGTCATCCGTGATGCCGTCTCCACCCATCGGCGGGCCCGACGGCGCCGGAGCCTGGCGTGCGCGCGGGGCGCTGCGCATGCCGGTGGGCTCTTGAGAGAAGCCTTCGTCGGCACCAGCACCACCACCCGAACCGCGGCCACCAAGCAGGATCACCTGGTCGGCGACGACGTCCGTCGCCCAAACTTTCTTGCCGTCCTTATCGTCGTAGCTGCGCGTCTGCAGGCGGCCTTCCACGTAAACTTGCGTGCCTTTGGTCAGATACGGCGCCACATTTTCGCCACGCCACAGAACGACGCGCGTCCAATCGGTTTCTTCTTTCCACTCGCCCGATTGCTGGTCTTTCCACCGGCGGCTGGTGGCTACGGAAAATTTCGTCACCGCGGTCTGCGAGGCGGTGTAGGCGGTCTCGGCATCCCGGCCGAGGTGCCCAATCAGAATCACTTTATTAACGCTGCGGCTTGCCATGATTTCATCAACGTAACACAGGTGCGTGCCCTGGGCCAGTGTTGCCGCAGCGTGTTGCCGCCGAGTGATTGTGCCCGGCAAACCCAGGCACCGGAAACGCACCCCTTCCGTCCTCCGCATCCTGGGTGTATCATTTTGTCCAAAGGCAGTAGCTGGGGTCGGGCAAGCGCGGTCGATCGATTCGCTAGTCTGGCTGGGTGCGCAGAGTAGGTCCAGAGGTCGGGAGCGAATCGGATGTACGGGCGCAAGCAGTATTTACTTGGCGGATTCCTATTTAACGGCGGGCGGGGTTGGAGTGTTTTCCTGAGGTTGGCGGGCGCGGCGGTTGCTGTTGCGCTGGCCGCTCCTCTTGCGGCGCAGTCCCTTCTTGGCGTACCCGGGGCGCAGGTGCACGTGGTCGGCAGCGACCTGGCCGTGCTGGAAGCCCAGGACGTCCGCAAAGAAATCGAGTGTACCGTTACGCCGGAAAAGCCCACACTCGGTTTTGATCTGCGCTTTCATCTTGGTTTCACAGTCAATGTTCCTCTCCGCGACATCGCGGGCGAGACGAACATGTTGAATGTACTCTTCCGTGTCACTCCCACGTCCAAGAAATCGGAACCCCATTATTTTATTCAGCACTTCACGGTCCCGAAGATCGAGGAAGACGCCAAAGGTGATGCTGTGCTCGACGGAATAATCGATTTGGGCGAAGGCGAATATCACGTCGATTGGATGATGCGTGACCGCACGGAAAGCGTCTGCTCCTTTTACTGGGACGCGAAGGCGGAATTGCCGAATAAAGACAAAGACATGCACCTTGAGATCGCTTCCGGCGTTATCGAAGCCGCCCATCTCGAACAGTTCACCGAAGAGCCGGATGTTTCAAGGAGAATCGAATCCCTTCCGCTCAAAATCAAAGTGCTGGTAAATTTTGCCCCGCAGAACGCCAGTGCGTCGACGATGCGCCCGCAGGACACCATTGCGCTGGCCACCATCCTCCGCCAAATTGCACGCCAGCCCGAGTTCGGCAAGTTCTCCGTCGTCGCATTCAATATTCAGGAACAACGGGTTCTGTATCGCCAGGAACTGGATAATCAGATCGACTTCCCGGGGCTGGGCGAGGCGCTAAAGTCCATCAAACTGGGCGTCGTGGATACCCGGCGTTTGCAGCAGAAGCATGGAGACACCGAGTTTCTGACGGATTTGATCCAGACCGAAATGATGGCGGACGATCATCCGGACGCACTGATTTTCGCCGGGCCGAAAATCATGCTGGATCAATCCGTTCCGGAAGACACGTTGAAGCCCTTGGCCGGCATCGACTATCCGGTGTTCTACATGAACTACGCCCTGAACCCCGCCGCGGTTCCGTGGCGCGATTCCATCGGCCGGGTGATCCGCGTGTTCCGTGGCACGGAGTTTACGATCAGCCGCCCCCGTGATCTGTGGTTTTCGATGACCGACATGGTATCGCGTATAATGAAGGCACAGCGTGGGAAAGGTTCCCCGGATTCCACGCGATGAGCAACACCCGTGACTAGATCTTTACGTTTCAAGGCAGTTCCCGGCGTTCTCTTTTTTCTGGCGATGGCCGCTACGGCTGGCGCTCAAACCCCTAAGTACGTCAATCGTCTGGCTCCTTTTGTGTCGTCTCCGGTGCATGTGGTGGACCGCATGTTGGAGCTTGCCCACTTGAAGCCCGGCGAAAAACTGTTCGATCTTGGCGCGGGTGATGGCCGCATCGTGATTGCCGCAGCGGAGAAGTACAAGGTGAAGGCCGTGGGCGTCGAAATTTCTCCGAAGCTGGTCGCCAAGGCGAATGAGGCCATTCAAAAACAAGGACTTGCGGATCAGGCTAAGGTAGTGGAAGGCGACATACTCGAAGCCGACGTCAGCAGCGCGGACGTCGTGACGCTGTACCTGGCCGCTTCCCTCAACGAAAAGCTCCGCCCACGCCTGGAAAAACTTCTGCACCCCGGAGCCCGCGTGGTCTCGCACGATTACGCCGTACCGGGTTGGAAGCCCGCGCTCGTAGACCGCTCCGAGGGTTCCCGGTCGCATCTCATCTACGTTTACGAAATGCCCGCCACGAAGAATTAGGGGCCTCCTGGACCACGCGTAACAATTCGCGCCGATGATCCCGCTTCGCTCCACTCAACGCACGCATTCGGCCGCTATCGCCACCGGAATCATCATCACGCTCAACATCCTGATTTTTCTGTATCAGGCATCCATGAGCAATTCCCGCCTGGAGATCTTCGTCTACCACTGGGGCATCGTGCCGGATATTATCTCCGGCCATCTCTACGTGCTGTTTACCTCCATGTTCCTGCACGGCGGCTGGACTCACCTGCTTGGGAACATGCTGTTTTTGTGGGTTTACGGGCGAAACGTGGAAGATCTCATCGGCTCCGGCAAATTTTTCGGCTTCTACATCCTTTGCGGATTGGCCGCGGCGGTGGTGCAGGTGGTCGTCAATCCTTACTCGCGTATTCCAACCATCGGAGCCAGTGGGGCTATCGCCGGTGTGATGGGCGCGTACCTGGTGAAGTTCCCACGCTCCCGCATCGTGACGCTGGTACCCATTTTTATCTTCATCACCACGACGGAGATACCCGCGTGGCTGATGCTGATCTGGTGGTTCATCATCCAAATCTTCAGCGGCTTCGGTTCGCTGGCCACGGCGGATTACACCGGCGGCGGTGTCGCCTGGTTCGCCCACATCGGCGGCTTTGTGGCAGGAATGCTGCTGGTGCGGAAATTCGTCCCTAAACTGCCGGAGTGGCGTGCCTGGCACGAAGAATAAACGGCTTTCGATATAATCTTTGTTCGATCCACGGAAGAGGGAAATTCATGTCCGACAACACCATCACCCGCCGCAAGGCGTTCGCTGCGACTGCTGCGGTTCCGCTGGCGCTTGCCGCGGACGCCCAAACGAGGAACGTTGCGGCATCCAAGCCCAACATCATTTACATGATGGCCGACGACCTTGGCTATGCCGATCTTTCCTGCTACGGCCGGCGCGAGTACAAGACTCCGAACATCGACTCGCTCGCCGCGCAAGGCGTCAAGTTTTTGCAGGCGTATGCCAACTCGGCCGTATGTTCGGCGACGAGAATTGCGTTGATCACTGGCCGCTATCAATACCGCCTTCGCGCCGGCCTCGAAGAGCCGATACGGAACCAAAGTCCGCATGGGCTTCCGCCCGAGCATCCCACAATGCCGTCGCTATTGAAGAAAGCCGGATACGGAACAACGCTCGTCGGCAAGTGGCACCTCGGGGGCCTACCGGACTACGGTCCGCTGAAGAGCGGCTACGACCATTTCTGGGGATTCCGCTGGGGCGCGCTCGATTATTTCACTCACAAATTCGGTGAAGGCGAGACGATGTACGGCGAGGACCTCTGGGATGGTGACGCCAAGGTTCACGAGGTCGGCTACCTTACCGATCTCATGGGCGACCATGCCGTGAAAGCGATCGATGGCTACGCGAAAGAAAAGCAGCCATTCCTGCTCAGCCTGCATTTCAATGCGCCGCACTGGCCCTGGGAAGGACCCGGAGATGAAGCCGAAGCCCAGAAAATCAAAGCCTTGAACGGCCACGACAGCGGCACGATGAAGACCTATGCCGAGATGGTCACCCGCATGGATGTCAACGTAGGCAAAGTTCTGAAGGCCCTGGACGCCAACAAAATCGCGAACAACACCATCGTCGTTTTCACCAGCGACAACGGCGGAGAACGTTTCGCGGACACGTGGCCCTTCTCCGGCAAGAAAACCGAATTGCTCGAAGGCGGTCTGCGCATCCCCGCGTTGGTTCGCTGGCCCGCGCGCATCAAAGCGGGCACCACGACCAACCAAGTCGGCATGACCATGGACTGGATGCCCACCTTTCTCGCCGCGGGCGGTGGCACTCCCGATTCGGCCCATGCACTCGACGGCATGAATTTGCTCCCGCAGTTAACGCAAGGCGCCGCTCCGGTGCCGCGCCGAATTTACTGGCGCTACCACTTCAATCAGCAGCGCGCCCTTCGCGACGGCGATATGAAGTACGTTCGCATCAACGAGAACGAATTTCTTTTTAACGTCGCGAATGATCCGCTGGAGCGTGCGAATCTGAAGGACCGCCAGCCCGAAGTGTTCAAGCAAATGGTGGCTGCATACAACGAGTGGAACTCGACGATGCTGCCCGATTCGGACGATATCCGCACGGGCCCGTTAGGTTTCGCCGATGAGATCGCCGATCACTTCGGAGTCGCGCGCCCGCGTCCGGCTGGCCAGCGCTAAGTGGAATGAAGCGCCGGAGGATTAGTCCTCCGGCACCGTCCATTTTTCGCCTCGCTGCAGCACCTTGAAATGTTGATACGGCCGGTGGCCCAGCATGTGATTTTCGAATTCCTGCGCGGTCTCCGTGGAGCAGTGCATCGGCACCAGCCACTTCGCCCCGATCTCTTCGGCCAATTGCGCAGCCTGCGAAACGGAAAAGTTCTTTCCACCCACAGGCAGTAGCGCGACGCTCACCGTGTAGGGCTTCAACCGGTCTGCCAGCTTCTCGTACGGCACGCAGTCGCCCGCGTGATAAATGGTCCAGCGTCCGAAGCGAATCAGGTAGCCCAAATACGGGTACCCGCCGATCGGCGTGTGCTCCAACTCCGGATGCGCCGAAGGAACCGCGTAGACGCGTCCGTAAAGATCGTCTTTCCAATACTCCACGCGCAAATCGCTATCGGTAGTCGTCATCCGGTTGTAGGGAATCCCGGCTGCGTACGCATGCTCGCAGGCGCTCTTTGGTATCACCACTTTTGCGCGCGAACACGCGTTCAGAATGGGCACAATCGTTGCCGGATCCATATGTCCCGGATGTGCGTGGGTTGCCAGTAGCATGTCCGCGTTCCACACCATCGAAGGCTCCAACGGAGCGCCGGGTTGCGAAAGATTTGCGTCCACATAGAACGTGATGTTCGCGAAGCGGACAATGAAACCGCCGTGCCCTAACCACCAAAGGGTAGGGGTGGCGGTGATGGTTTGATCGATTTCCTGAATCAGGTTGAGTCCGGTCTTCATTTCGTTGCCGCCCTCCGCAGGCGGTCGAGCACGGCTTCCCACTCACCGGTCTCCGGAGGTGATTCTACCGCGATCCATGGCCAGCCTTCGCGGTCCAGTTCATGCAATGCATCGTAGATACGCGCAGCGTATCCGGCGGGATCGGCAGGCAATTGCATCACGCGCGCCGCCGCGTTTGATTTTGTGTGCCAGACATACGCACCGCTGCGATCCGGCAACTGCGATGGATGGGTAACGAGCAATAGCCGCGTTCGTGGACTGTAATGCCGGTCGTGCATACCGGGCGCGGGATGCGCGGTCCCCGCTCCGGGTGCGGTCACCCGCTCCACGTCTTCCAGAGAAATCATTCCCGGCCGCAGAAGGTGAGTCTCTCCGTTTTCAACGGCGACCACGGTCGATTCGATCCCCACCTCGCACGGTCCGCCATCGATCACCGGCACAGCATCGCCAAACGCGTCGCGCACATGTTGCGCGGTGGTCGGAGAAAGCCCCATGAACTTGTTGGCGCTCGGAGCCGCAATGGGCACGCCGGCGGAGCGAATCAATTCCAACGCGATCGGATGCTTGGGCATACGAATGCCGACGGTCCGCAATCCCGCGCTGACGACATCCGGGATCACATTGGCTTTAGGAAGCACCAGTGTTAGCGGACCGGGCCAGTATTTCCGCGCCAATCGCTCGGCCTGTTCCGGCCATTCGCGCACCAGCGATTTCGCCATCTCGATCGAATCGACGTGCACAATCAGCGGACTGGTCGCCGGCCGGCCCTTCATTGCATAGATCTTCGCGACCGCCCTGGCGTCGAGCGCATTCGCGCCCAAGCCATAAACCGTCTCTGTTGGCAGAGCGACCAATTCGCCCGAACGAATCCGTTCCGCCGCTTCCGCAATCGTGATCATGCTGCGTGAACCCGTGCGCGATCTCTAATCGAGATCATCCTTATCCGGCCCTGTCGCCGCCGTCTTGCCGGTTTTGCGGAACACGAGGTAGGAGTGTATGAATGCTTCCAAATCGCCGTCGAGGACTTTGTCGACATCTCCCACGGAGAACTTCGTCCGGTGGTCCTTAATCATCCGGTACGGCGCGAGCACGTAGCTGCGAATCTGGCTGCCGAAGTTGATGCCGAGCTTCGTATCCTCCAGTTTCCGATCTTCGATGCGCTTTTTCTCCATCTCATGCTCGTACAGTTTCGCGCGCAATTGCTTGATCGCACTGGCGCGGTTTTTGTGCTGGCTGCGCTCGTTCTGGCACTGCACCACGAGACCCGTGGGCAGGTGGGTCATGCGGACCGCCGAATCGGTGCGGTTGACGTGTTGTCCGCCTGCGCCGCCCGCGCGGAACGTATCTACGCGCAGATCTTCCGGCTTGATCTCAATGTTGATCTCATCGTCAATTTGCGGATAGACGAACACCGACGCAAACGAAGTATGCCGCCGCGCATTGGCATCGAACGGAGAAATGCGAACCAGCCGGTGCACGCCCACCTCGCTTTGCAGCAGGCCGTACGCATTCTCGCCATTTACTTCAAACGTTACCGATTTAATGCCGGCGCCTTCGCCTTCCAGACGGTCCGTGATGATCGTCTCAAAGCGGTTGCGCTCCGCCCACCGCAGGTACATCCGCAGCAGCATCTCAGCCCAATCCTGGCTTTCTGTGCCACCAGCCCCGGGGTGAATGGTAATGATCGCGCTGCGTTCGTCGTTTTCGCCCGAAAGCAGCATCTGCGTTTCCAGGCGTTCCAGGTATCCGGATAAGTTTTTAATTTCGCGCTCGAGCTCGCCGTTGACGGCTTCGCCTTCCTTGCCTAACTCGAGAAGGGTATCAACGTCCGAAGTCAGCGCGGCGATTTTCGAATCCTGCGCCAGTTGTTCCTCCAGGCGCTTGCGATCCTGCATCACCTTCTGGCTCTTTTCCGGGGCAGACCAGAAATCGGGCTGATTGATGATCTCTTCCAGCTTGTCTAGCTGGACCTTACGGGCGGGCGCGTCAAAGATAGCTCCGCACAGCGTCGGCCTGCTGGCGGAGCGTAACGTACTCCCTTTCCAATTCGTCGATGGTCATGATTCTTTCCTCATTCTAGCAACGCTCGGATGAATCCCTGTCTTTTTGCGGCAGATGGTGCCACACTGAGGCCATGGGAAAAGCCTGGATTATCGGCTTTTGGGCCCTGGTAATCGCCGGTGTCGAACTAGCGGGACTCACGTCGATCTTCAAGTATATGGGGTGGACAAGCTTGGGGGCGGCGATCCACTCCGATGGGGGCTGGCTCGTTGTTTTCGGTGTGCTCTTCGGCATCACCTATTTGTTCTTGTCCGCGATGGATGCTTCTCTAAGCTCCCGGCAAAGATAGGCATCCCTACCCAAACAAAACCAATCAAAACGTCAACAGCGCCGGATTTTGCACGATTAGCTTCGCGCCCGTGACTCTCTGCACATCCTCAACACTCACGTTGGGCGCGATCTCCTGCAGCACGAGCCCTTCGGGAGTCACCTTGATCACGGCGAGTTCGGTCATGATCGTGTCCACAACACCGAGTCCTGTAATCGGCAGCGTGCAAGCTTCCAGAATCTTCGGGGCGCCAGTCTTTGTGTGGTGCTCCATGGCGACAATGACGCGCCGCGCGCCCGCCACCAGGTCCATCGCGCCGCCCATGCCTTTCACCACCTTCCCGGGAATCATCCAGTTGGCGAGGTTACCCTTTTGGTCCACTTCCATCGCGCCCAGAATGCTGAGGTCGATGTGCCCTCCGCGAATCAGGGCGAACGAATCCGCGCTCGACATGAATACCGTGCCCGGAATTTCCGTCACCGTTTCCTTGCCCGCGTTGATCAGGTCGGGATCTTCGTGGCCGTTCAATGGATAGGGACCTACGCCCAGCATGCCGTTTTCTGATTGCAAAATTACTTCAACACCCGGCGGCACAAAATTCGCTACCAGTGTGGGAATGCCGATGCCGAGGTTCACGTAGAATCCGTCGTGCAGTTCCCGCGCCGCACGGCGGGCGATCTTCTCGCGAGGGTCCATGCTCTTATCACCTGCGGATTTATTGCTCACGCACCGTCCTCCGTTCAATTCGTTTCTCGAAATGCTCGCCTTTGACGATGCGCTTGACGAAAATGCCCGGCGTCATGATTTGATCGGGATCAATCTGGCCCGGCTCCACAATCTCTTCCACTTCGGCAATGGTGATCTTCGCGGCCGACGCCATCATCGGATTAAAGTTCCGCGCTGTTTTGCGATAGATCAGGTTCCCCATGCGGTCGCCCTTCCACGCCTTCACCAGCGCGAAATCCGCAGTGATCGCCTCTTCCATAATGTACGTGCGGCCGTTGAAAACCCGTGTTTCCTTGCCGTCCGCAACCACGGTGCCCACGCCCGTTGGCGTGAAGAACGCCGGAATCCCCGCGCCGCCCGCGCGAATACATTCGGCGAGCGTACCTTGCGGAAGAAGCTTGAGATTGAGCTTTCCGCCGATCACCAGCGTCTCCAGCAATTTGTTCTCGCCGACATAACTGCCCACGTGGGAGGCGATCATCCCGGCTTCCAGCATCAACCCCATGCCGCAGCCGTCAATGCCCATGTTGTTGCTGATCGTGTTTAGATTCTTCGCGCCCCTTCGCACCAGTGCGGCAATCAGGTTTTCCGGGATGCCGCAAAGGCCGAATCCGCCGATCATCACCGATGCGCCATCGGGAATATCAGCCACCGCTTCGGCGGCGCTTTTGAATATTTTGTTCACTTGTCCAATCTCCCAAAACGAGCGAAACCAATTGGCGGGTCTTTTCTCTGCCAAATCGCTTATGATAGCAAGACGTGGAAACCCCAACCCAGCATCATTCGGACGTCGCCGAAGGCCGCCTGGCGCAAATGGGCGCCGCTCTCGCCAATTGGAGCGAGAAGTGGTTTCCAGATCCGCTTGTGTTTGCGCTGCTCGGCGTAATCGTCGTTTTTGTTCTGGGTGTAGCGGTGGGCGAAGCGCCTTCCAATCTCGCTATCCAAGCCGGAAAAAGTTTTTGGGCGTTGGTGCCCTTCACCATGCAGATGGTGATGGTGATCATCGGCGGCTATGTCGTCGCCACGTCCGCCATTGTGGGCCGGGTGATCGAACGTGTCGCCGTCATTCCGAAAACTCCGCGCGGCGCTGTCGGTGTCATTGCGATTTTCGCCTTGGTGACCTCGTTACTGTCCTGGGGGTTCAGCCTGATTTTCAGCGGACTCCTGGTCAAAGCCGTCGCCCGCCGAGTGAAGGGAATGGACTACCGGGCCGCTGGAGCAGCCGCTTACCTCGGTCTGGGTGTTGTCTGGGCGCTCGGTTTGTCGTCGTCGGCCGCCATGCTGATGGCGACCAAAACATCCATTCCACCCTCGTTGTATGCGATTAGCGGATTGATTCCTCTGACGCAATCCATGTTTCTGCCGCAAAGCATGCTGACTGCGGTGATCCTCATCACAACGTCCTTTTTGACTGCATATTTTTCCGCGCCCACGGGGGCGAATGCCAAGACCGTCGAATCTTTCGGTATCTCGCTTGGCGAAGAGCGGACGCAGCTTGAAGAGAGAACTCGTCCCGGCGAATGGCTCGAATACAGTCCGATCCTGAGCGTCCTGATCTCGGTGATGCTGATCGGCTATTTGGTGAACATCTTCATGACGTCTCCGCAGGGAGCGCTTGCCGCGCTCGACCTCAACGTCTTCAATTTAATATTCCTCACGGCCGGGTTGCTGTTGCACTGGCGTCCCAAGCGCTTCATGCGCGCCGTTTCCGAATGCGTCCCGGCCACCGGTGGCGTGCTGATCCAATTCCCCTTCTACGCGATGATCTTCGGCATGATCGTCGGCACGGGTATCTCCGAAAAGATGGCCAAGCTGTTCGCCGATCTCAGCACGCATAACACCTACGCTTTGCTGGTGGCCGCCTACTCCGCATTATTGGGCATCTTTATTCCATCGGCGGGCAGTAAGTGGATTGTCGAAGCGCCCTACGTGATGCAGGCCGCAATTGCGAATAAGGTCCACCTTGGATGGGTTGTGCAAATCTACAACGCCGCCGAGGCTCTGCCCAATTTCGTCAACCCGTTTTGGATGCTACCGTTGCTGGGAATCTTAAAAATCAAAGCGCGCGATCTCGTCGGCTACGGCATGCTGCAGTTGTTGATTCAAACGCCAATCGTTTTCTTCTTGTGCTGGTTGTTTGCGTCATACCTGCCGTACACGCCGCCCGCACTGTAGCCTGTAAGAAAGTCACCAACCGGGAAGGGAATAGCTATGAACCGCAAAACCAAAGCACTGCTCGCCGCCGCATGGATGTGCACCGTCAGCGTTGCCGCCGCACAGGATCGCTTTCCTCCCATTTCCGAAGACAAGATGACGCCCGCGCAGAAGAAAGTGTCGGATGCCGTGAAAGCCGGCCCCCGCGGCGCGCTCAACGGTCCATTCATTCCTTTACTGCGCAGCCCCGAACTCGACAACCGCGTGCAAGCCGTCGGTGAATACCTCCGCTACGGCAGCGCCATTGGCCGCCGGCTCACCGAATTCACCATCCTGATCACAGCTCGCCATTGGACGCAGAATTACGAGTGGGCCACACACTACACTATCGCCCTCAAAGAAGGCGTTAAGAAGGATGTCGCCGATGCCATTGGCGATGGCCGCCGTCCGGTGGGCATGACCGAAGAGGAAGAAATCGTTTACGAATTCTGCACGGAGCTGCAGGAAAACAAAAGTGTCACTGACGCCACTTTCGCCCGCGCTCAGAAGAAATTCGGCGACCAGGGCGTGATCGACATGACAGGCTTGGTCGGCTACTACACGCTACTGGCGACAATCCTAAACGTCGCCCGCACTCCTACGGACGTCCCGAACCCGCCGCTCTTGAAGCCCTTCCCCAAATAAAGTGGGGCGGCCCTTCAAGGCGGCAGTCGCGCTTTTGCACGGCTTGGTAAGCGATCCGCGAGCGGAGCTTCGTGCCTGCGCAATTCCGTCTAGAAATGTCGCGACGACGACGTAATCTCCGATAGCGCCATCACCCGCACCGGATCATTCGCATAAAATCCAGCCGCGTACGCCACACCGATCGAAAGCCCCAGATTGCGCGCGGCCGATAGTCGCAGGTCCAAATAACTCCGCGTGCGCATCTGGCTCGCGTGGCAGTTCATAGCCGCTTCCCAATCGCTGGCCACATCGCTGATATCGATCACCACATCCGGCGCGCCGAATTCCTTGGTGATCCCGTAGTAATACAGCGCCGTGATCGCATGGGAATCATATCCCGTCGGATGAAAACCCTTCAATTCATCCAATCCGCCGAAGCGTGCAAACCGGCACGCATCGCGTGTGATCTTCCCCACCACCGCATGATCCGGGTGCTGATTCTCATCTGTGTGCGGCGCCAGTACAATCTCCGGCCGAAACCGCCGGATCTCCGCTGCGATCTCGAATGCGTGTTTCGGCTTGTACTCCATATGGCAATCGCCGCCGAAATCGAGAAATTCCAGCTCCGCGCCAATCAGCTTTGCCGCCGCGCGTGCCTCTGCTTCACGGCTCTCTGGCGTCCCATTCGATGCTGCTTCACCCTTGGAGAGCACTAGCAGCTTCACATGGTTTCCTCTGCGGACTTCTTGGATGAGTGCATGAGCGCACCCAAACTCAATATCATCTGGATGCGCGCCAATCGCAAGAATTTTCATGAAAGCCTTTCGCTATCTAACGGAGTGAGCAGGCTACCGATCTGCAGCGGGTTTGTAATCGGCCACCGGCCTGCATTAGCCCCAATTCATCGCCAGCCGGGAAAACGTCCGCACGCAAACCCCCGTCGGCCCTTTCGCCATGAACGGCTTTGCTTCATCCAGCCAAGCGGTGCCTGCAATATCCAAATGCACCCACGGAGTCGGATCGGCGAACTCCTTGATGAACCACGCCGCGCTGATCGATCCGCCCGCGCGCCCGCCCACGTTTGAAAGATCGGCGAACGTGCTCTTCAATAGGTCCTTGTAGTCTTCTTCGAGCGGCATCTGCCACATCTTCTCGCCTTCGGCCTTTGCCGCCGCCATCACGCGCGCCATCATCTCGTCGTTATTTGAAAACGCGCCGATATTCACATTGCCCAGCGCCACAACAATCGCGCCTGTCAGCGTCGCTGCATCCACCATGTGTGTGCAGCCCAACTGTTTTGCATAAGTGATTGCGTCGATCAGAATCAGGCGCCCTTCGGCGTCGGTGTTCAGCACCTCAACCGTCTTTCCGTCGAGCGTCTTCACGATATCACCGGGCCGCTGCGCGCGCCCATTCAGCATGTTTTCAACCGCCGGCACAAGCGCCGTCACGGGAATCGACGGCTTCAGCTTCGCGAGCGCCCGCATCGTTCCCAGTACCGCCGCGCCGCCCGACATGTCGTACTTCATCTTCTCCATGCCGTCGGCGGGTTTGATCGAAATGCCGCCGCTATCGAACGTTACGCCTTTGCCCACCAACGCCAGGTGGTCATTCGACTTCGCGGCCGCTTCCGGGGTGTAGCGAACGATGATCAGAGCCGGAGGTTCGCTCGATCCCATCGCCACTCCGAGCAGCGAACCCATGCCCAACTGCCTCATGCGATCCTGATCCAGGACTTCGCAATCGAGCCCGCATTCTGACGCCATGGCCCGTGCACGATCCGCCAGCGCCATCGGCGTGAGCCGGTTGCCGGGTTCGTTGATTAGTTCCCGCGTGAAGTTTTGCGATTCC
This sequence comes from Bryobacteraceae bacterium, assembly GCA_040081855.1. Taxonomy (GTDB): domain Bacteria; phylum Acidobacteriota; class Terriglobia; order Bryobacterales; family Bryobacteraceae; genus Palsa-187. The sequence continues at coordinate 12,534 of JBEBFS010000002.1, read as the reverse complement.
GCCAGAACCCGTCCGCGCTCAAATGCATTCTCTAGCGCAGGCCCATTCGCCGCGGCGATCAGATGAAACGCTTCCAGCGGCTTCGCGTCCTTTTTTGTCTTCAGCGCATCGGGCTCATAGTTGCCCAGGATCACGCCCTCAATCACCGCCTCAGCCGTCTCCGCGCCCCATTTCCCCAAGCTCCAGGCAAGCGTCTTCACGCCCTTCTGCTTAAGCACGCGAGCAGCCGCTCCGGCCGTACGGCGCACGGCAATGCCATCGAACTTTTCCTGTTTGCCCCCGCCCACCACAACCAGCCGCTTCACTTTCAACCCTGCCGGCGAATGAAGCACGGATAACTCGCCTGGCTTGCCAATGAACTCTCCCGATGCCTTCAGCTCTTCGATCCAAGCCTTTGCAGGCGTAAACTCAGCGGCATTTTCAAACAGCACGACAACGAGTGCGTCGGCTTCTACTTTGTCTAACGGTTCGTACAGGAGTTTTGTATTCATCGCAGTTTGGAATGATGGAACTATTGCTTGCGTTGGCGGGCCACACCGGCGCGTGCCTCGGCCTGCATCTCGCGCGCGCGTTCGCTTTCGCGCTTGTCATGCACTTTCTTGCCGCGTCCGATGGCCAGCTCCACTTTGATCAATCCGCTCTTCAGATACAGCTTAGTCGGAATGATCGTCAGCCCTTTTTCGCGAATTGTGCGCTGCATTTGGTCGATTTCTTTGCGGTGCAGCAACAATTTCCGCTTCCGCACGGGCTCATGATTCATGATGTTGCCGTGCGAATACTGGCCGATGTGCGCATTGCACAACCAGGCTTCGTTGCCGCTGACTTCGGCGAAGGCGTCCTTCAACTGAATCTTGCCGTCCTTGGCCGACTTCACCTCGGTGCCGCTCAGCACAACGCCGGCCTCCACGCGGTCGGACAAATGATAGTTATGACCGGCGGTGCGGTTGTCGCTGAGGATTTTGATCGGAGTATCGGCCACGGTGTACCTTCAGTGTACTGACCCTGCAAGGCCGAATGGAATTCCGCATGCAATTGGCAAACGGGCAATCGCGCAATGCGGTAAGAATGACGCTGCTCAGGCGAAGCCGCGGTCAGTTTCCACCTGCCGCCATCTTCACAAATCCAAACTGCAGCTTCTTTTCCACGCCATCCACCCGGTCCAGCCGCACCAGCACACGGTCGCCGATCGAAAACTGCCGCCGGTGCCGCATGCCGATGATTTTCCTTGTATTTTCGCGATATTCAAATCGGTCACCGGGCAGAGTATCAATCGGTACCAGCCCTTCGATATACAGATCCTGTAGTTCGACGAAGAAGCCAAATCGCGTTGTGGAAATAATCAGAGCCTCAAACTCATCGCCGACTTTATCGATCATGAACTTGATCTTTTTCCACTCCACCAACTCGCGCTCCGCTTCCGCCGCCCGCCGCTCTGTTTCGGACGTCTTCTCTGCGATCTCATGCAGCGGAGCCTCGTACGTCGACCCATCCAAATGCGCACCGAGCAACCGATGCACGATCAAATCTGGATACCGCCTAATTGGAGAAGTGAAGTGCGTATAGCTGGTCGCCGCCAGCGCAAAGTGACCCTCGTTCACCTCGCTATAACGAGCCTGCTTCAGCGACCGCAGCATTAAGTAACTAAGGATGCGCTCCTCCGGCTTGCCCTCCACCTTGGCGACCAGTTTTTGATAGCTCCGCGACGTCAGGTTTGGATTATCCAGCGCGACCACTTCATTCTTAAACCGCTTCACCGGAGCCCCGCCCGCCGTCAGCGAATAGCCGAACTGCGTTGCCACTTCTTCAAAATCCAGCACGCGCTTCGGATCGGGCTTTTCGTGAATGCGGAAGATCATCGCTTCCCCCGCGGACTCCAGATGCGCCGCCACGGCCTCATTGGCGGCCAGCATGAACTCTTCGATGATCCTGTGTGCGATGTTTCTCGGTGCGCGCGTTACGCCTGTCATCTCGCCGAACTCATCGAACTCGATCAGCGGCTCCGGCAAGTCGAAATCGATCGATCCGCGCTTTTGTCGCTTCTTATTCAGCAGCAGCGCCAGTTCCCGCATTTGCTCGAAGCGCGGTACCAGTTTCTGATACCGCTGGCTCATATCGAGATCGCCATCGAGCACCTTGTGCACTGCCGTATACGTCATCCGCTCGGCGCTGCGAATGACACTGCGGCAGAACTCTTGACCAATGACGTCGCCATGATTGTCGATCTCGAGCAACGCGCTCATCACCAGGCGGTCCTCATGCGGGCGCAGCGAGCACTGATCCGTCGAAAGCTCCACCGGGAGCATCGGCACGGCGCGGTCCGGGAAGTAAACGCTTGTCCCGCGGAGTAGCGCTTCGCGGTCAATGGGAGTTCCCGGCCGCACGTAGTGGCTCACGTCCGCGATATGCACGTGCAGCGCCCAATTGCCGTTGGCCAGCCGCTCCACCCAAACGGCGTCATCGAAGTCGCGTGCCGTTTCACCGTCGATGGTGACGATTTCGTACTCACGAAAATCGCGGCGCTTCTTTAGTTCTTCCTCCGCAATGGGCCCCGGAATCGAGCGCGCTTGCTCCAGCACATCGTCGGGAAATTCGTGTGGAATGTGGTGTGCGCGGATCAGGATCTCGACGTCAATCCCGAAATCATCGGGATGCCCCAGGATCTCAACCACGCGCCCAACAGGCCGGTCGCCCTCTTCGCCGAAATCGACGATTTCGACGTTGACGATCATTCCGTCCAACTCTTCGACGGTATGAATGTCCCGCGCGACGGCGCCCACTCGATGCACGGTGATGCCTTTGGGAATCGCCATGCCCTCGGGGATTTCCACCCATTGGCGGATGCGGTCGTCGTGCGGCACTACAAAATCGCCACGCCTGCGGATGCGGAATTCACCTACGATCGTCAGGTGTGCGCGTTGCAGCACCTCCATGATTTCGCCGTGCGCGCGGCCGTCGTGATCCAGCCGTTTGATGCGCACCGCGACGCGATCGCCATGCATCGCGCGTTCTGCTTCTTCCTTGCCCAGGTAAATATCGCCGCGAACGCCTGGAATAGCTTCATCGGGCATGACGAACCCATAGCCGTCGCGATGGACGCTCAAACGCCCATGAATCAGCCGCGGAGTCTTCTTCTTCGAAGTCCCGCCGCGCTGAAGGCGGCCCTTAGGGTGGAAATGTCGTGGAGGCCGATGCGGCACGCTTTATTGTAAGGTTTATGGCAGCGATGCGAAACACACCGATGGGCAGGCCCGGAGTGGTCAGTTGGCGACAGTCAATTCGCCGCGCCGCCTGATCCACTTCTCGAATTCCACCGAAACGAATACAAACGAACTCAGCGCTCCTGCCAAGGCCAGGTCGGAAAACGGCAGCGCGGTTGTCTTGAAGACCGCTTGGAGCGCCGGAGCATACATCAACGCCAACTGCAGCAGAATGGTTAAAGCAACCGACCCAATAAGCGGTTTGTTCGACAAAATTCCGATGGTGAACAGCGAATCACGTTCGGAGCGGATCGCCATCACGTGCGTCATCTGCGACAAGGTCATGGTCGTGAAAAGCAAGGTTTGCCAATTCGGGTTGCCCGTTCGCCAATACCAGTAGCCTGCTCCCAGAGAAAGGCATCCCATCAGGAGCCCCACCCACAACACATGCGTGCCCAGTCCACGGCCGAAGATACTTTCGTTCGGATGGTGAGGCGGCCTCCGCATCGTATCCGTTTCGGGTGGCTCCAGTCCGAGCGCCAGCGCTGGCAGACCGTCCGTCACCAGATTCATCCACAAGATCTGCAGCGGCAACAGCGGCAACGGCATTCCTAACATCGGCGCCACCAACATCACCCAGATCTCGCCGGAGTTCGTCGCCAAAATGTATCGAATAAACTTTCGGACATTGTCGTAGATCACCCGTCCTTCTTCGATGGCGCTGACAATCGTCGCGAAGTTGTCATCCAGCAGCACCATATCCGCCGCTTCCTTGGCGACGTCCGTACCGGTGATCCCCATGGCCACCCCGATGTCGGACTTTTTCAACGCAGGGGCGTCGTTCACTCCATCCCCCGTCATGGCCACCACGTGCCCACGGCGTTGCAGCGCTTCGACGATCTTCAACTTGTGCTCCGGAGATACACGGGCGTAAATCGCGGTTTCTTCCGCGCCGTCTTCCAGTTCCTGTACGCTCAGCCGGTCTAATTCAACGCCGGTCAGCGCGCGGCCGTTGTTGGCAATACCCAACTCCCGAGCAATATGCTGTGCGGTCAGCGGGTGATCTCCCGTGATCATGACCGGACGGATGCCCGCCGACTTGCACATCGCCACGGCGGACGCGGCTTCCTGCCGTGGTGGATCAAGGATGCCAATCATTCCGGCGAAGGTTAGATCTTTTTCCAGATCTGCACCCAATTCGTGCCCATTGGAGTGGAGCGCACGAAAGGCGACCGCCAGAACGCGCATGCCTTTCTTTGCAAGCTCTGCATTGGCCGCCTGCATCTCCGCGCGGCGTTCTTCGGTGAGCGTTTCGATCTTTCCGTTGATCCAAATCGACTCCGAGAGCGCAATCAATCCATCCGGCGCGCCTTTTGTCACAGCCAGATGCGACGCGCGCGTCAGCTGGCAAATTTGTTTTACGCCTTCGGGGAATTTCTCTTGGTTGAGGGAAACGCCATGAACGGTGGTCATTCTTTTCCGCTCTGCCGAAAATGGAAGTTCGTGCTCGCGCGGCAGTAATGTATCCAATTCCCGCTTGAAGAATCCGAAGTTTCCGGCGGCGGTGACCAGCGCAATTTCCGTGGGATCGCCCAACGGCGTGTTCTGTGCGTCCGAAACGCTTTCGGGCTGCACAATCGCGTCGTTACAAAGAGCCCCGCCTGCAAGCAGCACGTCGAACGTAGATTGCTCCCGGCTACGGCCCGCGCCAGTGCCTTCCGTTTGGTCTCCTCCACTCCGTAGGTCGAGTTCGCCGTCCGCCGTGCACAAAACACTCGCCGTCATCCGGTTCTGCGTGAGTGTCCCGGTCTTGTCTGAGCAGATCACGGTCACCGAGCCCAAGGTCTCCACCGCGGGAAGCTTTCGGATGAGCGCCCGCTTTTTCAACATACGGTGAGCGCCCAGGGTCAGAGCGATCGTCACCACTGCCGGAAGTCCCTCCGGCACGGCGGCCACGGCGATACTCACGGCAGTGAGAAATAGCAGCCTTAATTCTTCGCCGCGAATCCATCCAATCGCAAAAATGACGGCGACCAGGGAAAGTGCCGTCGCCGCCAATCCCTTTCCTAATTGCGTGAGCCGGCGTTGCAACGGGGTTGGTTCTCGCTCCACCTGTTGGATCATCGTCGCGATACGCCCCAACTCGGTGCGCATACCGGTTTCCACCACCACCACTTGACCGCGGCCCGCCGTGATGAACGTTCCCATGAAGGCCATGTTCTTGCGGTCGCCAACGGGTAGGTTCGGATCTTCGAACGTTTCCGTGGTCTTGTGGGTGGGCTCCGATTCACCGGTCAGCGCGGCTTCCTGAGCCTGCAGATCCGCACTCTCCAATACCCGGCAATCCGCCGGGACGAAATTTCCGGCTTCCAACAGGACGACATCACCCGGGACCAATTGATATGCAGGCACATCCTGTACTTCGCCCTGGCGCCGCACTCGGGCGGAAGGAACCGCAAGCTTCTTCAGCGCCGCCATCGCCTTTTCGGCGCGGTATTCCTGGCTGAAGCCTAGAACTGCGTTGAGGACGATAATCGTGCCGATTGCGATGGCGTCTTTGTAATCCCCCAAAAGCGCGGAGAGCACTCCCGCGATCATGAGTATCACTACCATCAGCGCCGATAATTGCTCCCAGAGGATGAGCCACGGATTCTTGGTCTCCACTCCGGCCAATTCGTTCAGGCCGTAGTCGGAGAGTCGGGTGGCCGCCTGCTCCGCGCTGAGTCCCGTTGCGTTGCTGGTTACTTTTTCTAGTGCGGACGACGGGTCAAGTGTGTGCCACTGGATCGTTTGTGTTGCCCGAATTGTGCTTGCCTTTGTTGTCACGAGTCGCCTGTCCGATGAAGTCTAGTATCGCTAACTGCAAAATTCGCCCGACTCACCATCGTTGAAGCGCCCTTTCCCGAATTACCAGCGAAGCGGACTAAATGGGTATAGACGGCCGTCATGGTGAAAAGTCCTCCTGCGCTTGCGCTTATCTTGCATGCGCCATCAGAATAAGAAACAGATAGCCCATGGAACTCAAATCCGTCCGTCTCTCGATCCCCGAAAATGGCAACATCATCGTCGGTCAAAGCCACTTCATCAAAACGGTGGAGGATCTCTACGAGGCGATCGTAAATACCGTTCCGCAAATGAAGTTCGGCATCGCGTTCAACGAAGCCTCGGGCGCCTGCCTGATCCGAGTCGATGGCAACGATTCCGAACTCGAAGGTATCGCTGCCGAAAACGCGCAGCTCATCGCGGCCGGTCACATCTTCGTCATCGCTTTGCGTGACGGTTTCCCCATCAACCTCCTCGGCCGCATCAAAGACGTCCCCGAAGTTTGTAGCATTTTTTGCGCCACGGCGAACCCTCTCGAAGTTATCGTCGCGGAATCCGCACAGGGCAGGGGAATCCTCGGTGTTATCGACGGTAGTTTCCCGAAGGGCGTAGAGGCCGCCGGCGACAAGGAATGGCGCCATGGCTTCCTCCGCAAGATTGGCTATAAGCGTTAGTCATAGACCGGTTTTGTCGCCGATCAAGCCTATTTTTAACCGATTTTAACCTTTGACACGGTTTTTTTTTGATGGCATACTACCGCTGTACTTGGAGTGTCAGCTTTGAGTCTCCGTCTGCCCGTCTGCCGCGTCGTTCAGTCCTGCCCGGTTTCTCTAGTCCTATCTCCAGTTACAGCCAGGCCAGCTTATTTGAGGAGTGTCGAGTGAAGAAACTATTTGTGGGTAACCTACCCTACTCCGCCAATGAAACCGACGTCCAGAATTTCTTTTCGGATAATGGTATCGCTATCGACTCTGTAACGGTCATGCGCGATCGTTTTACGGGACAAGCCAGAGGTTTCGGCTTCGTGGAAATTAATGATGACGGCGCCGCCAATCAGGCCGTCGAGGTTTGCAACGGAAAGGAATTGATGGGCCGCGCGGTGGTCGTCAATGAGGCCCGTCCCATGGCTCCGCGCGAAGGCGGTGGCGCTGGCCGGCCTCCCAGGCGCGAACGCTACTAGCACGCTTCTCTCCATTTCAATTTCTCCCTTAAGCCGGGCCATTCGTGTGCCCGGCTTTCTTTTGCCCCTGACACCCATTTGCTGCCACCCGGGCCTTTTGCCGGGTTTCGGGGTACACACATCGGACTGGAATCGCGTCATAATCTATGTAGCTACAAACCGGAGGTAAGGCTCGCTCCTGGTTTGCGGGTCCGTAACGATGTGGAATAAAAGATACTTACTTGCATTCGCCGGATTGGCCGCCGCGCTCGCGCTGCTGCCCGCCGCCATCGATGCCCGCACGCGTAAGGGCGACAAATTTCTGAAGGAGGGCCGCGCCGCCGAAGCCCGTCAGGAGTGGGATGGCGCGCTCAATCTTTACGAGCAAGCCGTCGGTGAAGATCCCTCCGACATCGGCTACATGCTCGCCATGCGCCGGGCCCGGTTTCAGGCTGGTCAAAAGCACGTGGATGCCGGCCAGAAACTGCGCCAGGACGGCAAGCTGCAAGAGGCCTTGATGGAGTTTCAGAAGGCGCTGGTCGCCGACCCTTCCTCCGCGGTTGCCTTGCAGGAAATCAAACGTATCCAGGACATGGTTCGCGCTCCTCAATCGAACGTGCGCCCGCAGGATATTTACCTCACTCCGGCCGAGCGCGAACGCAAAGCATCCGACGAACGCGTCAGCTCCATGATGGCGCCGCCCGAACTCAAGCCGATGACGCTCGTGGTTCCCACCTTGAAAATGAACAACCAGCCGCCCCGCGTGCTTTACGACACGGTCGGCAAGCTGGCCGGCGTCAACGTGGTTTTCGATTCCCAGTACAATCCGCCGGGCCGCAATTTCAATGTGGACCTGAATAATGTTACGGCCGAGCAGGCGTTTGATTATCTCGCCCTGCTGACGCACACATTCTGGAAACCGATCACCACCAACACCGTCTTTGTGGCCGACGACAACGTCACCAAACGCCGCGACTACGAAGACGATGTGGTGAAAGTTTTCTACGTCACCAATGCGACCTCCGTGCAGGAGTTTCAGGAAATCGCGACGGCTATTCGTACCGTCGCTGAAATCCGCCGCGTGTTTACCTACAACGCGCAGCGCGCGATGATTGTGCGCGATACCGTGGATAAAGTTGCGCTGGCGGAAAAACTGATTCACGATCTCGACAAGCCGAAGGCGGAAGTTGTCGTCGACGTGCTGGTCATGGAAGCGAATAGCCAGCGCACTCGTGACCTGGCCGCAACCATCGCCACAGCCGGAACTGCGGGAATTAATCTCCCCATCAATTTCACTCCCAACGGAACCGCAACCGCCACGGGTACCGGCACAACCGCCACAACAACCGGCAACACGATCACGTTGAACCGTCTGGGCAGCATCTCGACGAATCAATTTTCCACGACACTTCCTGGAGGCCTGTTGCAGGCGCTGCTCTCCGATAGCCGCACTCGCGTGTTGAACAATCCGCAGGTGCGCGCCTCTGATGGCCAGAAGGTTTCGCTCAAGATCGGTAACCGCATTCCGTACGCCACGGGCAGCTTCCAGACCAATACCGCCGCCGCCCTTGTTTCCACGCAGTTCAACTATGCCGACGTCGGCGTGAACGTGGATATGACTCCGCAAGTGCATTCCGCCGATGAAGTGACGTTGCACGTGGAAGTCACTGTGTCCAGTGTTCAGCAATACGTCAGCATTGGGAGCATCTCGCAGCCTGTGATCGGCCAACGCGCCAATATCGCCGATATCCGCCTGCGTGAGGGCGAAGTGAATATTTTAGGTGGCCTCAGTCAGTCCCAGGAATCCACCACCTCCAACGGTATTCCGGGTCTGGTGAACATTCCCGTTCTTGGCCGCATCTTTTTCGGCAACGAGCATCGCGATCAGCTTCGGGGCGACCTGCTGATCGCGTTGATTCCCCACATCGTTCGCACTCCGGATTACACTGCGGAAAATTTGCGAGGCATCTATGCCGGAACCGATCAGGTGGTGAAGATCAACTACGCGCCGAAGGCGGGAGATGTTCCGCCCGCTCCTGCTCCCCTGAGGCCGGCTGCTCCCGTGAAGCCCGCTGTGCGCACGACGCCCGTGCCGGTACCCGCTCAGCCCGCCGCCCCCACCGCTCCCGGAGCCGCGCGCGTTACGTTCTCTCCTGCTCCCGTGATCGCGCAGGAAAACAGCTCCGTCACCATCTCCGTGCAGCTCGACAACATCGCGAATCTCGCCGAAGTGTCCACGCTTCAGTTGAAGTTCGATCCGGACCAGCTCCGCTTGAACGATATTCTTCCCGGCAACCTGCTTTCGCGCGATGGAGTTACTGCCGTGAACACGGTGAAAGATATCCGCAACGATGCCGGTGAGGCGTCCATCACGTTGACACGGCCCGCTGGCTCCCCCGGCATTTCGGGCACTGGTCCCATCGCCGTATTGAACTTTACGGCCGTCGGGCAGGGAACCAGCTCAGTTCGCGTGACGGAGATCGGTTTGAAATCCGGTGCCGGACAAAGCATTTCGGCCACGTTGAGTGAAGTGCCCGTAACCATACCATGATGATTCCCGTTCCACGCAAGAAGGGGCGGCTCGGATTAACGCTGGTTGAACTGATTGTCGCCTTCACCATCATGGCGATGCTGACCGCGATGGCGGTGCCGCTGGCGCGCTACAAGGTCCGTCGCGACCAGGAGCGCGAACTTGTCAACGCGCTGCGAGAAGTCCGCAAAGCGATTGACGACTACAAAGACGCCGCGCTCGCCGGGAAAATCGAAAATAAACTTGGCACCGACGGCTACCCCGAAAGCCTCGAACAACTTGTCCAGGGCGTGAAGCTACTGCAAAGCGCCGACGGAAAAAAGATTAAATTCCTGCGCCGCATCCCCGTCGACCCCCTGACCCGCACCCGCGAGTGGGGCCTGCGCGCGGAGCAGGACGACCCCAGTTCCACCAGTTGGGGGCGCCAAAATGTATTCGACATATACACCAAAAGCACGGAGCGCGCACGCGATGGTACGCCTTATTCCGAGTGGTAACATGCGCGCAAACATGAAGTGGCCGCAAAAACGCGGCTACACGTTGATTGAGCTCATCATCGTTATGGCGATCATTTCGGTGCTCGTCGCCATCGCCGTACCGCTATATCAAAAATCGCTTTTACGCACAAAAGAGAGCCTGCTCAAGAACAACCTCTTCACGTTGCGCACGGTCATTGATGAATACACGTTCGATAAACAAAAGGCCCCGCAGACGCTCGAAGACTTAGTGAACGAAGGGTATCTGCGCGCGGTACCGATGGACCCCATCACCGGCAACGCCCAAAGCTGGCGCGTCATCATGGAAGACTCGCTTACTGCCGTCAACCAGACGCAGCCCGGCATCTACGACGTCCGCAGCGGCGCCACAACCCGAAGTCTTGAAGGAACGTCGTACGCCGAGTGGTGACGGGGTGGCGCCTACATTTGCCGCTGAAGAGTGTCGATAGAGACAGAAGAGTCAATTATGAAAACGGCACTCCGCTTTGCGCTCTCCGTCATCCTCATCGCTACCTTCTCCTTTGCCGCTGCACCGCAAAGTCAGGCGCAATCGAGCGGTGAGGCCTGGCTTTCACTGATCGACGGCGGGAAATATGACCAAAGCTGGGCGCAATCGGCCACCCTGTTCCGCACCCAAGTTCCCCAACAAAAGTGGGCAGAAATGGTAGGCGCCGTCCGCGGCCCCATGGGCGCGCTGAAATCTCGCAAACTCAAGAACATCACCTTCGCCAAAGCACTACCGGGCGTTCCTGACGGCAACTACGCTGTTATCCAGTTCGATACTGTCTTCGGGAACAAAGCCGTGGCAGTGGAGACCCTTACCGTAGCCGACGACAACGGACAGTGGCGAGCCGCGGGCTACTTCATCAAGTAGAGAGACTCCGGCGACACCGCGCAAAAGGCCCATTGCCCGCGCCTCATCCAAGCGAAAACCCGCACTTAATCGCGTCCGAACAGGCGTCCATGTTAAGCTGTGTCTAGAAGTTTTTCCTTCGCATTCCCCGGTCGTCTAATGGTAGGACAGCGGCCTTTGGAGCCGTGAATCGTGGTTCGAATCCATGCCGGGGAGCCACCATCCGTTTTGCTAAGTTTCTCTCGCTGTTGTAGTTGACGTCAGCGCCCGTTCCCACCGTCCGCTTATCCGAAACATTCCGCAGTATTTGCTTCAGGTCGTTACTCCGGTTGGAAGTAGTGCAAGCCGGCGTGCGCTCTCAACCATGCTGGTTCGGACCGTGGCCTCTCTCAACCGCGCGAAGTCTCCAGCTTCTTCACGGACGCCTCCGGTTCACTTGAGAGGGCTGGGGCATTCCGCCCGCTGAGCCCCCGATCCCATCACGTCAGCCAACCGCCAAAATCTCTCGCCCCATCAAGCAAGTTTCCTCACCGAACACGAGCCCGACCCTGAGGGAGGGACTCCCCGGTTTTGCCCCCCGCCTTCGTCCCACTACTTCCCCACCGGCTCCATCCCCGTAGCCCGCAGCGCCGCCACCGCGTCCTTGCCCGTCACATAGCTCACAAACGCCTTCGCCGCGGCCGCGTCTTTTGCTTTCGCGCTCACGCCCGCCGCCATCACAATCGGCTTTTGAAATTCCTGCGGAATCAGCCCCAGCACATCCAGCCCCGCCACCGGCCGGATCTCGCTCACCGGAGCCAGCACCACCTCATTCTCTCCCTCGGCCACGCTCTCCGCCGGACGCCCCGTCACCGTTTGCCGCACCAGCTTCGGCTCCAGCGCCGCCTCAATCCCCAGCTTTTGGAACATCGCCACAAACGCCGCCGTCGCCGCCCCCTCTTTGGCGAACGTAATCGACTTCGCCGCCAGTAGCCTCGCCTTCATCTTCTCCGCCGACCCAATATCCGCCTTCGCGCCCCCTCGCCGAATCCCCGCCGCCAGAGGAGCCGTCGCAATATCCGCATGCGTCCCCTTCGCCACCTTACCCGACTCGATCAACTGATCCACCGTAGGATTCGCCAGCACCGCCACGTCAAACGCCTCATCCGCCTCCATGCGCCGCTTCAGCACCGCCGTAGCGTTGTACTCAATCGAAATCTTCACGCCCGAACTCTTCTGATACTGCGCCACCAGCGTCTCCATCGCCCCCTTAATCCCGTTCGAGCAAAGAATCCGCAGCTCGCCGCCACCCTGATTCCGATTCGCTCCCTGCGCCAAAGCCGGAGCCGCCACTCCCGGCAGGAAGCACACCGCCCCCGCCAGGACGGCCAACCGAACCGCCGTCGCAGCCCACCCGATAACGGCCCCACGTAAGAAAGCCCCACTCTGCAAGCATCTGTTCATAAGTCCTCCCCGGAAGCCATCTAATATACCGC